>CAIQIQ010000071.1 GCA_903871935.1 uncultured Phycisphaerales bacterium
GCTGGGGTGCATCCTCTCGCATCAGCGTCAAATACGGGGCCACGAAGGCCCACTCATCATCCGTGACGTCGCTTGGGTATGGCTTCCTTGCCATCCCTATCTTCTACACTACATTGCCCAAAGTTCATAACACGCTCTAGGAATTCTGCCAGGTTGGAACCCTTAGCGCACGTGTCAGAAGTGGCGGGGCAGAGGAATACCTCAACTCCGATCTGTTGTGTCGCTTCGACGCTTTGCAGATCCGGCGGGAAGGGGCCGTTGTGGCGCCTGTAGTCCTGTTGATACAAGAGGAACGCCTGTCCGAGGGATTGCATCTGCTTTGCGCATTTAGCTCGATACGCGGTATCCGGGACGTAGCGTGAGAGCACGAACAACGCCATCACACCGACGAAGACAAGGCACATGAAGATGAAAACCGGCGATTTCCAGATCGGCTGGCTGGCGAGTGTGCCATGTATCGGCTGGTCCGTGGTCATGTCGGCATTGTATCACGAGCATGCACGGAGCGGGCTTTCTCTTGGCGGAGATGAAGCTTCCCCATCGCCAGTTCGCGGCGCGGCTTGGCTGGATGACGGCTAAGCCGAACGAACTGATCAGAGAGAGGCGAGGTACCACAACCGTTCATCGCTGCCCGTGCTTCGCTCCAGTGATCTTGTTAGGTGCTGAACTCTTGCTTAAGTCTGGCACTCTTGGGATGAGGAAAAAAGAACCAGTGAGGCAAGCGCAAAGAGAAGAAAGAACGCTGCATAGGATGGCTTATCGTCCTGCAAGCAGCCAAAAGATACCGCAGAAAACAAGACAACCCCAAAGAACATCGTCCAACGGTCACGGCCTCTTGGAGGCGGGGGAGACGATGGCAACGGGCGTCGTCTGATCTTGCGTACAACCAGAACAGGGCCGAACAGAACCAGCGCGAGGATCAGTGCCGTCGCCATGCATCTCAAGAGATCTTGAAAGTCGCTGTGCATGTCGTCTCTCGCCTAACTGAGTAATATGCGTCAGGGCTCCTTGTTCAGAGTATGCAACCGAGACATAAGCCCGGTCAAGCAGAATCTGCGGCGGCTTCTTGGCACCCAGCGCGCAAAAGCGTGACATTCCACATACTGGATGATCGCATCGACCGCTGCGCCGGTTAACCCCTCACGCCCCGAACTCCAACTTCGTTCCTGCGGAATCTAAATTCCTATCAGTAAATGCTACCTGGAGTCGATGTAGAGCGTGTCGGGGCATATGTCCTGTTCGTTTGGCCACATCACCGTCCCAAGAGATACCCGCACCTGGCGAAAGTAATCTTGATCGGCCAATTCGGTGAACACTCCAAAGTGAAGAAGGGGCTGACAGTCATAGACCTTCACTTCGCCGTTGGTGAAGGTGAGCTCCAGCTTGTAGTCCGGTAGCGGCGTGACGTCTTTCACTCGCGGCAGCATATGTTACCTCAATGGGACGGCCCTGTCAGAAGGGCCGCCCCAGTTGTGGTTGATCAAAGAAGAGCGGACGAGGACATGCGCGCTCCCCGGCTAGACGCCCTTATACGGACTGATGCGGGGGCAGGGGCTGGTACGTTGTTGCCGGCCTAAAGGGCCTATTTCCTGGCGAACCACTTTTCCGACAGCCAGGGCTTGGTGGCCAGCAGCATGTCGTCCAGCAGTTTGGGGATATCGTACATGTCGCGCATGTGCGGATCGAGGAACAGCGCCTGCTCGGCCGCGGCGCGATCGTGCTCCAGAGCCGCCTTGATCGACAACTCGTGAATGGCCGTCCAGTTGGTGACCAGCGAATGCACCGCTGGCGGCAGCGTGATCTGCTTACCGGTAATCTTACGCCCATTGAGCGTGACCAGCGCCTCGACGCAGGCATTCTTGTCGATGCCCTTGAGATACTCGCCGGTGTTGAGCAGGTTCAGCACGCGGGTGAAGGGCGTCTTGGTCAGCCACGCCCACATCAGTTCATGTGCGTGCTCGGTGGTCATCAGGTGCAGGTCGCCCACGCCGTCGGGGCCATAAGCCCAGTCCAGCAGAATCTGCGGCGGCTTCTTGGCGCCCAGCGGCTCTCGGCCGGGAATAAGGTGGTGCATGTGGTGTTCGTACTTATCCACACGCCGGCTGGTGAAGAAATACCGGTAGAATTCGGCCAGATGCGTGTCGCCACAGCTCGGCCAGGCGCCCAGGATCTTGTACACCTCCTGCTGCAACTCGGTGTCTTCTTCGGTCACGGTCACCAGGGAGTCCTTGAACGTGGCCTTGGACTTCTGCGCTGCGGTGAGGATGTCACCGGTCCGCTCCTTGCCCTTGACCCACAGCCGCGTCACGAAGGCCTGGTGGTTGACGCCGCCGATCTCCATGTTGATGTCTTTCTTCTCGCACTTGAAGACATCGGCGAAGTACTGGAAGAGCGAATCGGCCGAGTGGCACAGCCCGAAGCACGGAATCGAGCTGGTGCGGGCCATAGCGCCGGTGATGGCTGACATCGGATTGGTGAAGTTGAGCATGAGCGCATCTGGACAGATGCGCTCCATGTTCTTGACCAGGTTGACGACGACCGGAATCGCACGGAGATTGCGCGATAGCGCGGTCGGGCCCAGCGTATCACCTACGCCCACCGGGATACCGTATTTGGCACACACTTCAAAGGAACGGAAGTCCGACTCCAAGCCGCCGGTGGTGATGGCAAGTATGACGACATCAGCGCCCTTGAGGGCCTCATCCTGGCTGAGCGTGCGGGCAACGGTGATCTTCGTCCTGGTTTGGCGGGCCATCCGCTCCAGCAGGTCGCCGACGATGCGCAGCGGCTCGGGATTCAGATCGTGCAGCACGAGGTGACAATCGTTAAAGCCGCCCACCAGCAGCATGTCGCGCAGCACTTTGTGAATGAACTTGTAGCTGGCACCGATGAAGGTGATCTGCTTGCGGCCCACGGTCCCCTTGTTCTTGACGAACTTTTCCGGTGGACCCCAATTGCCTGGTGCGGACTTTCCGATTGTTTTCGTAGCCATGATCTTCTTTCTGAAATAAAGTGCCTGCTGACGACGTCGTCCGCGTCAGCGTGTAAGAAAACATTAGAACCGGGTGCGCTGGAGAGGTCAAAGTTCGCGACTGGTCACGGACACTCCCGCCGCATCATTTCATCGACGGCTTTCCACGGATCGTCTACCCAGTCGCCGTGCCAGCCCAGTTGATGGAGCGTGGCGGGAAGGGCGGCGAGGGCCTCGTTAAGATGCTGACGTGGCGACCAGTGCGAGCTTGGCAGGTCGAGGCAGGAGCGGGGCGTCTGGATGAGAGCTTGGGTCATGCGGTCCAGAAAGGGGCAGAGAACCTGGCCGGCTTGCGTGGATCTGGCGACCTCGGTGAGCCATTTGGTGTAGGGCCAGGGCTTTTGCTCGGCGACGCAGCAAACACGGCAAAGGCTGTCGATCGCCTGGCCCGCCATCGCCAGGGCGGAGGGAAGCCTTCCGGAACCGGCCGCCTTCCACATGCCGCTGGGTTGAGATCGGAACTGGCCGATGAGCCAGCGGAGTTTTGACTCCGCGATGTCGCGGGGGAATCGGCCGAACTTCTGTTGTAGCTGCACAAGGGTATCGGCATGACCATCCAGCACTTGCGCGGTGGAGATGATCCACATCATCTCTGAGTGCCACTGGCCAAGTCGCTTGGCCAGGTCTTGCTCATCGTAGAACGTCCAGTGCGCCTCCAGATCGCCGCGGTCGACGAACAGGCTCCCGCGCAGGTCATAGCGCTGGCGCTCGTGGGGCGAGAGGCACTGCTTATCGCCGATGATCCAGAGGTCGAGATCGGAGTGAGTCCCGGCATAGCCGGCCGCCCGGCTGCCGACCAGCAGCAGTACCGCACGTGGACCGGTGGAGTTGCGTGCTGCCTCGGCACGCTCTAGAAATGCCGCATCGGCCGGCCGGAGATTATCGAGGGACTGCATCGGAGGCAGTATCGGCAGGAAGGTTCTATGCGACAAGAGAACAGGCTCCGCATGTACGCCCGAAAGCTCTTCTCCGCCACGCCTCGCCGTGGCCTCGTATGGTGCCAAGCTTTGATCCCCAAGTAGCATCGATGAGCCACATCTTACATCCCAGCAAGAAGTCGCGGATGCGCTAAAGCAGCCTCGTACTCCTTGCGACTGAAGAAGGGCCACACACTCCAGTCTCCCTCGAGTTTTCGCCTCTTTCTGACTCGTGCGCGCAAGAACGGAATCGCTAGGCCCAATGTGACCACCATGAGAAACAGTTCCAAGACCGGGATGAAATTCTGCACCGGCCAACGGTATTCACAATCAGAATATAGGAAGGCGATTTGGCGAGCCTTCTCTTTGTTGCCTTCAGGAAGCAGTGCCCATTGGCCCTTGATTCGATGCGTTCGCAGATCATCGTAGCAGTACCAGGTCAGGCTTGTCACTGCTTCCAGGACGTGATCCCGTTCGCGGTCTCGGGCAACCGAATCCACAATTTCCCATGCACGCTCGTCAAACTCATCATTGGTCAACTGCCCGTCTACGAAATGCCTGAGCAGTTCCGCAAGCTCATCTCTTCGTTTGCGGTCAACCATGGTGGTCGCGTCCTCACTGTCTATACGTTACACACCGAGACCCCACGAAGAAACCCCTCCCTGAGCACGATTGTTGGAGTGATGGCGCTGGTTGTCCGGAGGAAGCAGCAGGTCTAGTGTCTTACATAACCGTGAATGAGGCCCGACCATGGCATCACAAAAGAAGCGCAAGGTCGCCGCTAAGGCAGGCGATAGTATCAGGGATCATGCAGTCGTATCGCGAGAGAAATGGCTAAGAGCGCGAACGGCACTGTTGGCGAAAGAGAAGAAGTTCACGCACCTGCGGGAAACCCTGGCCCAGCAACGGCGGGCGCTGCCGTGGGTGAAGGTGGAAAAGCCATATTCCTTCGATGCCTCCGGTGGCAAGCAGACGCTGGGCGACCTGTTCGAGGGGAGGAGCCAACTCGTCATCTATCACTTCATGTTCGCCCCGGAGTGGGACCAGGGGTGCATGCACTGCTCGTTCTGGGCGGACCATTTCGACTGCATGGGTGTGCACCTCAATCACCGTGATGTGACTTTCGCCGCGATTTCCCGGGCGCCATTGTCCAAAATAGCCCGCTTCAAGAAACGGATGGGCTGGAAGTTCAAGTGGGTGTCTTCGTCGAACACGGATTTCAACTATGATTTCAACGTGTCGTTTGCGCCCGAGCAGATCAAGAAGGGCACGACGTTCTACAACTACGTCCTGGGCGGCAACGATTACAGCGATCGTGAAGGTCTGAGTGTGTTCTATAAGGACAAGAGCGGCGCCATCTTCCACACCTACTCGACGTTCGCGAGAGGAATCGACATGCTCAACGGAACGTACCACTTCCTTGACCTGGTGCCCAAGGGCCGGGATGAAGGCGACTCGCCGCAGTCGTGGGTGCGGTATCACGATCGATACGAGGTGTGAGTTGCCAAACGCTTTAGGCAACGGCATCTATATTCATTCTATTGGGCGGATAGGGCGAATTCCCTCAACAGCGGCCGCGCTGCAACAGTACTACCAACAACCATGCTCCAGCGGCACAGGCACTTTATATTGGCCGTGTTCCTCGGCGTCATCCCCGCCCTGGCCCTGGCCGCCGAATCCAATCGCCCGCTTATCCGCATCAACGCTGGCCACGACATTGCACCAATCCCGCGAAGACTTTTCGGCGTCAATCTCCGCCCTGACATGCAGCAGGATCCCCCCATCCGCCGATTCCTCAGCGACACCGGCATCACCCTCTTCCGTTATCCCGACAGCATCGACGAGGGCTACACCTGGGATTGGTCGGCCGGCGGCGTCATGCTCAGGGATGGCAAGCCCTTGATCTCACCCCTCTCGCGTTTCGATACTGCCATTGACGTTGCCCACAACGTCAAGGGTGAACTCTGTTTCACGGTGAAGATCCACAACTCTTCGCCTGAGGAAGCCGCACGCTGGGTCGCCGAGGCGAAGAAGCGCGGCATGGGGGGATCCTACTGGTGCTTCGGCAATGAGCCCTACTTCAAAGGCGACAAGTTCTACGTGGCCAAAGAAGCCTACGTCGATCTGGTGAACACCTACAGCCCGGCCATGAAAGCGGCCGATCCTGATATCCATCTGGGCATTGGCTGGTGCGGACCTTTCGTCGAGGAAGAAACCGAAAAGGGCCGCGAAAGCTTCATCCTCCACAATACGAAGCGCTGGGTGGATTTCATTGATTTTCATTACTACACCGGCCGCTGGGACAAGGACAAAGGGATTGATGCCAAACGCATCATGGCCGGCTCGCTGCTGGTCGCCCAGAATACGCGCAAGTTCCGCGAGATCTTCCAGCGCGAAGCACCGGAAAAGGCCGACAAGATCGAGATCCAGTACTGGGAATGGAACGGACCGCCGTGGCCGGCCATCGGCGGCATGCAGACGCTGGCTTCCGCCCTCTTCGCAGCCGATGCCCTGGGTGAGATGGCCCGCTGCGGTGTTCGTGCCGCCATCGTGTACAACCTTCAGGAACGCCATTGCGGGCTGATTCCAGGCTTCGAGCGCGATGGCAGCCATCCCTGGCCCACCGAACCATGGAACGGCAGGACCATCCGTCCTATCGCCTATGCGATCCAGATCTGGAGCCGCCACATGGGAACAACCTTGCTGGAATCCGCAGTGACCAATGTTGGCTCTTATCAGAACAAGGACTGGTACAGCGCGGTGAACTACCAGGGCGAGGTTCCGCTGCTGGCCGCCCACGCCACCCGCAGTGATGGCCACCAATCGCTTCAGCTTCTGGTGGTTAATCGCGATGAGGCCAGCGCCATCGATGCCCGCATTGATCTGCAGGGCTTCTCGCCCCAGCCTCAGGCGCAGGTCCTCACCCTCAACGGCCCCAGCGCCCTGAGCACCAACGATGTGACCAATCGCGAGCCCCGCTATCACTCGTTCAGTGATGCCCCCGAAGGTCCCGTCAAGCTCGTAAGCTCAAGCCATACCATCGATACCACGGACTTCCATTACACGTTTCCTCCGCACTCGGTAACCGTTATTCTGACGCAGAGCCGTTAACCTCCGGGAGGCGCGCTGACGAACTGCCATCGCAGTTCTCCTGGCAAAGTCGCTGTATCGCAGGCCGACCCATGATAAAGCTATTCCTGATCGCACCAATGAAGTACATCAAAGGACTCATCGCCGCAGCCGGATGCCTTGTCATGCTGTCGTCGAGTCTGCAGGCCGGCGTCAAGTTCGTGTCGCCCACCGGGGACGATGCGGTTAGCGCGGCCGCCAATGACATTGATCACCCGTGGAAGACCGCTGCTAAGGCGTTCACCGATGCGGCCGCTGGAGATACGGTCTACTTTCGAGCGGGAACGTACGAGGTCACAAGCACCATCAACGTTGACGGCGGAAGCGTTCACCCCGTGCTCTTGACTTGCTATGGCAATGAGAAAGTGCTCGTCACCGGCAGCGTCGCTGGTCCGATCGTTGAGATCCAGCGGCAATCCTACACGGTTGAGGGCATCAGCTTCTCGGGCCGTGGCACGTGCTTCCGCGTGGGCTGGGATCGCAACGGCTCGAACTTTGCCGTCCGCAACTGCAGCTACACCATGAAGACCGGGGGCGATAATACGGGGTTCGTCTATGCAAACGGGCTCCTGGCAAATGGAACCAGAGTCGAGAACTGCACTCTGATCGGACCCGGTTCATCCGCCCACCAGAATTCCGCCGGCATCATTGCGTTCAGGACTCAGCAACTCTCGATCCTGCATTGTGAGATCTCCGAATTCCCCATCGCCATCTACTATAAACACGCCAACGATATTGATGCCATCACTCACGGCACCGTCATTGAGATCGCCCACAACTACGTTCACGGTACCTCGCGATACGCGATGGAGATCAATGCAAACCACGCCAACATTCACGACAACCTGTTTGGCCTGAACAACGCCGGGATACGATTCAATGAATGCAATGGCGCAGCCGGAGGCGACTGCAATCTCTTCACGCATAATACGCTTTACAAGACACCATTGGGTTTGAGCGGCGAGACCGACGCCCATGACCGCTCCTATCCCGGCGCTGTTGGCAATACCATCAGCGACAACATCATCTACGGCGAGTCTGACAAGGAACACAAGATCTTCGACATCTATCGCTACTTCACACAAGGCGACCACAAGACCGTGTCCGACTACAACTGCCTCTACAACAGCGTAACATCTAACGTGATCGCGGAATTCGGGAAGCCCTACACGCTTAGCGCGTGGTCCACGCATGCAGGCGGCGATGCGCATTCGGTGCAATCGCGGCCGGTCTTCACCAACGCGTCGGGACGGCTCGATACTCCGGCCGACTTCAAGCTGACTACCGCTTCTCCGGGCTATCGCGCCGCTTCTGACGGAGCCGATATGGGGGCGAATGTCGATTCGGTCGGCGTGAAAGGCGGGGGAACGAAAACCCCTCAACCTGGTACCTCCAAACCCTAACCCCCTGACCCTCGGAGTAAAACATGATCAATCGGCGAAGTTTTCTGCGGACGGCGGCCGGCGTGGCAGCCATTGGTCTGAGCGGCCGGCGGCTGCTGGCTCAGGAGGCCAAGCCCGCGAGTCTGGCCGGCAAACTGCCGCGCTGGCGCGGCTTCAACCTGCTGGAAAAGTTCACGGCCCGGCGAGATGGAAGCGCTCCAGCATACAAAGAAGAGGACTTCGGGATCCTGGCCGAGTGGGGCTTCGATTTCGTCCGTTTGCCCATGTCTTATCTCTGTTGGTCAACGGTCACCGACTGGCTCAACATTGACCAGAGCAAGCTCCTGGACATCGACAAAGCCATCGAACTGGGCAAACAGTACAAAGTCCATGTGAACCTCAATATGCATCGGGCTCCCGGGTATTGCGTCAACCCGCCCAAAGAACCCAAAGACCTGTTTACTGATCCCGAAGCGCTGGATGCTTGCGCCACGCACTGGCGGACGTTCGCCGCCCGCTACAAAGGCATTCCCTCCACGCAGTTGAGTTTCGACCTGCTTAACGAACCATCCGATATCCCCGAGGAGAAATACATCGCCGTCATCACGCGACTGGTGCAGGAGATCCGCGCCGCAGACCCCAACCGCTTGATCATCGCTGACGGTCTGAAATGGGGCACCAAGCCGGTACTCGGTCTGGCCGGCTTGGGCATCGCGCAGAGCACCCGCGGCTACGCCCCCATGCAGATCAGCCACTTCCGCGCCAACTGGATCACCGGCTCCGACAAATGGGCCGCCCCTACCTGGCCGCTGAAACTGGAAACGGAAACCTGGGACCGCCAGCGCCTTTTGCGGCAGAACATCGAGCCCTGGAAAGCCCTCGCTGCCAAAGGTGTCGGCGTCCACGTCGGTGAATGGGGCGCCTTCCAGTACACGCCCCACGACGTCGCCCTGGCCTGGATGCGCGACTGCCTGGAACTCTGGAAAGAGGTCGGCTGGGGCTGGTCCATGTGGAATCTCCGCGGCGGCTTTGGCCTGCTGGACAGCAACCGCAGCGATATCGCCTACGAATCGCACCGCGGCCACAAACTCGATCGGAAGATGCTCGAACTTCTCAAAGAGGTCGGGTAGTGCGCAGCGCTGCGTCGCGCAGAATCATCTCTTTCATTTCCACGTCACTTCGCAGGGCTTGCCTGTGCGCTGGCAGCTCTGGTCGGTGTACTGGTGGAACTCGATGGCGACGCCATCGGGCGCATCCTTGACCCAGGCCTGCGGGGTGTGATCCGCGCCCATGGTTTTATCGCCGACCTTGTAGCCGTTGGATCTTAAGCGGGTGATAACCTCATCGAGGTCGTCGGTTTCCAGGCAAAGGTGGCGAATGGGGCTACCGGCATTGGGAACGGAGTCAGCCTGGAAGAATTCCAGATACACGCCGGGCACCACCTGCAGGTAGAAGCCGATGACCTTCCCCTGCTTCACAAACTCAAAGCGCTTGCTGAAGCCCAGGGCCTTGCAGTAGAAGCGCTCGACCTCGGCCAGATTCGTACAACCGATGCATGCGTGTGCGATTCCTTTGATCATGGTGCAGTTACTCTACACGAGATCTTTGATCATCCCAACCAACTGCTCCACATCCCAAGCCAGACAAAACAACGCGTTGTTTTGTCAACTATTCTAATGAAACAACGCGTTGTTTTATCTGACGTATGCGCAGAACAACGCGTTGTTCTGTATGGCAAAGTCTGCACCGCCATCGCTACACACACCAACGAAGCGGCCGCGGACCTCAATGATCCGCGGCCGGTTGCTTACAAATAATGTCAACCCAACGCGCCTATGCCGGTGTCGGCTCAGGATTCGCCGGCGCAGCGGCCGCCGGCACAGGAGCGGGAGCTGACGCTGCAACTGCCGCGGGCGCGGGCGCGGGACGCGGCTGGATGTTCAGGCGCTCGCCGGTCTGACCTGAGGCGGCAGCAGCCACCTTCTTCGCCTGCTGCCCGGTCTTGTGATCGGGCTGGAGCACCAGCGTCATCCGCTTGCCTTCCATCTTCGCGTCGCGCTCGACCTTTGATACATCTGCCAGCTCCGTCTTCACCTTGGTCATCAGCGCGCGGCCCAAATCGATGTGGGCCAGTTCGCGGCCGCGGAACTGCAGCGTGAACTGCACCTTGTTGCCCTCTTTGAGGAAGTCGCGTGCGTGCGTGATCTTCACCATCAGATCGTTATCACCGATCTTGACGGTGCGGAACTTCAGCTCTTTGAGCTGTCCACCCTTGGAATTGGCGCGCGACCGGTCTTCCTTCTTCTGCTGCTGGTAGCGCCACTTGCCGTAGTCCATGATTTTGCAGACTGGCGGGCGGGCGGCCGGTGCGACCTCGACAAGGTCCATCCCGGCTTCGCGGGCAAGACGCATCGCTTCGTTGGTGGGTACAACCCCTAGCTGCTCATCGTCGTGATTAATGAGCCGGACCGGTGAAATGCGGATCTGCTCATTGTGGCGATAGTTCGTAGAAATAACCCGTCTCCTTTGACAGCGACTAATAAAACCGGCCGGTCAGGTTCACCGAGCTTGTGCTTCCTGAGCGTAAACGTCGATCAAATGAGGCTCGTGGCCTTCCCCGCCGCCGGCCGATATTGCCCGCGCGATGGGTACATATTAGATTCTGCGTGAGAATGCTGGAGGATTCAAGGGGTAAAACGGGCGTTATCCCGGAAACGGGCTCATCCGTGCCAGCTCACCCCCGCCGAACCCAACGCGATTCCGGGCCAGTTCCATTGGCATGCGCCCCCGGCGGTCTCTACAATCTTCGCCGCTGTATGCTCAAGCATGTGCCCAACCTGCTGACCGCGTCGCGCCTGGTTCTGGCGGCCGTATTCTTCGCGTTTCTCTCTCGCTACCAATACGAGCTTCGGCCCGAAGCCCTGCTCCATGCCGCTTTCGCGGTCTATCTGGTCGCCTTGATCACCGATTTCTTCGACGGCTATCTTGCCCGGCGCTGGAAGGCCGCGAGCCTGTTCGGCCGGATTACCGATCCCTTTGTGGACAAAGTCCTCGTTCTGGGCAGCTTTATCTTCTTTGCCGGCAAGAACTTCGTGATTCCCGAGGCAGATTTGGGAGCAGTTCCCGACAACGTCAAGACCATCACCGGAATTGCCCCCTGGATGGTGGTGCTGATCCTGGCGCGGGAACTGCTCGTCACCACCTTCCGTGGCGTCGCCGAATCCAGCGGGCAGAACTTCGGCGCTGCCTTCACCGGCAAACTCAAGATGACCCTGCAGTCGATCACTATCCTGGTCATCCTCACCTATGTGAATTTCCGCGGCTGGCTCCAGGTCCACCACTGGGATTCACCCGCCCAGATTACCCGTGATGTATTCATCTGGGCGACTTTGATCGTGACGGTCTACAGTGGTCTGGCTTACGCCAGGCGAGCTGGAGCGTTGTTCAGCCACCGGAGCGAATCAGACCAATAGCCGTGTTGGTCAGAATGGAGCAGAGTGTCGGATTATCTTCTTTCGCTTGTGCTTGGGATCGTCGAGGGCATTACCGAGTTTCTTCCGGTTAGTTCCACGGCTCATATCCGCATTACCCAGGCGCTGATGGGGATTAGCCTCGATGATGGGTATTGGAAGATGTACTCCGTTGTCATTCAGCTTGGAGCAATCTTGAGCGTCCTGGTCTACTTCCGGGGGCGGATCATCGAGTTCCTGAAGAGTTTCCCCAAAGGAAAAAACGGCGACCGCACGCTCCTCACCCACCCGCTGACTCTGACGCTGATCGCGTTCGTGGTCACGGCCGGCCCGGCCTGGGCGCTCAAGAAGGCGATCGACAAGAACCTTGAGAACCTCTGGGTAATCGGGACATCGCTCATGGTTGGCGGCGTGGTGATGTGGGCGGTGGATGTGATCTGC
Organism: uncultured Phycisphaerales bacterium; assembly: GCA_903871935.1. Lineage (GTDB taxonomy): Bacteria > Planctomycetota > Phycisphaerae > Tepidisphaerales > Tepidisphaeraceae > CAIQIQ01. The sequence goes on from CAIQIQ010000071.1 coordinate 12,371, forward strand.
CGCAAACCGCGAACGCTGAACATGGAGCAGATGTCCATGCCCCAGGCGATCTGGGTCGGGGCGGTGCAGGTTCTCTCGGCCGTTTTCCCCGGCACCAGCCGCTCCATGGCCACCATCGCCGCCGGCCAGACCGCCGGCATGAGCCGCGAAGCCGCCCTGGAATTCTCTTTCTTCCTGTGCATCCCGACGATGATCGCCGCCACGGGAAAGGAACTGCACGACACCCTCAAAGAAAGCAGCCAAGCCGCCACCCAAGCCGCCGCCACCCCCACCACCGCTCACCACGCGCTGCACTTGAGCGCCCACCAATGGTCCGTCCTCGCCCTGGGCTTCATCGTCTCCTTCTTCGTCGCCTGGGCCGTAATCGCCTGGTTCATGCACTGGGTCCGCAAGCACGGCTTCATTCCCTTCGCGATTTACCGCCTGGCGATGGGCCTATACGCACTGGTGCTGGCGCAGAGATTGGCCCGGTGACCCCGTAGCACACCCGCCTCGGGTGTGTGCTCAAACCCTCATCCACGCACAGCCAGGCAACGTGGCGCGTACCTCCCCATGAAATAATCAACATTAATCGCACCCGCCTGCAAACTCCGGCCGCCGACTCCGGCATATCTACAGAAGAGCAAAACGCCCGATGCTCGTGCCACATGGGCGGCCGCTCATCGGGCAGCTCACAACGACGGGAGCTGCGCTATGAGCAACATTCCTTCTGCCCGGCATGCCATTCGCGACCTCATCTTTCTCTATAACCCGGTATACCTGCTCAGTTCCGTGTGCATGCTGGTCGGCTGCGTCCTGCTGACCAACGACACCGAGCACAGGGCCGTCCCGATTGGCCAGTTGCTCTCGATCGTCGGCGCAGTGGCCCTCTACCAGGCCTGCCTTTTTGCCATCGGCTCATTTCTCACCCTCGCCCGGCGAATCCTGCGCGATGGACGAACACTGCTGATCCTCGACGCGGTTTTCCTCTCCGACATCACCTTCGTGAATTCCGAACTCCTAACCACCAACCTGAAAGTCGGCCTGGGCATCGGTCTGCTTCTCTTTGGCCTTTCCGCACTGCGCATTCACTGGATCACCCGGCGGATGGGCTGTCCCATGCTCCTTCACCGCTACCTGATTATCCTCCTGCAATTGCTTCTGATCATCGCGATGCCCGCTTACCTCAAACGCATCGATACCGGCATCTCCATCGTGCCCGCCACGCTCTATTGCCTCTGGTGGGCCATCGGCCTGACCCTCGCCGCCACCGTCCTGGCCGACAACGCCACCCATCTCGCTCCCACCCGGCTGCCGCCGCGTGCGGCATGGGTTCAGCCGACGTACCTGATTATCACCTGGCTCTCTCTGATCCTCCATTTGGCCGAACTGCACTACGTCTACAACGTCACCTTCTACGCCGCGATGCTCTGCCCCATCCTGCTCTGCGTGGCAATGGTCTTGCACCACCGCGATCGCCATGTCCCATCCGATAGCCGCGCCCCCGCGCTCCAGGTCCTGATGTTGCTCATGACATTCCTGATCGCCCTGGGTACTCCCGATTCCCTGAGCCTGACCATCCTCGGTATCAGCATCTCCGCTACCAAGCTGACATTCGCCGCCCTCTACTTAACGGTCATCTACATGTACATCCCCCGCCTGGCGCATTGGCTCATCAGCGCTGGCGTGGTCGTGGCGGCTTTTGCCATCTTCGGCCCGGGCTGGGGTCAGATTGTCACATATATGATCCGCGCCATCCGTTCGACCCTTAGCGCGGCCGTTGACCTCCTGCCCTCCACCCGCTTCGCCTGGGGCATCACCGGAATTGTTCTCGCCTTCCTGCTCCTGGGCCTTGGCCTCCTGATCAGCCTGCGCAAGAACCCCGATGACCACCACCCGGCCGATCCAGCGCCCGACCCAAACCCTATCCTCCACGCCTGCACCCCCGCTCCTCAATCCGCCTAAAGAAAGCAAACCTCCTGTCGCAGGCCGTGTCGCGCAAGCCCACGGCCTGCTTGCGTTCGTATTCAAAGAGCGGCGGACGTAAGTCCGTCGGTTCGAAGCCAAAACCCGCGCCAATCCAGCCAACCCCCAATTCGTAACATCGCACAGCATACACGGAAGAATTCCGTAGAAGTCGCACTTTACAGTGCTGCGATCTTCTCCTGTATTTCACGCAGCGACAGCACCACTTCCTCGAACTCCGCCGGCTCGGCGTAGAACATCGCACGCATCGCCCGGTAGTCTGCCTCCCACTCGGCCAATCGCTCATCAGGAGGTACAATCTTCAGTTTCGCAGGCGTCAGCGATCCATAGTCAACCCAACTGTAATCAAAATAACTCTTGCGGTGCTTGACTACTCCATCCCACAGTTCGCGAAACCCGTCGCCTGCTGGCATGACACTCCACAATCGCGTCAGGTCATAGAGATGCCGCGCCTGCCGCGGCGCCAGTGGGACCGCCCCAGGCCGTACGTTCTGCTCATGCAGCAACGCCGCCTTCTCCCAGAACGTTCGCTCAGGTTTTACGCACGACAGCGTGCACTTGGCCCGTGCATCGATCCCGGGAAACTCTCTGGCGACATACGGGACGATCTCTCGATCCTCGATTGGCCAGCCTTCAGCCCGGCCGCTCAACTCGATCTTCACCGCCGCCCGGTTGTACGAAGCCGGAGCGGACAATCCCGCCTGCGGATAGTGGACGTGAATGCAGAAGGGATCTCTCGCCTTCGCCAAAGGCTCGATTTCCAGCATCATCCCCTCTTTCAGACGCCTGGCCTCTGCCTCCAGGACCGGAAGCAGCACCTCCGCAATCACGCGGCGGCATTCGTGGCGCAGAGCCTGGAGCCTCCGTTCACGCTCAGCAGTGTTGATCCCCATCTCGCCAGGGTCGCTCAGTGGACCAAACCAGTCACGAGCCATCGCCAGATCAATGTCCTCGGAAAAACGCTGGATTATGCCCCACGCTTTGGACAGCGATGTTCCCCCGCGGAACGTGAGATGCGGCCCCACTTCGCTATGCCCAAACAAAACCCCCAGCGTCCAGCATACCCAGAAGTCCTTCTCGATATGAAACGGCGGCAATCCCATCCGCACGCCCGTTTCATTGAACAGGGCCAGGCGATCTTCGCGGGGCAAATTGGCGATGCTCTTCATTCTCGCCCCTGTGCCACTCTTCGAAACACCTCGCCGATCCACGCCGGCACAAGCTTGATATCCTTGAGCAACTGCCGCTTGTCTTCCGCACTGAGTCGTCGCCGCAGTGTTTCAACAACCGATTCGTCCACCTGCTCACGCCTTAAGAAGCGCAGCGCTTGCGTCACCGTGCCCGTGACGCGCCCCGCCGTCGCCAATTGTCGCGGCGTCGTGCGCTTTAGAACCACGCCAAGCTGCCGAATCATCACTCGACGCGATGGTCCGTCCGTCAGATACTCAATCCGCCCTGGGACCTGATCCGAGAGCCCCAGCAGATTGGCGGCATACGCCCCCGAAGGAAGCAGCCGCTGTGCTCCTCGCCTTGCCAGAGCCTGCGCCACCTCCTCCGGCCGGGGTGAAAGCTCGCCCAGGAGCTTGCTTTGCTGCGGATACGCATAAACGCCCCGGCTCGCCCGGCGCAGCGCGCCCTGCCGCACCAGCCGCGACAGAGCCTGATCCACCGCCGCCCGCCCCCCCATGTCCAGGAAATCTGCCGGGGTCGCCACTGCACCCGCACCACGACCGCGGATGCGCCGAAGCACCTTGGCATCAAGGCTTTGATTGGATTTTGGCCGACCCATTCTGTCAGAAATACTATCAACTATTTCTGACAGAACAACTCCACTTCCGCTCTCCGCTATTCCTCGGAGTTATCCACACCCGCCCCGAACTTGCGCATCTCCTCTCTGAACTCCAACGTAACTACCTATCCATACAGTACTTGCCGCATAGGTGGTACCCCACTCCAGAACTTGCGCGCCTGCTTACTTATCCACATCGTCCTGGCACCCGCGTTGCCGCGATGCCCCCCCCGTCATTGGGTTGGTCATTCGGGTTTGCCCTATGGTTCTGACCGTTTCCTCCCCCCTTCGTGCCTTTGTGGCATCGTGCGGCGCGCCATCGTGCCTCGCATTCCATTACCTCCGCAATGCACTTGGTTCTTGACAGCCCCTTGCGGTAAGATCAGCGACGAATAGGAATCCATGAACCTTCATCTCCTCCGAGCACTGTTCGTCCTGTTGATGGCCTCCGTGGGGTGGTATTACCTGACTCTGGACCCCATCAAGAATGGTCCCGGACCCTTTGGGCCGGCCAGTTGGGCCACCCTGGCCGTCTCCGTCACCGCTGCCGTCCTGATTCTCTCGATTGATATTCTTTCTTCGCGACGCAAACTGCTGAATCTGTCGGCCGTTCTCTTTGGCACCACGCTCGGCATCGCCATCGGGTGGGTCATGGGCCTGGTCGTCACGTTTCTCATCGGGCAGTACGTGCCGGGAGAGGGCAGCCTGGTAAGGAAGCAGCTTATCGAGTTCCTTCAAGTTCTGGTTTATGTCTCCTGCTGCTACATCCTGGTCAGTTTCATCATGCAGACCAAGGATGACATCCGCTTCATCATCCCGTATGTGGAGTTCGCCAAACACACCAAGGGTGTCCGGCCGATGCTGCTGGATACCAGCGCCCTGGTCGATGGACGTGTCGTGGAGATGGCCGACCTCGGACTGATCGACAGCCGCATCGTCGTGCCCCGCTTTGTTCTCGATGAACTGCAGGCGCTGGCCGATTCCACCGATCGTCTGCGCCGCGGCCGCGGCCGGCGCGGCCTGGATATGGTCGGCAAGCTTCAGGCAAACAAGAAAGTGGAAGTGGTGATCTATGAGGCGATCACCCCCGAAGGTGAAGCTCAAGAGGTGGATCATCGACTGGTCGCCATGGCTGGTGAAATGAACGCGCGGATCATGACCACCGACTTCAACCTGGAAAAGGTTGCCCAGCTTCAGGGTGTTACCGCCCTGAACGTGAACCATATTGCCGAAGCGCTCAAGCCGGTGTTCCTGCCCGGTGATGCCATCGACGTTCAGCTTGTCAAACCCGGCGAACAGCCCGGGCAAGCCGTCGGCTACCTGGAGGATGGCACCATGGTGGTCATCGAGCATGGTCGGCCGCACATTGGCGAAGCTACCGTACAGGCAACCGTGACCAGCATCGTCCAGACCTCCGCCGGGCGCATGGTTTTCGGCCGCATCGGCGAAGCCAACGGATCGCCTCGTCGCGGCCGCGAGCCGCAGGCGCCTGAGAAACAGGGACCTGCCGTATGAGCCTGGGCATCGTACTGCCTGCGGCGGGAACTTCCTCGCGATTCGGGGCTCAGCGCAGCAAACTCGTGCAGATGCTCTGCGGCAAGCCCGTGATCGCGCATACCTTGGCCGCGTTTCTGGCCCGCAGTGATGTGCATCAGGTGGTTATCGCGGCCAGCGATGATTCCGATGTCGCCCAGGAGCAGCATCCTGCCTGGCGCGACCTCCTGCACGATCCGCGTGTCCGCCGAGTGCCTGGCGGAGCGACGCGGGCGCACAGTGTGCTCGAAGCCCTGCGTGCGCTGGATCAGGATATCGAGTGGGTCGCCGTCCACGATGCCGCCCGGCCGCTGATCAGCCGGGGGTTGATCGATTGCACGCTGGCCCTGGCGCGCCAGCATGGCGCGGCCGTACCGGCGCTGCCGGTTGCTCTGACAATCAAGCGTGCCGCCGGCCCATTGCCTGCCCGCGTCGAATGCACGGTTCCGCGACAGCAACTCTGGGCGATGCAGACGCCGCAGATCGCGCGTCGAAGCGATCTGCTCGGCGCCTTCGTCCGTTGCCCGATTCCCCTGGAAGAGGTCACCGATGATGTCCAGCTCATCGAACTGGCAGGTGGCCAGGTATGGCTGACGCCCGGCGATGAGCGTAACCTAAAGATAACGACGCAACTCGACATGGTTGTCGCCCGAAGCCTGATGGAAGAATCGAGATGAAAGCTCCGTTCCCGCAGTATCACGAACTGGCCGACCTGATTCGCCTGGCGAAGCAGGAAGACATGCGCGACGACGATGTGACCAGTCGCCTGCTGATCCCCGCCGATGCCACGGGCAGGGGGGTGCTGGTTCAGAAGCAGACCGGGGTGATCTGCGGCCTGCCGATCGTGGAGATGGTCTGCCGGCAGTACGATCCGCGCCTCAGAGTCGAAAGCGTTACCGCTGAGGCGATCGACGCGATTGAAGGGCAATATGCCGCCGAGCCGAAACGACTGCCGCGCCTGGTAATCACCGGTCCGATGCGGCCGCTGCTCTCGGCCGAGCGCGTGCTGCTGAACTTCGTGCAGCGGCTCTCGGGCATCGCCTCGCAGACCCATCGCTATGTCCAGGCGGTCGCCGGCACACAGGCGCGCATCTACGACACCCGCAAGACGACGCCGGGCTGGCGGCTGCTGGAGAAGTATGCCGTGCGCTGCGGCGGCGGCGAGAACCACCGCATGGGCCTCTACGATGGCCTCTTGATCAAGGACAACCATCTCGCCGCCATCCCGCTGGCGCAACTGGCCACGCAACTGAGCCAGATCGTGCAGACCAGCCGGCGCGAAGCGCGCACGCGATTCATTCAGGTTGAGGTCGATACACTCCAACAGTTACGGGAGGTGCTGAAGGTCCAGCAGATCGACTCCATCCTGCTGGACAACATGGACTGCCCCACGATGAGCCAGGCAGTCGCCATGCGCGATGCGGCCGGACGCAAGGGTGTCCTGGCCCTTGAGGCCTCCGGCAGCATTAACCTCACCACTGTCCGTGCCATCGCCAACACCGGAGTTGAGCGCATCTCCGTCGGCGCCCTGACCCACTCGGCCGTAGCGCTGGATATCGGCTTGGATGTCGAGTGACCGCTCCATTTCCTTTCGGTTGCCCGTCAAATTACACTACAGCCAATAAGGAGAGATAATCATGGGAATGAAAATCGGCGTAATGGTGGAATCCTTCCGGTGTGATTTTGTCACGGGCGTCAAGAAAGCGGCCGCCCTGGGCGTTCAGGGCATACAGAAGTACGCCACCGGCGATGAGCTCCACTGGACCGCCGCGCAGATCAAGGAAGCTCTCGACATCGTGAAGTCCAACGGCATGGTCTTCTCCGCTCTCTGCGGCGATTTCGGCCACGGCTTTACGGATGAAGCGAAGAATCCCGAGCTTGTTGAAAAATCCAAGCGCGTCATCGACCTCGCCAAGAAGCTCGAATGCAACGTTGTTACCACGCATATCGGCGTTGTCCCGGCCCAGGAGAACAAGACCAGGCAGGTGATGAAGGCGGCCTGCCGCGAGCTCGCCCTCTATGCCGATTCCGTCCATGCAGCCTTTGCCGTTGAAACCGGCCCCGAGACAGCCGTGGTCCTGGGCAGCTTCCTCGACAGCCTCGGCGCCATGGGTGTACGCGTGAACTTCGACCCGGCCAACCTCGTTATGTCCGTTGCCGACAAGCCGGCGCCTGCCGTCGAAACATTGAAGAAGTACATCGTCCATACCCATGCCAAGGATGGCAAACGGCTTCCCGGAGGCGGCCATATCGAGCTCCCGCTCGGCGAAGGCGATGTCAACTTCGACACCTACCTGCCCGCACTCGGGAAAATCGGCTACAGCGGATTCCTGACCATCGAACGCGAGGTCGGCGAAACACCCGAAAAAGATATTGGCCTTGCCGTCCGCTTCCTGAAGGAAAAGCTCGCCAAGTATAGACTGTGATTCGCAATCGCACGCTCTTGGGGGCGGAAGCCCAGGCTCAGTGAATTCTGGAAGCAGTAACCGCGCCGCCGAAGCGGCCGGACGCGACAGCGAACCCAGACATGAGGTGACCATGAAGATGAAGGCAATCGTGCTCGCAGGCGTATTGGTTCTGGCGGCCGGCTGTGCTGACTCGGGGGCAGTCACTACGGGGTCAGGCCTCACTGTGGCTAGCGGATCCAAGCCCTCGACCAGCAGCGTATCGGTGAAATCGGAAGAAACGCCCTCTACCGTGCGCCAGGCGATCCAGCGGGCCTATCCGGGCTCAACGATCAAGTCACTTGATCTCGTAACCGACAACCACACGGGCATCACGCATTATCAGGCGAAGGTGGCGACCGTGCAGGGCAAGGATGTGCAGGTGGAACTGTCCAGGCAGGGGAAGATTGTGGCGACGAAACAGTAGACACATTGCGCGTGTCCGGGGTACCGAGCGCCGCCTCACGCCTATCGGCCCTTCGCTATGATAACTTTGATCTCGCTGCTCCGCCCGCATAAGCTCATGCTTAGCCATGGCTTACAACTACGACATCATCGTCATCGGCGGCGGGCCGGCCGGATATGCGGCCGCCATTCGTGCTGGCCAGCTCAAGAAACGCACCCTCTGCATCGAAAAGGAAAGCCTTGGCGGGATCTGCCTCAACTGGGGCTGCATCCCCACCAAAGCCCTGCTCGAATCAGGGGCGCTGGTCCGCAAGATGCGCCATGCCGCCGACTTCGGCATCACCATCGAGAATCTGAAGGTCGATTTCCCGGCCATGATCGCCCGTTCTCGCGCCATATCCGACAAGCTCTCCAAAGGTATCGCACATCTCTTCCGCAAACATGATGTCAAACATGAACTGGGCAGCGCGGTGGTTCTGGCGCCGCATAAGGTGCGCCTGACCACGGCCGCCGGCTCCAGTGATCTCTCCGCCGAGAACATCATTATCGCCACCGGCGCCCGCCCCCGCGCTCTGCCGGGGGCGGACTTCGACGCTGACAAGATCATCACCAGCCGCGAAGCGATGAACCTCAAGTCCCAGCCCAAGAGCCTCGCCATCATCGGTGCTGGCGCGATCGGCTGCGAGTTCGCCGACTTCTACAACGCCATCGGCACCCAGGTCACCCTCGTCGAGATGCTCGATCACCTGCTGCCCAATGAGGATGAAGACTGCTCGATCGTGCTGGAGCGTTCCTTCGCCAAACGCGGCATCAGCGTGATGACCAAGACAAAGACCGACAAGATCGAGAAGACCGCCACTGGCGTGAAGCTCACCGTCTCCAACGCCAAAGGCACCAGCACTATCGAGGCCGACAAAGTGCTGGTTGCCATCGGTGTCACCGGCAATATTGAGCAGGTGATTGCCAAGGACCTGAAGCTGGAGATCCTTAAGGGCCACATCAAGGTGGATCAGAAGTACCAGACGAGCATCCCCGGCATTTACGCCGTCGGCGATGTGATCGGCCCGCCCTGGTTGGCACATGTTGCCCATCATGAGGCTGTCAACTGCGTCGAGACGATCTGTGGTCTGCACGCGCACCAGATCGATTACCGCATGATCCCCGGCTGCACCTACACCCATCCGCAGGTTGCCAGCATGGGCCTGACCGAGAAGAAAGCTCGAGAGGATGGCAAAGCGGTGAAGATCGGCAAGTTCCCCTTTTCGGTTTCCGGGCGAGCACTGGCCGCCGGTGAAACCGACGGCTTCGTGAAACTGATCTTCGACGCGAAATACGGTGAGCTGCTGGGAGTCCACATGATCGGTGAGACCGTTACCGAATTGCTCTCGGAGCTGGTGATGGCAAGGCAGCTTGAAGCCACCGAGGAGGAGATCCTCGCCGCCATGCACCCGCATCCGACGCTGTCGGAAGCGATCATGGAAGCCGCCGGCGCCGCCGTCGGCAAGGCGATTCACATATAGCGAGCGAGCTTCCTCGCCGACCGCTGCCACAAAGTGTGTCTGCCAAGGTATAACACGATGATGACCAAATCTGGCGTCAGACGTCTGGTTCGCGCCATGGCAGGCATCGCCATCGCCTGCTTGTCTGCCTCTGCGTCGGCCGCCCTGACAGCGAATGACCTCGCTCTGATCTGCAACCGCCAGGTACCCGCCAGCGTCGATCTGGCAAAGTATTATGCCAAGCAACGCGGCGTTGATGAAAACCGGATCATAGAACTCGACCTGCCCGATAGCGAAACTCTGCCCTCATCCAGGCTCGATCCCGATGTGATTCTCCCCATTCGCAAAGCTCTTACCGAACGCGGCCTTCGCCCGCGGGTAAAATGCCTGGTCACGTTTTATGGCATTCCCCTCAAGATCGGTCCGAGAATCAATCAACCTGCCGATGCAAAGGAGCTCCATGACCTGACGGCCGAGCAGGAACAGATCGTGGCGAAGGTCATCGCCGCCGTCACTGGTCTTGAGAAATCCATTTCAGCGGCCGACCCTTCGTTTCGCCCCGCCTCCGCTACCGAGCCAAACCAGCTTATCCGCCGGGCAGACGCCGCTATGAAGCATGCCCAGGGACTCATTCAGGACGCCACCGACACCGAGTCGCGTCGAAAGATCTTGAGGCCCTACCTCGATGCCGTTGTGCAACTGCGCGGCGTGGCAGGGCTGCTTCGCAGCGGATCGGCTGGTCTGCTGGATGTCCTTACCACCATGCCGGCCACCATGCCAACGGGAACGAATCAGCAGAAGTGGGATGAGTTGGCCCAACAGGTGAACGACGCTAATACTGAAGCGCAGCGTCTGATCGTCCGCCGCGATGAGCCTGCGGCTCGTGCGCGCTTGCGCGAGCTTACCGCCCACTATCTCGGGTTGATCGAAAGCTACCGGATGGTCAGCGCCCACATCGATTACCTGGCCCCCGAGGCCCTTAAGGCTTTGGATAGCGCCCTGCCATTGCTCTGGGTTTACTCCTACAGCCGCAAGGAGATTCTCTCCAACCCCCTGAAGTGGGATGCCCCCCGCCGCGAGCAGTCGCAGATACTGATGGTGATGCGGCTGGACGGCCCGCAGTCGGGAACCGCCAAGGACATCATCATGGCCTGCGTGGCGGCCGAGAAGGCAGGCGGGCTGGACGGCGTCTTCGCCATCGACAGCCGTGGGCTGCGTGCCCGCGAGCCCGACGGCAAGCTCGATGCATATGGCGACTACGACCGCCGTTTGCGCGACCTTGCCGAACTGGTGCAGAAGCACGCCGGCATGTCGGTCCTGCACGATGATCTGCCGGCCGTCTTCAAGCCGCATAGCGCGAAGGGCGTCGCCCTGTACTGCGGCTGGTACAGCGTGCGGAAGTACGTGCCTGCATTCGAGTTCGTCCCGGGCGCGGTGGGATTCCATGCCGCCAGCCTGGAAATGGTGTCGCTCCGCGATGAGAAGGAGCACGGCTGGTGCCGCGGCCTGCTCAATGATGGCATCGCAGCAACGCTTGGCGCGGTCGACGAGCCGTATCTAGCGGCATTCCCCGATCCTGTTGAGTTCTTCGGTCTGCTGCTTACCGGCAAGTATCCGCTGGGCGAGGTTTATTGGCTGACCACATCGACGGTTAGTTGGAGGATGGTGATGATCGGCGACCCGCTCTACAACCCCTACGCGCAGAAACCCGCCCTCCTGCCGAACAACCTGCCGTTGCCCATCCGCAACTTTGTAGTCCCCGGCAGCGTGCCGCCGGTCGATGTCCCGGAGCACCTACCCGGCCAGTTCTGAAAACGGCATACAAGGCAAAAGCCCCGGAGCGGGCTGCTCCGGGGCTGCGAATATTCACTCGAAAACAAGCTGAAGCTTGAACCACACGCTAAAGCGTGTACTCCGAACTTACAGCTTCAACTGGGCATGAACGGGATCGTTCGCGTCTTTGCCGATGGCAATCGTGAAGTTCAGCTTCTTGCAGACCTTCTGCATCTCGATGTTCTCCGCCATCATCTCAGCGCTGATCAGCTCGAGGTGTTCTGTCTTGCCGATCTCGATGAGCTTGCGGAGGAACTCGGTGCCCAGGCCCTGGTTCTGCCACTGGTCGGAGACCAGGACGGCGAATTCGGCCTCGTTCAGCCCCGGGATCTTGGAAAGCCGGCCAACGCCGAGGATCTCCGTCTGTTTGGTCTGGGCATTGAACACTTCGCCGACGAGCACCATATCGCGATCGAAGTCGTTATGGCAAACACGGACGAGGCGCTCATGCGCCACGCGGGTGGTAAGCTTCATCGGCGAGAAGTAGCGCAGTTTCACGGTCCGCTCCGAAAGCTTCTCGTGGAACTTGATCAGCGCTGGTTCATCCTCGGGGCGGATCGGGCGAATGACGACCTCACCACCCGCCTTGAGCTTGAACTTGCTGACGTACTGTGTCGGGTACGGGCGAACGGCGATCTTCGGCAGATCCTTCTCGGCGGTATCCTTCGAGAACAACACCACGCGGGCATCCAAGGCGATCAGCTTCTCAGGCGAAGCCAGCAGCGGATTGATGTCCACTTCCTTGATCCATTTCATCTCGGCGATGAGCTGACTGAAGCGGACCAGGAGCTTCTCCATTCCCGCAAGGTCGACCGACTTACGGCCGCGGACACCTTTAAGAGCGGTGTAGATCTTGGTCTGCTCCATCATGCGGCGGGCGAGTGTCGCATTGAGCGGGGGCAGAGCCAGGGCCGAGTCCTTGTAGACCTCGACAAGCTGGCCACCCGACCCAAAGAGCATCACCGGGCCAAACTGGCTGTCCTGGCTCGAGCCGATGATGACCTCATAGCCTTCAAACTTGGCGAAGGGCTGCACCGTCACGCCCTGGAAGTGGCTGGCGCCCCACTTGGCGTGGTTGGCAACACTGGTCTTGATCTCGTTGAAGGCCTTGCGGACCTCGGCCTCATCCTTCAGATTCAGCTTCACGCCGCCGACATCGGTCTTATGCGTGATGGTGAAGGAGTGGAGCTTGAGCACAACCGGGAAACCGATCTTCTTCGCGCCTTCAACGGCGGCTTTCTCATCCACCGCGATCTCGGTTGGAACCGTCGGGATGCCGTAGAGGCTCATCAGCTTCTTGGCCTCGTACTCGGTCATGATATCGCGGCCGGAATCGCGGACCTCGTTAATCAGCTTCTCAGCGCCGGCGCGATCAATGTCCTCGTCCTCGGCGAACGCAGTGGGCGTCTCGTACAAGCTCTTGAGGTTGTAGGAGTACTTCCACATATAGCAGAAGGCCTTGGCGGCGGTGTCGGGGAACTCGAAGTTGGGAATGCCGGCCTTCACGAGGATCTCAGCGCCCGCCCGCACGAACGGGCCGCCCATCCAGCTTGCCAGCACCGGTTTACCGGCGATCTTGGCATAGGGCTTGAGCGCCTCGGCCGTCCCGGTGGCATCGGTCATATCCTGCGGGGTGAGGATGACCATCAGGCCATCGGAATTCTCATCGTTGGCACAGATCTCCAGCGCCTTGGCATAGCGATCGGCCTTGGCATCACCCAGCACATCCACCGGATTGTTGTGCGACCAGTGGACCGGGAGGAAATCGTTCAGAGCCTTCATGGTCGGCTCGGAGATATCGGTCAATTCGCCGCCATTGGTGACCAGGGCATCGGTTGCCAGCACGCCGGGGCCGCCGGCGTTGGTCAGGATGGTAAGGCGCGGCCCCTTGGGGCGCGGTTGCTTGGCGAGCACTTCGCTCATCGCAAACACTTCGTCGATCGAGTTCACGCGCAACACGCCGACGCGCCGGAAGGCGGCATCCAGCACATCGTCCGAGCCGGTCATCGAGCCGGTATGGCTGGCGGCGGCTTTGGCGGCAGCCGCGGTGCGCCCGGCCTTGATCACGATGATGGGCTTGTTCAGCGACACCTCGCGGGCGGCCGACAGGAACGAGCGGGCATCGCCAACCGATTCCATGTAGATCACGATCGCGTTGGTGCGCGGGTCATTGCCGTAGTAGTCGATCAGATCGCCCCAGTTCACATCCGCCATGGAGCCGATGGAAACGAAGCCCGAGAAACCCACCTGTTCGCGGAAGCTCCAGTCCAGCACCGCGGTTGCCAGAGCGCCTGACTGCGAGAGGAACGCCACCGAGCCCGCCTTGGCCATGCCGCTGGCGAACGTGGCATTGATGCCCGTGAGCGGATTCATGATGCCCAGGCAGTTGGGGCCGATGATGCGCATCTTGCCTTTGCGGGCTTCGCTGAGCATCTCCGCCAGGAGCTTCTTGCCCTCGTCGCCCAGTTCGGCAAACCCGGCCGAGATCACCACCGCGCCCTTCACGCCGGCCGCCACCGCTTCGCGGACGATGCCCGGAACGCTGGGGGCGGGGGTGCAGACGACGATCAGATCAACCTTGGCGGGGATATCCTTGATGCTGGGATATGCCTTGATGCCCAGGACGCTGGGTCGCTTGGGGTTTACCGGGAAGACGGTTCCGCCAAATGGTGAGGAAATCAGGTTCCACAGCACCGTGCGGCCAACGCTGCCTTGCGTTTCGGTGGCGCCAATGACGGCTACATTCTTGGCCGCAAAGATGGCATCGAGGGGATGCGCTTCCTGATGTAGTACGTCGTGAGCTTTATCTGTTTTAGGGGCCATATTGTTCAGCAACTCCGTTGGATCAGCCTTAAGCGGGAATGGTCTAGCTACGGCGAACCATGAGCACCACTGTGCAGGCTGATCACAAACACAAATACTCCACGGGGATTCCAGAATAACCTGCCTCCCCGCTTCCCGTGGATGGTGGCGAGGTCAGGATAGTGCAGACTAAGGTTTTTGGCCTTTGTTGCAAGCGGGGAGATGACCAGCGTTCGTCCGTTGGGGAGAAGTCAGGATACTTCGAACAATGCTGTGTTTGCTGGAGAGGGCGGTGGCCCCTACGATTGAGCCGACCGATGAAGGTATCCCTGAGTGATCGCGTGATCGGCAATGCCGGCGGGTGTTCCTCCGCCCCGGCCGATCCCGCGCCTGTGCCGCCGCAGCGCAAGCCAAGCTGGCTGAAGATGAAGATGCCGCACGGCGCTGAGTATTCCCGCCTGGTGGACCTGGTCAACGGCCACCGCCTGCACACCGTCTGTCAGTCGGCCAAATGCCCCAATATGGGCGAATGCTGGGGCCACGGCACCGCCACACTGATGATCCTGGGCAACGTCTGCACCCGCTCCTGCGGGTTCTGCAATATCGCCACCGGCCGGCCGCCCACGCTCGACCTCGATGAACCCCAGCGCGTCGGCGATGCCGTGCGGATCATGAAGCTCCACCACGTTGTGCTTACCAGCGTCAACCGCGATGAATTGCCCGATGGTGGGGCGGCCGTCTGGGCCGACACCATCCGCCAGGTCCGCAAACAGTCGCCCGGCACCACCGTCGAGGTGCTTATTCCCGACTTCTGCGGCAAATGGGAAGCTCTGCAACTGGTCCTCAATGAGCGCCCGGAAATCCTCAATCACAACCTGGAAACCGTCCCGCGCCTCTATCGCACCGTCCGCCCGCAGGCCAAATATGCCCGCTCACTTCAGCTCCTGCAGATCGCCAAAGACCAGAATTTCATCACCAAGACCGGCATCATGCTGGGCCTGGGCGAAGAGGCCCCCGAGATCGAGAGCGTTCTGGACGACCTGGTCTCCATCCGCTGCGACATCATGACCATCGGCCAGTACCTGCAGCCCACGCCGCAGCACCTGACGGTCCAGCGCTGGGTAACCCCCGAGGAATTCGCCCATTGGAAAGAAGCAGGGGAGTCCAAGGGCCTTCGCCACGTCGAATCCGGCCCCCTTGTCCGCTCCAGCTATCATGCCGCCGAACAGGTCCCCAAGGCATAGCCGCAACCAATTGGCTCATCGCCCAACGGATGATATCTTCACCGAAATGTGAGTTTGTTCACAACTCGGCTGGAGGTATTTGATGGCTGACCGTCCCAATATCATCCTGATCTGTGTCGACCAGTGGCGTGGAGATTGTCTGAGCATCGACCGGCATCCCGTGGTCCACACCCCGTACCTCGACCAGATGGCACTGGGTGGAGCGCGGTTCGGCCGCGCATATGCCGCCTGCCCGACGTGCATCCCATCGCGGGCCGGACTCTTCACAGGCCTGGGCCAGCGATCGCACGGCCGCGTCGGATATCAGGATGGCGTGCCGTGGAATTATCCGGTCACCATCGCCGGAGAATTCACCAAAGGCGGCTACCAGACGCAGGCCGTCGGCAAGATGCACGTCTTCCCCGAGCGCTCGCAGGTCGGCTTCCAGAACGTCATCCTCCACGATGGCTATCTGCACTTCGCCCGCCGGCGCGACCGCGATTACGCCTTGGTCGACGACTATACCCCGTGGCTGCGCCAGCAGTTGGGCCGCGATGCGGATTACTTTGAGCACGGTCTGAACTGCAACGCCGTCCCAACCCGGCCGTGGGACAAGGATGAATACCTCCATCCCACCAACTGGGTCGTGCAGCAATCGATCGACTTCCTGCGCCGACGGGATCCGCGCAAGCCGTTCTTCCTCTTCATGAGCTTTCACCGCCCGCACCCGCCATATGATCCGCCCGCCTGGGCATTTGAGATGTACGTGAACCAGCAGATGCCGCCCCGGCCGGTTGGCGACTGGGTCGACGTGTTCGCCGACAAGCTCGAGAGCGACCGGCCGGATGCCCCTGTGGGCCGAATCGACCCGCGGGTGCTGCAGCGGGCCCTGGCCGGTTACTACGGCCACATGACCCACATCGACCACCAGATCAACCGCTTCATGGAGATGCTCCACGAATACGGCCTGCGCAATAACAGCTACATCTGCTTCACCTCCGACCACGGCGAGATGCTTGGCGACCATCACATGTTCCGCAAAGGCTACCCTTTTGAAGGCTCAGCCCGAGTGCCGATGATCCTTCAAGGCCCCTCCGACAGCCAAATCCATCACAACCTTCGCCTTAATGATCCCGTCGAGTTGCGCGATGTGATGCCCACGCTGCTGGACTGCGCGGGCCTTCAGGTGCCCTCGAGCATCGAAGGCCAAAGCTTCCTTCCCCTGGCCCAGGGCCGCAAGCTCGCCTGGCGCAGCCACATCCATGGCGAGCACGTCGTGCTGGGCCAGTCTCTTCAGTGGTTGACCGATGGCCGCGAGAAATACGTCTGGCACAGCGCCACCGGCCGGGAACAACTATTCGATCTGGATCGCGACCCCCAGGAACTCCACGACCTGTCGCTGCAACCGGGAACAGAAAACCGCCTCAACCACTGGCGGCTCCTGCTCATCAAAGAATTGGCCGGGCGTGAAGAAGGCTACACCGATGGCCAGCATCTCATCCCCGGCCGAACACCCCGAGCCACGCTCACCCTGCGCTGACTGGATGACGCTTCGCTCCCCTATTTCCCCTCCTTCTCCGCCCGTTCCGCAATCCGCCGAAACGTCGCCCACTGCTCCGGCGTCACATACCGTTCAATCAGATCCTCATCCAGATGCACATGGCGGATGATCTCAAACACATCGTACTCATCCTTCATGCGCCCCGCGCGCAGTTTCATCGCCACCAGGTCATGCGCCTCGACAATCCGCACCTCCCGCCCCGACATCCGCGCGGTCGGGGCCCTGCCCACCACCTCATCCGCATACTCATCCTTCCAGATATCCACCTCGGTCCCGCTTTGGTGGTACAGCTTCCACGTACAGGAAGGGTCAAAGTGGAACTCTCGCATCACACCCGGATTCCGCTCCAGCACTTCCTGGCGATCCGCCGCGGTCACGAATTCCACACCTTCGGTGAATCTGGCCTGCCCGTAATACATCGCCGCAATGCCTCCCGCCAGTGCGTATCCAATACCCAGCCGCTCAAACATCGCAACCGCGTCAAGCAGGGGGGCCGAATACGGCACATCAGACCTACCTCCGGTCATCAATAGTTCTCGCGTCAGCGCCCGACCATAGTCAATCCGGCCAAGACAGGCCGCCAGATCACCCCGAGCTTCAGCCGCGGTTATCCGCATGCCTCAATTATACACGGATGACGCCACCAACGGACATGACGAACAGCAATGCGCTCTGATTCATGGGTCTTGTCAGTAGGCCGCTTCGCGGCACATCAAGCGTTGATCCACTGATGCTCATCGCCGCGATGCCAATCCTCCTCCTCAGACTCCGCTAAAGTGGCCGACTCCTGCGGAGTCGGCTCGCAGAGCCCCACATCTTCAGTGGGTCGCCCGCCCCCGGGCGACACCGCGGGCCACGCAACATGTCCTGATACGCATAAGCCATCTGGCAGCTGTGCTGGGTAGGGCGTAGAATACTCTGCGTCTTGCTTTTCGCCCCTGGCCAGCGGAGAGACAGGTCGGCGATCAAGCAACTTCGCAACGGCCTGCCGTTCTTGAGCATCGCACTGGTTGCCCAGCGGGATTTTGACGATCTGGTGAACCGGTTTTTCGCATCAGACCGTCTGGGCAAGAGCAAGGGAATGGTGGGGTAGTCCATGAAATACCTTAACGACGTGGAGTTGGCCAACACGCGGAGGAAGCTCAGCGAGTTGGAGGCCCTATATAGAACTCACGAGCATGAGATCGGTGGAGACGAGGAACTGCGCGACATGACGATGGAGTCTTTGACGCGGCTGATCAACCAGTTGAAAGAAGAGGTCGGCCGGTCCGAGGCGCATCTACTTTCGCACTGATCTGCGCCGCATTCTCACCGCTTTTGTGCGAAGGTGTTGTCCCGTTCAGGTCGGCTTCCGTGCCACCAATCGCCCAAAGCGCCCCGCCATAGAGCCATTGGCATCACCCACAACTCGATAGACGACCCATCGTGGCGCAGCGGTCCCCGCTGCGGTGCCCGCACCCGTCCCCGGGTGCAGGGCTGGAGGGCAGGTGAAGAACGAACGGACCGTGGCATTCGCTGGGCGAAACCGCCACCCATCACCGCGGTGCCACACAATCCGCCCAAGCAACCATGCAACCCGCCGCCGCGGTCCGCACCCGCCGCTGGAGCTGACCCACACGCAGTGTTACATTGAAACCCGCGAGCCGGTTGTGGGCCGGCCCCTCCACATCATCTTCGGAGCCATTGGCACGGCGCCAATGAGCCCAGCCGTTATGCAACTCCAAGGCCGACGCACTTTCCTGGCACGTCCGTTCTGGCGCGATTACGTCGTTGCCTGCGTGCTGATCGGTCTCGGCTGGATGCTTACGTCGCCGTCAGCGCCGGTGCATCGAGCCGTCGGCACTGCGATCCTGGCTTGGGGCGTGGTGACCTTCCTGTGCGCCGTCGGATGGTCCATTCGCTCGGCCTGGCGCTCGTGGCGGTCGCCTTGAGCTGCTTAACCCGCCACTGCATCAAACCGCGCCCACGGTTATGATGTTCGCATGTCGAGAGCCGGTGCCTTGCCGGCCCGCCCGCTGAATGGCCCCACATCAGAGCACCACTATGAAGGCTTGTCGAGAATGCCAACATCAAGTGTCAGAGCAGGCAACAGCATGTCCTCAGTGCGGTGCTCCATTCCCCGCCCGAGAGAAATGGGATGGTTATGGATTTGAATACAAGTCGCGCATGACCATTCTTGGACTCCCCTTGCTCCATATCTCATTCAAGTATCGGCCGAACCGCGTTCCCGTACCAGCCAAAGGTGTCATTGCCATAGGGCAGTTTGCCTGCGGCATTCTGACCATTTCACAGTTTGGAATCGGCGTGGTGAGTATCAGCCAGTTCACGATTGCCGGCTGGGCGTTGGCCCAGTTCGCGGTCGCGTATTCAATGATCGCCCAGATCGGCATCTTCGTTCATGAAGGC
This sequence comes from uncultured Phycisphaerales bacterium, assembly GCA_903871935.1. GTDB lineage: Bacteria > Planctomycetota > Phycisphaerae > Tepidisphaerales > Tepidisphaeraceae > CAIQIQ01. The sequence continues at coordinate 31,831 of CAIQIQ010000071.1, forward strand.
CACGGCCAGATAGTTAAGAGCATCGCCGAATTGATGAGGATGCTCTAAAGTGGCCCGACTCCTGCGGAGTCGGTTCTTCGCCCTCAATACGATGCAACAAAAGCGACTCTCCCCTCACTTCGCTTTGCCGCCGCGAACCTTGTCGTCCACCCGCTGCGATTCCGAGATGTCCCAGTACAGCTCATGCACTCCCAGTTCCCGGTACATGCTGCCGATCGAACGCTTCGGATCGTTTGACCAGAACACCCCGCCGTCTTCACGTACGCTGTACACGTAGCCCACCTTGTCGCCAAACTTCTTGCTCATCGCCTCGCCATCCTGCAATTCCTCCGACCAGCCCAACAGCGCATAGGAAAGATCGATCTCAGACACCATCACGCGGCCGCTGGTCATTTGTGCGGCCGTCATCCCCAACGGGTTAAACAGCGTCACATTATCCCGCACCGTGCTCGTGATCACCCAGTAGTTGTTCCGCACGGCGTGCGCGGCAATGCGGATGGTCGCCGGCGAAGCGCTGGGCGAAGCCACGATTTCCGCCCCCTTTTTCGCCAGGACATCCCATCCCTCGTTGTAAGACATGTCCCAGCAGATCTGGATTCCCAGTTTCCCAAAGTCGCAGTTGAACACCGGGTATTCCGCCCCCGGTACTTCTCCGCATTCCAGTGTCTCCTTTTCGTCCAACACGACCGGGTGTACCTTCCGATAGATCCCGAACACCTTGCCCGCGCGGTCGAACAGCACCGCCGCGTTGAACACTTTCTCCCCTTCCGACAGGATCATGGGCACAATCACATACGCCCCCGCCTTTTTCGCCGCCCCGCCCATGCGCCCCCCAACCACTCCTTCCAACTTGACCGCCAGCGCCTGGCCATTGCCCTGTGCCTGGGAAATCGCAAACTCGGGCAGCACGATCAGATCGGCCCTGCGCCCCGCGTACTTCATCGCCGCCTGTTGCGATGCCTCTTCGATGACTTCTTCCGCAAGTTGCAACCGCTCATCCACCGTCCCTCCAAACCGCTGCATCACCGACGCCACGATCACTTTCCGCGGCAGCGTGTCGGCCTTCGATCTCACCGCACCGCCATTGGTCGCCGCCATTGCACAACCTCCCAGAATCACTGCCATCGTCGCCATTGCAACACGAAAGATCATTTCCCTGCCAATTCGCATCGCCCATTCATCACCGAAACCTGCCACTCAAGCAAGCTCCGCGCCAAGCCGTTTGTGCTTTCTCGTGGCCAATCCTGTTTCTGCTCATTCCAGCGGTTCTCATTCGGCTGGCCTCGCATCGCTTGCGCCAATCGCCGTGCCGCACTCCGGGCAGCGTTCCGAACTGGCGCGCAGATCGTACCCGCACTTGACGCAATGCCCCTCCGCGAATCGCCGTCGTCCGCGCCAAGCCTTTAACCCCCGCCAGCCAGGATACGCCCCCACAAGCAGCAGCGGCAGCGCCCACGGCATCGTCATCGCAAACCCATTGCAGGGCTTGGCCGAGACAGCATAGAACGAAAATCCCAGAAAGTGGGGCATACTCGCGGGTGTATAGCCCGATCCGCCGTACCACTTGTCCCCATTAGTCCAATTCAGCCGAAACCGCCCATCATAGGTGTACCCACTCTGCCTTCGGTTCTCGGCCTCCTCCTGCGCTGTTGAAAACGCAAACTCTGTGGTGCCCCACGCGAGTGACAACCCGCCATTGCCCGAGGAGAATTGATAGCTCTCCTGTTCATCCGTCGTCGCATTGACCGTTGTGGTCCGGAAATACTGCGCGAGGTCCGCCACCAGATAGCTGCGTACCCAACCCGCCGCAATCGCCGCCGACAGCAGTACCAACCCGACCATCACGATCCTGCCAATCACTCGTCGCATGGCTCCTCCCACACCCAAAGCCGACACGCCCACCCGCGTATTTCAAACACGAATCACGCCAACCTTCGCAAATCCGCATACGCCCCGGCGATCAGATCCTCCTGCCCAATCGCCAGCCGCGCCATCAACCCTCTGGCCTCATCATGCCCAACCGCCTCATCCTCACCATCCCGCAGTACCACCTCGAGTTCGATGAACTGCCCCAATCCCTCCACCTCGTCGAAGTGAACCCGTGTCCGCCCGACCATATACAGCGTCCGCCGCTTCTTCACCTCCGTCAGCACCCCCAGCGCCCGCGCAAGCGCTGCATGCACTTCGCCCGGCCGTTCCACAGGCACCACCACATACGAAGACGTCTTGCTCCCCAATTCGTCCGGCCGGTCGTACTGGATCAGTTCTCCGTTCCCCTCGCCAAACCGTCTGAGTTTCAATCTCCCATGCGGCACCCTGTAAAACACATCATGTTGCACCAGCAGCCGCGAGCCCGGCCCGTCAGTCGCCAGCGCCGCCGCCAGCCGCTGCTGCCTCACAAAGTCCCGCGCCACCGCCTTGATCTCAACGTTCCGTGCCACGCGCGCCTCGCCTCCCGTCTCAAAGCCTCGTCGATTGGATAAACCCTCCCATCCTATCCATCCTCCCCAAAATCTGAAAACAATCTTGGCCGCGCGCAAGTGCCTGTCATTCCTAATCTTCCAGAATCGACCCTCTCCAAATCACCCCTATATTATGGAGACACCTGTTCGCCTCCGGCTGCCTTCGCCCTTGTGGTAGCGCAGCAACCCACGCTATTTGACAATCAAATACGCCAAACTCCTATCGGAGAAGTAGGCAATGCCGCCCCGAGATGCGCACCGATCTTGAGCATCTTTCCCCTCTTGTACGTATCACGTCACCACGTACTACGCGTCTGGTCCGACTTATCCACCATCGCCCTGAACTTGCGCACCTCCTCCCCATACCGAGCACAAGTGCCTTTCCGACATGCACTTGCGCGGCCGGTGGTATCCTCCGCGCAACTTGCGCATCTCCTCACTTATCCACACCCCGCCCCTTTCTTATCCTTCCTCTTTGGTTGTGCACCTTGGTTGCGCGGATGTTGTCAAGAAGTAGAAATGTCATGGTTTAAGCTCAGATAGAAATGTCATGTTTGTCTGGGCGATTGCCGGGGGTGGGCCGGCCGCTGAGGCGCAGCCGAAGC
>CAIQIQ010000072.1 GCA_903871935.1 uncultured Phycisphaerales bacterium
GGCGATGTGGTGAGCAAGAGCCTGGAGGAGTTGCTCCATGCGGAGCGTTAAGTTCTCTCCCGAGGCGTGGGAGGACTACCAGTATTGGCAGTCGGCGGATAAGAAGATTACGCGGCGAATTCTGGAACTGATCAAAGACTCCCAGCGCAATGGTTATGTTGGGATGGGCAAGCCCGAGCCCCTCAAGGGCAATCTGTCGGGCTGGTGGTCAAGGCGGATCAATGACGCCGATCGGATGGTATACCGGGTGGACGATGAACATCTGACGATCATCTCTCTTCGATATCACTATTGACGGCCGCACTGTCTTTGCCCTATCGTTTCCGCAATCCGCCATCCGATATTCCGTTGCTTCCGCTATCCGAAATCCGCTCTCCGCTATTCCTATGGCTATCCGCAATCCGCTCTTTCTCCATGTTTCCGCTCTCCGCAATCCGCTATTCGCTCTTCTTGCACTTGTTGTTGATAGCAGAAAGGTCCCTCTCGCATGCGTAAAGCGCTCATTACCGGCATCACCGGCCAGGATGGTTCGTACCTGGCGGAATTGCTGATATCCAAGGGCTACGAGGTGCACGGCATCATCCGCCGGTCCAGCACCTTTAACACCGCCCGCATCGAGCATCTGTACCGCGATCCGCACGATTCGGCCGCCCGGCTCTTCCTGCACCACGGCGATCTGTGCGATGGCATGGGTCTGCGCGAGATCATGACCCGCGTACAGCCGGACGAGGTCTATAATCTGGGCGCTCAGTCGCATGTCCGCGTTTCCTTCGACGCCCCTGTCTACACCGTGCAAACCGATGCTCTGGGCACCATCAACCTGCTCGAGGCCATTCGCGACACCGGAAGGCCAATCCGCTTCTACCAGGCATCCTCTTCCGAGATGTACGGCAAGGTCGTCGAGACGCCGCAGACAGAGAGCACTCCCTTCTACCCTCGCAGCCCGTACGCCTGCGCCAAGGTCTACAGCTACTGGCAGACCATCAACTACCGCGAAGCGTACGGCATGTTCGCCTGCAACGGCATCCTGTTTAATCACGAATCTCCCCGCCGGGGCGAGACGTTCGTTACCCGCAAGATCACCCGCGCGGCCGCCCGTATCAAAGCGGGCCTGCAGAAGAAGCTGTTCCTGGGAAACCTCGATGCCAAGCGCGACTGGGGTTTTGCCGGAGACTATGTCGAGGCCATGTGGCTCATGCTGCAGCAGGACAATCCCGATGATTACGTCGTCGCCACCGGTGAAACTCATTCGGTCCGCGAGTTCCTGGACGAAGTGTTTGGCCAGCTTGGCCTCGACTGGCACAAGTACGTAGAGGTCGATCCCCGCTACTTCCGTCCGACAGAAGTCGACCTGCTGCTGGGCAACTCGGCCAAAGCGAGGCGGATCCTCAAATGGCAGCCCAAGGTAAGCTTCAAGGCGCTGGCCAGAATGATGACCGACAGCGACTGGAAACTGGCCGGCCACGAACGCCTGATCGCCGAACACCAAAGCAAGATCGCCTGAAGGGACGAGAACATCCGCATATGTCAATCGCACACTCTGATACCATCGTCGTTACCGGCGGAGCCGGATTCCTCGGCTCGTATCTCATCGAGAAACTCAAAGCCCGCGGTTATAGCAGCATATTCGTTCCGCTCATCCAGGACTTCGACCTCACGCGGGAAACTGATGTGGAGCGGCTCTATGCCAGCACCAGGCCCGCTGCGGTCATCCACCTGGCGGCCGAGGTCGGCGGCATCGGCGCCAACCGCGACAACCCTGGCCGGTTCTTCTACTCCAACATGGCCATGGGCCTGCATCTCATCGAGCACGCCCGCAGGAATGGTCTCAGGAAGTTCCTTCAAGTCGGGACGATCTGCGCTTACCCCAAGTTTACTCCCGTTCCATTCAAAGAGGCCGATCTTTGGAACGGTTACCCGGAAGAAACCAATGCGCCCTATGGGATTGCCAAGAAGGCGCTGCTGGTGATGTGCCAGGCGTACCGCCAGCAATACAATCTGAATGCAGTGTATGTGTTGCCGGTGAACCTCTATGGTCCGCGCGACAATTTCAACCTGCAGACCAGCCACGTCATTCCCGCGCTGGTGCGCAAGTTCGTTGAGGCCAGGCGTGCGAATGTGGCATTCGTTGACGCCTGGGGCACAGGGTCGGCAAGCCGCGAGTTTCTGTATGTCGAAGATGCGGCCGAGGGGTTGATCAAGACGATCGAGAAGTACAACTCCGCCGAACCGATGAACCTGGGCTCGGGGCAGGAGATCACCATCAAGGCTCTGGCGGAAATGATCGCGAAACTGACCGGGTTCAAAGGCGAGATTCGCTGGGACCCCTCCAAGCCTGATGGCCAGCCCCGTCGCTGCCTGGACGTGTCGCGAGCAAAGCGGGAGATCGGGTTTGTGGCCGACACGCCGTTCGAAGAGGGCCTGAAACGCACGATCCAGTGGTTCGAGCAGCGCTATCCTGCCTGAA
>CAIQIQ010000073.1 GCA_903871935.1 uncultured Phycisphaerales bacterium
CTTCACCCGGCCAAACACTTCCAAACGATTACGCTCTGTTCTTGACATACGAAGCTCATCCATCCGGCCGGTATACCCCGGCCTCAAGGGTGACACTTCTATTTGAGCTATGCCATGACAGTTCTACTCGCGCACAACACACCTTGGTTGCGCGGACTTGCCGGATCGGCACCGCCGCGCTAGTCTTCCGGCCACTATGAGTTCGAAAGCTGATCTGCAGTACATACAGAAGGTGGCCCGGGGAGCCGGGAAGATCGCACTGAAGCACTATGGAAAGGTTGAGCGCCTGACCAAGACGCACCAGGCCGCCAGCGCTGAGGCCGTGACCATCGCCGACCGCGCCAGCCAGCACTACATCGTGCAGGAGTTGCGCAAGCGTTTCCCCCACGATGGGATGATCGGAGAAGAGAACGAGACCGGCGATGACATCACTTTTGAATGCCCGGATCTGAACGGCCGAGTCTGGGTGATCGACCCCATCGATGGGACGAACAACTTTGTCGGCGGCTTTGAGTACTTCGCGGTATGCATCGGTCTGTTGGAGAAGGGCAAGCCGGTGCTGGGCGTGGTCTATGATTTGTATCACGACCGGATGTATGCTGCTGCTAAGGGAGAAGGGGCAAGTGTGAACGGCCGGCCGATCCGGTGCCTGACGACACCGATGGATGAGCAATCGCTCCTGATCATCACTGCGAATTTCCTGAACAAGAATGGAGAGCTGCCGGCGTATGCGTGCCGGTGGCTGGGCCAGGCGAAGTGGAAGATCCGCTGCCTCGGGTCGGCGGCGTTGGACATCATGCAGGTGGCGGCGGGAATTGCCAAAGGAGCGGTGACGGTGAACGGGAAGCTTTGGGATGTGGTGGCGCCGGCCGCCGTCCTGCTGGAGGCAGGTGGCAAGCTCAGCACTCCCGAAGGAAAGGCGATCTTCCCATTCGATCTGCGCGATTACAGCGGGGCGAAGGTCCCGTTTCTGGCCGCCGCCCCAAAGGCGCAAGCGACGCTGCTGGCGGAGATAGCAGACCGAACCCCGCCGAAGCTTATACGGTAGTACAGTTCTCGCCAAAGCTTGCCCGCTGCAATGCACGCCGTGAACTCGGCGGGCAATCCCTGGCCGGGTGTGACATTGTGGCATGGATGGATCATGCTCGCTCTGACCTTATCCCTGATGCCAGGTGCCGGGCTCCGCTGACTTGTCCAAAGGGCCGGCATGGCTAGAATCATCCACCTTGGCATCCCGGCCAGCCGGGGTGCCCGTAACTTTAGCAGGCAAGAGAGGATCAAGACGATGCTTGCGCCAGGCAAAATTACCCAGGTGATCGGTTCGACATTCGACGCCGAGTTCCCCGAGAACCAGCTCCCTGACGTCTATTACGCCATCACGGTCAGCTACACCTACGCCGGCCAGGATGTGAAACTCACCGGCGAAGTGCAGCAGCACCTCGGCGGCGGCAAAGTGCGCGCCGTCGCCCTCGGCAGCACCGATGGTCTGGCCCGTGGCATGGAGGTCACTAATACCGGCGGAGCAGTAACCGTCCCCGTCGGCAAAGAAACCCTCGGCCGGGTTTTTAACCTGCTGGGCGATGTGGTCGATGGCCGGGGTCCCATCCAGGTGAAAGAGCGACGCCCGATCCACCGCGATCCGCCGGAGTTTGTCGACCTGGTCCCCAAGACCGAGATCTTCGAAACCGGCATCAAGGTTATCGACCTGCTCACCCCGTTCGTCCGCGGCGGCAAGGCCGGCCTGTTCGGCGGCGCTGGTTTGGGCAAGACCGTCGTCATCCAGGAACTCATCGCACGTATCGCCCAGCAGCACGGCGGCTATTCCGTCTTCGCCGGCGTCGGCGAGCGTACCCGCGAAGGCAACGATCTCTGGCTGGAAATGCAGCACGCCAAGATCGGTACCACCGGCAAGAGCGTTATCGACCAGACCGTCATGGTCTTCGGCCAGATGAACGAGCCGCCAGGCGCGCGTCTTCGCGTTGCCCTCTCAGCGCTGACCATGGCCGAGTATTTCCGCGATGACACCGGCGCCGACACCCTGCTGTTCATCGATAACATCTTCCGTTTCACGCAGGCCGGCTCGGAAGTGTCCGCATTGCTGGGCCGCATGCCCTCGGCCGTGGGTTATCAGCCCACGCTGGCAACCGAAATGGGTCAGCTCCAGGAACGCATTACCTCCACCACCAAGGGCGCCATCACGTCGGTGCAGGCCGTGTACGTGCCGGCCGACGACCCGACCGACCCCGCCCCCGCCAACGCCTTTGCCCACCTCGACGCCTTCATCTACCTGGAGCGCTCCATCGCCTCCAAGGGCATCTATCCCGCCGTGGACCCTCTGTCCTCCTCCTCACGCGCCCTGTCGGCCGAGATCGTTGGCGCTGAGCACTACGCCATCGCCCGCAAGGTGCAGGGCATTCTCCAGCGTTACCGCGACCTGCAGGACATCATCGCGATTCTGGGTATCGACGAGCTGTCGGAAGAGGACAAGCTCACGGTCGGCCGGGCGCGCAAGATCGAACGCTTCTTCAGCCAGCCGTTCTTCGTCGCCGAACAGTTCACCGGTAAGAAGGGCGCCTACACCAAGATCGCCGACACGCTCAAGAGCTTCGACGAGATCTGCAACGGTGGCGCCGACGACCTGCCCGAGCAGGCCTTCCTCTATGTTGGCGGCCTGGACGAAGTCCGCGAACGCGCCAAGGAACTGGCCAAGGGATAGAAAGTGGTGCGGTTGACTCAACCGCACTTTTCAGCATTGAAATGCCTACCGAACGAAATCGGGCAGATAGCCGTCTCCCGGTGCAGTGGTGGGCGGCGCCGAGGCAGGAGACAAGCGATTCCGCTGTTGTCGCAACTGCAGGTAAGAGCCGGCGGCGATGCGGTCTTCCTTGCCCTCGCCCGCAACCACCACGATAGCCGAGCGGCGCAACAGCTTCTCCTGCTTTACGTTGATCGCCCGGCAGCGCGTCTGGCAGAGCCCGCAGCCGATGCACGCCTCGGCCAATACCACAGGTACCTGCCGTCCGCTGCCTTCCGCGGGCAGCCCCTCCCCATCGAGCTCAACGCCAACCATTCGGAACTCGATCGCGTTATAGCCTGCGGAGACGCATTCATCCACGCACATCCGGCAGTCGCTGCTGCCGGCGTAGGGCAGGCAGGTCTGCTGGTCGATCACGGCCAGGCCCATGCGCGCAGCCCGCTTCTCCGCGATCGGCAGCGGGCGAATCGCGCCAGTCGGACACACCTGCCCGCAGTTGTTGCAGGACTGCTCGCAGCCGGACCAATCGGCCACCACCTTGGGCGTCCAGAGCGCATCCAGGCCATGCTCTAGACCCACCGGCTGCAGCACGTTATTCGGACATGCCTTGAAGCACTCACCACAGCGAATGCAGAGCTGCAGGAATTGCTCCTCAGGCACACTGCCCGGCGGGCGAACTATGGGACCACCGGCCGACAGCGCCGCTGCAGGCAGCAGGCGGTTGACGCCCAGCGCAAGGCCCGCACCGCCAGCAGCCGCCGCCAGCACACCGCGCCGCGACACGCGAATAGCGCCGGCGCCAACATCCGTCTCTGCCAAGCCGCTGCGCAGCGGCTCCCAGCGCGGCACGAACTCGATCGCGCCTGCGGGGCACACGCCGCCACAGGTCTGGCAGAAGGTGCATTCGTTCGGCCGGGTGCTGTAGTCTGCGTTGATGGCGTCGAACGGGCAGATGCGCACGCACTTGCCGCAGCCGGTGCAGTCGGCGGTCACTCGCCGCTGGCTCAACCGCAGCCAATTGGCGATCGAAAAGATGGCTCCGGTCGGACAGACATAACGGCACCAGAAGCGACGCCGCAGCAGGCCCAGCGCCAGGACCAATACAAACATCGCGATCGACAACCACTGTCCCGCATTCATCGGCGGGACCAGGTAGAAGCCCTTGAACAAACCGAGTTGCAGCGGCGCCAGTGTGAACTGCAATCCGCGTGTGACCACAGGGATAGCTGCCACGAACCCGGAGACCAGCACTCCCATCGTGCTCGCCACGAGCGTTGCCGCCAGCAGGTAATACTTCAGGTGAATCCACCATCCGGTCCGCTGCGGCGGAATGCGGAAGCGAGAGATGCGCTGGCCCAAGCTCCAGTCGACCAGGTCGATAATCGTGCCCAGCGGGCAGAGATACCCGCAGAAGCCGCGCGGGATCAACAGGCACACCGCGAGCATAGAGCCGCCCCACGCCAACGCCCAGATCCATGCTTGAGCGGCAACGGCCGTTGAAAGGCTCAGCAGAGGGTCGAGCATCAGGAACGATTCGGCCGGGATCTTCTCGCGCCTCTGCATCGCGGCGGCATAGTCTGCATCCCCATAGGGCCAGCACATCCAGAAGAACAGCCCGCAGAACAGCAGCAGTGCGATCGCCTGAACAATCCGGCGAACCGGCGAGGCAACAAAGGTGGGCCCAAGCCTATGCATCGCGCGGCCAAACCTTCGCGCTCCGCGGGCGGGTGGTTGAAACCAATTCAGGCGCATTGCGAAGATTCCTAGCGCATGGCGCCTGAGAGTGCCTTGGCCGACGCGTTGATGATTGCCTCAGACGTAACCGTCGCGCCGCTGGTGGCATCCACGCCCTTGACGCCTTGCTTCTCGATGATCTGCGCTGAGGTCGCGTCGATCGAGGCGTAGAACTGCTTCTCGTGGTGCTGGAGCACCTGCACGTCGGTGATTCGCCCTGCCGCGATCGTCACCTGCACCTCGACTTCGCCGGCATAGCCGTTGCTGCTGCTGGTGTACTTGCCATCAGGGATGCGCGACAGATCCAGGGCATCGAACACCTTCACCGCATCAATACTGGCCTGCGCGCGTTTCTTGTTCACCGCCAGGTCGCGTCCGCCCTGAGTTGTGGCCAGCACCTTCTGGTAGTACGCCAGGGCCTTGGGAAACCGGCCAGCCAGCCGGCAGGCATCGCCCGCTGCCAGGTACGCGGCATCCGCCCAGCCGGTGCGCGCCGACTGCTCGGCCAGGCGCAGCGCGGTGTCATACTCACCCATATCGGCCCAGAGCTTGATGACGGTGCCATTGCGCGTGTTGTCGCCACCGATTCGCCGCAGGATCTCGACTGCCATGGATTTGCTGCCCAGTTTCCAGTAGCAGTTCGCCAGGCGAATCGGATTCTGCCCGGTCTTGCGCGCCCAGAACGCACCACGGGCATAGTCCTGCAGCAGCTCGCCATACATATGCGAGAGAGAATCCATCGCCCTCTGCTGGGTCTGCGGGTTGTCCTTGCTCAAGGAGAGCACGTGGTGCATGAACTTCACCCCCTCCTGCCAGCGCTTCGGGTTGGGGTGGATGACGTCCCAGAGATACTGGCCGACGTTTTTCTGCGGATTCCAGGGAGCGCCTTTGATATCGGTCCAAGTGAGATCCAGCGTCTGTGGATAGGTGAGCTGCACACTGTCCCACCAGTCCGGAGGAGTCTTGCCCGCCTGATCGATCAGGGCTTCGATCTGCTGGCGGGTGCGGGTAGAGGGTTGTGTGGCCGCGGCGGTGCGCGTGGCCGGTTGGGCGTCGGCCGTTGCAGACATCGCCAGCGCAACCGCCAGGCAAGTGGTGCACAAAATCTGTCGCATCGCTTGGGACTCCATCATGAGGCTACCGGGAAACCCTTCGTCGCGATCTGTTGCCCATCGCGCCTAACCAGCAGCAGGTCGGCACCAGGTATCGACTCGACCAAAGCCAACCCGCGCTCAGGCCCGAGCACGAAGATCGCGGTGGAAAGCGCATCGGCCAGACAGGCTGAGCTGCATACAACGCTCGCGCTCATGAGGGATTGTGGTGAATGTCCGGTGGCAGGGTCGAAGATGTGGTGGTTCATGAAATCGGCAGTGAACGTGGTGGCGTAATCGCCTGAAGTCGCCATGCAGCGCCCATCCAGGCTCGCCACTGCGACAAACGCATCCTTGTTTCGCGGATGCTGGATGCCCACTGTCCACGGTTTGCCTTCCGCATTGCGGCCGATGGCGGCAAGCTCGCCTGCATTCACCAGGGCATGCTCAATGCCATGCCTGCGAAGCACGGCCATGGTCCGGTCGGCCGCATATCCCTGCGCGATTCCGTTCAGCGTGATCGACATCCCGGTGCCAACTGTCACGCGCGCCCCGACGATCTCGAGCTTGCGCCAATCGACCATGCCTCGCGCCGCCTGCACCTCGGTCTCATCCGGCAATCGCCCGACCGCCTTCGCCGACGCGAACGTCCGCCATAGCGGCTGCACCGTGATGTCGAACGCACCGTCGGTACGCAGCGACATCGCCTGCGCTTCTTTCAGCACCTCCAGCAGCCGCGGGTCGGCATCATCCAGCCGGCCGGTGCGGTTGAGCACACACACCTGGCTCTGCTCGCGGTAAAGGCTCATCAGGGCATCGATGTCCTCCAGCTCGCGCATCGCCGCCCTGGCCGCCTGCTGAGCAACCTGCGCATCGCGATGCAACACGGTCATGCTCGTCTGCGTGCCCAATGCCAAGCCGCTCTGCGTGAACGCCTGCATGCCAAGGTTCACAGCAGCCTGAGCTCGCCGGCTAAGCGGACCAGCCAAAGCGCCGGCCGCGAACACTCCCATCGTCAGCAGGAACTGTCTGCGACCGAATCCATTCGCGGCCCGTTTCTCCGGCCGAACATGCGCCTTCGAGGTAACCATGATTGTGGTGTATCCGCTGCGCCACCGTCCTGCAAGAGCACGGAGCAGGTTAGTTTCGCATATCACGCAAGGGCTGTGTTAGCCCCCGCAAACGTGAATGCACTTGCCCATCCCGTCCGCTCCCAGTACCACCTACCACCTATGCCCGATGGCATCCTCGTTCTCGACAAACCGGCCGGCATGTCTTCGGCGTTCGCCGTCAAGCGCGTGAAGTGGATGCTTCCCCGCGGCACCAAGGTTGGTCATGCCGGCACACTCGATCCTTTCGCCACCGGCGTCCTGCTGGTTTTGATTGGCAAGGCGACCAAGCGCTGTGAAGAACTGATGGGGCAGCCCAAGCGGTATCTTGCCACCGTGAAGCTTGGGGCCACCACTGAGACCCTCGATCCCACCGTACCGGAAATCCTCGGCCCGCCGCCACCCGCGCCGGGCGCTGCCCAGATCGCGGCCGTCCTCTCTCGTTTTGTCGGCACCATCCAGCAGGTTCCGCCTGCGTACTCAGCTCTGAAAGTCAGCGGCCGGCCGGCATACAAGCTCGCCCGCGCCGGCAAGCCCCCGGAGCTTGATGCCCGGTCGGTCACGATCTACTCGATCGACCTCCTGCGCTACGACTATCCCACGCTTGATCTTGACATCCTCTGCGGCCGCGGCACCTACATCCGCTCGCTGGCTCGCGACATTGCCGCCGGACTTGGCACGGTAGCTTACCTGACACAGCTTCGCCGGACGGCTGTCGGCCCGCACACCATTGAACGCGCTGTGCCTCTGGCAGCGGTGACCGCTGAGACGCTTCCGGAACTGATGGATTTTTGACCGTGCTGGGGCGTGCTAATATGGTAATGTGATCTGGCGAACAGAATTGCCTGTGGTCAAAGGCTGCGGGCGCACAACGGAGAGTATATATGAAAGCGATGCGAATAGCGGCAGTGCTTCTGGGCCTGGTTCTGTGTGTATCTCTTCTTGCGGATCAGGCCGAGGTGCAGAAGCTGATCGATGACGGCAAGTACACCGAAGCCGTCGGCCAGGCAGCCACCCTCCTGCGGAGCCCCAATGTATCACCCGCCGACAGATATTCCCTCCTGATGCTCAAAGGTGAAGCGGCTCTGCGTGCGGGACAGCGGGCATTGGCAATATCGTCGTTTAACGCGGCCGGCCACGCTGCGACGGAGCGCAAAGACATCATCTCCGCCGCCGCCAACTCACTGGTTGCGCAACGCGCCATACAGGGTGTAGTAAAAATCGGCGACCAGAGCTATCCCGTCGGCAAGCCCGACGAGCGAAAGCAAGTCATGCAGAAGATGGCCGACGACATCATGGCTACGCAGGCTCGCGATCTGCGGACCGCCCTGGAGGCGCGAACGCTTGGTCCCATCATCGACATTGCGCCCTCCATCCTGAACATGTGCGTGCTGGAGATGGAAGCTACCGGAGGCAACTCCACCAATGCCGAACCGGTAGCGCGAACACTCGGCAAACAGGCTCAGGAGTTAATCGGCGCCGAGCTAAACCGCATCCAGCGCGACATCGATTCCACCGAACAGAACGGCTATGAACTGAGCAACTGGTCCGGCTGGGCGGCTCGCGGCCTGACTCCGGCCCAGCGGCGCAGCATGCAGGATACGCTTCCCTACGTCGACCGCATCCTCAAGACCGTGCTGGCCGCGCGGCGCGCTTCCTACAACTTGGGCGGCGACTTTGGTTCATGGGACCGTTTGGCTGCCGAATGCGAGGACCTTCAGCAGCAGATTAACACCGTTCTGTCCAGCACCTACTAGCCCCTGTCTGAAAACCCATGGCCGTCGTGGGGCCATGGGTTTTTCAGACAGGGCCTGGTGTGCCCCAACATCCCTTGCTCGTGCACGAGGCATTGCTGCCGGGCTCGGCTGGTGCGCTGATCTATAGCCGCTGCCATTCCCATCCGATCGCAGATTGACCCTGCTCCCGGCAAGACATACCGTTAGCAGATGCCCGCCGCAGCGGCGGCGCAGGCGCTCACCACCTGCGTTTGCCGCCGCAAACCTGGGGGGAGTGTTATGAACGTCTTGCGATTCGTCGTCGCGTTTCTGCTGTTTGGTCTGACAGGGATCTGTCTCGGCGCCAGCCAGGAAGAAATCCGCCAACTTACTGAGGCCGGAAAGTACGGTGATGCGGTTGTTGAGGCCGACGCCCTGCTTGCCAACCGGCAGATTCCGTTGTCCGACCATTATGGAATCCTCATGCTCAAGGGCGAAGCAGCGTTGCGTGCGAGCCAGCGGCCGCTTGCCGTCTCGGCATTCCGCGCTGCCACGAGGTTGGCCGTGGATCGGCCGCAAGCAATTGCCGCGGCGGCAAATGCCATCCTCGCCCAGCAGGTTCAGAACGGCACGATTCGCGTTGGCGATGCCAGCCTGGATGTCATTAAGCCCGAAGATCGTCTGATTGCCATGCAGAAACTGGCCGACCAGATACACGCCAATCAGGCACTTCAGGTTGAAGCAGCGCTGACAGCGGGCACACTGGATCCAATCACAGAGGTGTTACCCGATATCTACCGCATGTACGTGCTGGAGATGCAAGCCACGGACGGCAATAGCACCGTTGCCGAACCGCTGGTGCGCAAACTCGGAACCCAGGCATATGACCTGATCGCCAAGGAACTGAGCCGCCTGCAGCGTGACATCAGCGTGGCCGAGCGGTCCAGCTACACGGTCGAGGGGTGGCCCGGCTGGGTTACCAGTGGTCTGACCGTAAGCCAGCGCCGCGAGCTGCGCAATGAGTATGACTACATCGGCCGCATACGCGATGCGATTCTGCAAATCCGGCGCTTGGGGGCGACGCTGCGCGTCAATACCGAGCCTTGGGATCGTCTGACGGCGGATTGCGTTGACATGCAGGACCAGCTCAACATTGTGCTCAGCCGCACCTACTAGGCCCTGAAAAGCCCATGGCCATGGGTTTTTCGGACAGGGTCTGGACCGGCAGGTCCAATCGCCATCAACGCAGACCCATCCATTGAGTAAAACAGAAAGGAATGCACTACTGTTTCAACCGTCTTGCTGCCGTACTGACCATTGCCTTCTTCTGGGCAATCCCCTCCTCTCTTGTCATGGCGCAGACGCCACCGGCGCCCATCGCCCCGAAAGTTCAGGTGGAACTGCCCGCGAAGGACAAGCTCCCTTCCTCGCCCGGCTATTTCTCCATCACCTGCCAGGTCGCCGTTGACCAGCAGCACTTGCCCATGGGCTTTGCCCTGTTCCTCCCCGCCGCCTATTTCCGCGGCAAAGAGCCCTTCCCCATCATCATGACCCTGCACAACAAGGGCCTTGAGGGTATCACCGGCAGCGGCCTGGCCGGTGAAGGCATGGCCAGCCTCTGGGTCCGCGACCAGTGGGATTCACGAAATACTCTCACGCCCCCTGACAACGCCCTGGTCCTGCGCAAGAACGCCCAGTTCATCGGCATCGCCCCGCAATGCCTGCCCGACCGCGCCTTCGAAGATGAGCCCATGCCTCATATCCTCGCCGAACTGGCCACTCAGATTGCCAAAGCCTATCACGCCGATGATGACAGGGTCTACCTCACAGGTTTCAGCGCTGGCGGCCTGGGGACCTGGCAAGTCGCCGAGCAGACCCCCAAACGCTGGGCCGCCGTCGTGCCGCTTTCCTGCAGGGCAACCGATGACCCAGCCAAAACCGTCCAGGCACTCAAAGATGTACCGATCTACCTCGGCACCGGCACCGAAGATTGGGCCCTGCCCTTCTGCCAGCAATGGCACGAAGCCTTAAAGGTCGCCGGCCATACCAACTTCGTCTTCCACATCACCCCCGGCGGCACGCACTGGGCCTATCACTCGATCTATACCGACCCGCAGTTCATGGACTGGCTCTTCTCCCAGAAACGCAAAAAGTAGGGTGTGCTGATATACGCATCAGCGCACCTGAGCACTCCATCCGGCTCAGCTTGCCTTCCTGCCATTCCTGCGCCATCATTCCTGCGCATACTTGGAATGGTGCGGCGACCTTTGCGGGAGCTATACATCCTGCCAAGGTCCGCAGAGGAGACCGACATGGAGCAAATGCCGGACAATTCCATTGGGGCTGATACCGACGTGAATGCATGGCGAGCCAATGTGGTCGCCGCATCTCGGCGTGTCCTGATCTGGGGCGGGCTCTTTCCGGTCGCCGTATCAGTCTGGTGGGGCCTGCAAAATGGCGACGAGCGCTCCGCCGCAATCGTGTCCGCAACCTATCTCGCATTGGCCACCGCGATGCTCTGGCCCGGCAGGAGCATCGCGTTTCGGGCCTCGGTGCTGGTACTGCTCTGCGCTGCAAGCGGCATTGCCCAACTGCTGATTGATGCCTCCCATGGGGCCGGCTACCAGATCTCTCTGGCGGCCGCCGTGCTCGCCGGGCTGCTCTTTTGCCGAAAGGCCGCGTTCTGGTGGGTAACCCTCATCATTGCTGCCGTCGCCCTCACCACCGGGCTGTATGGCCTGCGGATCATCCAGAGCAGCGATCCTGCCGTGGGCGGCCTTCTCTGGTGGCTTTCCTGGTCAACGAGCTTTGCCGTCATTGCCGTGGCCCTGACTCTGATCCAGCAGTACATCAGCGCCCACCTGATACAAAGCCTTGATCAGAGCCGCCGGGCAAGAACAGAACTGGCAAAGGCCAGCTCGGCCAAGGATGAGCTGCTGTCCATGGTCAGCCATGAACTGCGCACCCCCCTAACTCCTGTCATGCTGTCGCTGGGAGCCCTCAAGAATGATCCGTTGCTGCCAGAGGATGTGCGACAGGAGATCGCAATCGCATACGAAAACATCACACTAGAGGCGCAACTCATCGGCGATTTGCTGGATCTGACCGATATCGTCTGCAGCCAGTTTGTCCTGCATCGCTCCGGCCAGGACCTGCACGCGATCGTCCGCGACGCCCTTGAACAGTACCGCCTGCGCTTCGTCCGGGCCAAACTCGATGTGACAGTTGACCTCAAAGCCTGCTCCACCATCGCCCAGGCCGATGCGCCGCGGCTGACTCAGGTCATGCGACACCTCCTGGACAACGCCGCCAAATTCAGCCCCAGCGGCGGCCAGTTGCTCATCTCTTCCTCCAACCACCAGCGCCAGGGCGCCACCTGGCTGCGCCTGGACCTGCACGATACCGGCGTCGGCATTGTGCCCGAGTCGGCCGGCCAGCTCTTCGGCGTCTTCGAACAGGCCGATCGTGCCCGCACCCGCCGCTTCGGCGGCATGGGACTTGGGCTGCCGATCTGCAAGGAGATCGTCGAACTGCACGGCGGCTTGATCAGCGTCGCCAGCGACGGCCCCGACAAAGGGTGCACCGTGACCATCGAGCTGCCAGTGGACGCCACACCAGTGGTGGCCAAATCCCCAAGAATCCCGAATCCTGAATCCTGAATCCCGAATCCAGAATGCATGGTCTCTCGCTCCGCCGAGGCCGATTCTCGAAGCGAAGATCTCCTTGCGCGAGGGGCCCGGTGGTGAGGGTGCGTACCCGCACATTGCCAAACCTCTAGTGTCTCGAGATGCGTACGTGTCCTCGGCTGAAAATGAACGGCGAAGAAGTAAACACGTCCGGCTCTGTCTCGATCCCCGTCGCAGGGCGACGGCCGCGGCAGTGCGGATGCGGCGGTTCCGAGTCTGGAACTTGCTGCATGATCTGCTAAAGTTCTTCCTGCAAGAGAGCGGAAGGAGAATCCAACGTGCTATCCAGTTCCCGCGTGCTGATGTGCTGGTGTCTGGTGGCCTGCGTCGCCGGCTGCATGCCCCAGGAGGGCCTGCAGGTGAACGCCGCCAACGCGCCCCGCGAGCAGAATCTGCGCCCCGTGTGGGGTGAGCCGATTGTCCTGCCGCAATCGCCGTGGGTGGTCATCCCCTTTGCGGTGGAGTCGCCCAACCAGAAACTTGGCTTCTCGCCCGGCATCTCCAGCGGAGGATTCGTCTTCGGTGTCTCCAGCGTCGGCTTTTCCATGAACAAGGAGTTCGGCACGTACTGGCAGACGGGGTGGACCCATTGGAACAACGCCGCCGTCTACAATAGCGCCACAGGCCAGTCGCACCTGTTGCTGGACCGCCGGGCCGTCATCTGCCGGGCCTACATTCCCTCCGACACAATGCAGATGAACGGCAAACCGAAGAACTACATCCTCTTGGCCACCGCCGAGAAGGACACCAATGGCGATCACTACATCAATGAGGACGACCAGCTCACGCTGTACTACTGCGATCTGAGCGGCGCCGGCACCCAGCGTCTCACCCCGCCCGACGTCAGTTTTCACGACCTCACCCGCGATCCGGCCGGAACGCTGCTGTTGATCTCAGTCCGGCGCGATACCACTGGCAGCGGCAAGTTCACCGACGACAACGGCGATCTGCTGCGAGTGGACCTGTCCAATGTACAGCAGGGCCAGGCCTTCCTTCCGGAGGAACTGCGCCAGAAGGCAAGCCGCCTGGTTACATCTCAGCCGGAACATTAACCGGATGCGCAGCTTCATGGCGCCGAAACTGTAAACCCTCACCCGGATCATCCCGAAACGCCCCGCACGAAATCAGATCTCCTGCCAGTCAGACAACGACGTATGGCCCCGCACCCTCACCGTAATCGGTCCAATTCACCGTCACCCATATGCCAAGTATCCCCAACACCATCGTCGCCGCGCACAGCAGCAGCGACACTGCCGAGAGAATGTTGAAGAGGCGGCGCTTCACTTGCCCCGCACTATACCCCACTGCCAAGCCTTTGGTGTCTCGAGATGCGTACGTGTGCTCGGCCCAGAAAGGGGGGGCATCCTACATTGCGAGCCGCCGCGCAGAAAGATGGCAAAGCATATTACGCAAGATCCTGTCACCTCTTGGCGACGCTTGCATCGGCCTCTCCGGCCCAATCCCAGGTCCACTATCGCAGACCGGGAGTGCGCGCCCAGAAAGGGGGACACGCCACATTGCGAGCCGCCGAAGCGCGCGAATGTGCGTCATCGCCGCTTCACCCACCACCCTTAAAGCCAGGTCGGGCCTGCGTCCGTGGCCGGAGGTGGATGCCCTCCAAGCGCCAACCGAAGGTCGTCCTTTTTCCCCGGGGGGTCGGCCACTCCCTCGTGGCCGAAACTCCCTGCCCGATCTCACCCCTTCCCAATCGCCCTCACCGAATCCGCCAACTGCCCCGTATTCATCCGTCATCCTTGGTTCACTGGTTCTCTTTGCGCCATTCACCCGCCTTCGCGGCTTCCGTCGCTCCGTCATTCCGTCGCTCTATTGCCCCTTCTTGCCCCCGAAAAAAGTGAGAAGATTTTCGCCCGCTCGTAAACCGCTGTCACTACTCGTCTTCCAAAACCGAACCCTTCCCAAACCACCGTATAATATGGAGGGACGTGTTTTTCACGCCCTCCCGCCTGGTGCATCTGCCATTTTGCACCCAGGCACAGCTCTTCCTCAATTGAATACCCGTGCTACCCAAAGGCCCACGGACCACAGTGGAACAAAACGGAAGGTCTTTTCGCGTTCCTCCCGACCGGTGACGATCACCGAACCTGCGCACCTTTGTCCTTCTCAGTGATCCAGACCACTGATCGCCATGGATTGCGCACACGAACCTGAGCATCTTCCCCTTCGTCGCTTCCGCTTTCATCCTTCGGCCTTCATCCTTGGCCTGACTTATCCACAATCGCCCCGAACTTGCGCACCTGCTCCCCCAATTCTTACCTAACCCATTGCCTCCACGGCACTTGGCGCACAGGGGTACCCCCGCTCCAGAACCTGCGCACCTGCTACTTATCCACACCCGGCCCCTTTTTCATCCTTCTGCCTTTACCGCGTAGCGGCTACATCAGCCCAGCCACCGCCGCCCCGATCGTCGGTGACCGGTCAACCTGCACCAGTTCGTAAGCGACGCCCGTCGGCCGGACCAGATCAGCCAACTCCCGCTGCACCCGGTTCTGGAAGTCGGCCGCCAGCGTCTTGTAGTACGTCGACCCATCCACGTTCACGCAGACCGGCCGCTTCGGGTCTTTCCCCTGCCCGGTCTTCAGGATCGCCGAAGCCAGGTTCACCGCCGTCAGCACCGCCGACCGCGCAAACACCGGCGTGCAGAGCTGCCGGACAAGCTCACCATCGTCTGGCCCAATGGCCGGGTCAGACAGCGGATTGCTCGCCTCAATCTTCTCGCCGCAGAAGTTGCCCAGGTGCTCACTGGAAAGCTCGGCCATCTGCCCGATCTTTTCCCGTGTCGCAGCGCTAAAGAAACCAGCCCGCGCAGCCTGTTTGAGCACGACCATGCCCAATTTTCCCAGGTAACCGCCGGAGATCATCTTCTCAAAGACGTAAGTTCCGGGAGTGCTTGTGCCTTGATCCAGCAGTTTATCGAAGCTGGACTGCCCGATCTTTCCGAATGCGCCCGACTCGATGTTGATGACCATCGAGCCGGCCGGGTCGAGATCGGTGCGCTTGGTGATGCGTGAGTTCTGCTCCAGGTACGCCGTGTTGGTGCCCGTGCCCAGGATAAAGCCGATGTACGCCGAGTAATCCTTCGTCACGCCCATGCTTTTGCCGGCCAGCAGCGTGGCGACCGTGTCATTGAGGATGGTGATCCGCGGGGCCAGCCGTTTGCGGGCAAGCTGCTGCTTTAAACCTTTGCCGATCAGTTTGCCCACGACGGCCGGGGCGTCGATCTCCTTGCTCCAGTGCAGCAGGATGGCATCGCGATCGGGCGTGATTTCCGCGGCATAGGAGAAGCAGAATCCGATGGAAGCAGACACCTTCATCACCGGCTCCACGAAGTCTGCGAAGATCTGGAAGAACTCATTCAGCTCGACGTGGCTCTTGGATCCGGGCATATCGCGCTCGGCAAAATCGCTGATGGCGACTTTGCCCTTGCGATCGATCCGCACCACCGCCCGGCGCAGATTCGTGCCGCCGGCGTCGAGGACGACCACCGGCATGTCAGTCTTCACCGGTTTATCGATGGCGATGAACGATGGGATCATCATCAGCGTGGAGGGCTTGCCCGCCAGGCCATTTGCCATCTCGAAGGCAAAAGCATCCAGCAGCCCCCGGCGATCGATCGCATCAACATCCAAGCCGTTGTCCTTCAAGAACTTCTGTGCATCTGCATTGGTCATGAGTCTCTGCTTTCCTTATGAGGCGGAAAATACCTGATTTGCCCGGCGTGGTCGACACGTTGCCGACAGGTGACGGACCAAACACAACGCGAGGCCGAGTCTCTCGGCCTCGCGTTTGGTTCGGTTCATCTGGAGGAGCGATGCTGCTACATGCCTTCGTTATAGAAGACATACAGCCCATCTTTGCCGGGGCAGATGATGTCCAGCCGGCCGATCTTGCGCAGGTCGGCCACCTGGAAATGGATGCCCAGGCCGGTGACATCGCGGATCCGGCCATAGTCGATGACCTGCTTGGCAAAACCTTCGCCGGTCCACTTGAAATAGTAGAAGCCGTAGTCATCGTGCTCGCCAGGATCGTTGCCGCAATGAGCGCGATGCCGCTTGCCGGTGACAAGCTCGGGCTTGCCGTCGCCGTCGATGTCCAGCCACATCAGGTCATGGTACTGGGCGTTGAACGGGTCAATCGGATGCTTGATCCACTGCCGCTTGCCACCGGCCAGGCGCTTCTGCTCCCACCAGTCCAAACCGTAGTTGTGGGCGCCGCCGACGATCAGCTCATTGACGCCGTCGCCGTTGATGTCGACGACGAGGATGGGCACCGACGCATCCCACCGGCCGGAGTCGAAGTCATCATGGAAGACCCACTTGTCCTTCCAGGGGTTTGCGGGGCATTCCAGCCAGCCCTTGGCCAGCACCAGATCCATCCGGCCATTGCCGGCGATATCCCCGCAGCCCAGCCCGTGGCCCTGGGGCTTGTCGTAGACCTGGTGGCAACCAAACTTGCCGGGGCCCGTCTTCTTGAAGATACGCACCGGGCCGCCGGGCGTGTTGGGCACGATCTCCAGCTCGCCGTCGCCGTCAATGTCCCAGGCGCGGGTCGTCTCGACATTGCCGACTTCGGCAATGATGTGCTCTTTCCACTGCTCGCCGGACTTGCCGGGGTTCTGCCGCCAGCGCAGCGTGTTGCCCCACCACCCGCCGGTGATGAAATCGAGCCGGCCATCGCCGGCGATGTCCATCGCGATCGTCGAGAAGTCGTCGTAATACTCGCCCTCGGCACGGCACGGGGCGACCGGGAAACGTTGCTTGAAGTCGGGGCCTTTGTACCACCAGGCGCCCGAGACGATGTCCAGCACGCCATCGCCATCCACATCGAATACACCGGCCGACTCATAACGTTCGTCGGCAATGAACACTTTTCTCCACTTCAGCGGCATGATTGCTCCTTGTTATTGTCCTCTGCACGCATCGCGGATCTTCTCCGCGGCGTATTTGTAGTTGTCCCAGCTAACATCCGGCGGGATCAGATGATCCCAACTCGGGATATATCGCCCGAGGCGGATCATCTCCCTGCAACGGTTCACTTCGATATCAATCGCATCTTTGCCCTTCGCCAGCGCGCGTTTGTCCAGACCGCCGAGGATCGCGAGGTTCGGATACCGCCTGCGGTACTGCACAACATCGTTGCCCGCGGCTACCTCAAACGGCAGGAACATGTTGATGCCGTGGCCGGTCATGATCGGCAGAAGCTGGCTGCAGTCGCCATCGGTGTCGACCGAAACGAGCTGCGCCCCGCATTCGCGGGCAAACTCGACGATGCGGTCATAGCAGGGCATCATGAACTGCTCGACCATCGCGGGCGAGATCAGCGAGCCATTCCGCCCGGACATATCTTCCCAGATGTGGATGTGGTCGATCTGCACCACATTGGCAACCTGCTCGTAGAGGTGCAGCCAGAGCGTGGTGAGGTGGTTCATCATATCCTGCACGACCTCGGGCATGTCGTAGAACGCGATCAGCAGTTCTTCAGCGCCCAGAAGATCGCGAACGGTGCCAAAAATGCCCCAGGGAAAGACGCCAACCTGCACAGCGCGGTCGCGGGCGTGCTCTTTGAAAGCACGCAGATCCTCGGCAATCCGGCCGGGCTGATGCGGATCCAGACGCTGGGCCTTGTAGCGTTCCCAGTCGTTCCCCGACTTTACCGGATAGTCCATGAAATCGGGCATCGAGCTGCCATCGCGGCGGTTCTTCATCGTGATCCCGCGGAAGTCGCGGGAGATGATGAAGTGCTCATCCTCGGCGAGCACCTGCGCCTGGAAGTGCGGCCACGCTCCGTAATGCACCTGAGGCTGGGCAAAACCCGGATCGAAGTCCAGCGCGCGATGGACATCGAGATCGGGGTTGCCGGTCTCGCGCTTCCAGCGATCGAACGTTTCGCCCCAGGCGTTCCAGCCGAAGCTGAGGCCAAAGGGGACACGGTCGACAGGCCGGCCCAGGAATGCGTTGAGGATGCGCTCGCGTGGGGTCATGGCGGAAGATGCAAAGGCACTGCGGCACGCAGGGACGAAGAGGCAGTGGTTGCTCCTTCGCCCCTGCATGCCTGCTCTTTACTTCCCAAGCAACAGACGCAGGTATTCCCGCGCCACCTTCAGGTCTTCCATGGCTTCGGCGGCCTCGCACGGGGGCTTCTTTTCGCCCTTGATCGCCTTGACGAAGTTGGCGGCCTGGTTCTGCATGGCGCTAATCCACGGCAACGTGGGCGAACACTCCATCGGCGTGCCTTCGCCTGTGTCCTTGTAGATCGTGACCTTGCCGGCGCGGTTGATTGTGAGGGGCGCGGGCAGTTCGATCTTGATCCAGCCCTTTTCGAAGCAGACCATCGCCGACTCCTGCCAGTCCACCTTGGTCTGGAAGGGCGACATCTCAATCGCGCACGTAATGCCGCTAGTGCTCTGGCCGACCAGCAGGACGCCGGCTTTGTCGGCGAACACCGGCTTGTAGCTCTCGCCCAGCAGAAACCGCATCAGGTTCACTTGGTGAATATAATAGTTCACGAACCAGATGTACTTGTCGTAGGTCGGCTTATCCATGTCCGAGGCCTGCGGCTCGAACTGCAGGTCAGACGCCTTCTCTTCGGACCAGGTGTTCTGGTAGAAGCCGTTGGCGATCCAGTCGCCCGCGGGCATCACGATGCGGACATAGCGCATCTTGCCCAGTTCGCCGGAGGCTTTGAGCTTGTCGATCTCGACCTTGGCGTATTCGGTGGCGGGGTCAGAACGCTTGTGATAGCCGACCATGTGCCATGTGCCGCTGGCCTTGATCGCCTGCAGGACCTTCTCGCCCTGCTCGATCGAGCCGGAGAGCGGCTTTTCTGTCAGCAGTGGTACCTTCGCCTTGAGCAGATCCGGCAGCAGCACGCCGTGCCGCTGGAACGGCTGGGCCGACACGATGCCGTCGAGCTTCTCCTTCTTGAGCATCTCCAGGTGGCTGGTGTAAACCGCCGGGACGCCATAGCGCCGGGCGACATCGGCCCCAAGCTTCGGCCGAATTTCCGCGATCGCGACCACCTGGCAATCACCCAGCGTGACATAGTTCCGCAGATGGGCTGCCTGGCCCATTCCGCCGACACCAACAAATCCGATACGAACTCTTTCCGCCATACTGAACTCCTGTGTATTCCTGTTCTTCCTGACAGACTATTTCTTCCCAACCTGGGCGGCCGCCAGTTCGCCGAAGCGATTGGCAATCGCCAGCGCGGGATCAAGCGGTACATCGACGCCTTTGGTCTTGGCGGCAATCTTCACGGCCGGCACGCTCCGCAATGTTTTCTTGGCAAACTGCGGCAGCCACTGCTTTTGGGCTTCCATCAGTTCGGCGGTCATCTCGCGGACCTGCTTGAGGGTGCATACAGCGCTGGTCAACGGGTCCATTGCGATCGCCTGCATCGCGTATTCCGGGTTACCGTTGAAGGCAGACTCGATCGCGAGTTGTTGCACGGTGACGTTGCTCTGGTTCATGGCCGCGAGCTGTACCGGCAACTCGCCGACGCGCAACGGATGGATGCCACGCTTGTCGACGTAGCAGGGGATCTCGACGCAACACCCCTGTGGAAGGTTGGTGATGTACCCGTCGTTGCGGACATTGCCCTGAAGCTTGAACGGCTTGCCGGTCTGATGTGCTTCGAGGATGTACGAGCAATACTCGACGCTGCGTGTCTTGAGCTTGGCCGACTCCTTTGCCAGGTAATCGACTCCGTCGAATTTACTCACGACGTTCTTGGCATAGCGATAATACGCGCCCGAAGCGCCGCCGAAATCCGGCTGGTCGCAGTAGGTATCCAAAGCTTCTTTGCTCTTGCGGAACCACGGCAGGTATTCCGAGAGATGGCCGGTCGATTCGGTCATGAAATAGCCGAAGTGGCGCATGACCTCAATGCGGACCTTCTCGTTGATGTAATACTCGGGTTTTTCGCAGTTGGCCCTGAACAGGGGATACAGGTCGCGCCCATCGCGCTTGTCCTTAATCGACAGGAACCACGCCATGTGGTTAATCCCGGCTACGTAATGGTCAATCTGATCCTTCGGCACGTTCACATACCGGCTGATCAGGTCCAAGGTCGTCTGCACGCCATGGCAGAGGCCGATGAATTGCGTGCCGGTCTCCTGGGTTGCCCGGCCAAGTGCGCCGCAGCACATGCCCATCGGGTTGGCGTAGTTCAGCAAAAGGGCATTCGGGCACAGTTCGCGCATCTCGTTGCAGAGGTCTGCCAACACCGGGATGTGGCGCAAAGCGCGGAAAACGCCACCGGGCCCAAGCGAATCGCCGATGCACTGGTCCACGCCGTACTTCAGCGGGATCTGGTAATCCATCTCGAAGGCATCAAGCCCGCCCACCTGGATCATCACGATCACATAGTCGGCATCCTTGATCGCCTTACGGCGGTCGAGCGTCTGCCACACCTTGGCCGGCAAACCATTCTCGCTGACGATGCGCTTCACATAGCGCTCCATCACATCGAGTTTCGGCTTGGTCCTGCTCATCAGGACGATCTCGCTATCCTGCAGGGCAGGTGTAGCGAGGATGTCCTGGCACAGAGTCTTGCAGAACACCAGGCTTCCCGCGCCGATCATCGCTATCTTGGCCATACGTTTTTCTCCAAACGGCGACCGTTCGCCACTCTCACTATCGCCCGGACCGCGCCGTGTTACAATGCCCTTGGTTGCTTTCCTTTAACCGAGATTGCTCTGGTCATGCTTCCACAACCTTACTTTATCAGTATCGGAGAGATCGCACCCGACCCGCGTTGGTATATGCCACCTCACGCCCACGGTTTCTGGGAGATGATCGTGCCGATATCCGGGATAATGTCGGTAATCATCGCCGGACAGGAGATCCAGGCCGATCAGCAGCACGTCATGCTCTATCCCCGCGGCGTCGCCCACGAAGAGCGCTCAGAACAGCGATACCCGGTGGCCACGCGATTCTTCTCCTTTGGCTGGGATTGCCCGACGGACACTTTCCCGCTCTGCGTCTTTGATACGGGCGCCCGACTCCACCAGATCGTCGCCTGGATGGCGGAAGATCGTGATCTGGCTGAGTCGCCGGCGGTACGCGCCCGCCGTGAGTCGCTCCTCCAGCTTGCTCTGGCGCATTACGCTGTCTGCGCAGCTCACAACCCTGAAGACGACCGTCTGGTTCGCGAGATTCGTACGCACGTACGGGAGCATCTGGCCGACGATCTCACGCTTGGCCGACTTGCCGAAGTGGCCGGTTTGAGCCGCTTCCACTTCCTGCGCATCTACCAGCGCCTGGCTGGCCGGCCTCCGATGGCCGATGTCCGCGCCATCCGCCTGGAACATGCCCGGCAACTGCTGCTCTCAACCGATCTCCCACTCAAAGCCATCGCCCCGCGCTGTGGCATGGGTTCCGAGTTCGCCCTCTCCCGCGCCTACAAACGCCACTTCGGCCACAACCCCTCCACCCTCCGGCGCAGGCCGTAGCCGGCAGTACTGCAGACTGTGCAAGAGATCACATTTGACGTCCGCCGTCGCAACGCCAGAATGCCCATCGCTCATGGATGTTGTTGAATCACTTCCGCTGCAAAAGCCATCTCCGAACTCTGGGCTTCTGCCGATTACGATGCTGGCGCTGTGCTGCCTGCTTTGGGGAATCTCCTTCCCGCTCGCCCAACGTTCCACCGCGATGATGGAAAAGACCGCTGGTTCTGACCAACTCGCAACGGTAGTCCGCCCGGCGTTTAACGGACTGCGTTTCGTTGTGGCAGCTTTGGTGTACCTCGTGCTGACATTCCCGCAGCAGCGCCGCTTCTCGCGCTCCGATATCGTAGGCGGAGCAAGCGTCGGTGTGTTCTTCACGCTGGGGCTCTTTCTCCAGTTGATCGGCCTGCGCTATACAACGCCATCGATATCAGCATTCCTGACCGCTCTTTCGGTGGTCTTCGCGCCACTTGCCCAGGCATGTGTTCTGAAGCGCAAAGTCAGTGGCACGTTGTGGCTGAGCGTTATCCTGGCGGCCGGTGGAACAGCTCTGCTCTCTTGGCCGGGCGCTGACAACCTCGGCGCCAACAGCTATGTGGAGAAGCCGCCGATCCCGCTCTTGGGCGAGATGCTGACCATCATCGCTTCGGTCATGTTCACGCTGCAGATCCTGGCGCTGGACCGCTATGGCCAGTCGGCCAATCCCATCCGCCTGACCTTCATCATGTTTGCTGTGTGTGGAATCCTGAGCGTGTTGGTGTCCTGCACCTGTGGCGGAACTTCTCTGTTCTCGCCGGCCATGCTTCACACACTGCTGACCAACGCGCACTTCGCCTGGATGTTTGTTGTACTGGTGCTGCTGAGTTCGGTCATCGCCATGCACCTGATGAACCGGTACCAACCGCTGATCGCCCCGGCCGCCGCCACCGTCATCTACTGCCTCGAACCGGTTTTCGCCACCGCCTACTCCGGCCTGCTGGGCGCAGAGGCCATCACCCTGTTCACCCTTGTCGGTGGAGGCATCATCCTGCTGGCGGTGCTGCTGATCGCAAAGGCGTAAGCACATGCCGTGCTCAGTGCGTTTTGCAGTACATCCACTCCGCCGCGATGCTGGTCTGGTCGATCAACGTCGCCAGCGTCATCGGGCCAACGCCGCCAGGGACCGGCGTAATCATGCTTGCGTTCTTTGAGCACGCTTCGAAATCCACATCTCCAATGTTCCCCGCGTTGTATCCCGCATCGACCACGATCGCACCGGGCTTGACCCAGTCGCCTTGCACAAACTTCGGCTTGCCGACGGCCGCCACGACGATGTCGCCCCGTTTCACGGTGCCCGGCAGATCCACAGTGCGCGAGTGGCACACGGTTACGGTGCAATCGGCGTTGAGCAGCATGGCCGCCATCGGCTTGCCCAGGATCGGCGACCGCCCGATCACCACCGCGTGCATGCCGCGAAGGGCCACCTTGTAGTGCGCCAGCAGGCGCATGATCCCGGCCGGTGTGCAGCAACCGTGGACCGGCTCTTTACCCGTGTCTGGACTCGAATGCGTGAAACCCAGCAGTGCCACCGACCCGAAGTTCGTCACGCCCACGCCATCGACATCCTTGATGGCTGGGATGGCATCGAATGCGGCCCGTTCATCGATGCCCTTGGGCACCGGATGCTGCAGGAGAATACCGGCGACGGTTGTGTCACTCGCCAGCTCGCGGATTTTCGCCAACAGTTCCTCCGTGGTGGTCGTGGCCGGCAGATGCACGCGCATGGAGCGCATGCCCACTTCCTCGGTGCGTTTGCCTTTCATCTTCACATAGGTTGCCGAAGCGGGATCTTCACCGACCAGTACTGTCGCCAGCGCCGGCGTGATTCCGCTTTGCGCTTTGATGCGCGCCACGCGCTGGGCACACTGATTGAGGACCTGCTGGGCAACGGTCTTTCCGTCAAGGAGAATGGGCTGTTGGCTCATGGTGGGCAGAGTGTAGCCGCGAGCACGCGACCCGCCAACGGCGATCACGAAAGCACCGGGATGAGCCGATGGCAGCGGCTTCTTGCATACCCCTGTACACCGTCTTACATTGGCCGCCTCTATGCAGATCGATAACAATCTTCTCCGGCAGCAGTTTGCCCAGGCATTCGGACCAGGCGGGCGGGTGCGGATCATCCGCGCCCCCGGTCGGGTGAACCTGATCGGC
Source organism: uncultured Phycisphaerales bacterium (assembly GCA_903871935.1). Lineage (GTDB taxonomy): Bacteria > Planctomycetota > Phycisphaerae > Tepidisphaerales > Tepidisphaeraceae > CAIQIQ01. The sequence continues at coordinate 23,747 of CAIQIQ010000073.1, forward strand.
GAGCACACCGATTACAACGACGGCTTTGTCTTTCCGATGGCGATCGAGCCGGAGGTGCGGCTCGCCTGCCGTGCCCGCGAAGATGGCAAAGTGCGCTTCAGCTCGACACTGTTCGCCGGCGAGGTGGCGGAGTTCTCGGTTGACGGCGACGTGGCGCGGGCGGCGCATGGGCACTGGTCGAACTATCCCCGCGGTGTGGCCGCCATGCTCAAGGCGGCCGGCATTCCCATGATGGGGATGGACGCCCTGTTAACCAATTCGCTGCCTGGCGGCGGCGGGCTCTCTTCCTCGGCCGCCATCGAAGTTGCCACGGCTCAGGGGTTTCTCGCCCTGGCGGGATACAACATGGAGCCCATGCGGCTGGCGCTGATCTGCCAGAAGGCCGAGCACGAGTATCCCAAGGTGCCCTGTGGGATCATGGATCAGATGATCGTGACGACCGCGAAGATCGGCCACGCGATGCTGTTCGACTGCAGGGCCTTTATGCGCAAGCCGATCCCCATGCCGCCGGAAGAGTTGCAGGTGGTGATCGCCAACACGATGGTCAAGCACGACCTGACCGGCGCCGATGGCAAGACCGAGTATGCCAAGCGCCGCGAGCAGTGCGGGATGGGTGTCACCTACTTCAAAACGATCAAGCCGGGCATCAAGAGCCTGCGCGATGTGACGCCCGAATTGGTCAACGGCGCCCAGGGCAAGCTCGACGATGTGGTCTTCCGGCGCTGCCGGCATGTGGTCGGCGAGACCCAGCGCTGCCAGGATGCGGCGGCCGCACTGGTGGCAAAGGACTACAACAAGGTTGGCGAGCTGATGAAGCAGAGCCACGAGTCGCTGCGCGCGGACTTTGAAGTGTCGTGCGAGGAACTCGATTTCCTTTCATCCGAAGCCAACAAGGTCGCCGGCGTCTACGGCGCCCGCATGACCGGCGGCGGTTTCGGCGGGTGCATCGTGGCGCTGTGCCAGCCCTCGGCCGTCGCCGCCCTGATCGCGCATCTGCAGACCACGTATAAGAACTCGAAGTACGGCATCGATCCGGTAGTGTTCGCAACCTCGGCTACCAGCGGCGCTGGGGTGATGGAGTAATCACTACAGTTCCCCGATACCTATGGTCTCCGACCAACCATCTTCTCCCGCCACTCGTGTCAGCATCTACACCGATGGCGCATGCGATCCGAACCCCGGAACCGGCGGGTGGGCGGCCATTCTGGTTGCGCCGGGCACCACGTCGAAGAAGGAACTGGCCGGCGCCGAGAAGAAGACCACCAACAACCGGATGGAAATGAAGGCCGCGATCGAAGGGCTGCGGGCGCTGAAGAAGCCGTGCCAGGTGGATCTGTATACCGATTCGCAGTACGTGCACCACGCATTCACGCAGGGATGGCTCGCCAACTGGCAGCGCAATGGCTGGCGAACCGCGAGCCGCAAGCCGGTGCTCAACGATGACTTGTGGCGCGATCTGCTCGAACAGACGCAGATCCACGACGTGAAATGGCATTGGGTGCGCGGCCACGCCGCCAACCCAATGAACAACCGCTGCGATGAACTGGCGGTGGCAGCTCGACAGAAGCTGGCGCGGGAGTAGGCATCAGGGAGACGCGGCTTGCTCTGCCGCATATCGCACAGGACAATCACGCTCGACATGCTTCGTTTCCTCACCTGGCGACTGCTGCAGTTTCCGCTGATGCTGGCGGTGATCTATGTGATCACCTTCCTGCTGGCATGGGTAGCGCCGGGAACTCCATTTGACAATGAAGGCGACCGCACCCTCGATCCACGCGCCCTTCAGGCGATCAAGGAGCGGATGCACGCCGATTCGCCGCTGCAGTTCCTCGCCTACTACCCGTATCACCTGCTCACTACCGGCGATTTCGGGCCGAGTCTGAAGTATGAGGAGTGGTCGGTGAACGACATCCTCGGTACCGCACTGCCGGTCTCGATCACCATCGGTCTGTTCGGCCTGACCGTCGCCGTTGTTGGCGGTGTAGGCCTGGGCACACTGGCGGCCGTGCGTTGCGGCAGCGTGCTGGACTGGCTGTCGCTGACCATCGCGATCATCGGGATCTCCATCCCCGGCTTCGTCACGGCCGCCCTGCTGCTGGTGCTGTTTGCCGTGAAGTGGCCGATCTTCCCCATCGGCGGGTGGGGCAGTTTCTCAGCGCTGATCCTGCCGGGCCTGGCCGTTGGTCTGATGCCAATGGCGTATATCGCGAGGCTGACGCGCGTCTCGATGCTGGAGGTGCTCTCCAGCGACTACATCCGCACTGCGCGGGCCAAGGGCTTGTCGCGCTGGCAGGTGGTTACGCAGCATGGGCTGCGCAACGCGCTGCTGCCGGTGCTCAGCTACATCGGCCCGGCCGCCGCGGGCACACTCACGGGTTCCTTCGTCGTCGAGCAGGTGTTCAACCTGCCGGGGCTCGGCCAGCATTTCGTCAACAGTGTCCGCAATCGCGATCAGACGCTGATTCTGGGCACGGTGATGGTCTATGCGATCCTGCTGCTGACGATGAACCTGCTGGTGGACATCGCCTATGCGTGGGTCGATCCGCGGATCGAGGTTGGGAAGAAGGGGTAAAGTTACGGGCGCTTCTGGGCACCAGAGAATCCCATGATCAGGCCTATGGCGACGAGCAGTGCCCCTGCGCCCAGCGCAAGGCCGCGGGTGCGCGGGGCGGCGAGAAGATGTGAGAGCACGCCGGGGGCGGGTTCGTAGGGCTTCACTTCCGGCGGCGGGGCGATGCGGGTGAAGTGGAACGGGGAATTGTCGGTCTGGGCGGGAGTGCCTTTGAGTTCCAGGACGGCCGAGCCTTCGCGGACGAGCTTCATCTGCCGCTGGGCGAGTCGCTCGGCGAGATTCACATCGGTCTCGATCCGTGAGAGGAACTCCTGGTTGACCTTGGCCTGCTGCTTGAAGTAGTCCAGATCCATCTGCAGCTTGTTCTTCTGCCAGGAGATCTGCCGGTTCTCCTCAACCTGTGCGACGACCAGGACGGTCGCGATGATGCACATCCCGGCGGCGATGGCCGGCAAGGTCCACCAGGTGCCGGTCAGGCGAGTGCGGGTCGAAGCGGCGAGCGCCGCTGGCATCACCGGCGGGCGGCCGGGTGCAGGGGGCGCGGGTGGCGCGGGCGCGGCGGTCGTGGGGGTGATGGCTTGGGGGGGTGCGGGGGAAGTTGGCGCAACGGTAGCGGATGGGGCGGCGACAGACTGTACAGATGCGGCCGACTCCACGCTTCCTTGCGTGACGGTGGGTTCCGATCCATCGGACATGGGGGGTATTATGCCAAGATCGGGTGGGGAATGCCACACTGAAAAGCGGAGAGCGAAAAGCGAAAAGCGGAATGAGGGAGAGAGTGGCGGAGGGCGAGAATGGGAGAGGGCGGGAGCGGGTGTGGATAAGTAGGAGGTGCGCAGGTTCTCGGTGAGGGTACCCCCTGTGCGCTAAGTTCCGTGGAGGTAATGGGTTAGGTAAGAATTGGGGGAGCAGGTGCGCAAGTTCGGGGTGATTGTGGATAACTCCTGCTGGAATGACGGCTCGACTGAGCTCGCCGAAGTCCAATGACCAGGTCCCAATGACCAATGAATGACCAAGGCCCAATGACGGCTCGACAGGCTTCGGCTCTGAGGCTCAGGCTCGAAGAGAGCTCGCCGAAGTCCAAGATGCTCAAGATGGCGGACGGATAGTGATGCGTCATCAGTGACCAGACAAAGGTGCGCAGGTTAGCGCGCGCAATCATCTGAACTCTGTGAGGTGGATTACCCGAATGAGGAAGATGCTCGCTTCGTCCGAGCTCCCTTCGGGTCTGAGCCTCAGGGTCGAAGACAGCGTCGAGGACAGGTTCGATGGGCATCTTCGGGGGCATTGCCTACTTTCCGATAGGAGTTGGGGTATTCGGTTGTCAAATAGCACGGCCGGGGTGAGGGCCGGGAGGGGTGGAAAACATGTCCCCCCATAATATGGGGTGTTAGGGCGGGGTTTTGTGTAAAAAGGGCGGAAAAACGGGGCTTCCAAAAAACTTGAAGATTTTGGGGCCCCCAAACCCCACCCGCCCGGGAGGGCGGACCCAAAGCCGTCGCGGGAGGCGGCTGGGACCAAATGGCGACCGAATGGCGAAAGGGTCAGGGATCATTGGCGTAACCGCCCGGCGGGTGCTCCGCACCAATGATCCCTGACCCACTGCCATTCCCAGCGTCAGCAGTTCGACTTGGCTCACCGCAGGCAAGGCGAAGACGTACTCGTCGGGAGACGAGGCAGGCCAAGGCAGGCCTGCGGAAGCCGGGGAGCGGACTTCGGCGAGCTCGCTTCGTCTGAGCTCAGCGTCGAAGACAGTCGAGTCGAGCGACCAGCAGGCGCAGAACACACCTCTTCTCACGCGAAGACACGAAGGCGCGAAGAGATCTAACCACAAAGGGCAATGCATAGATCGACCGCGGATTTCGCGGAATGACGCGGATAAATCCAATGAGGGCGAGAATGGGAGAGGGCGAGAGGGCGGGGTGAGCGGAGACGCGGGGAGGAGAGAGAGGGCCGCATGGTGGAAAGTGCGGAGTGGAAAGTGGAAAGGCGAAGGGAACGGGATGAACAGAAGAGGCGTAACTGAACTGCCGGTGGATTATCCGTCGCTCCTTGAGGACATCAAACGCCGGATTCGGTCTGCACAGATCAGGGCGGCGCTGTCGGTGAATCGAGAGCTGATCCGGCTCTATTGGGATATCGGAAAGACCATCGTGCAGAGACAGCAGGCGGCGGGATGGGGGAAGTCCACCGTGGAACGGCTGGCGGCCGATATCCAGCGGGAGTTTCCCGGAATAGCGGGGTTTTCACCACAAAACGTGTGGTTCATGCGGGCGTTCTACCTGGCGTGGACTCGAGATGTGCAACAACTCCAACAACCTGTTAGAGAATCGGAGCTATCGAAGAACGGAGATCTCCCACAGGCTGTTAGAGACATTCCATGGGGGCACAACATCCAGCTTATCAGTAAGATCAAGGCACCCGCGGAGCGCCTTTGGTATGCCCAGCAGACGATCACGCATGGCTGGTCGCGGTCGATGCTGGAGCATTGGATTGAGTCGGACCTGTATTCGCGGCAGGGGAAAGCTGTAACGAATTTCAAAGAGACGATGCCTTTGCCGCAGTCCGACCTGGCGCTGCAGGTTCTGAAGGACCCGTACAACTTCGATTTTCTTACTCTGCGTGAAGATGCCATCGAACGCGATCTGGAAGATGGGTTGACCGGGCAGATGATGCGATTCCTGCTGGAACTGGGTGAGGGGTTTGCGTTTGTCGGCAGGCAGGTCCCGCTTAGGGTCGATCGCGAAGACTTTTATATCGACCTGCTGTTCTATCACCTGAACCTGCGGGCATTCGTGGTGATTGACCTGAAGGCTCGCAAATTTGTCCCGGAGGATGCAGGCAAGATGAACTTCTATCTTTCGGCGGTGGATGATCTGATGCGCAAGCCTGGTGATGCTCCGAGCATTGGGCTGATTCTGTGCAAAGACCGCAGTCGGATCATCGCCGAATACGCTCTGCGGTATCTAAACCGCCCGGTGGGCGTTGCCGGATACCTGACGAGGCTGACGGAAAAGCTGCCGAAGGAATTGCAGGGCAAACTGCCCACGGTAAAGCAGATTGAAGCGGAACTATCAGGGGATGAGATGGGCCGAAAACGCGTAAAGCGTAAGTGAGTTGCCAGATGACCACGGCAGCATTTGCATACGCTCGTTGATCCGCAAAAAGAGCCGCGGGCGGCACAGGAGTGTGCCGCCCGCGGGGGTAATTGTTATGAGGTTGCAGGGAATCAGGCGGTGGTGCCGGAGCGGTTCATCTTGCTGGCGATGATGCCGGCGACGAAGAGAACCACGGCCACGACGAAGAAGATGACCGGGACCCAGTACCAATTCTGCGCTGCGGCGCGGACGAAATCGTAACGGGTATCGAGCAGCGGGTTGTCGTTGCGGACGGCGTTGACCAGCACGGCAATGGCCACCAGAACCGCAAGGGAACCGCCGATGCTGACGGCGGCAAATGCCGGGGCCGTTGCATCGGGCGCTTCGACGTAAACGGGGGTTCCCGCCATGGGCATCTGCTCGCCCATAGCCGGCTCGGAGGGCAGTTCCATTGGCGAGATGGCGGTCATGCCGGCGGAGGAACCGCTGCCAGCGGGGGCCGCGCCCGGGGTGGGGGAAAGGCGCTTGCCGCCGGGGGAAATCTCATCGAGCAGGGCAGCGCCCAGGCTGGTGTCATCGGTTTCACGAGTCAGGTCCAACAGACCGGAGCCGGAGCCGACACCTTCGAGGCTGATCTGGTCTTTGGGCGAGGTAATGTGCGTCTGAGCCATGGGATCGGCTTCGCCTTCGCCGCCCTCGAAGACGTTGACGCCGGGTTTGCCAGAACCCTTGGCCGCGCCAGGGCCGCCCGCTGTGCCAGCGAGAGAGCCGCCGCCGAGAGAACCGGAGAGCGAGCCGGACAGGCCCACATCCATGCCCGAACCGGTATCTTCCTTGAGACCCTCAGAGCCGGCTTTGAGCGCCGCGGCGGTGCCCGAGCCGGATCCGGTCTTGGAATCCATCAGGCCCAGGCCACTATGGGTATCACCGGCACTGAGGCCGACCTGATCGGCGGCCGCACCAGCGGCGGCCGCAGCGGAACCATCGGATTTCAGAGCTTCGACCTGATCGGCCTTGAACATAATGCGTGGGCCATCACGGAACTCGCGGAGCTTACCTTCGCGGGAGAGTTGCTTGATGTCGTCCTCGGATTTACCGAGGGCCGATTTGGTCTCATCCATCGTATAGAACATCTTCGCCATGGTTCGCTCCTAGAACTTGTTAACAGTAGCAGGACCAAACTGGCCTGCATGTCTTCGCTGATTCGTACTTACCTCTGGTCACCCGATGGCGCCGGCGCCGTCGTCGGTTTTGCGCCCAGAAGGCGTTTTTCTTTATCGACCAGTTCCGCAACCTCGGCCGGTTGCGGCATCGTGTTAAAGCTGGTCAGCAGCAGGTCTTGCGTGATCGCACGCGAGGCCTGCAGCCGCAAAAGCCGTTCGCCCGGGGAGTACTGGTAGATACAGAGCGTGTTGGCGCGTGTATCCAGCACGTAACAGCCCCACTGATTGATGGCAAGCTGCCCGGGTGCCACGATCACATCACGCGACGCCAGGGGCGGCTGCACCTGTGGAAGCTGCGCCCAGGCGGCGGGCATGATCTCGCCGGATCGCATGACCGTTGCCAGCAGCAGCACCACCATCGCGACATTGAGCGACAGCAACACCAGCACGAGCTTCTGCAGCGATCGACGCTTCATCGGCTTCGCAACCACCAATCAATAGAGCCGGGCCGGCCGACAACTCGGCCGACACGGGCACCATCTTCCTATTATACGGGCGCGCAAGTGGGCTGCAAGAAACATCTTGTGGCGAATTGAGCACCGAACATGCACCCTATTTGGGCAATGGTTCAGTCCGGTCGTTACCGCTTGTAAGCCTACTTGGGCGGCGGCCTTGGCCTTGCCGTCTGGAAAGAAGCGGCACTTTGTCGTGGCACCATGGCTTTGACTTTGGGCGTCCGAGGAGGTGCTGCGGGCCAAGAACACCAGTCCATCCTATTATCATCAGGAAAGGGGAAGGCGATGAAATTCTTCCTGGATACGGCGAATCTTGATGAGATCCGGCAGGCCAACGAGTGGGGCATCGTCGATGGAGTGACCACGAATCCTACGCTGATCGCCCATGAGAAGGGGGTCGACTATTGCCAGCGGCTGAAGGAGATCTGCCAGATCGTTCCCGGGCCGGTCAGCGCCGAGGTCGTCGGCGAAACCAAAGAGCAGATGCTCAAGGAGGCCGATCGCTTTTTGGGCATCGCACGGAACATAGCCGTCAAGCTTCCCGCGACCGAGCAGGGGATACGTGCGCTGAAAGTGCTGGCCGGGCGGGGGGCCATGGTGAACATTACGCTTTGCTTCCAGGCGATGCAGGCATTGGTTGTCGCGCGACTGGGGGCGACGTTTGTCTCGCCATTCGTCGGCCGGCTCGATGATATCGAGGATCCCGGCATGAACCTGATTCGCAGCATCCGCACGATCTATGACAATTATGGGTTCAAGACGCAGATTCTGGCCGCCAGCATCCGTTCGACGATGCACCTGATCCAGGCGGCGGAGATCGGCGCCGACGTGGCGACGGTTCCGTACAAGGTCTTTGCAGGGATGCTTAAGCATCCGCTGACTGACATCGGGCTGCGGCAGTTCATGGATGACTGGCACAAGGCGCAGCAGGCGATGAGCCAGCTTCCACCGAATGTCGTGTGATCAGTGCGATGGTGGATTTGCCATCTTGCTGTGGTTCCTCCCGCGCTGGATAATATTCCGCTGGCGGCCGCGGCCGTCGTGACCGGCCAAGAGATCATGCCCGTGGGTAAGAATCAGAGGAGGCAGTTGACCATGAACAGCGCAAGACGTTCGATTCAGTTGGTTGCCGCATGCACGATTCTGCTGGGCGTCAGTTCCGCCATTGCCCAGGACTGGCCGCAATGGCGCGGGCCCAATCGCGATGGCGCCGCCACCGGCTTTGTGGCTCCGCAGACTTGGCCCAAGACGCTGACGCAGAAATGGAAGGTCACGGTTGGCACCGGCGATGCAACGCCGGCGCTGGTTGGGGGCAGGCTTTATACCTTCACACGGCAGGGGGGCGAGGAGGTCACGTTGTGCCTTGATGCGGCCAGCGGGAAGGAGATCTGGAAGGATAGCCTGAGCGTTGACGCTATCAGCGGACCGGCGGCTCGTCATCCCGGGCCGCGGAGTTCGCCGGCGGTCGCCAATGGCAAGGTCGTCACCATCGGTATCACGGGAATCCTGTCGTGTCTGGATGCCAACACCGGCAAAGTGACGTGGCGCAACCAGAACTTCAAGGGCACGCCGAAGTTCTACACGGCCAGTTCGCCATTGATCGTGGATGACGTGTGCATTGCCCAGCTTGGCGGTACGGGCGATGGCGGCATCGTGGCGGTGAATCTTTCCAACGGCACGATCAGGTGGAATTGGATGGACGAAGGTCCCGGCTACTCATCGCCAGTCCTGCTGGATGCCGAGGGCATGCGCCAGATTGTCGCGCTGACGGAGAAGAGCGTGGTCGGGATTGATTATGCCGATGGCAAGCTGCTGTGGCAGATTCCTTTCGCGCCGCAGGGAATGGCGTACAACGCCGCCACGCCGATTGTGAACGGGCAGACGGTTTACATTACCGGCCAGGGCCGCGGCACTAAGGCGATCAAGATCGAGAAGAAGGATAACGGATTCGCGGCCAAGGAATTGTGGAGCAACGCGGAAGTCAGCGTGCAGTTCTGCAGCCCGGTGCTTAAGGATGGGATGCTCTACGCGATCTCTGATAAGGGTATCCTCTCGTGCCTGAATGCCGAAACAGGGAAGACGGTATGGACCGATCCGGCCAAACGTGGCGGCTACGGCGCCATGATTGATGCGGGCTCGGTGGTGATGGCGCTGCCGGAGAAGAGTGAGCTTGTCGCCTTCAAGCCAGGCGACAAGCAGTACAGCCAAGTTGCCAGCCTGAAGGTTGCCGAGTCGCCCACCTATGCCAGTCCGGTGCTTTCGGGCAACGGGATCTATATTAAGGATGGCGATGCGTTAACGCTGTGGACGTTGGAGTGATCGGAAGGAGTAGTGAGCTTTGATCCGTGTTGGCCTGACGCAGATGGCCTGCGGAGATGATCCGCGGGAGAACCTGCAGCGGCAGCTCCATCTGCTGGACCAGGCCGCCAAAGACGGGGCGCGGCTGCTGTGTACTCAGGAGTTATTCCGCTCCAAGTACTTCTGCCAGATGGCTCCACGTAGCTGATCCTTCAGCTAGTAAAGTTCTCTTGACTAACCGTTCTCACTAGTTAACATTTCTTTCCTAGTGGAAAGACTGGGAAAGGATTGTTGACCAGCGATGCCCCGCGAGACCGGCCGGTACAACATCACAAAGATCGGCGACGAAACGGTAAAGGCCTTTGTGCCACACCCTCTGCCGCCGACAGGGCCTCCCCTGACCATTGAAGGCGATCTGGCGGAGTTGCTTGCCGCGGCCAACGCTGCGGTGGCTCGGGTTGAGGTTGCCGGTTACATGGTGCCAAGCACCCATTGGTTCTTGTACGGATTTATCCGGAAAGAAGCGGTGATCTCATCACAGATCGAAGGCACCCAGGCCACACTGCGTGATGTTCTGGCCTTCGAAGCCACGCATAGCACCAGGCAGCCCGACGACGTTGAGGAGATCTGCAACTACGTCGCGGCACTCAACTACGCGCGGACTGAGATCACCCGCCCCAAGGGTTTGCCGATGTGTACGCGGCTGCTGTGCGAGGTGCATCGGCGACTGATGGCCGGAACCCGCGGCGCCGAAAAGAGGCCGGGCGAGATCCGGAGTTCGCAGAACTGGATCGGTGGCAATCGACCGGGCACGGCAAAGTTCGTGCCTCCACCGCCACATCTGGTTCGGCCGGCCATGAGCGACCTGGAGAAGTGGATCCACGCCCCCTCCCCATTGCCGCTGCTTGTGCGCGCCGGCTTGGCGCATGTGCAGTTTGAGACAATCCATCCGTTCCTTGATGGGAACGGGCGCGTCGGCCGACTGCTCATTACCCTCCTGCTGGAACACTGGGGCCTGCTCTCCTCGCCGCTGCTCTATCTCAGCCTGGCGTTCAAACGGCACCGGGCTGAGTATTACCGGCACCTCTCCGAGGTGCGCACCGCGGGCGACTGGGAAGGCTGGACTGCGTTCTTCCTGGAGTGCGTGCAAGAGTCGGCCGACGATGTTGTCGACACGGCCCGGCAGCTCTCGGAACTGCTCAATCGCCAGCGCCGACAACTCACAAACAACCCTGTCGCCACGCTCCCCGCCATCCGCCTGCTCGATCTGCTTCCTGAGCATCCCTTTCTCACACTGCCGCTGGCCAGCCGCCTCTTAGGCGTTAGCAAACCGACGGTAATCAAGGCCCTCAAGGCTCTGCAGGACACCGGTATTCTGCGCGAATCGACAGGCAAGCGGCGCGATCGGGTCTACGCTTACCACGACTACCTCCACGTCCTCACCCACGATACGGAATTGGGCGGTAATCCTTGAACCATCGCCTTGGCCGACCGCGCGAAGTTGGCCACTTTGCCACTATTGCCCGGTTTCCACCGGCGAAGCGGCGGAGACTCGCGGGCGCGGCTGGATGTTGGCGCTGAGCACGACCAGGCCGATCAGGATAAAGACGGTGATCTGGAAGAGCTGCTCACCGTGGCGCTGCTCGCGGTCGAACTGCTCGCGGGCTTGGGCGGAGACCTCCGGGTCATCGGCGTTGTCCAGGTACTTCTGGCGCAGCGCCCAGGTGCGCGGATGGTGGATTCGCCATTCGTAGATGAGGATGATCACGGCGAATAGCCAGAGAACAGCGCGGACCATGGCGGCGGTGCGGTTCGTCGATGTCAGATCGATCAGCAGGATCTGCCCCAGCATTAGCGGCAGCATGGCGCTGGCACAGATCAACTGGATTTGCGTCAGGCGATTCAGTAGTGACCCCATTACGCCGCCGGCGACGATGGTTGTCTGCTCCTCATCGAGGGCGGGATCGGAGTGCTTGCCGGAACGGGCATCGAGGTCCTTGACAGCGCGGAAAATGGCCGGAGCACCGGCCGCGAGAAAGACCATACTCCCGAGCCAGACCGACAGCACCAGCCAGTACAGGATCTGCACTGCCTGATAGGCCAGGCTCATATCTTCCCCCCCGCACCCTCCGCACTCTCAGGCGCTCCCGCCATATCCGGATGGGTGGGGTCGTAACCGACAATCGCCATTTTGTAGCGGTCGGCCAGTTCGATGGTCTTGGTGCGCTCGAGGATGATCGTCTTGCCGGCCTCAAGGACCAGGCATGCGGCGCCGGCTTTCCAGAGCTTCTCGAGCGTGGTAGTGCCGATGGCGGGAACATCCATGCGGGCATCTTCCGGGCCGTTGGCCACTTTAATCAGGGTCCAGCCGCCGGTCTTGCAGAGCTGGCCGGCCCGTTCGATCATTACGTTGGTGCCTTCAAGGGCCTCGACGGCAATGACATCGTGGTCAAGCACGGCGATGGTCTGGCCGATATCCATCCGGCTGATCAGGCGGCACTTCTCCCAGCCGTAGTGGATATCCTGCCATTGGGCAGCGGTGGGCTGACGCTTGGTCAACACGCCTGGGGTGCACACCTGATCTTTGCAGTACTGCGTGGAATCCACGAGAGTTATCCCTGCCGAAGCCAACTCATCGGCGACCGCGTCGAGGACGGCGCGCGGTCGTTTGTCATGCCGCAGCCGCCCGAACCACATCCGCGCGGTTCGCCAGTCGGGAATATAGCGGAAATAGCGCCAGCGGTCATACATCAGGCTCTTCCTGACCAGGCCGACCATGATCGCTTCTTCGCAGCCCTGGGCTTTGAGCACGCGAATCCACTTGCCGATACGCAGCAGGCCGACCTCCTGGAAATGGTCGGTTTCGGCCTTGAGTTCGGGCCAGCAACTCCCATGGAGGCCAACGCAAATGACCTTCCGGCCGGTCGCCCGCGCCCCGCGGGCAACCAGGATCGGGAAAACACCTTCGCCAGCGATAAGTCCCAAAGGCTTCATATCTGCTTATTCCTTGCCAAAGCGCACAGCGCGAGTATCGCGTTCGCGACCGGTCGGTTTGGCGAGCATTGCGTAGAGATCGGGGCGGCGGGTAAGGATCCAGCGCTGGCCGGTGCAGTTGTGCAGGAGCGCGGGATCCAGATCGGCGACCACCATGGCATCGTCCAGGGCATGGGTTTCGGTGATGATTCGGCCGTAGGGATCAAAGATCATCGCGTTGCCGGTGCGGATCTCATCATCATCCTTGCCGATGCCGTTGGAAAAGACGAGGAACATGCCATTGTCGTGGGCTCGGGAGGGAAGCCAGCGCATCAGCCAGCCGCGGCCTTTGTCGCCTAGCAGTTCGCGGCGGGCGGCTTCGGGGTCCTGTTGGCGGCGAGCCCAGATGGCCTGGTCGATGGGTTTCATGGCGTGCGGGCTGACAGTGTTGCAGCCTCCGGTCTGATGCGGTGCCAGGAGCACTTCCGCGCCCATCAGCGCGGTGATGCGGACATTCTCGATGATGTTGTTGTCGTAGCAGATCAGTACGCCGACGCGAACACCGTGGGGCGTGTCAAAGACGGTGTATTCTGATCCGGAGGAGATGCAGGCATGCTCGAAAGACTGGATCTTTCGATGCCGCTTCACCTGGCCGTCGGGCATGGCGACGATGTAGGTGTTGTACATTTTGCCGTCGGAGGTCCGTTCGACCAGGCCCGCGCCGATGGTCATGCCATGCTCGCGAGAGAGCGCGAGCAGGCGCTGTGTGGAGGGACCGGCGGGTACTTCTTCGGCCAAGACAATGAGCTGCTCCTGAGTTTGCCGGCGGAGGAACCAATAGCCGGTCAGGCAGCCCTCGGGGAAGACGAGGATCTGGACGCCTTGAGCTTTGGCATCGCGGGCGAAGCGCTCGACCTTGGCGAAATTGGCGGCCTTATCGCCGGCGGCGTGTTCAAATTGCACCGATGCTACGCGGACGTTGGTCATGATGGCGAGTAAGTTTAACTGGCTAGAGGGCGACTTTCACTACAACTTTGCGGACGGGCTCGGGTCGGCCGGTAACTTGCATGCATGGCATATGGGCATCGTGGGGGAAGAAGATGGCAAACATCCCGGCTTCGACCGTGATGATGCTGCCGGTGCCATCGTAGAAGCCGACATCCTTCGCCTGGTCGAAATCGGTTGTGGGTTTGAGCGTGGAGAGTGGGGCATAGCCCATCGCTTCCCGGCCGGTCACCACGTACTGGATGTCGATGTAGCGGCGGTGGGCTTCCCAGCGACACTGAGCGGCGGGGCGAGTCTGGTAGCCTTGGGGCAGTGCGAAGATGCGATCGCCGTCGATCTCGACCCGTCCATCGGGCCAATTGCCGACCTCCCACCAGGTAATTCTCTCAAATGCGTGACGAAGCTGCGGGAGGGCTACGCAGGAATTCCAGTTACTCATCAAATCCACGATCATGTTTGTGTCTCCTGGCTCGTGGCACGTGCATCTGCCGCGAAAATCCGCTGTGTATGGTTCTACTACAGTTCCGCAGTCTCATCCATGGTGCAATCGAGGGAAACGACTTGGAGAGCGGGATGAGAGAGCTTGGACAATTGCCCATTGTTTCCCGGCGCAGCGCTGCACGCGGTTGGGTCTGCTGCGCCCTCGTTCCTCGAATGCATGTGTCAGCCCGGCCGGGATTAATCTGCTCTGGAATGGGGATTGCAGAGTATCGGCGACCGATATTGTAATAAGCTGGTACAAGAGAGGGGGCCGCCGTGAAGAGCACTGAACAGAGCAGACTTGACGAGGCTCGGCAACAGCACATCCCGTGGAAGAAATGGGGTCCTTACCTCAGTGAACGCCAGTGGGGCACGGTCCGCGAGGACTACAGCGCCAACGGCGACGCGTGGAACTTCTTTACGCATGATCATGCGCGCTCGCGGGCCTACCGCTGGGGAGAAGATGGTCTGGCGGGCATCTCCGATGACAAGCAGCGGCTGTGTTTTGCGCTGGCGCTGTGGAACGGGAAGGATGCCATCCTCAAGGAACGCCTCTTCGGGCTCACCAACAGCGAGGCGAACCACGGCGAGGACGTGAAGGAGTATTACTTCTACCTCGACAGCACGCCGACCCACTCGTACATGAAGTACCTGTATAAATATCCCCAGGCCGCCTATCCCTATGAAGGTCTCGTTCGTACGAACGGGCAGCGAACGCGAGAAGAGATGGAGTATGAACTCCTGGACACGGGCGTGTTCAAGGAGGACCGGTACTTCGACGTTTTCGTAGAGTATGCCAAAGCCGAACCGGAGGACATCCTGGTGCGGATCACGGCGGTGAACCGGGGGCCTGAGGCGGCCGAACCGCATCTCCTGCCCACCCTCTGGTTCCGCAATGACTGGGCGGCGTGGATTGCCGCATCCAACAGGGCTTCGCAGAAGCCCACCCTCAAGCAGATCGCGGTGGCGGGAGCGAGCACGGTGGCGGCGAGGCACCCGCTGCTGGGTGAGTTCATTTTCTCCTGCGAAGGTGAGGCGCCGCTGCTGTTCACCGACAACGACACCAACCAGGAGCGGCTCTTCGGACAGAAGAACGAGAGCCGCTACGTGAAAGACGGCATTAACGACTGCGTTGTACAGGGGAATCAGGCCGCGGTGAACCCCGCGAGGGAGGGAACCAAGGTGGCAGCGCATTACCGGGCCACCGTTGGCGCGGGCCAGAGCAAGGTGATTCGCCTGCGCCTCACCGCAAGCTCCCGTGCGCACAAGGGCAAGGCCTTTGACAAGAGCTTTGATGAGGTATTCGCTGCGAGAGAGCGCGAGGCCGATGAGTTCTACCACTCGATCACCCCGCCATCGGTGAGTGCAGACGCGGCTAGCGTCATGCGTCAGGCCCTCGCCGGCATGCTCTGGAGCAAGCAGTTCTTTTTCTTCGACGGTGACAACTGGCTCGACGAGCACAACTCTAATCCTCTGCATGCCGGATCCAGGAACGCCCGAAACTGGGAGTGGTTCCACATGCTCAACGAGGACATCATCTCCATGCCCGACAAATGGGAGTATCCCTGGTACGCCGCCTGGGACCTGGCGTTCCACTGTCTGCCGCTCTCGATCGTAGACCCGGACTTCGCCAAGGAGCAGATGCTGCTGATGCTCCAGAACGTCTACCTGCACCCCAGCGGGCAGATGCCGGCCTATGAGTGGAACTTCAGCGACGTGAACCCTCCGGTGCATGCCTTTGCAACGCTGTTCCTGCATCGCGCCGAGCAGGCTCTGCACGGCCAGACCGACGTGGATTTCCTGAGGCAGACGTTCAACAAGCTGCTGGTGAATTTCACCTGGTGGGTGAACCGCAAGGACCGCTTCGGCAAAAACGTCTTCGAGGGGGGCTTCCTCGGCCTGGACAACATCGGCGTCTTCGACCGCAGCGCAGCGCTGCCCACCGGCGGGCACCTGGAGCAGGCAGACGGCACGGCGTGGATGGCCCTTTTCAGTCAGAATATGGTGGAACTCGCGATGGAACTGGCCGTCCACGACAGCACCTACGAAGACATGGTGCTGAAGTTTGCCGAACACTTCTACTACATCGCCTCGGGCATGAACCGGCCGGGGTCGGGCGGAATGTGGGACGAGGAGGACGGCTTCTACTACGATCTGTTGTGCCTCCCTGACGGCAGTTCCCAGAGGCTTAAGGTGCGCTCGATGGTGGGTCTGCTCCCATTGTGCGCCACCACGGTCGTCGAGCCGTGGCAGCGGGATCGCTTGCCGCGGGCGTTTGCCGGGATCGCGGAGCGCCTGCGCCGGATGCCCGAGCTCTATGAGACGATGCACCCCCCCGGGCCGGCGCACTACGGCGTGGCCGACCGCGGCCTTATGGCCATGGTTACGCCTGAGCGGCTGCGGCGGATCCTGACGAAGATGCTTGACGAGAACGAGTTCCTAGGCCCCTATGGCATCCGCTCGCTCTCCAGATTCCACGAGAGGCACCCGTTCATCATCAACGTGCATGGCCAGGAGTACCGGGTAGATTACCTGCCGGGAGAGTCAAACACCGGCATGTTCGGCGGCAACTCCAACTGGCGGGGACCAATCTGGATGCCGGTGAACGCCATTATCGTCCGGGCGCTGCTGAACTTCTATCTGTACTACGGCGACAACTTCAAGGTCGAGTGTCCCACGGGGTCAGGGAAGATGATGAACCTCTTTGAGGTCAGCCGGGAGATCGCCGACCGGCTTACCCGGATATTCACCCCCGACGAGCATGGCCGACGACCCGTCTACGGGGGCACCGAGAAGTTCCAGAGCGACCCCCATTGGCGCGATCACATCCTCTTTTTCGAGTACTTCCACGGCGACAACGGCGCCGGGCTTGGCGCCAGCCATCAGACCGGCTGGACAGGAGTGGTGGCCAAGCTCATCCAGCTCTATGGCCTGTTGGATTCCAAGCAGGCTCTGAAGGTTGGCAAGCGAGCGGGGTTCGGAAAACGAACTCATGGCAGGGAGGCAAAGGAGTGGAAAGCCCCGAGCGCTGAGGCGCCCAAGGCAGCGCATGTGCAGCATAGGCCGGGGAAATGACACTGAGACAGAAGGGAGAGAGCATGATGAAGGGGAATTGCATTGAGAGGGTAATGCGCGGGATGATGCGCGGGATTCTATTGCTGGGCGTGCTCATGCTCTGTGGCTGTGAGGATCTGGTGGTACACGATACTTCGAGCCTGCTGGTCCCCAGGCTTCAGCGGTCTGAGCTCACGGGCCTTGTGGCAGGATTTGGGACAACCTTCGCCGCCGTGCCCGACTTGATCAAGATGCTCAGGCGGCGGTCCAGCAAGGGCATCAACCCGACGATGGCTGGGATTATGGGCGCCTTTCAGATTGTGTGGGTGTACTATGGACTGCTGATCGCGTCACGGCCGGTGGTTGCCTGGAATCTGGTCGCCGTGGTCATCAACTTCCTGACGGTAATGGCGTATCTTCGCTTCGCCCGCCGCGAAAGGACTCAGGGGGAGGAATGAAAGGAGATCACGTTGTTCGAGATTCATCAGGCCGCCGGGGGCAAAGTCTGATAGAGATCAGGGGGAAGGAACAGGATTTGAAAAGGAGAGACTGAGGGCGCGGAGAAAACCGGGACCAGGGATGGGGGAACGACTCACACGCTATTCGCCGACCGTTTCCTCAAAGGACAGGATGGGTACGGATTGCCTGTCCGTCTGCCCGCACGATGGCCTGGTGCCCATGCGGTACGCAGCACGAGATCGTGTCCGGGAATCGTTCTGTGCGTTCTGAGCTGTATAATGGCCGGCAATATGGATTCTGATCTTGCAACCTATGTGGCGACGACTTCGGTTTGCGATACGCACGAGCACATGCGCTCCGAGGAGCAGTGGCTGCGCGAAGGACCGGTCGATGTCCTGGCGGATGTCTTCTCCAACTACTCCCCGGCCGACCTGGTGTCGGCGGGCATGAGCGAGCAGGACATGACCGAACTGCTGCAGGGGAAGAAACAGGACCTGGATAAACGCTGGGCCGCGGTCGAGCAGCCGTGGAAGCGCATCCGCTTCACCGGATACGGCGAAGCAGTTGCGATCGGCGCCAGAGAACTGTACGGCATCGAGGAACTCAGTCTGGAAAGCATCATTGCCGCTCAGCCGCGCTATGAGGCGTTGCGCCGACCCGGCGCGCAGCTTAAGCTTTTCAAGGATGCGGGGCTGGACCACATGCAGATAAATGATCTGCAGCGCCGGCCGCCAAAGCCGGACGCGGTTGCGCCCGAGTTCTATCTCTATGACCTTTCGTGGGTGCAGATGAGCATCCATGATGTGGACTACGCGCAACTGGCGGAATGGACGGGCGTAACCGTAAAAGACCTGGCTACGCTGCGGCAGGCAATCGAGGCGATGTTCGCACGCTACGGGCGCAACGCCATCGCCGTGAAGTTGCAGCAGGCGTATTCCCGGCCGCTGTGGTGGGAAAAGCGTTCTGATGCGGAGGCGGAACTGGCCCTGCAGGCGATCTTGCACGATCCCAAGGGCGTGGATGTTCGTCTGCGCCACTGCCTGGGCGATTGGTGCCTGGCCCGCGGAGTGGAACAGGCCGGCGCGCTGAAGCTGCCGGTGAAGTTTCATACCGGTTACATCGCCGGAACTGCGCGGATGCAGCTTGATGACATACGCCCGGCGGGGCTCTGTGCGCTGTTGCGCGAGTTCCCGCAGGCGCGATTCGTCCTCATGCACATGGGGTACCCGTACAGCGAGGAACTGATCTCATTGGCCAAGCACTACACGGGCGTATACGCAAGCATGTGCTGGGCGTGGTCCATCGCGCCGCGGCAGGCGTGCGAGTTTGTCCGCCGGTTCATCCATACTGCGCCGGTGTCGAAACTGCTGGCGTTCGGCGGCGATTCGGCCTGGCCAACGCCAACGGTGGCATACTGTCGACAGATGCGCAAATGGCTGACGCGGGCGCTGGAGCAGGAAGTGGCCGATGGCGATTGGAGCGAGCGGCAGGCCATCGAGGTGGCCGGGCAGATCCTGCGCCAGAATCATTATCAGTGCTTCGATATCGATGGTTTGCGGGCACGACAGAGGACGCTGGGGCAGTAGGGCATTCCCGCCGAGGTATTGGCGACGCAAAGTCCCATTGGCTGGCTATGATGCAAGGGATTACATTAGGCGCTAATCGATATCAGCGAGGAAAACATATGAACGACGAGTTTCGCATCGCGTATCTCCGGCCTGGGCAGATCATCGAGCGCATTAACAGGCACAGCGTGGTGTACGTGCCGATAGGGCCGCTGGAGTGGCACGGGCCACACATGCCCTATGGCACCGATCCACTCAATGCGCAGAACACGGCCGAGGAAGTCTGCCAGCGCGTGGGCGGCGTGGTCTGGCCAACGCTGTACTGGGGGACCGAGCGCGAGCGCCGTCCGGACCAGCTTGAGAGCCTGGGGTTTCCCACCGATCGATATATCGTCGGGATGGATTTCCCGGCCAATTCCATTCCAAGCTGCTACTGTGCTGAGGAGATCTTTGCGCTGGTGGTGCGCGACACAGTGCGTCAGGCGGCGCGCCTCGGCGCAAAGCTGGTTGTGCTGATCAATGGGCACGGGGCTGAGAACCATATGGCAGTGCTTAAGCGGCTGGCGGTGGAACTGACCAATGCGGGGCCGGCACGGGTGGTTTTCAGGCTGGCGTGTGTCATCGGGGGGCCGGCGGCGTCGATGGGGCACGCTGATGCGATGGAGACGGCATTGATGATGCACCTGACCAAGTCGGTGGACATTTCACAACTGCCACCGGCCGGGACCGAGCTGCGCTACATCGACCATGCGGTGGTGGACGGCGGTGGGTTTGATGGCAAATCGCCGTCGCATACGTTGGCGGCAGAGTACGACCCGCGGCGCCGATCGACGCCTGAGTTGGGGCAGCAGAGCTTCCTGGCCGCCTGCGAACAGATCGCGGGCGAGGTGAAGGAGATGCTGGCGAAGAAGTGAGCCGCAGGGGCGGACGTCCTGGACTTGTTCTATTGATAGAGGCGCATCATGTACACCAGCCCACTGACCTTACGCGGGCGTCTTGTTTTGTCGCTACTGCTCACCTGCATGCTGCATTGCTCCTGCAATGTCTGGGCTCAAGTTGAAGTGAAGCCCGCAATAACGACGGTGTCCGGTTGGCGCGGTGATGGCAGCGGACGTTACCCGAATGCCGATCCGCCTTTGGCATGGGGGCGGACGGCCCGGAGCGTCAAGGAGCATTCAGCGCAGGCACGCAAGCCGCAGGATGGGGCGCTGCCGGCACAGGATGCGGCGATTCCGGATGGTGTCATCCGCCAGTGGCTGGTGCTGGGGCCACTGCCGATCCCCGAGGGCGCAAAGGCCGAGGATCTGATTCCCGATGCGGCGGCGCTGGCGCCCGATGCGAACGAAAAGACTGCTAACCTGAACTGGCGGACGGTAACCCAGGACTCCAGTTGCATGGATTTGTGCGCTCTGCTGAACGTGCCGCCCGAGACCAAAGGATTCGCAGCCTATGCCTGCACCTACCTCTACTCGCCCTCGGGCGGGCCGGTGGTCCTTAATGCCCTGTCCCAGGGACAGGGGTGCCAGCGAATCTGGCTCAATGGCAAGGAAGTCTACTTCACGGGCAAGGATGTTGACCTGGACTTCTTCGGAGCACGCCTGGTGCTGCAACTCCAGAAGGGGTGGAACCGGCTGTTGATACTCAACGCCAGGACCGTTGCCACCCGCAAGAGCTGGTGGATCTCGGTCAGCCTGTATGGCGATAACACGACCGAATATGACACGCATGGCATCGCGTGGATGACCCCGATACCGTCGCCGGGCTCCAGCGCGCCGGTGATCATGGGGGATCGGCTCTTCTTCACGGCCGAAAGCGGCAGCCTGTACTGCATCGACAAGGCGGACGGGAAGATCCTGTGGGTTCGATCGCTGAACTACTACGACTTTGTTACCGATGAAGAGCGCAAGGCAGCGGCCGATGCCTTTGTGGAACTGGACCTGCTCGCTCAGCGAGTCCGGCAGATGGATGAGCTGGATGCGGTCATGCCATGGAAGATGCCGGCGCTGGAGAAGGACTGGCGCGGGGTCATTGAAGATCAGCTGCTTAAGAAGATGGTGAAGGTGTCGGAGGAGCGCTATGGCCGGCCGGCCACTTGGGGCTGCGAAGCGGGGTTTACTGCGCACACGCCGGTGACGGATGGCCGGCGGGTTTACGTGCTCTATGGCACCGGCGTCGTTGCCGCTTATGACCGCGATGGCAACTGCATCTGGAAACGGCTGCTGCAGCGCCGGATGGTGGAACATGGGTATACCACTTCGCCGCTGCTGGTGGATGGCAAACTGGTGATCTACTTCGACAGCTTTGCTGAGCTTGATCCGCAGACGGGCGCGGTGGTGTTGGAGCGGCCGAGGTTCCTGCCTCAGGGCAAGAGCTTCCAGCAGAATGCGTTCTACGGCGCTGGTTGCGTGCTGTCGGCCGGTGGCGAAAAGGTTGTGTATTATCCCAACGGCGAGTTTGTGCGCCTGTCCGATGGGAAGACGTTGAGCTGCGACCCCAACGTGCTGCAGGTTCAGAACAACATCATTACGCCGGTGTCCGATGGTGGGCTTGCCTATACGATCCTGCACGTGCCCGAACAAACGCCCGAAGGCGGCGAATACGCCGTCTCGTTCAGGCTTCCGGGTCTGCAAGAAGACAAGGTGAATCCGGAGATTGCGTGCAAGGCTTCGCTGAAGATGGACAAGGTTCCCTACTACTACAATTCCAACATTTGCGCCTCGCCGCTGGTTCACGATGGCCTGATGTATAGCGTGACTGTATTGGGGACGCTTATCGTCGTGGACATGGAGCAAAGTGAGCTTCTGTATCAGCGGCAGCTCGACCTCGATATATTCATGCCATACAATGGCGGCCTGCTCAAGGGCGGCGCTTCCTCGAGCCCCACGCTGGCAGGGAAGTACATCTACATCTGGGGCAACCAGGGGACGTGCGTGGTGCTGGAGCCGGGGCGAGCTTTCAAGCAGGTGGCGCGCAATCGCGTCGAGAACTTTTATCCAGGCCGGCCGGCATGGCGGGAGGCCACCATCACCAATCCGATCTTCGAAGGCGGCCGGATGTACTACCGCGCGGAGAGGGCGTTGTATTGCATCGGCGCGAAATGATTCGGTGATTCTGATGCAGACAGGGAGACAGATATGACAGGTGCACTTCGTAATCGGATGGCAAAGGCGCTGACGGTGATACTGGTCATGGGTGTCGCTCCGGCAATGATCCATGCGGCGACGGCGTTGTGGGCTGAGTCGCCGGGAACGATGATCCTCCACGACCGCGCTGCGGGCGCGGCAAGCGAGATCGCGCTGACCGGTGCGCGGAACGAAGTGTTGTCGGCACAATTGGGCCTGCGTGCCGATGCGGACGTTGCTGTGCCTTTGTCCTTCGAGTGGACCGAGCTCAAAGGCCCCGGCGGCAAGGACATCGCCAGGGACAACATTGTGCTCTTCCGCGCTGCCGACATCGAAGTCACCCATGGTTCCAGCGATAATCGCGCCAAAGATGCGGCCCGTGTCCGTCCAATGGGAATGTTTCCCGATGCCCTCGTGCCCCTGATCGGCCGGGACGGCGTCAATGTTGCCAACTCCATCAAGCCCGAGAAGGACCAGACGATCGCATTCTGGGTGGACGTCCGCATCCCCGCGGGTACGCCAGCAGGGCAATACACCGGAAGCATCACGCTCAAGAGCGCTGGGCCGGCCATCAGCGTACCCGTAAAGCTCACGGTTGTGGACGTCGATATCCCCGCCGACTCGACGATCCCTTCGATGTATAACCTCCGCGACTACCCGCATGTCATCGCCAACGTGGATAACTATGTCGCGGAGGCCATGGCGCACCGGCTCCAGCCTACGAGCTACCACTACTTCGATCAGAAGCAGGAGTACCTCGACAAGTACAACCCCGATGGCAAGGGATACGTGAGCATCCTGATCTGGGATGAGAAGAAGCCATCTCCTGAGCGTGCAAAACAGATCATCGATACGCTGAAGCGCATCACCGCGCACCTGAAAGAAAGGGGACTGTTTGAGCGCAGTTTCCTTCAACTGAAGGATGAGCCTGATCTGAACGAACTGCCTGGAATGCTGGAAGTTGCCAAACTGATTCTGGGTGAACTGCCGGAATGGAAAGGCAAGATTGCCGATACACTGAGCATCAAGGAAGGGACAGAGCTTGATAGTGTGGTCACATACCATGTACGTCCCTTGGCGCTGTATGGATCGTGGTCCTGGCGCAAGATGGATGGGCGCGAGGAATGGGACAAGCGCCGCGCCGCCGGGCAACAACTGATGTTCTATGTTTCCAACAACCAGGGCACACCGTATCCCACGTTCGACATCAACACGCCCAGCGTTGCCTTCGAGCCGCGCGTGCTTGCCTGGGCCTGGTGGTACGAGAAGGCTTACGGGCACCTCTACTGGGACCTGATGTTCACACCTGAGTGGAAGCTGCATGCCAAGTTTCCTCCGGGCGATGGCGAACTGCTCTACCCAGGCGATTTCTCTCTGCCGGGCGCGCCCAAGTGGGTGCTGGTTAAGGACCTCAAAGGTCCGGTCATCTCGCGGCGCATGAAGATGTTCCGCCAGGGCATCCAGGAGTGGGAACTGCTGAAGATGGCCCAGAAGAAGTTCGACTACGAGAAAGTTGCGGCTATTGTGTCCCCAATTTATACCTGCATGGGCACCAAGGATTACAACTCCGAGAAGCCCATGTGGAGCTATGACGAGGCATCATGGGACAAGGCCCGCACGCAGGTCCTGCAACTGCTTGCGGGGCAGAAGTAATCAGCGCTACTTGCACATCCCGACATTGATTCCGTTGCCGAAGTTGGTGACCCACATCTGGTTTGGGTTGGTGGGGCTAAACAAGATTCGCACCGGATGGGCGAAGCGGTAGGCGGGGACCGGTTTGAACTCGGGTCTGTCGGCGGTGATGTCGGGAGTCCAGAGCACGCCATCGTACTCTGTGGTCATGTAAAACTCTTTGGTGTTATTGGGACGGAATGCGCCGGAGTAGACGTTGAGCACGCTCATCGTCGACAGATTGTTTCCGGCGATTTGTGTCCAGGTTCTGCCGCGGTCGCGGCTGCGGTAGAGGCCGCTTGCGCCGCCCCCGGACTTGGTGGCGCCGCCCCAGGCGTAGTAGACGCCGGCGAGCCAGGTGTTCTGGTTCTTGTCGTTGGGGTCGACCAGGAGGTCGGCGGCCCAGAACTTCATGCCATCGGCGCTGCGGTCTTCCCAGGTTTTGCCATCGTCGGTGGAGAGGAAGACGCCGGAGGATGCGGTGAACTCGCGCGGGTCGCGGCGGCCGGAGTAAGTGCAGACGAGTGAGCCGTCATCCAGGGCCATCACGTTGAACGGATGTCCCTGCGTCCGTGGCGGCTTGGCGAGTTGGACCCAGTCGGCCTTCTCGAGTTGGCTGCGGTTGTCGGTCATGAAGATGCCGCCGGTCTTGCTGCTCACAACGGAGACGTAGAGGCGCTCGGGGCGCTTGGGATCGAGGGCGACCCAGACGAGCGGGGCGCCGAAGTCTTTCATGAGCTTCCAGGTTTTGCCTTTGTCGGTGGTGTACAGGAGCCGGCCTTTGCCGTTGTCGATGCGGGCATCGGCGAGGAATGTGCTGTTGTACATATCATGAACGCTGGAGGTGGCGGCATAGGCGATGCCCTTGGCCTTGTCCTGGGCGATGCGGTACATGGTGTTGAGGTCATGGCCCACATAGTCGAAGGACCAGGTCTTGCCGCCATCAGCGCTGCGGAAGCCGCGGATGTCGGTGGCGGAGGCGAAGATGTTCTGGTCGTCGAACCAATCGAGATTCCAGATGCTGGTCATGTCCATGCCGATGCTGCGGTAGCTGGCCTTGGGCGGGATGGGGCCGGGCTTGCGGTCATCGGACGGCTGCGTGTAGACCTGACGCCAGGTCTTTCCGCCATCGGTTGAGATGTGGGCGAAGCCCAGGTCGGAAATGATCAGGCGATTGCTGTCGCCGGGACAGACATCGAAACCCAGGGCGTACTCACCGTATGACCAGGCGAAGTCGCCTTTGTCGCCGGAGTAGCCGCAAATGATGTTTCTGTTGCCTTCAAGGAGAAAGACTTCGGTCCAGGTCTTGCCGCCGTCGGTGGTTTTGTGGACGGTGGGGCCGCTTTTGCCGTTAGCTCCGCCGCCGGCGATGTAGGCGGTCTGGATGTCGGTGCCATCGGTCTTCACGAAGAAGGGCTTGTCTTTGTCGGTGAACGCGGAGGAGTGGTCGACCCAGGAGGGATCGCCGACATCTAGTGTGTTCAGACCGACGAAGCCCCAGCGGTCGCCGCCGGTGATGCCGGCCCAGGCGCCTTTATGGGTGATGGCGTAAAAGCGGATCTTGCCGCCGGTCTTGGCGCCGGCGAAGGACATGATCGCACCTTTGGGCAGGCCTGGTGTGTTGTCGGCGGTAAAGCTCTTGCCGCCATCTTTGGAGATGAACACACCCACGTTCGTGCCGATATAGACGGTGTCGCCATCGTAGAACGCGCCGGCGAGATGCAGGCCCTGGTCGCTGGCAGTTTTGTAGGCGATGGCCCAGGTCTTGCCGCCGTCGAAGGTTGTGTAGAGGTTGCGGTAGTCGCCGACGGCCATGGCGCGGTCGGGGTTGGCGTAGTCGTTGTACATGATGTAGGCCTGGCGGAAGGTCGGCCAGCCGGATTCATCATTGGGCGGGAACTGCCAGGTCTTGCCGCCGTCGGTGCTGCGGCAGGGGCGGGTGCACTCCTGCTTTTCGATCTTGGAGTTGACGGCCCAGCGGATCATCGGGTCGCGGGTGAAACGGACGGCGGTATCGTGGCCGCTCTTGAAGTCACGGAAGTCCATGACCTCCCAGTTCTTGCCGGCATCGGTGGTGTGGAACTGCAGCGACATATCGCAGGCAACGTACATCTCATCGCCGTTGTGCGGGTTGATGGTGGGGCTGTACATGGCCCCGCCGCCGCCGACGCCGGCCGGGTCAAACTTGTCAGGGGGCGCGGCCACAAGGGTTGAGGCGCTGAGCAGACCGGCTAATGCGACGCAGGACATCAGGTACCGTGAAAACATGAGGGCTCCTCTTCATTACTATCCGTGTTCACTGCCATGGGCGCGGCGGGCGGGTTTGCGGCCGCCCACGCGGCTCTCGGGAATGTCGCTGGTGTCAATATCGTTGCGGAGCATCCGTTGCCGCATCGCCGTCAGTTCTCGGCGAGACGTGGCTTTGAGCTGGTCAGTACTGATTCGCGTGACGCATTTGCCTGTTCTGCGGTTCGTTTTCATATTCGGCTCTATTCAGCCCTTTTTTGCCGGACCTGATCTTCCATTACACCAAATAGCCACGTTACGTTTGAGTCCCTGCCCTGCTCGACACGTTTGGAGATCATCGTTAGAGCGTTGAAGAAGCATTGGGGCTCAGATGTTCCCGGGAGCAGCAATGTCGGATCGGTCCCATATTCATCGGTAATCATGACCCAACGCAGTCCCAGTTCATGGGCGAGTACATCGCCAAACACTACGCCCATGCTCTGAAGCTCGACCGTCTGAGAGCGTGCGAAGGCATTGTCATCCAGCAGTTTCTGAAGCAACGCCAAGTCGCTCTTGGATTGCGTTAGCGCCTTGGTGCCGTACCTCTTATTCAGTTCGGCAATCACGATCTGCCGCTGGTGCTCGAGTCTTGCGCGATCGGCATCGGTCAATTCTCTGACCGTGGGCTGCGGAGTGTTGGCCTTTGAAGACGTGGATTCCATCGCATAGTAGCTAGATTGTGGCACGTTGGCAGGTCCTTGAGGCGTCCGTCGTTTGTACCACCAGAACGCCAACGCCAAACCCACGATGATGACCAGAATAGTTGTGGATCGCATTTGTCTGCCCAACCTGATACTGCCATACGGCGATTCGACCGAGCCGACTATGTTTACCGTCAGCGCTCGTTCACTTACCCACGTCGATGCTGTCGACCACGGCTTTGAAGAGGCGGTCTTTGCGCTTTAGGAACTCTTTGTAGGACATGGGGCCTTCTTCGAAGCGGGTCATGGCGAGGACGAGGTCGTATTTGGGGTCGAGGACCAGGGCGGTGCCGCTGGCGCCTGAGTGGCCGTAGGCCTGATCGCTGAGGGCGATGGAATCGACCTGCTTGATGCCGATGCCCCAGCGGATTTCCTTGCCGGGTGGGTCCCAGCGGTCGTGGCCGGGGATGGGCTGCATCTTCTTGATGGTCTCGGGTTTGAGGTAGCGCTTGTCGCCGTAGGCACCGCCGTTGAGCATCATCTGGCCGACCTTGGCCAGGTCCATTGCGGTACTGACTGCGCCGCCGCTGGTGCCATCGGCCTGGGTGATGGTCAGGCCCATGGGCTCGATCAGGTGCTTCATATACAGGCGGGGGATCGATTCGCCGCTGATGTTCTCCATGATCTTTCCGCCGGTGGCCAGGCTGATGGCGCCGTAACGGTGATTGACCGCGACCTCTATGCCCGGGTACATGTCGGCGACGATCTCTTCGAGGTCGGGGTTGAAATCGCCGGCCACTTCGGCAAAGCCGCTGATATGCAGGTACATATCGCGGATCGTCACCGGGCGCTTGACTTGAATGCCGCGCAGGGCGGGGACGTACTTCTCGACAGGGTCATCAGATTTGAGCAGGCCCTGGTCTGCGAATTCGGCAAGCAGGATGGCGGCGAAGAACTTGGTGGCCGACGCCGTTTGGGCGGCGGTGCTGGTGGTAAACGGATCATCCTTGTTGGGCCCGGCGTACTGGGTGCCGTAGGCTCGGTTGAAGAACGCCACGCCATGGCGGACGGCTACGAGGTTAAAGCCAACGCCGACCTCCTTGAGCCAGGCCTGGCAGGCGGCGTCGATGTCTTCAACGGCGGTGCTTTTCACGCCGGCCTGAGCGAGGGTTCCTTCATGGATGACAGGTGCGGCTGCGCCTTCGATGGGCTTGGGGCAGATGAAGGCGTTGGGATAGAGTTTGTCATAGCCATAGAAGCCGCGCTTGAAGGTGACCCACCACTGGCGCTCGAGGCGCATCATAGTGTCTTGGGGCAGGGGCTTGCCGGCCTGCTTGAGTTGGGTGAGGTCAAAGAGGACAGCAGCGTAGGAAGCCTGGAAGCCCAGTTTCTGGGTCTCCTGGGCGGGCTGGGTGGTCGGGCGAGAGAGGAAGCGAGCGAGGGTGGGGTCTTTGGCGAAGTCGGCGAGGACTTGCTGGTCGACGCCGGCGGCCTGCAGGACTGCCGGGTTGATCGTGGTAGCGCCGGTTGTACCTTCACCGCCCAAGCGGCAGAGGGTGGCAAATCGGCGCGAGGTTCTTCCGTCGTGCTTGATCTCGGCGACGGCGGCGTAGCGGCCGGGCTTGTCGGCCGTCGTTACCTTCTGGCCGGCGGCGTTGTAGTAGGTGACGGAGATGGTGTAGGGGCCGATCAGGTTTTTGACGAGAGCGGGTTGGTCAAAGTCGCAGGCTGGGAACTTCTCGCCATAAAAGCAGAAGGGTTGGAACCTGATCTTCTGTGCGGCGAACTCTGTGTACTTGTTGGGCGGGGGTGTTGCCGGCGCGGCCGGTTTGGCCGGTGTGGTCTGTTTTGCTGCCGGGGTCGATGTCTCCTGGCAACCGGCCATGCCGATCAGTGTCGCGAAAGCGAAGCATACCATGGCCGCTTGTGCAAACGTCGTCATGAGATTCTCCTTCGATGAAGAAAAGGTCCTGGAGGCTGCGCCCGCCATGGCCGCCAGGAGCGGGGCCATCATACCGGTGGGCGGAGGTATGTTCCACATGAACCGGGGAGGTCCACAGCCGTCAGCATCATCTCGATCAGGAAGTGTCGAGTTATTTGAATAAGGTGCGTTGTCCCTCTTCTCGGTTCCTTTCCGGTCCAGTCACTCTGGGCTGTCAAGAGCCACAAAGGTCGGACAAGACGACGGGAAATCTGCAGGAAAGAATGAACACCTCAGGGCCCCATCCAGAATGCCAGCTAAGAAGCCAGTTAATCCCAAAGGATAATCTGCGAACTCGGAGCTTCGCGACCGGCTTACGCGTACGGTCCATTGCTCTGGACTACCCTCCGTTACCCAGAAGAGCGTGTCACCGTTGTCTGTTGTGCCCCACGGTAGTGCGCCGGATGGCTCTGGATAAAGCGGGAAAGGATATAGGGGGTCACGCAGCCTTCGCGCGAGATCCAAGATTTTGCCCGCCCGGTAGGCCATCTGTGCGCCCTCAATTCTTGAGAATGGGGTGAACACCACGATGAACCCGTCGACAAGGCCGGACCCATATATCCTCACGAATTCCTCGTAGTCGACCGGAAATTGCTTAGGAAGCCAATCGGCCAGCATCGTCCACTGCATTGGGATGTTGGTACCGGATGGAAAGACGGGTGGCTTCAGAATGCGTGTCAAGTTGGCGTCCATCCTCACGGTCGTATCTCCTTTCACTTGAGATTCAGCACAGACAGACCAGAAAATAGGACGAGACCAGAAAATAGGACGCGATTCAATTCTACGACGACAATCAGGTTGTGCTGGTCCTGAACGGTAGCAGCGCAGTCGCGAGCCGGCTCATTTGCCTGGCTCGATGTGGTCCAGGATGGCCTTGTAGACCTTTCCTTTTCGGATGAGGAAGTCTTTGAAGACTGAACCTTCATCGTAGCGGGTCATGCTGATGACCAGATCGTACTTGGGATCGACCACCAGGCAGGTGCCGCTGGCGCCGGGGTGGCCGTAGGCCTGATCGCTCAGGTTATCGGAATCGAACTGCTTGATGCCGATACCCCAGCGGATTTCATTGCCGGGTGGATCCCAGCGATCGTGGCCGGGGATGGGCTGCATCTTCTGGATGGTTTCAGGGCGGAGGTAGCGCTTATTGCCGTAGGCGCCGCCGTTGAGCATCATCTGGCCGATCCTGGCGAAATCCATCGCCGTACCCACGGCTCCGCCGCTGGTGCCATCGGCGGCGGTGATCGCCAGGCCCAGGGGCTGGATCAGGTGTTTCATGTACAGGTTGGGGAGGGATTCGCCGCTGATGTTCTCCATGATTTTTCCGCCCATGGCCAGGCCGACGCCGCCGTAGCGATGATTCACGGCGACTTCCATGCCTGGGTACATGTCGGCGACGGTCTCCTCGAGGTCGGCGTTGAAGTCTCCGGCGATTTCGGCGAAGCCGCCGATGTGCAGGTACATGTCGCGGATGGTGATTGGCCGCTTGACCTGAATCCCTTGGAGCGTCGGCACGTATTTGGCCACGGGATCATCAAAGTCGACCAGGCCCTGGGCGGCGAACTCGTCCAGCAGGATGCCGCCGAAGAACTTGGCGGCCGAAGCGGTCGGCGCGACTGTGCTGGTGGTAAAGAGTGCATCCTTGTTCGGGCCGACGGCTTCCGCGCCATAGGCTTTGTTGAAAGCAACCACGCCATGCCGCACCACGACCAGGTTGAAACCTGCCGTGGTTTCTTTCATCCACGCCGAGCACAAGGCGTCAATATCATCACCAAAGGACGGTTTGAATCCGGCTTCCGCGAGGGTTCCCTCATGCACCATGGTTGCGGGCGCGCCGTCGATCGGCCGGGGGCAGACGAAGGCATTCGGGTAGAGCTTGTCGTAACCATAGAAGCCGCGTTTGAATGTGACCCACCACTGGCGCTCGAGGTTCATGATGGTGTCCTGCGGGACAGGTTGGCCGGCCTGCTTGAGCTGGGTGAGGTCAAAGAGGACGGCGACATAGGAGGCCTCATACAAGAGCCTCTGAGTTTGCTGGGCGGGCTGGGTGGCCGGGCGGCGGAGTACGCGGGCGACGGATGGGTCTTTGGCGAAGTCAGCGAGGAGCTGCTGGTCCACGCCGGCGGCCTGGAGGACGGAGGGGCTGGTGGTGGGGCCATTGGGTTTGGGTTCGCCGCCGAGGCGGCAGAGGGTGGCAAATCGGCGCGAGGTTCGGCCGTCGTGTTTGACTTCAGCGACGGCAGCGTAACGGCCGGGTTTGTCGGCCGTCGTTACCTTCTGACCGGCGGCGTTGTAGTAGGTGACGGAGATGGTGTAGGGGCCGATCAGGTTTTTGACGAGGGAGGGTTGGTCAAAGTCACAGGTTGGGAACTTCTCGCCGTAGAAGCAGAAGGGTTGGAACCTGATCTTCTGTGCGGCGAATTCGAAGTACTTGTTGGTCGGGGGCGTTGCCGGTGCAGCCGGTTTGGCTGGTGTGGTCTGTTTTGCTGCCGGGGTTGATTTCTCCTGGCAGCCGGCCATGCCGATTAGTGTCGCGAAAGCGAAGCCTACCATCGCCGCTTGTGCCAACGTCGCCATGAGTTTCTCCTTCGATGCAAGAAAGGTTCTGGGCTTACCCACCAGGAGCAGGTGCATAATACAGGTGGGCGGGGGCATGTTCCATGGAAGTCCACTATGCAGCACCCGCGCGTGAGAGTGGGGCCATGATGGCATCGCGCCAGAGGTGGGCGTGGGGGATGGTGATGGCGGGTTTGGTGGGATGGGTGAGGGTGAGGGCTTTGGTGTCGGGGTCGGCGGCCGCGGTGTATCCGGAGAGATCGTGGCCGGCGAGATGTTTGATGAGTCCCGCGGCGATCATCTCGGCGATCAAGCTGGGATTGAGCGGACACTCCACGCCACTGGGAGACTGTTTGTCGCCATAGCAATCGCCAAGGAGTTTGGGAGTAAGGGGCGAGTGGTTGACGCTGGCGGCAAAATAGTGGATGTCGAAGGGGGCGATGTCCGGCCGGCGCGCGGCGATATCGACCTGCTCGGGGGTGCAGCCGTATTGCTTGAAGGCGGCGAGAAGGTCGGGGCGGATGGGATGATTGGCGAGGACCTCCTTGAGGGGAGGCTTGGGTGGTGGCGCCCAAGGGGGCGTCCTGGTTGGGCGCTCGGCCATGTGCCTGGGCGCCTTGGAGGGTTTGGGCGCCTGCGGTGAATCGGTGGCGATGGGAGCATCAAGCTCGGCGGCGAGGTCGCTTAAGAGCTGGGGGTCGGCGGGGGCATCGGAGGGAGCGTCGACGGCACGGAGCTGCTGGAATTGGGACAGGGTTTGGCGGAGCGATACGGAAGTGGAGGTGGCGGCGAGGCGCGCGAGACGGGGTGAGGCGATCAGGCGCAGGGCCGTCTGGCGGGCATCGGAGGAGTCGGTGGCGTCAGAGGCGAGACTTTTGAGGATGATGTTCATGGCGACATCGAGGGCGCGATGGGCCTTTAGGGAGGTATCGACATGAGAGAGGGCGGCGCGGTGGGCGAGTTCGGCGATGAAGCGGGGGTGGTGGGTCTTCCAGCGTTGGACGGTGACGCGATGGATGTTGAGGACGCGGGCGGTGGCGGCGACGGACTGGCCGGCGTGGAGGAGGTCGAGGGCTCGGTGCTGGATGGGAGAGAGCTGAAGCAGCGGATGGTCGATGCTACATGTAGCAGGGGTAGCAGAAGAGGCGTTGTGATCGTAACTATTGATCGGTCCGAGGTTTAGGTCAGCGGCGGAGTTGGCCGGGGGCGTTTTTATCTCGCAAGTGTAGCATTGGGCGGAATCGGGTATAGCGCAAGTCATTAGCTCGTCCAGGTTTAGGGGCGAAAGGAGGAGTGGCTGGGGTGTAGCAGGGGTGTAGCAAAGTGTAGCAAAGTGTAGCAATGTGTAGCGGAAGTGTAGCAAGGTGTAGTCCCGGCGCAGCCGGGATAGCAGAGGAGAGATCGGTGAGGTTGAGGGTTGGGTTTGGGTTGGTGAGAGTATCCATGGTGCGCTCCTTTCGTGGTCTCCTGTTGGATGGCCGGCACGGACAGGTGGCCGGCTTGTGTGGGGAGGATAGCAAGGGGGTGTGACAACAGTATGTCACAGGGGCGGGGAAGATTCTTCCAAGAATCTACGAATCCAGGCCCCTGAGCCCGACGGATGCCTACGTGGAGGCACTCACTTCGACTGGAGCTTCTGCGCCGCGTTCGAGAAGAGGGTTTTGATTTCGTCGTCCTTGGTGACTTCGGCAATGCGGCTGAATTGCGGGGTGAGTTGCTTCAGATCACTAGCGAGAACCTGGTCGGTGAGGCTGCGGCTGACCGCGACGATCCGTGTGCGACTGCGTTCCAGAAGGGCTTGCGGCGTGGGGGCAGGCATCCTCGTGGCCATCAGCGGGGAGGGACTGAGCCGGGCAGCATCGAAGAGCAGAAGTGCTTGTACAGACTTGTCTTCGAGCACTTCGGCGAAGAATGAGGCGGTGGCAACCGAATGGATTGCCTCCATCACCTGCAGCCGTCGCTCCAGTTCATAGAGCACAGAGAGGGGGTCATCCTTGGAGGATGCGGGCAGCAGTTGGAGCGACATGCATGGAATCCCACGCTCATCTCCGCGCTCAATGAGCCCTCTTCCGAACTCAAAGATCGGCATGGCCGCCACGGGCGTGGCGGGATGCTTATCCAGAGCCGACGCGATTCCATCGACAGATTTTGGATCGCCCATTCGGGCGATGGCGTAGATACTGTTGGCGCGGAGATAGATGTCGTGATGTGTCCGGGTCAGTTGCTCCATCCTGGCGACACTCTGGACGGCATTGAGCCGGGCCAGCGCGATTGGGATGAGTTGGCGTGGGACATTGCGACCCGTCGGATCACCGGGCTTGCCCATGACAATGTCGCCCTGGTCTTCCGGGTAGACATCATCCGGCGCATCAAGGCATGTCGTCAGAATGGGAATAAACCTGGGATCACTGACCTTGTCGAAGAACTCGCGCGGGATCCCTTCGAACCCGGCCGCGGCAAAGGCGATCTCCCCCACGGCAGTGCGAACAACACGATCGCGATTCTGCATGAATTCCTGTGTTCCGCCATCGAGTGCAGAGGCAATTACAAAGGACGCATACTCATCGGCAAAGCCCGGAGTACGAAGGCGAGCCATCAGTTCGTGGCCAATGGACAACCGCACCGGCCGGAGAGTGGCCCGGTCACGGAACATTGCCAAGCCGAGTTTTGTGCCCTCGCCCTTGGCGACGTTTTCGGCGCAATACAGCAACATGACTGGCTTATCCACCAGCAGATCGCGCAACTGCTGGATCTTCTGTTCTGTTGGGACCGACGAGAGTTGAATCTGGCGAAGTTGGTCGTTCAAGGGGACGCGCCAGATCTCCCCCGCCTGAAGCGCGGAACCCAAGATCAAGACGGCCAGCGCGCGAGCGCCAAGCATATACCTGCTCATTGATCCTCCTCTGCCCGTTGTTGCGAAGATGCTACCACGGCGCAATCTTCAGGCCAAATCCGTTGGGCGTGAGTACTAACGCTTGACATTACTATCGCGTCGCAATAGTATGGGGGAATGCCGATTCTTTCGTTCCGCTGCGCTGACACGCAACGCCTGTTTGGCGGCGAACGGGTCAGGCGGTTCGTGAACATCGAGTCGGCGGCCATGCGTAAGCTGGCGATCCTGAATCGGGTCCAGGCGCTGGATGAGCTGCGCGTACCGCCGGGGAATCGGCTGGAAGCCTTGAAAGGCGGCCAGTCGGGGCAGCATAGCATTCGCGTGAACGACCAGTTTCGCATTTGTTTCATCTGGACCGGGCAAGGCCCGAAAGACGTTGAGATCGTGGATTACCATTGAGGGAGTAAGATCATGCGCCAAGTATCATACCCGCACCCGGGCGAAATCCTGATGGAGGAGTTCTTGAGGCCGATGGGCGTTACGCAGTACCGCCTGGCCAAAGAGATCGGTGTGCCGCAGCGGCGGATCGGCGAAATCGTGGCCGGGACACGCGCGGTGACGGTGGACACCGGGCTTCGGCTCTCGCGGTTCTTCGGCATGTCGGAGGAGTTCTGGATCGGCCTGCAGATGGACTATGAGGCGGCGAAGGCCAGGGATGCACTTGCATCCGCGTTGGCGAAGATCAAGCCGTGGCGGAAGGAGAGGGCGCGTTCTTCAGCGGCGGCGTGAGCAGAGCGTGGCTACTGGATTTCGACTGCGAGTTTGGCCAGGCAGGCGGGCGCGGGGGTGTTGCCTGATTGGCTGATCAGCACTTCCAGGCGCGAGTTCTTGGGGCGAGTATCGGCGGTACCCATATCGATGGTGGTATCGAACCAGCCCTTGGCAACCGCGTCGGCGGTGATGGTCTTGGACAATACCTCCTTGTCGTCGCGGATGATGCGGAGTTGCCAATCGCCGCTGCCGCGCCCGGCGATCACGTGCAGCACGGCGTGTTTGCCAGCGGGAATCTTCCACATCGTCTGAATGCGGCAAGCTGTCGTGGCATTGAGCGGACGCAGGACCATGACGTTCTTCTGGCCCAGCAGTTCATCGTGCAGGCCGACGTCGGGATCGCGCGAGCAATTGACCATCTGCCAGAAGGGGGCGAAGGTTGCCAGGTCAGTGACGAGCTTGTCGCCGATGGGATCATTCAACGGGGTGGCGGCGACCTTGAGCAGTTCGTCAGAGGTGAACTTGCGTGCGGGGGCCTGGCCACGAACGTGTGCGGTGAGCCACTGGTAGAACTCGGACTTTGGATAGAGGCGCTCCCAGGACTGGTGGCGCTCGCCATCGATCTGGGAATACACAACGTCGGCGCCGGCCTTTGTCAGGGCATCATACATGGTGCGCGAATCGGCGGCGAAACGTTCATCCTTGGCGCCGGCGACGATCCAGATCGGCAGCCCCTTGATCTTGTCCACGATGTCGCTTCGCAGGGGCATGTGAATCGACGGGGGCATTGCTGGGTTGGGCTTGTCCAGGAGGATCGCGGGCTGTGCGACCGCCAGCGCTGCGAAAATGGCCGGCGTATTGGCGGCGGTGCAATAGGCCTGTCGCCCGCCGGCGCTCAGGCCCGTGACATAGAAGCGGTCGGGATCAATGCGTCCGTCGGCCTGCAGCAGGTCGACGAATCGACTCACCGCCACGTCCATGCCCGCGGCTGTCCAACTGCGACCCGGAGGGCACTGCGGCGAGATCACCATCATGGGGAGCTCTTCGTTCAACTGGGGATGGCGCTGCATTTCGGCGGCGGGGCCGGCGTCGAAGATTCGGTCGCCGTCGGTGCCTGCTTCCCCGGCGCCATGGAAGAAAAGCAGCGCCGGGACTTTGCCCTGCATGGTGGAAACCTTCTTCGAGATCGACACCACGAAGCACATGTCCACATCGTTGCCATTGATACTCGTGTAATAGCGCAAACGAGCGTGGCCGGCGGCGGTGGGAAGAGTGGCCGAGAGATGCGCGGAAGGCAGCGTCTGCGGCTGTTTTTGTGTAGCTGTCTGGTCCGCGGCCGGCTGGGCACAAGCCACGCCAATCATCATCGCGAAGCCGACGCATACCATTGCCGCTTTTGCCAACATCGTCATGAATCTCTCCTTCGGTAAGGCTCCTGCCGCAGGACCTAGAGCCGCTGGATCATACTGGCGGCCGTGAGCATCTTCCACGGGTACAGATGCTCAGGAGAACAGTTCACCATGGCGTTTGTTTGAAGGCGGGTTGACTGTTGACGTGCGGCACAGTGTGCCGCACTACTGGCGGATTGCTTTGATTCGCATGTGGAGTTACTTAGAGTGCAGGGCGCGTGAGGGGACGAGGAAGAAGGAGCGAGGAATGGTGAGTAGTGACGTGGCCGTTCAATACGCGGGGGTATGCGTCGGCTGCGGGTATGACTTGCGCGGGTTGGCGGCGGAAGGTGCGTGTCCTGAGTGCGGGATGACGATTGCGCATTCCATGGCGGCCAGGGGTTTTCGGTTCGCGAATCACCGGTGGCTGGGGAAGATGCGGATCGGTGCCTGGCTGTTCCTGGGAGCGTCACTGCTGTTGGTCTTGGGGAATGTGCTGCCGCTGCTGGAAGCGTGGCTCGGCTACACCTGGGGTCCTTACTCTTCCTGGCTCAGGCGCTCCCTGTACTGGCAGGGGAGTTCATTTCTCACCGCGTGCCCTGAGGTCTTGCGGATTGCGGCTATATGGCTACTGACAGCGCCCGAGCCGGGGCAAGAGAGGGCGGATTCGCCACGGTTGAGCCGACGATCGGCCAGATGGCTGTGCATCATCAGCTACGGAGCATCGCTGGCTCTGTCCGTTGCGCGGAAGATCACACCGTCATCTGGTTACTTGATTCGCTCGATTCCCCACCCTCTGAGCATTGCCGCGGGCATCTGCCTGTTGATTATGATGCGACGGTATGCGATGCGCAATGCGGATACCAAGACTGCGGGGCGGCTCGAGTGGGCCGCGATATTGGGAGGTGTGTCTGCGATCGCTGCTGTCACGGGCGATGTGCTGTTCAGAACAGTTTCCCCATCTTCATATGACTCCGTGGGCATTTCGATGGCACTCGTGGGGTTGGTCTACTGGTGTGCGATGATGTGGGCGGTGGGATGGTTCGCGGTTGGGGTGGGACGCGCTGTGCATGGGCAGCGGCCGAGATTGCGGCTGGGCAAGACGCTCGTCTATGTCGTTGCGGCGCTGGTTGTTGGTGGGATCGCGGGTCAGTTGGCGTGGGAAGTGCTGTACATTCAGGCTCAGCGTGTACCGGAAAGTGGGTTTGCGTCCATGATAATGCAGATGAACTGGGCATTGTGGCGCGTGGGGGTGATTGTGGGCGTGGCGCTACTGCCCAACCGAATCGCGATGCTTCACCGCATGCTGACTCGTTGGCGAACGCGTGAGGGAATGGGTGTTTGATTGAAGAGCTGTTGAGGAGACGATACGCTCCTGAAAGTCTTACCAGGGAGGAACATGCGCAAGAGGAGTTTTCTGGCGGCGCTATTGATCGGCCTGGTGTTTTGTGTTTCGGGGCGGGCGGTCTGCGGAGCGGAGAAGCCGTGGTTAGTTCGTCTGCTTCCCCTGACATCCAATGAAGAGCGCATCTCGGTGGTGGCGCTGCCGCGCGAATTGATCCGACAATCCATTCTGCTGGCGGCCCGCGAAGAGTTTGGGGCGCTGACGCGTGACGCGAATTGCTGTGAGCCGCTGCCCATCGATGAGAGCGCCTATGCGGGCATACTCACGATCGAGCCGACGGTCAGTTCACTGCGCCCGGTGCGGGTGTCGCTGCAGATCAGCGTGCTGGGACCCGATGGCAATCAAGGCAAGGAGAGTCGCGGAACGCTGACGTATGGTGAGCTGCCGGAGCTGCGCTCGTATGAGAAGATGATCGAGCGGTGCGAGATCATCTCGCGCGCTGAGGCGTGCGAAGTGCTGCGGGCGGCGGGCTTGCCGGTGCGTCCGGCGAATGCGCCCGATGTCGAGCTTAAGCCGCTGGTGGCACTGGAGCAGCGCCTGGGGGAGATGTGCTATTTCGCTCAGTTTGACGTGCTGCGCCAGGTGCACCCGCTGTTGCGGGCACAGCCGGACTCGCAGGAGCTACTGGTGATGACAGCGCGAAGCTACGCCCACCTCGGGCAGTTGACACGCTGTCACTTTGACAACTCATTTGATGTGTATGCGGCCCGGTCATTGCTGTATGCACAGAGGCTGGTGCAGAAGCAAAAGAGCAGCGCGCTGGCGCTACAGACGCGGGGGTATGCCAAGGCCCTGACGGGTTTGCATGCCAGTGCTCTGAATGACCTGAAACAGTCGCAGCAGGGCCAGGCGGCGGTGATGCCGGCTTGGGCCAGGGCGGCGGAACTGCTCTGTTGTTACGGGCGCCGGGAATTGCTGGAGTTGGCGGGCAAAGAGCCTGCGATCGCTCCGCTGGCCAGCTACTTCGCATTTGTGACGGTTGAGCATGAGATCAGCGACTCGCTGGTGATTGAGACCGCACTCAATGCGCTCAAGTCGAATCCCCATTGTTTTCGGCTCATCGATGGCGCTTGCGAGAAGGCGGGGGTGAGGTACCTTCATCAACTGACGGAAGAGGGTTTTCCGACCGTGGTGAAGATGATTCGGGATGAGTGGCCGACCATGGAGGCGGATATGCCCGAGGCGGTTCGGGTAGCGCGAACGCTGGCTCACGATGAACCCAACCTGATAACAGGGGTGGCCGATGTGTCCGAAGCGCTGGCGACCTGCGATGCGCCGAGCGAGCCCTCGTGGTGCATGCTGGGCAATCTGATGGAGCAGACGAATTTCCTGCAGGTCTGGCGGCGGGCGCATTTTATGGCGTTTTACTGGTCGGTGCCCACAAACGATTACCTTGCGGAAATGAAGCCGCTGTTTGAGCGGCATGCGCTCAAAGATTATCTGCTGAGCCTGGGGGATGACTATCGGCAGGACTCGGCTAAACGCGCAGCGTATCTTGCCAACGTGAGCATCGACGGATGGTTTCCCCAGATGTTGAACATCGTGAAGGAAACCGATGGCGAGTTTGCCCACATATTGTTCACCAACGTCGTCAATGGCATCAGCCGCACGGACTATGACTGGCCCGACACGCTCATGTACCTGCGTCTTTCAGAGGACCAGGAACATGTCGACATCATGCAGCAGGATGCGCCTCTTCTGAACCAGGTGAGTCCGTATGATCCGGTCGCCCCGGCGATCATGGTCGCCCATAACTGGCCCAAAGCGCAGGAGTATCTGCCGAAGTGGAAGAAGCAGTTTGAGCTCAGCCCCTTGTTCGTGGCGACGATGGCCAAGCGCTGCAATGATATGAAACAGCCGCTGGAGGCCGCCGGCTATCTGGAACAATACCTGGCCATTGCTCCGGACATCGCCATCTATCAGGAGTTGGCGGCCTCTTACCTGGCGGCCGGGCAGCCGGACAAATATGTTGCGACCTTGGAGCGATCATTGCGGGCGGAAGACTATGGTTTGATGCATGCCCAATCGCAGTTGAAGCTGGCGGCTTTCTATCGGGCAAAGGGCGAGAATGACAAATGCATCGAATATGCCGAGCAGGCGGCCGAGACGGGGGCGGAATGGGCCATGCTTGACGCCGGCCGCTATAACGAGGAGCTGGCGCGTTGGGACCGGGCCAACTTCTGGTATCAGCGCGTGGCCGAACGCTATGACAAATATGAAATGTGGCACGCGTTCTGTGTGCGCAGCGGCCATGGTGATCGTGAGGCCGCGAAGAGCGGTATGGAACAGCAGTGCCAGGAAGCTCTGAAGAACCCGACTCGAGAGAATCTGGCGGGGACTGTACTGTTTTATATGCTGGAGCGGAGGTACGCCCAGGCAACCCCGATCCTCCGACAACTGGTCAAGCAATACCATGATCCCTGGGCGGCGCTGCTGCTGGCAGTGGGAAAGGATGACAGCGTCTCGCGCGAGGAGAAGATCGAGGCATTGCGGCAGTGTTCGGCCGTGCCGCCGGCCGATGCCCCGATGGAAGATGGGATGTTGAATCGTCCCTATCTCAATAGGCTCGCCAAGCTGATGGCCGAGGCAATGAGCGCGCGGGCGCCGCTGAGTCTTAAGGAACTGGAGATGCTGAAGAAAGAGGCGACAGCGTATGAGTTTCCCAATCTGCAATATCCGGCGGCGATGTATCTGATTCAGGTCGGGCGGGAAAGAGAGGGGCTGGATCTGCTCAAGGAATGTGATGCCGGGATGGTGTATGCAAAAACGACATGGCAACTGGCGCATCAGGAGTTGCGCGATCGGAATCTCTTGTCCGTGCCAGCTACGAGCCCGGCGAAGTGAGCGGAGGCGCCGTGATTAGTCGGGCTGATGTCCGTCGCCGGCGACACACAACCGAAACGTGTGTGCCGCCGAGAGGTTTGTTCCTGCGCTTGTTCAACTTCGCAGCGTACCTTACCCTCCTACCCTCCTACCCTCCGCGGCGCGCAATTGAATGGCGCCATCGGCGAGGAGGAAGAACGTGAAGGCCAGGAACATGTTTTGCGATGATGCCACCAAGGAAGCGGGTTCTTTCAACTATCGGCGCGACTGGCAGAACCAGCACGTCACTCAGATCAACCGCGAGCAGATCCATGTGCCCTGGGGCGCTTACCAGAGCGCGGCTCAGGCGAGGAGTTGCGATCGCGATGCATCGGCGAATGTCTTGTCGCTGGATGGCACGTGGAAGTTTTTCCTGGCCGGGTCTCCTGAGAGCGTGCCGGAGGAGTTCTGGCGGGATGGCTTTGACAGTTCCTCCTGGAGAGATATCCAGGTGCCGGGGAACTGGGAAGTGCAGGGGTTTGGCAAGCCGATCTATACGAATCACATCTATCCGTTCGCGCTGGGTACGAATGAGCCGTACCTCCGCAAGCCGAGTCTTTTGGGCTCGCGGGCTCCCGAGCAGTTTGTGATGAATCCGCCGGCCGTGCCGCGCGACAATCCTACCGGGTGTTACGTGCGCACGTTTGAGCTGCCGGCGGCGTGGAAGGATAAAAGCGTTTTTGTGAACTTCGGCGGGGTGGAATGCGCTTTCTACCTGTGGGTCAACGGCAAGGCGGTGGGGTATTCGCAGGACAGCAAGCTGCCGGCGGAGTTTGACTTGAGTAGTTTCGTGCGGCCGGGAAGAAATACCATCGCTTTGCAGGTGATGCGGTGGTCGGATGGTACGTGGCTGGAAGACCAGGACTATTGGTATCTTTCGGGCAT
The DNA here is from genome assembly GCA_903871935.1 of uncultured Phycisphaerales bacterium. Classification (GTDB taxonomy): domain Bacteria; phylum Planctomycetota; class Phycisphaerae; order Tepidisphaerales; family Tepidisphaeraceae; genus CAIQIQ01. The sequence goes on from CAIQIQ010000073.1 coordinate 65,327, forward strand.
CTTCCGGCCGGTGCGCCTGCTGGCCAAGCCGCGTATTCGCATCCGTGACTGGTTTGTCCAGGCGATTCCGGATGAACACGGCGAGGGTGGGGTTCTGCGTGCGAATGTTCAGCTTGCCGAGCGGGATGGATTTGCCGACCACAGCGTGAGGCTGCAGCTATTGGATGCCGACGGATCAGTCATTGCGCAGGCTCAGGGGAAGTATGAGCTGAAGAATGATTGGAGCCAGAATCGGCAGAATGGCGTGGAACTGGAAACGGCTGTTGCGTCGGCGCGCAGATGGACGCCGGAGATGCCTTACCTATACACGGCGGTGTTGACGCTGGTTGCGCCCGATGGCAGGGAGACCGACTTCGAATCCTCGCGAGTGGGGTTTCGTCGCATCGAGATCCGACAGGGCGTGATCTATCTCAATGGCGTTCGCATGATCTTCCGCGGCGTGAACCGCCATGAGCACGCCCTGGAGACCGGGCGGGCGGTTTCGCGCGAGCACATGCGCCGGGAAATCCTGCTGATGAAGCGGCTGAACTTCAATGCCGTGCGGACGTGTCATTATCCGGATGACCCGGCGTGGTACGACCTGTGCGATGAGTACGGCATCTGCCTGGTCTGCGAGGCCGATGTGGAGACGCACGGCGTCATCGGGATTCTGTCCAACGATCCCGCCTGGGCACAAGCGTACCTGGAGCGCGCGATCCGGATGGTCATGGTGCATAAAAACCATCCGGCCATCTTTTCCTGGTCGCTGGGGAACGAGTCGGGCAAGGGCCCGAACCACGCGGCGATGGCCAACTGGATTCGCTATTACGACACCACGCGCCTGGTGCAGTACGAGAGCAGCGAACCGGAGGCGATCATCTCAGATGTGCGCGGCAACATGTACTGCCCGCCCGATGGGGTCATCAATATGCTTGCTGATGCCCGCGACATTCGGCCGGTCGTCCTGGTGGAGTATCTGTACCAGATTCGCAATGCCGGCGGGGGCATGTATTGGTTCGCCCAACTGATCGAGCGCTTTGAACGATTCCAGGGCGGATTTGTCTGGGACTGGCAGGACAAGTGCCTGGTCGCGAAGGATGCCGCCGGCCGGGCGTTTCCCGGGTACGGGGGCGACTTCGGCGAGGAGATTGTCGATCGGATCAGGCCGACGCACATGTGCTGCAATGGCGTGGTTCTGCCCGACCTTACGCCCAAGCCCGTTGCCTACGAGGTCAAGAACGTGCAGTCGCCGGTGCAGATCGTGGCCAGGGATGTAAGCGCCGGCTTGTTCACATTGAGGAATCGTCACCAGGCTGGAGACACTGCGGGGTACGCCCTGGCGTTTGCCGTGCTTGAGGATGGACGGACAGTTGGAGGCGGGGAATTGCAGATGCCGCAGGCAAGGCCGATGTCTGATGCGCCGCTGGAGGTTGACATCAAGGCGATACTGCCGGAGCGGAAGGCCGGCTGTGAGTATCATCTGAACTTTACGGTTACGCTCAAGGGTGCAACGCCGTGGGCGCCGGCGGGGCATGGGATCTATCACACGCAGTTTGCTCTCGCGGCGATGCCGGCGGTGGAAGTGAAGGCCGCTCCTGTGGTTGCCGCGGCGCTAACGGTCAACGATTCGGAGTATCGGGTCACAGGGAAGGAATTCATCGTATCGTTCGACCGCGCCAGCGGCCTGATGGCCGTTGGCGGCAAAGATGGCGTCCGCTACATCAACAGCGGCGCGGCGGAGAATGTCCTCCGCCCCTATACGGGTCTCGACACGGATACAAATTGGGGGTTGCGCAAGGTGTGGTTGCCGCTGGGGCCCGGCAAGCTGACGAGGAAGCTGAACGGCATCGTGGCGTATGCGCTGCCGGATGGGCGCATCAAGGTGTCGGTCGGGTCGGAGCTAGAGTCCTCGGTCAACGGGTTTTCGATCCGAAACGAAGTGGAATACACGATTTCCGGAGACGGCAAGGTTTGCGTTGACACGCAGATGGACATCGATCGCGGATTTGTGCATGTGCCCCGGGTGGGGATCAGCCTGGCTTTGCCGGAGGGGTTCGAGGCCCTGGAGTGGTTTGGCCGCGGGCCTGGGGAGAACTATCGCGACCGCAAGGAACACACGCTGATGGGGCAGTACCAGTCGACGGTATCTGCCCAGCATTTCTCATTTATTCCGCCGGCCGAGTGCGGCGGGCATGAGGATGTTCGCTGGGTGCGATTGGCCGACGCGAAGGGACATTCAATTCGCGTGACAAGCCTGGCCGCGTTCCATTTCGACGCGAGGCATTTCAGTGTGGCCGACTATTGCGCTGCCGGGCACGATCACGAGCTGGTCCGCGGAGGCGGGACGTATCTGAACCTGGACTACCGCCATTGCGGTATTGGCAGCAAGATGGGGTGGTCCACGAATTATGATCCCAACGACCTGGTGCCGGCGGAGTGCTACCGGTTCCGGTTTGAAATCCACCTGGGCTGAGGCAACAAGAGCAACTGGAGCGAACAAACAACATGCAATACGTCTTGCCTCCTGAAGAACGAGAGCACCTGCGCAAGTTGGCCAGGCGACAGGACGAGCTCGCGGCGCTGCCGGTCATGCAGGTGCGGCGCAAGCTGTGGACGGAGATGAACGATGCGGTGCCGGGCTGCCGGCCACCCTTTGCCATCGAGACGTGGACGTTCGACCGCGACTTCATGCCGGCGTCGATTTACCAGTGCAAGACGGCGTATGGCCGGCAACTTGAGGGGAAGTTTCTGCGCCACATCCGCCACGCCGAGATCCTCAACGACGATCACGTGTGCCCCGACACGCTGGACATGGGCTGGCACACCTGGCATGACGAATACGGCTTCAAGGTTGGCGTGACCGGAGCGAAGGATGCCGAGGGCGTGGACATGGGGTATCACTTCCAGTGTCCCATTACGGACCTGCGCGACGGATTTGACATGGTCAAGCCGGCCACGTTTGGCGTTAACAAGGTCGAAACTCTGGAGGAAAAGCAATTCCTTGAGGAGACCTTCGGCGACATCATGCCGGTGGTCATTCGCTCTGGTACGTTCGGCAGCAACTACCTTACGCAGCGCCTCATGCCGCTGATGAGCATGGAGACGTTCTTCCTGGCGATATATGACTGTCCCGATAAGCTCCAGGGCATCCTGGGGCTCTTGCGAGACAATTCGATTCGCATGTCGCGATGGGCCCAGAAGGAGGGCCTGCTGGTGGTAAACAATGGCAACCAGACCACCTGCGGGACCTGTTACAACTTTACCACGCTGCTGCCCAAGGGTTCGGTAGAGCCGGGCAAGGTGAAACTGTCGGACATGTGGAGTGGCATGGACAGCCAGGAAACCGTCGGCGTGTCGTCCGAGCTGTTTGACGGGCTTGTTTTCCCGCACTACGCGCAATTGGCTGAGATGTTCGGGCTGGTCTATTGGGGATGTTGCGAGCCCGCACATCCGATCTGGGAGAAATCGCTGAGCAGGCTGCCGAATCTCAAGGCTGTGTCGATTTCACGCTGGTGCGACCAGCGGTATATGGCCGAGGCCCTGGATGGCAAAGGCATCGTCTTCTCGCGCAAGCCCAACCCGAACCTGTTGGGGGTTGAGCGGGAACTGAACGAAGACGCCTGGCGCGCGGATATCCGCGAGACGCTGGATACCCTCAAGGGCAAGAATGTCCCGCTCGAGTTTGTCGTTCGCGATGTCTATTCCATGCACGGCAACCTCGGCAAGGCACGCCGGGCTGTCGAACTGGCCCGTGCGGAGATCGATCGCGTGTTTGGCCCAACAATGCATTAAGATTGCGGACAGAAGGAGAACGGTATGCTGAGATCAGGTGTGAAGTTCACGAGCGTGTGTGCGGTGCTGCTGGGCGCATTGGTTCTGGCGGTTACCGCTGGCTGGGCGCCAGCGCAGGAGCAGGTGTTCCAGCCGATGGGCGTCGGCGGCGGTGGGGCGATCTTTGCCCCATCGGTTTCACCCTATGACAGCAACTTCATGCTCATCTCCACCGACATGGGCGGCTGCTACCGCTCGTACGATAGCGGCAAGAGCTGGACGCAGATTCCCTTCACGCAGATCGCGGCCGGCGCGGGCTTGCGGGCGCTGTTCCTGAAGGATGAGGTCTACTGGCAGGGGACGGCCGTGTGGCAGAGCCCACTGCTGAAGGTTTCTAAGGACAAGGGCAAGACGTGGACCGCGTTGAGTGACAAGTACCCATGGGGCGGCGACGGCATCAAGCATCTGGCGGCGGTGGAGGCAGTGCCAATGGTGCTGCTGGCCGGTAACAACAAGGGTCTGTGGCGCTCGGCGGACAAAGGCAAGACGTGGGAAGCTATTGCCCCCGAAGGCACCAAGTGCAGCGGCATCACCGTGCTGGGCGATCGCGTGTTGGCGGCCCGAGGCGGGGATCTTGCCGAGAGTCGCGACGGAGGCAAGACGTGGAAGAGCATTCCAGTGGCGGCGGCCAAGGGCAAGGATCTGCTTGCGGTCGCCGGCGGTGCGGAGCAGGGCGCGGGCCCGGGCAGTGTGCTCTACACCATCGCACAGGATGTGGGCACGCTGCAGTCGCTCGATGATGGCAAGACATGGGCGCTGGTGCAGCCTTGGGATCAGCAGAATGATGTGCAGATGGCGGCAAATCAGACGCAGATTGCCTATACGGCACAGTCGGATTCGGCCGGTCGCAGCGCATTTGTCACCAGCGATAAGGGCAAAACCTGGCAGAATGCGTTCCCCCCGCAGGAGCCCGAATCCAAGCTTGATTGGACGCAGATCGAGATGAAGTGGGACTATCGAATCATGGGCGCTGGGTTATGCGTCTCGCCCAGTGATGCGAAGCTGGTGATGGTCTCGAGCATTGGCGATGCCTATGTGTCGCACAATGCGGGTAAAAGCTGGGTGCCGCTGACGACGGCCGACGCAAGCTTGCCACTGCAGGCGGGCAATCCGTACAAGCGCTGGAAGACCAATGGTTTGCAGGTTACGGGGTGCTACTCCTTCCACGTGGATCCGAACGACAAAGATCGCTTCTTCGCCGGCCATAGCGATGTTGGCTTGCTGCGCAGCATTGACGGCGGGGCAACCTGGTCCACGCTGAGCTACCGTGGCAGCCCGTGGGGCAACTCGTTCTACCAGATTGCGTTTGACCCGTTCGTGAAGAATCGCGTGTATGCGGCCGCCAGCAACACACACGACATCCCCGACTGGCGGCTGATCGATGACCTGCCCACGCCGCAGACCGGTGGCGTCGTCATCAGCGAGGATGGTGGTGACACCTGGAAGCGCCTGTGGGCGCTGAGCCCGGAGAAGGTGATCACGAGCATCTGCGTGGATGCCAAGGCGTCGAAGGACAAGGACCAGGTGGTGCTCTATGCGGCCGCGTATGATGATGGCATCTACAAGTCGACCGACAGCGGCAAGACCTGGACGAAGAAGTCCAACGGCCTGGGCTACCCTGGCAATGCTCGTGTGCATCGTGTGATCGTGCATCCGGAGAGCGGCAATGTGTACGCGGTGATCGTCGGGCGTAAGCACAATCGGGAGTTCCGCGTGCCGGGTGGGTTGTGGAAGAGCAGCGATGGCGGCGAGACATGGACCGACCTAACGGCTGAGATCAAGCTGATGTGGCCGGCGGGATATTTCTCGATCAATCCCAGGGATGAGCAGAGCATTCTACTCTCGGCTTCAGGCGGGCCGGGATGCGACGAGCAAGGCGGCGTGTGGAAGACGACTGACGGTGGCAAGACCTGGAAGCATACTCTCACCGGCGAAGCGGCCGGCAAGTACTATCCGCCGAATGTGATCCAGGCCTGGGACATCTGCTATAACGCGGCCGATCCCAGCATCGCCTATCTGGGCACGGTCTTCCATGGACTTTGGTACAGCCACGACGGCGGCGACACCTGGAAGCCCTTTAAGGAGTTCCCGCACGGCTCGGCGATGTCGGCACAGACCGACCCACGCGATCCCAAGAGGATCCTGGTGAGCACCTTCGGCGGCGGCCTGTGGCGCGGGCCGTACCTGCCGCCGGAGGAGATGAAGTAGAAGGCCATTCTCGCTACGCCGCTGTCTCTTTGGGCTTGGGATTGTGCCAACGGCCGTCGGCCGCAATCAGCGCTGCGGCTTCCTTAGGCCCCCAACTGCCGCGCTTGTACGGGCGAACGCGGTGGTGCGTCTTGAGGACGGGCTCGACAACCGCCCAAGCGGACTCAACCGCATCCTCGCGGGTGAACAGTGCGCCGTCGCCGGCCATGGCGTCGCCTAAGAGCCGCTCATACGGCATCTCTTCGCCGGGCTGTTCGTCGATGAGGTAGAGTTCGCGCTGGTCGCCGATGAACTCCTTGCCAGCGCGTTTGACGCGGGCGGCCAGGGCGACGGCGGAACCGGGTGAGAGGCGGAAGCGCAGATAGTTGGCTCGGCCGGTTGTCGGGACCGAGTCGCTGAAAAGCTCCTGCGGGGGTGGCCGCAACTCCACCAGCACCTCGAGGGCGGTGTCGGCCAGGCATTTCCCGGAACGAAGATACCAGGGCACGCCCCGCCAACGCCACGAGTCGATGTAGAGCCGTAGGGCGCAGAACGTTTCGACGTCGGAATGCTTCGCCACGTTGGCTTCTTTCCGGTAGCCGGCATATTGGCCGCGGACAAGGTCATCCGGCCGCAGCGGCCGCATGGCCTGGAAGACCTTGGCCTTTTCAACATGCACGGCTCCAAAGCCCTGATAGGCTGGAGGTTCCATGGCAAGCAGGGCGACGACCTGGAAGAGATGGTTCTGGATCACGTCGCGCAGGCAGCCGGCGGATTCGTAGAACGCGCCGCGGTTCTGCACCCCAAAATCCTCGGACAGGGTGATCTGGACGCTGGCGATGTAGTTGCGGTTCCAGATCGGCTCCAGGAACGAATTGGCAAAGCGGAAATAGAGGATATTCATGATCGCCTCTTTCCCCAGGAAATGGTCGATGCGGAAGATGGAGTCTTCCGGGAACACCGAGGTGGCAATGCGATTGAGTTCGCGCGCTGAGGCGAGGTCGCGGCCGAAGGGTTTTTCCACGATGACGCGGGCGTTATTGGCCAGGTTCGCAGCGCCCAGGCCTGTGATCACAGTGGGAAAGAGCGAAGGCGGGATGGCCAGATAGTGGGCCGGGCGTTGGGCGCCGCCCAGGGCCTGCCGGATCTTTGTGAACGTGCCGGGGTCGTTGTAGTCGCCGCTGACGTAGCTGAGCAGGGACAGGAGATGCTTGAGGGCGCGGCGGTCGTCGATGCCGCCCGAGCGGCGGATGCTGTCTGTTACGCGGTTGCGCAGTTGGGCAAGACTCCACTTCGGGAATGCGACACCAATGATCGGGACCTTCAGGGCGCGGCGTTTCGCCAGTGCATAAAGGGCGGGGAAGATCATCTTATGGGCAAGATCGCCCGTTACGCCAAAGAGCACCAGTGCATCAGAATGAGAAGGGGTCATCAGACACCTTTCTTCCCTCGCTCCTGCGGCTCAGGGGAAACGTGATCTTCCTGAGCCCGTTTGGTCCCCAGCACAATTGCCACGGGTATCCATTTCTTCATGTGGATCGTTCTGCGTATGCTGAATCCTGACTCGGCGACGGCCCGCCGCACGTAGATTGGACGACAGTCCAGCAAGTTGGGGAAATGCCTGTGCGTCCACTCGTACGCCTGAAGGGCCCATCCGCGCGGCTGCGTCTTGGTAATGCTTGCCACCACAAGTCGACCGCCGGGGCGGAGCACGCGCAGGCACTGGCGCAATACCGTGGGAATCTCGGGCGTGTCGAACAACTCCAGCGTGAAACACATCAAGACAGCATCGAGGCTGTTGTCCGGATACGGCAGGCTACAGGCGTCGCCGCAGATCAGGTCGACGCGGGCAAGCAAGTGCTCGTGGGCCAGGTTCTTGCGAGCCAACTCGACCATGCTGTCGGATAAGTCGATGCCGCTGACTTTGCCGGTCGGCCCGACGGAGCGAGCCAATGCGACAAGACAGTGCCCGGTGCCGAATCCGATCTCCAGGATACGTTCGCCTTCGGCGGCCGCGAGCAGGCGCAAGGCGGCTTCGCGCATCGGTGTTTCACTGCGATCCGACAGCAGATCGTAGAAGCTGCTGATCCTGTTGTAGAACGCCCTGGTGGCGCTCCTGGACTGCAGTACGCGCAGCACTTCGGATGACTGTGGCATGGACGAAAGTGCGTTCATGTACCTCCTTTGTCTATACAACAGTGGGGCAAGCACGGAAACGCAGAAAATGCCTGGATGGTGCCTCTCTTATTCACCTGATGAAGTCATATGCTCGCCAGTGTCTTGCTCATTGACCTTCCTTTGGGTAAATCGGCTTTGAAGGAGTCAACATGGCTTATCTGCTCGGCATTGATATCGGAACATCCGGCACCAAGACGCTGATCTGCGATGAAAAGGGGAAGGTGCTGGCTACCGCGATGGCCGAGCATCCCATCTCCTCGCCCAAGCCCGGCTGGTCTGAACAGAACCCAGAGCACTGGTGGAAAGCCGTCTGCATTGCCACCAAGGCCGTTCTTAAGAAAGCCGATGCAAAGCCCGCCGACATCAAAGGCATTGGCTTGTCCGGCCAGATGCATGGCTCGGTCTTCCTTGCCGACGGCACCAGGCCGCTGCGCCCGGCGCTACTCTGGAATGACCAGCGCACCGCCGCCGAATGTGCCCAGATCGAATCCAAGGCCGGCGGCCGCGAAAAGCTGATCGACCTGGTCGCCAACCCCGCTCTGACCGGTTTCACCGCACCCAAGATCCTCTGGGTCCGCAAGCATGAACCCAAGGTCTACGCCAAGACCAGGAAGATCCTCCTGCCCAAGGACTACATCCGCTACTGCATGACCGGTGAATACGCCACGGAAGTCTCCGATGCCTCCGGCACGCTGCTGCTGGATGTGGTGAAGCGCCAGTGGTCCGACAAACTCCTCTCCCTCCTGGAAATCGACAGGGACCTCATGCCTCGCCTGTACGAATCGCCTGAAGTAACCGGCACGCTCCACGACTCGGCGGCGAAGCAGATGGGCCTTGTCCCAGGCATCCCGGTGGTCGGCGGCGCCGGCGACCAGGCGGCGGGCGCTGTGGGCAATGGCATCGTCTCCTCGGGCATCATCTCCGCCACACTGGGCACCTCCGGCGTCGTCTTTGCCCATGCCGATTCGCCAGAGCGCGATCCGCTTGGCCGCGTCCATACCATGTGCCACGCCGTGCCCGGCAAGTGGTGTGTCTTCGGCTGCATGCTCTCGGCCGGGGGCAGCTTCCAGTGGTTTCGCAATGAATTGGGCTACCTGGAAACCGAAGCCGCCAAGGTTATCACGAGGAGGGGCAAGTCGGTGGAGGCCTACGACCTCCTGATCGAAGAAGCCTCCGAAGCACCGGCCGGCTGCGAGGGCCTCTTCTTCCTTCCTTATCTCACCGGCGAGCGCTGCCCGCATCCCGATCCCAACGCCCGTGGCGCCTGGATCGGTCTGACCCGTCGCTCTACCCGCGATATGATGATCCGCGCTCTGCTTGAGGGCGTCACCTATGGCATGCGCGATGCCATCGAGATCATGCAGGAAATGGGTGTTGCTACGAAGCAGGTCCGTGCCTCGGGCGGGGGCGCCAAGAGTGCCTTCTGGCGTCAGCTCCAGGCCGACATCTACAAACAGACTATCGTCCTGACCAACTCCTCCGAAGGTCCCGCCTATGGTGTGGCGCTTCTGGCGGGCGTCGGAACGAGGTGCTTCAAAAACGTCGAGGAGGCCTGCAAGTCGGCCATCACGGAAACAGCAAAGACCAAGCCCGACAAAAAGGTCTCCACCCTCTATGACAAGCACTATGCGGTCTACCGTAAACTCTATGGAGACCTGAAGCAGCGCTTCGGAGAGATCGCCGAACTGGCGTGAGATTCCGGTGCCATCAAAGGTCGTCGCCGTTACTCAAAGCCCGTTGCGAAACCGCTCTTTGCTTGCATTTACCAACTGTTCCGGCAACACTACTCAATCAGCTAACAAATGGACTTGTTACGCTCCCGCCTCGGCGTGCGGGGTGGGCGCGACATAACACACTGGAGATGATCCCATGCTCCGCCTGCGTCACCTTGCATTGCTTTTGTCGGCCGCTTTCCTGATGAACGGCTGCGTCGCCATGGATAAGTACAACGCTCTGAAGCTGGAGCGCGATCAATACCTCGAGCGCCTCAGCCAGGCGGAAGCCGAAGCCCGCACTGAGCGCGAGAAGGCCAAGCTCCTGCAGGATCAGCTCAACGCGATCATGCAAAGCGGCCCCGAGCAACAGAAGCTCGTGCAAAGCCTGATGCAGGAGAACGCCGACCTCAAGGCCAAGCTCGAAGATGTCAACCGCAAGTATGAAGAGGCCCTGCGTCGTGGGCCGACTGTTGTGCTGCCTGAGCAGCTCAACAATGCTCTGGCCGAGTTGGCCAAGCAGAACCCCGACATCATGGAATTTGATGCGGCCCGTGGCGTGGTGAAGTTCAAGGGCGATGTGACCTTTGCGTCCGGCTCGTCCGAGCTGACCCCCAAGGCCCGCGAAGTCATCACCCGCTTCTCGCAGATCATCAACGGTGGCGTGGCCGGAAAGTTTGACCTGCTCGTCGCCGGTCACACCGACAACGTGGTGGTTTCCAATCCCAAGACCCTGGCGGCCGGCCACAAGGATAACTGGTTCCTGTCGGCTCACCGTGCCATCTCGGTTGCGGCTGAGATGCGCAAGGACGCCGTTGCCGCCAGCCGCTTGGGCGTCGCCGGCTATGCCGACCAACGCCCTGTTGCCTCCAATGCCACGGCTGAAGGCAAGGCCCAGAATCGCCGCGTTGAAGTGCTGATCCTGCCTGGCGGCGCAGGCACTGCCGCGCCCGCCCCCGCAGTGGAAAAAGCCCCGGCGGCGGCTCCTGAAATTGCTCCGGCAGCCCCGTCCATGAACAAGTAAGCCTGCAAAGCAGGATGATCCGAACAAAGCACCCCGGCCAACTTGGCCGGGGTGCTTTATTTGGCCAACCTCCCGATGCCGGCATCATGCCGGGCAGTTCAGCACGCGAACGCCCCGGCTGGTCAAATCATCGATCCACCCGCGCAGCACCTCCAGTTCGGGCGCCTTCGCCGAGATGCCGGGTCGAGCCGTTATGCCAAAGCGCTCCATCTTGCTCTCGCCCAGCTGGTGGTACGGCATTAGCTCGACACCCTCGATCCCACTAAGTTCACGGGCCAGGGCGGCGATGCCCGCGAAGTGATCATCACGGTCATTGAGTCCGGGGATGACGGGACAACGCAGGCGCATGTTCGCGCCGGCCGCATGGAGATGGCGCAGATTGGCCAGGATGCGATCATTGCCTTGGCCGGTCCAGTTGCGGTGGCGCTGGCAGTCCGTTTCCTTGAAGTCGCAGAGGAACAGATCGACCAGCGGCAGCGCGCGGTCCAGGACATCGGGCGGCACCTGGGCGCAGGTCTCGATGCAGGTGTGCAGGCTGATTGTCTTCGCCGCCTGCAGGAGCCCGATCGCGAAGTCGGCCTGCAGCAGCGGCTCGCCTCCGGACAGGGTCATGCCGCCGCCGGATTGACGGTAGAAGGGACGATCGCGGTCGACTTCGCGGATCACCTCATCGATGCCCACCTCGCGGCCGACGATCTCGCGCGCTGAGGCCGGGCATGCCTGGGCGCAGGCACCGCAGACGGTGCATTTGGCACGGTTGATGGAGATATCCCGGGTGTCGCCGTCAGGGCCTTGCCGTTGTGGACAGACCTTCACGCACTCACCACATGCGATACATTTCGATGCTGTGAAAGCCAGCTCTGGCCCGCCATCCTGCGTCTCGGGGTTGTGGCACCACCAGCAGCGCAGCGGACAGCCTTTGAAGAACACGGTGGTCCGAATCCCCGGTCCATCGTGGATGCTGAAACGCTGGACCTCGGTGATCCAGCCGGTGACTGGTGCACTATTCACGTCGTGCCGTGCTCCGTGCGTTCGATGACCGATTCCTGCAGGCTGCCCGACAGCCGGGTGAAATACTCGCTGTAGCCGCCAATGCGCACGATCAGGTCCCCGTGCTTCTCCGGTTCGCGCTGAGCGGCAAGCATCTCGTTCTTGCTGATCACTGAGATCTGTATCTGCATGCCACCCTTGGCGAAATAGCCGCGGATCAGGCTCACGATCTTCTGCAAGCCCTCGGGCTGGTCAAGCAATTGCCTCTGCAGACGGATGTTGACTACGGGGGTTCCCACGCCGAGGTCCAGCGGCAGAGTGGTAACCGAGCTGAGCATCGCCGTCGGACCGCGCCGGTCGCGGCCGCTGAACGGGCCGGCCGAATCCGCCAGAGGGGTTAGGGCCTTACGCCCATCGGGCGTCGCCCCCACGCCGCGCCCGGCTTCGGCATAGGTGGAAAAGAGAATGCACGAGGCCAGGTAGCGCCCGCCGCGTGGCGGCTCGTGGGCGTACAGTTCGCGCCAGGCGAACTCGATGACCTCTCGACCCAGGTTATCCACCTCCGCAATGTCGTTGCCGAACTTGGGCGCGCCCAGCAACCGTTGCCGCGTGAACTCATACCCCTGGAAGTCCGCTGCCAACGCCGCCATCAGATCTGCCGCAAGGATCGTCCTGTTCTGGAACACACAGGAGTGAATTGCCGCCAGCGAATCGATCAGGTTCGCCATTCCCTGGTACGATACGACACTCCAGTTGTAGCGGGCGCCGCCGGCTTCGAACGACTTGCGCCGTTTCACGCAGTCCCGCGTGAACATCGTCCGATAGAGCTTGGGGTCACCCTCTTCAAAGCGCCGGCGAAGTTGGGCGGAAATGCTGACGACAAACCTGTCTGTCAGGAACTGGATCTGCCGCCGCACAGCGCCCAGGAAATCGTTGAAGTCTCCAAAATCGGTGAATCGGCCGGTGTGTGGCCCGGCCTGCCGTCGGGCAACCAGGTCGTACCCATCATGGAGTGCCAACTCCAGCGCCTTCGCGAGGTTGATCTCACCCTCCAGGCTCCCGACGTTGGATAGCCCCGCAATCATGGTCTCAGTGCATCCGCCAAAGCCCAACTCGCGGGCGTCTTCAGAGCTGAGCCCTAGATCCATCTCGCAGAGCGTCTGGATGTAGAGGTCATCGTTGTACAGAGCGGGCCGGCCGCTGCCTTCTCGCAGCGCTTCCAACGCGCGGATGATTGCCGTATCGGGCGTTTGCCCGGTGATGCGGAACGCGACGTTGGGTCGTCGGATCCGGTTTCGCTTGCAGGCGTCGATGCACTCCAGCGTCAGGGCATTTGTCCCGTCGTGCCCATCGGGTGTCCGTCCGCCGATCTGGAGATTCCAGCCGTTGAGTCGCTCGAACGACAGGTAGAGTTCATCGAGCAGGCGACGGGCTAGTTCCGGCTTGATCGCTCCGCTGGCAAGGTCGCGCTCGTAGAGCGCGCCGAGCACCTGGTCTGGCCGGCCGATGCTGTCGCAGCCATCCAGCATCCACGCGAAGTTCACCGCCAGGAAGCCTTGCAGAAACGTCTGTGCCGGATGCAGGAAGCCGTGCGCAAGGGCATCGGCAATGGGCCGCAACTCCGGCCGACCTGCCGCCGCATCCCGCAGCGCTGCGACGGTGCGACGATGCAGCGCCAGTACCCCGTCAGAATAGTCCTTCAGCGCTGCCAGCAGATGGCGTTCCCCGGGCACCGCTTGCTCAACCTCTCTGTCGACAGCCGCGATCTGCTGGTCCAACTCGCGCTGCATGGCAAGGAATCCTTCGCCGACGACCCGTCGCATGTCCGGGTTGCTGTGCGTATATCCGCCAAATTGCACCAGCCGTTTTCCCAGGTCCTCGACGACCGCGTCGATAACCGCGACGTGTCGAGGGAAGTCCACCTTCTTCTGCTGCGCGATCTCCGGCAAGATGTGGAAGCCGAAGTGGTGGTGGAAGTTCATGATGAGCGAGGTGGCGAACCACTCGCGATGCGACTCCATCGTCCGCGAATGGGGCAGCGGTTCGCAGGGGATCAACAGTCTGCCCTCCGGCACCAAGATCGCCATGTTCTCGTACAGGCGCAGAAATGCCCGCCCGTACGCGCGCGGCCGGGGCAGATCAATCGCCTCATAGAACCCCAGGGCGGCCCATTCGCCAAGCTCGCGCAAGACCTCCAGCAGTCGTGTGCGGTTCTCAGGATGAAGCAGACCGGTCGTGGCCATGATTGGTCTCTTGCTGGGCGATGGCGTCAGGACATAGGCGGCGCACAGGTAATGCATTGTCAGCCTCGGGCATCAACATCGCAAGCTGGCTAGTCGAGGCGGTCATTCAATTTACTTATAGAGTAAAATAGAATAAACTTGAATAATATGGATTACAAAGACCCTGAATGGGTGGCGGACACATTGGGATTGGAGATCAACACGATCTACAAGATGCTTCACGATGGCACGATCCCGGCCGTCCAGCTTGGTCGTAAGTGGCTGATCAGCGAGGGCACACTGAAGCAATGGCTGGCCGCCGAGGCCGAGCGCCAGACCGCCGCTCGCAAGGCGGCCAACGCGTCGACCGAGCACACGCTCCGGCGGATGGATAGCTTCAGTTCCGAAGCCCGGCAGGCGCTAAAGGCCGCTCATTCTGAGGCACGTCGCTACTGTCACGCCTATCTTGGCCAGGAGCATCTGCTCCTTGGTTTCGCCACCAGCACGGGATGTCCGGCCGGGCGGATCCTCGGCCAACTCGGCCTGACTCCAGACGTGATTCGCAGTGAGGTCGAGGCTCGAGTTCAGCCCGGCGACGCGAACCCGCCACCTCGGCGTCTCGGCCGGACTGATCGCTGCAAACGGGCCATGCGGCTCGCGGCGCGCAAGGCCTGCGAGGCAGGCGAGCGCCTGGTCAGCAGCACACACATGCTGCAGGGCATCGCCGAGCTTGCCGACGGCCTTGGCTACGAGATTCTCCGGTCGCGCGGCATTACTGCCGAGCGGATCAGCGAGGCCATCACTCAACAGGAAGGAAAGTGAAACCATGCCAGAACGCAGCACGCTTCAGCGCATCATCGAGATCGTCGCCAAGCAGGCAGACGCACCCGTTGGCGAGGTCACGCCCGACACCCACCTGATCAACGACCTCGGCTTCGACTCCCTCGATGTCATGGAAACCGTGATGGAGCTTGAGGACCAGTTCGGGATCGGTGTCGAGGAGGATGACATCCCATCGCTCAATACCCCGAAACTCATCTCCGAGTACGTCGCCACGCGAACAGTTTCGTCTAGCTGAGGTACCGCCGCCACACAAGTCCGTGATGCCTCAGCAGGGCAGATTCCTGCGCATGTGATGGTTTGAGATTCCGCGCGAGCTGTATGAGCAACGTCAGCGCGCTATGATCCCTTCACCGCCGCGATCGCGTAACGCTCCCGGCCTTCAAGGATGTACTTGCGCTCGAAGTTCGTGCCGATCAACTCTCCCTCGTTCGCCGATGCCGGCGGAGTGTAATCAACGACCTTGAGCGGCGATGCTTTGATGAGTGCATCGATCTGCTCGAAGTATTCCTTGTGATCGGTCACCACGCGCAAAAGGCCGCCGGGCTTGAGGATGCGTTGAATCTGGTCCAGGAATGGCTGCTGCATCAGCCGGCGCTTGTGGTGGCGTTTCTTCGGCCATGGATCGGGATGGTAGATGTGCAGCACCGACAGCGATGCATCGGCGATGAATTCGCGAACGAAGTACATCGCCTCGGCCCGAACCGTGCGGGCGTTGTCACAGTGGTTCCGCCGCAGACGATCCGAGGCATAGCGCCAGAACCAGCGGGCATACTCGACGCCGAAGTAGTTGATCTCCGGATGCAGCTTGCACTGCTGGGTGAGGAACGTCCCTTTGCCCATGCCGATCTCCAGTTCAACCGGATGGTCATTGCCAAACAAGACTGCGAAATCGAGCGGCCGCGGCAGTGTTTCCACGTCCAGGCCAATCGGTTCAACAATGAGCGCTTTGTTCGTCTGCATGGTGAGGCGACTTTGTAGTCGCGTTCTCGCTGCTTGGCAAACCTTGCCTAGGCTCTGTCTGAGAAATGGACACCCCCACGACGGCCTGGAATCGGCTCAGATGCAAGAAGCAGCGGCGAAAGCTGGGTCCGTAGACCCTTTGAGCCGATGCGCCGACGCAGATGAGCCGATTCCAGGCCGCCCTTCGGGTGGGCCGGAAAGGGCACGTCTGCGGCGTTGCCGCTCCTCGATGTGTCGTCGAACACTTTCTCGTCGCGTCGCCTTGCATCCGTGCCCTTTCCGGCCCATCGTGGGGGTGTCCATTTCTCA
Organism: uncultured Phycisphaerales bacterium; assembly: GCA_903871935.1. GTDB lineage: Bacteria > Planctomycetota > Phycisphaerae > Tepidisphaerales > Tepidisphaeraceae > CAIQIQ01. The sequence continues at coordinate 81,562 of CAIQIQ010000073.1, forward strand.
GACAGAGCCTAGTCCTGCTTGCTTCACCCGTTGCTTCTGCTATATCCCCTCGCCATGAAACGCTTCGACGAGCTTTTCGCGGAACTGCAGAAGAAGGCCCAGTCAAAAGACCCGGCCTCTGGCACCGTCCAGATGCTGCAGAAGGGCAAACATGCCATCGGCAAGAAGGTGATCGAGGAGGCCGCCGAGGTCTGGATGGCGGCCGAACATGAGGGCAAGGCCCGGACGGCCGAGGAGATCTCGCAGTTGCTCTATCACCTGCAGGTGATGATGTTGGCGTGCGGGATTACGCTCGAAGAGGTCTACGAATACCTGTAGGAAAGAACCGGCTGACATGTTGCGTATTGCATTGCCAAACAAGGGATCGCTTGCGGAGCAAGGCCTGGCGCTGATCCGTGAGGCCGGCTACAATTGTTACCCGCACGACCGCGAACTGACCGCCCGCGATGCCGAGAACGACATCGAGTTTGTCTTCCTGCGCCCGCGCGACATCGCCGTCTATATCGGCGGCGGCATCGTCGATGTCGGCATCACCGGCCGGGATCTGGCGCAGGATGCCGAAGTGGATTACGCCGAGTTGCTTGGCTTGCGCTTCGGCAAATCCACGTTCTCGTACGCCGTGCCCAAGAGTAGCGCCCTGACGCCCGTGCAGTTTGGCGGCACGCGCATTGCCACCAGCTACCCGAACCTGGTGAAGAACAACCTGGCGGCCATCGGCGTGACCGCGAAGATCGTTCGCCTCGATGGCGCTGTTGAGGTCTCCGTGCAGTTGGGCGTGGCGGATGTGATCGCCGATGTCGTCTCTTCCGGGCGCACGCTCGATCAGGCCGGCCTGAAGGTCGTCGGCGAACCGATCCTCAAATCCGAAGGCATTCTCATCGCTCGCAGTGCGGACCTGATGAAGCGTGATGATGTGCGCATCCTTCACGACCGCCTGCAGGGCATCGTCGTCGCCAGTGAATACTGCATGATGGAGTATGACTGTCCGGCGGCGATTCTCGGGCAAGCCTGCGCCATCACGCCGGGTATCGAGTCGCCGACCATCTCGCCGCTGGCGGAAAAGGATTGGGTTGCGGTCAAGGCGATGACGAAGCGCAAGGAAGTGAACCAGATCATGGATCGCCTCAAAGCCCTGGGCGCTAAGGGAATCGTGGTAACCGATATCCGCGCCTGCCGGATCTGAGGTCACTCCCCAAACGCTTTGCGCAGTGCTTTGCTGCGATACCGCAGCATCGAGCGCAAATGCCAGCAGATGAATAACCAGTCGGCCAGGAAGCCCAGCGCCCCCAGCGGCGGCCGGTAGGTGAGGCGATCGACCACGCGCGTCGTCCTGGAGTCCAGCGCCTCAAACTCGTGCTCGTGCTTCCAGGCGGCAAACGGTCCGCTCACCTGCACATCGACAAAGCGCGCTTCCATTCCCGAGATCACGGCATGTGGGGGGTTGAAGATTTCGATCCGCGATTCCCAGCGGATCCGCCGGCCGATCGGGTCCTTCGCCGCGATGACCAGTTTTGATCCCTCTTTCACCGGCAGATCGGCCGACTCGACCACGATCGCCTGCGACGGCGGCGAAATGGCGGGCAGATTCTTCACCGGGTCAGTGAAGAACAGCCACACGCGCCCAATCGACGCCGGAACGATGGTCTCATGGTGAATGATCGGCATTGATTGTGATTCCCATCTGTCAAGACAAATCGTGTCAACCAACCTGCATGTTGATTATTGTTCTTCTTCAATGCTGCGGAACAGATAGAAGTTGTCGGGCTTTACCAGCGAATGGACCAAGTCCCGGTATCGCGCGTATTGATCCTCAGACATGGTCTGCTTTGCCTGCATCAGCAAGGGATGATTCTCGAATTCGCTGGAGCTTCGATCCAGGTCGTAGAGTACCAGACCACGCGGCGGGATCATGCTCTCCCGTGCACAGAGAAGAGTAGCCCGGCTGTCCAAGTTCATTACCGCAGTATGCCACGCATACATCCCGCGCGCAATCACCTGATACCAGCAGAAACACGATCCGGCCAACAACAGACACACTGCGGCCAGGCGCAAGCGCTGACCGGGCCGGAGCAAGTCCTCAAGCAGCACGACGCAGGGAAATGAGGCCGGGATCAGCGCGAACAGAACGTATCGTGGGCCGGCCGCCCAGTCGCCGCGCCAGTTCATGAACAGGCTGTAGAAGAGAATCGCGCCGATGCAGAGGATCAGCGCCAGCACGTAGTCGCGCCGGTGAGTCTGCCAGAACCTTCGCGCTGCGAATAGCGATAGCAGCAGGGCCGGGAACGTCAGCAGGACCGAGTACTGCGGGTCGGCAATGAAGCCGAACAGCCCTGTTGCCACGTTGCCCAGCGATGCGGTGTGCTCTTCGGGCTTCCACTGGTGATAGCCGCTGTGATACCAGGCGCCGAAGCGCACATGGTTGGCGGTGGCCAGCGAGAGCGCGATCAGCACCAGCGGGCCGGCGCAGTAGAATGCGATATGCTTGATCCACGCGGGCGTCTTCTGTCGCAGCAGATCCCAGCCGATCCAGCACGCTGTTAGCGCCCCCAGCAAAATGAACATCGGTCGCGTGTGGACCAGGAGGGCGACCATCAACCAGGCCATCGCAGCTCTGATGCGGTAGGTTCGCGAGGTCGGTTGATCCAGTTCCACCATCGCCCAGTACCAGGCTGTCGCGTAGATGCAGATGAACAGCTCCATGCTCTGGGCGCGAAGGTAATACCACAGGAACGAGCAGTAGAAACAGCCGATTACTAAGAGCAGCCGCGCCGGGATGCTGCTTGTGTATCGCCGGGTGAGGCGAAACAGCATCAGCGCCAGAGCCGCCGATGCCAGCGCATACCAGAGGTTCAGTGACACCGTCGGCACCACATCCGTTTCGCCCAGTACCGCCCCGCCCAGGATCGCCGGGATCACCGAGATCGAGCTCATCAGCCCATATTTGGAGTACGTCCGGCCGTTGCGGTCATTCTTCACGACGTACTGGCCCGGGCTGCCGTACTTGATCGCTCCTTCTTCCAGCGCCAGCTCTCCGCGGAAGACGATGCTCTTGGCTTCGCTGATCCACACCAGCGGGTCGCCGCGCAGAATTTCCGCGGGCATGAGCAGGATGTTGAGCAGCAGCGCCACTACAAAGACGGCGCCAGAGACCCATCGGATTGAAGAAGTGGATTTCTCCATGCCCATATTCTGATGATCCTTCGTGCCGGTGCAATGATTCATGTGCGTGCCTCCTATGATGACACCGCTGCTTGCTCTGTCGGGAGAAGATCTCCCAGTTCGCCCTTGCCCCAGGATGTGGCAACACGATACAATCTAGTCAGACTAGTCAGGAGCGTGATACGGATGTCCAACCGCTGGCAACTACAGCAAGCCAAGGCTCGTTTCAGCGAGGTGGTGAATCTCGCGATCAGCGACGGGCCACAGGTGATTACACGGCGTGGGAAGGATGCCGTTGTCATCGTTCGCGCAGATGACTTCGCGAAGTCAGCCGCACCCAGAGTGCCGCTGGGCGAGTTTTTTCTCAACTCGCCACTGCGCGGTTCTGGGCTGCGCCTGCATCGTCTTCGGGACACGCCCCGGCCGGTCCCCGATCTCAGGTGACGCACATGGCCTATCTGCTGGACGCCTGTGTGATCTCTGAGCCCGTGCAGCGCCGGCCCAGCGTCAGGGTCATCAACTTTCTCAATGAACTGCCCGCAGACTCGGCATACCTGAGCGTGTTGACGATGGGCGAGATCCGCAATGGCATCGAGCGACTGCCGGAGTCCGCGCGTCGTCGCGAGCTGTCGCGCTGGTTCGACACAGAGCTGCATGCGAGGTTCGCTGGGCGCATCTTGCCAATCGATGAATCGGTGGTTCTGCGATGGGCAAGCATGCGCGCTGTGCTGGAGGCGCGCGGTCGCGTTCTGCCGACGATTGATTCGCTGGTGGCTGCTACAGCTCTTGTTCATGGGATGAAGTTGGTTACTCGCAATGAAGCCGATTTTGATGGAACGGGGGTTGAGATCGCAAATCCCTGGAAATGAGCGGCGCTGGCCGAATCTCATGCCTTGCGCTGTCGCAGAGGCAACCAGGCAAGCTCCAGGGCGTGCGGTACCAGCATGCCGGCGCACATGCCGGCCATCATCAGCGCGTAGGCTACGACGACCTGCAGTTGCCCGGGCAGGTTTTCCAGGCGCATGGCGAGCTGCGCTCCGGACCACATGCCGAAGCACATTCCTGGCACACCCAGTAAAAGCATTCCCGTGCAGCACCAACTCCTCCAGTTGAAGTAGATCGGTCCGCCCGCGCCCGCGCCCGCGCGCCCTGTCCTCAGGATGTACATGGCCGGCACGCCGGCGGTCAGCATCAGCCAGTACATCCAGTGGCTGCTGGCTTCCGCGCCGGTCGCCTCCATGGTCTTGCGCACCATGCAGCAGGCCATCACCATCCCGTTCTGGATGGCCGGGCTGAAGTGCAGATCCATCCACCAGCCCAGGTTCATTCCCAGTCCGCCGATGCTGAGCATGGCCACGGTCATGTCCGCCCAGGCTGGAAGCTTTGCCCGGAGGCGGATGGTTAACAGCGCCGCCATCGCGCATATCGCGAGCACCGCCAGCCCTGCGCCAAGGCCTAACTGCGCCAGCAGGATCAGGATCGCTCCCTGCACTACCATCCCGGTCAGGTGCAGTGACGAAAACAGCCATGTCGGCAAGGTTCGGCCGGCGCTGGGCACCTCGCTGAGCTCGGCCGGCGGCAGCGATACGGTTGCCGGCGCCGCTGAACTCAGGTTGAAGCTGCGCCACGCTACTACGGCGCTGGACAGCATCATCAATAGGGCTGCAACCACCGGGTGCAGCAGGCCCGAAACCGCCAAGGCCATTCCGATGACGTTATAGCCAACGGCCCAGGCGAAGTTCGAGCGGATCGTCGCCATGGCCCGCCGAGCCAGCGAGATGGCTTCCGGGATGACCGCCAGGTCCCCGCCATGGAGCGTTGCATCGGCCGTCTCGATGGCGATCTGCGAGCCGCTGGCCAGGGCAATGGAGCAATGGCTTGCCGCCATGGCCGCCGCATCGTTGACGCCATCGCCAACAAAAAGCACGTTGGTCGTGGCAGCGCAAGATGCCGAGTATTTCTGCTCGGGTGTCCTGCCACTGCTGACGCTTGCCAGTTCGGCGGCCGTCCGTCCGGAACTGTCTCCAGTCATGATCTCAACCGGCAATCCCATCGCCTTGAGTTGCTCCACGGCCTTGGCCGACGATTCCCGCAGTGCTTCGGCGAAGCTTGCCGTCGCGATCCATATGCCATCGAGTGAGGCATCGATCGTAAGCAGCTCTGTGCCGGCGCGACGGACGAGCTGAGCCACCGAAGCGCGCCCATGCACCACCACATCCGCCTCGATGCCACGTCCGGGGAGGACGCGCACCGTGCTTACCTCAACGCCAGCGTTGTGCTTTGCGCCGGGCAAGTTGCGAAGCGCGCGGGCTACCGGATGCTCACTGTGGCGCTCGATGGCGGCCAGCAGCGACAAGGTCTGGTGCCGTTGCTGCGGGTCGGGCGCGGTTTTCAGTTCCTTCAGTTCCAAACGGTCATCGGCAAGCGTGCCCGTCTTGTCGAACGTCACCGCTTGGGTCATCGCCATTCGCTGCAGTGCATCAGCGCTCTTGAGCAGCAATCCCTTTTCCGTCAGACGGCTGATGGTCGTCCAGGTTGTCAGGGGCACGGCCAGGCCGGCGGCACAGGGGCAGGCAACCAGGATGACTGCCAGTGCGTTGAAGATCGCGGCCGGCCAGTTGTGGTGTACCAGGCCCCAGTACAAAAGGGTGCCGGTTGCCACGAGCGTTACCGCGGGCAGGAACACGCGCACAAACCTGTCCGCCAAACGCTGCATCGGGCTGCTCGACTGGCATGCCGAGGCGATCAGGTTGGCGAGCTTGTCAATCCGTCGATCCAGACCGGCCGCCGTTGCCCCCACAATCAGCGTTCCATCCTCGCACGCCGAGCCGGCAAGCACGGCATCACCTTCACTGCAAGTCAGCGATTGCCACTCGCCTGTGAACGCCGTGGTCCGCACCAGCGACTGGCCTGCAAGCACTACACCATCGACGGGTATCAGTTCGCCGGGCATCACGCGGACGCGATCGCCTTTATCGACCAGAGTTACATCGCGCATGAGCCCATCGTCCATCCGCACCTGCGCTACATTGCAGAGCATCTGCTGTGTCGCAGCCAGCGCCTTGGATCGGCTATGGCTGGTGATGGCGTGGCCGGCCGCGTAAACGACCAGCAGCACGTTGACCACCTCGAAGTAGACCGGGCCAACACCACGAATGACCGACCAGAACGAGATGCCCAGCGATGCGGCAATGCCCGCCAGGAAGAGCAGTTCCATCGTCACTCGCCGCTGCCGCAACTGTTTTGCCGCCTCAATTGCAGGCGGCAATCCCAGCAGCGTCAGCACAGCGAGCGTGGCCGCCAGCATACCACCTTGAAGCAACAGCATGGTGCTGCGCTCTTCCGGGGCGGTCAGATTGACGGTCATTCCCAGCAGCATCGTTTGCGCGGCGACGAGAGAACCGATGATCAGACGAAGCCAGGGGATGCGGGCGGAAGCGGCGGCCAGCCCCAGATCGGCGGAGCAGCAGACCACTCCGCCGGCCGGTTCGTCGGCGGCGATGCGTGGGAGGGCTGCAAGGACGGTGTCGGACATCCGGCGGGATTATAGCGTGGAGGCGGGCGGGACGGTCGGGGTGTGGTATGCTTTGGCGATTGCCGGGAGAAGTCTTATGGACGAGGTACGCGAATCGCAGGAGATGCCGGAGGTACCGCTGCTGCAGTACGCCAATCGCGCGGAGGCGGCAGATGCGCTGCTGACCTATCGGCTGGTCGGCACTGCTCTGTTGCTGTACTACGGCGGCAGCATTGCCGGGACGTGCATATCGGCGGCCGGGCGCTACCAGATGGGCATGGGTACATGGTCCCTTTACGTGCAGCAGGGCGTGGGGGTGCTCTGCAATGCCGTTGCCCTGGTCGGGGCCGTCTGCATGATGCGGCAGTTGAGAGTTGGGGCGTGGTTAGTTGTGGGGGTCGCCGGGCTTCCGATTCTCGTGCAGTCCGTCTATCTCTTTGTGCAATCGCTGAGCATGGGCTCGGCCCGACCGGGATTTTTTCTCCTGCAGGCTGGCTCCATGACCAGTTACATACTGCAAACGGCCGCCATCGGCTTGATGGCTTACTTGCTCTGGGACCATTGCCGGAAGCGCGGGGCGTGGGGGTGAGGGGAAGGATGAAAAAGGGGCCGGATGTGGATAAGCGCGCAGGTGCGCAAGTTCTCGCGGAGGTACCCCCCCGTGCGCCAAGTGCGGTGGGGACATGAGGTTAGGGTGGAATTGAGGGAGGAGATGCGCAGGTTCTGGGCGCTTGTGGATAACTAGCAGAGGTAGTGATTATTGATCATTCCGTAACAATGCGGAAAACCAAAGTGGCGCGCGACAGTGGGGCTGGTTTGGGCAATGACGTTGTGCCGGGGGGTGCTGTAAGTGATGGTGGGAACGGGAGTTGGGGAAGGTGCAGATGTGTCGCGCGCGTAGATGCACTCATGTCGCGCGGGGTTAAGTCTTGGTCGGACAGGGGTTTGGGTGCAAGTCAGTGCAGACAACATGCAGAACTGTCGCGCGCTGCATCTTCTTCTGGCGGTACAGATGCATTGCCCACTTCTCCGATAGGAGTAGGGCTATTCGGTTGTCAAATAGCGTCGTCGGGGAGCATGCAAAACACGTCCCTCTACCCTATGGGAGTGTTGGAGCGGGTGTTGTTGAAAAAGGGCGGAAAAAGCGGGGGTGAGAAAAGTTTGCATTTTTTTCGGAGGCAAGATTGCGCAGCAAGGTGGCTCTTGCTCAGTACTGGTCGTCGATCACGCGAGCAAGGCGATCATCTGCTGGACCTTGGAGGAATTCGGCGTGTGCAACGTATTGTGGAACGGCTTGTTCCATCTTTCCCTCTGTTCACCATTAGTGAACAAGTTCGAGCGAAACAGGAATCGACCCCCCGAGCGCTATTTTCCGCGGTCAGCAGGTCAGTCTCAAATCTATGTCGCCCCTTCAGGGCTTGGCGTTATGTGGTGGGTGATACCCAGGGCTTCGCGAGTACGCTGCGCCTTGGGCTGTGATCTTGCGCCCCGGTTGGGGCTGAAGATGGGCGGGTCATGACAGAGCGCATACGCGAGCGCTTTTCGGTCGATCCGTGGCTGAGGGTCGTTCAACTCCTGCAATGCGTTGCCGCCAGCATTCCACCTTGGAGCAGCAGTTGGGTGGGGCGATCGTACGGCGCGGTGAGGTTACCCATGCTTCGATCCGCTCTGATGCACTGCGGGCTGATCGACGATGCTGGCGATCACTTTTCGCAATTGGCCCATGGTCACCGGTTTGACCAGGTGGGTAGCAAACCCGGCTCGCTGACTGCGCTCCAGTTCTTCGGGCTGGCCGTAGCCACTGAGGGCGATGCAGGGAATGTTCCGCTTCTGCTTAACCAGAATGGGCAGTTCGCTTCCGTGTCCATCGGGCAGGCCCAGGTCGCTGAGCAGCAGGTCGAAATCTTTCGTCGCGATGCACTGCCTGGCCTCGGCAAGGTTGCGCGCCAGCAGCACCTCATGTCCATCGGCTTCGAGAAGGGAGCGAAGGATCCGCGCTGTGGCCCCGTGGTCCTCGACGACCAGTACGCGCAGGTTCATTCCCATGCCCTCCAGCAGATCCAGCTCCGCGTCGGGCTGCATCTCGGGAACATCATGTACGGGCAGCGAGATCGAAACGCGCGTGCCTTTGTCCTTGCCATCGCTGTAGATGAGTATGTTTCCCTCATGTGCATCGAGCACCTTCTTGCAGAAGGTTAGCCCGATGCCAAAGCCCTCGGGTTCGCCATGTCCGACCCGCTCGCCATGGGTGAAGGGCATGAACAACCGTGGCAGCAGATCGGCTTCGATGCCGATGCCGTCATCTTCGATTTCGATGCGGAGAGACTCGCGCCCGGCCACAACGGCGGGACTCTGGTTCCGTGTCCGCGCGACTATATTTCCGCCCGGACGGGTAAACTTCACGGCATTGCGCAGCAGGTTCCAGAAGGTCTGCTCCAGTTCACGCGCACTGCCCATTACCCAGGGGGATTCTGCTGACAGGTCCAGACTCAGGTGGATCTTGGAATCGAGCAGGTCGGCTTGCACCCCGTTGACGGCCGTCCGGATCGTCTGGTGAACATCCGTCGCCTTCAGTTTCAGCGGCATCTTCGACGAGGTGATGTATGCCAGCTCCAGCAGATCATCGATCAGGTGTGTTTCGACCTCAATATGCTGCTGGATCATCTCCAACTCGTCGCGGAGATCGGCGCTCAACGATTCTCGCGCCGTCAGATCACTCAGGGTCAGCAGCACCGGTGTCAGCGGAGTGCGCAGCTCATGGCTCATTCGCCCGAGGAAACTGTCTTTGGCGGAGTTGGCCACGTCGGCCGTCTCCTTCGCTTCGCGCAGCTCGATCTCGGTCTTCTTCCGGGCGGTCATCTCCTCCATGAGCCTATTTGCGAGGCGTTGCGCCTCTTGCAGCCGCTCTCGCGAGGTCCGTAGCGTATTGCGGATCGCCTGCGAACCGGCCAGCAGAGCCATCGTTGCCCCGGCAAGGCCCACGAGATTGATCAAGGCGCCCGGAATGGCATCCGCGGGCAACGTCGAACCCGGAACCCACCCGCGGCACTGTCCGATGACCATGAAGATCCCGGTCAACGCCGTTGCCGTGGCGTACAGGATGCACGCCCGTGAACCCAGCAACAGCGTCACGGCAATCAGGAGCAGAACGCTGCCGGTGTAGATTGGCCGGTCGGCGCCCCCCGCGTAGTAGCTTGCCAGCATGAGGGCAAACCAGAGCATCACGCACAAGGCATCGGCCGCTGGTTTGACCTGGTGCCGCACCAACAACATGGATGCCGGCGCCGCTGCCAGCAGCAGCACGACCACCGGCGCCAGCCGCGGCGTCACGTCGATCCCCGCATACAGTATGATTGCAGCGTGCACGGCCGCCTGCAGGATGAATGCGGCGATCACCCACCAGAGTACTTTGGTGGTCAGCGCGAGATAACGATCCTGATCTGTTCCGATCGGCTCATGCCCCATATGTCCCTCCACTGTGATTTCGATCACTCCACTTTAAGCGTTTGGGGTGGCTGGTTATAGCGCTGGCGACACCCAAAATTGCCATTTTCGCACGTGGATATCAATGTTTGTTTATATCCAATCCGCTCGGATTGTTGCCCCAGCGCTGATGTATGTTGCCGCATGAATATGAAAGTGTACGGAAGTTTCGGCCTCGCCAACGCATAATTCAGGCCATAGAGGTATAACTCATTACCGATGAGCCCTGCACTACTTACATGTGTGTGCTGCCTGATGGCGGCCGTTGTCCTTTGCCCTGCCCATGCTGCCGAAGCGGCAGCCAAACCCGATGCCACCGCCGTGACCATGGGCGTTGATGGCCGACTGCGCCTGCAGTTGGCCGGAGATGACCTCTGCACGTTGAATCCGGTCGCCGCTTCGCCGCAGTGGCAGTTCGGCAACGCCAAGGCGGTGTCGTGGACGCAGGAGGGCCAATCTCGCCGCTTCACGATCAAGATGGGCGATGCCACCATTGCCGGCGAGGCAAAGCTGGTGGGCGCTAATGGCAAGGCCAATCCCACGTGGACCTTCTCTGCCGATCGTGATGTGGAACTCGCCTGCCTGGCGGTATCCATGGATTTCTCCGCCAGCACCGTCATCGGCGGGACCTGGCAGGCAGATGACCAGCAGGGCACCTTCCCCGCTCAGTTCGGGAAGGTGGGCCTATTCAACGCCTCGGTTCGCCGGTTTGCCGCGCGGCGGGCCGACGGGAGAAACCTGAGCATCACGTTTGCTGATCCGACCCCTGTTCTGGTGCAAGATAATCGCCAGTGGGCTCCGAACTTCAGCATCCGCATCGGCCGGCAGGAGGTCAAGCTTGCCAGGGGCGAACAGTATGTTCTGCCGATGACCCTCGCCACGGATGGAATTCTGGCCACCAGAATCGACGCGCCCACCATCATCACCGCGGGTGCAGACTGGATTCCGCTGAAGACAGAACTTGAGATCGAGCCCGGTTCAGCGTTGGACTTTTCGGGGATGGGATTTGCCAAAGGACCGGCCGGCAAGGATGGCCGAGTGATTGTTACCTCCGATGGCCACTTTGCCTTTGAAAAGACACCGAATCAGCCCAAGCGTTTCTATGGAGTGAACTTCTGCTTTAGCGCCCTGTACCTGCCGCGGGAGCAGGTGGATCGGCTTTGCGATCGCCTGGTTCGCCTGGGGTACAATACGATCCGCATCCATCACTATGAGGGCGCGTTGACCGATGGCAAGCCGGGGTTTGGCTGGAAGCCTGAGGCGCTGGACCAGCTTGACTATCTGGTGGCCGCATGCGCCAAGCGCGGCATCTACGTAACGACGGACCTGTACGTTTCTCGTCCGGTCGGGGCACAGCAGGTGCAGATGCCCGAGGGCACAATCGCGATGGATCAGTTCAAGGTTCTCGTGCCGGTGCACGAACCTGCCTTTAGGGATTGGGAGAACTTCACGCGCAAGCTGCTGGAGCATGTGAGCCCGTATACGGGCAAACGCTGGGCCGATGAACCGGCGCTTGGCTGGCTCTCGATGATCAATGAAGGCAACTTCGGGAACTACTGGAAGGATATCAAGACGATCCTGCAGTGGCCGGTCGCCTGGAACAAGTGGCTTGCCGCCCGCTACAAGGATCGAGGGGCGTTGGCCGCTGCCTGGGGCGCTGAATTGAAGGCCGACGAAGACCCAAATGCGGGTAGCGTTGCCTTGCCGGATGAAGTGCGCGGCGACACCGTGCGTCATCGCGATGTGGTGATCTTTATCGGCGAACTCGAGCGCGACATGTTCGTGCGCATGAAGAAGTTCCTCCGCGATGACATCAAGTGCCAGGCGCTGTTGACCAACATGAATTCATGGACCAATCATGTGCCCAACCAGCTTGCGCGCCAGCAGTTTGACTATGTAGACGACCACTTTTATGTGGACCATCCGCAGTTCCTCGAGCGCCCGTGGAGTCTGCCCAGCCGCTGCGAAAATGAGAACCCGGTGAAGCAAGGCGCACCCGGCGGGCGCGGCGGCAATACCGTGCGTTTGCTCGGCAAGCCGTTCACTGTAAGTGAGTACAACTACTCCGGCCCCGGCCGCTACCGCGGCGTCGGTGGCATTCTCACTGGCGCGATGGGCGCGATCCAGGACTGGGATGTCATCTGGCGCTTTGCCTATTCGCACAGTCGGGAGAATCTGTTCCAGCCATCTACCATGGGTTACTTCGATCTGGTGACCGACCCTCTGAATCAGGCGGCCGACCGCGCCGCCGTCATGCTTTACCTGCGTGGAGACCTAAAGCCCGCAACGCATACCGTTGCCATGGTTTTCACGTCTGCAGAACTGGAGATCCCGCCGAAGAGAGTTCCCAGCATGGGCGAAGGTCCGAACTGGATGACGTGGATCACGCGCCTGGGCAGCGTGGTCGGCGACCCCGCCAAACTGCCGACAGAATGGATCAAGCTACCGACTGGCTGGAGCGATACTGGCAAGGACCTGACCGCCTTCAATACGGACAAAGCGAAGCTGGTGCAGACGCTCCGCGACCGCGGCGTGATCGCCAGGGACAATCCCACCGATCCCGCGAAGAACACCTACCAGACCGATACCGGCGAGATGCTGATCGATGCCAGGAGCGGGCTGCTCCGCTTTGATACGCCGCTCTCGGCGGGTGGATATGCCGATCCGGGAACGATGATCTCTTCACCGAATGCCGGCGTGGAGATCACCGATCTGTCGGTTGGCGCAACGGTCTTTGTCACCAGCATCGACTCGAAGCCCATCCGCAGCTCACAGCGCCTGCTGGTCACGCATCTGACCGACCTGCAGAATACCGATAGCACCTACGCCGAGTCAGAGCGGCAGATACTGCTTGCCTGGGGCAAGCTCCCGCATCTTGTCCACGCCGGCACCGCCACGGTGCATCTCTCGATGGTGAATCCGGATCAGTACAAGGTCTACTCGCTCTCGACGAGCGGCCGCCGCACCGGCGAAGTGCCCGCGAAGATCGAAGGCGGCAAACTCACCTTCACCTGCGACGTCAAAGGCCCTCAAGGCGCGCGCATGCTGTATGAAGTAGCAAGATAGTGCGGCACACTGTGCCGCGCTACGGGAATGCGCCTTCGGCTGGCTGAGGCGCTCGTTTGCGGCTGACGCGGGCAACGGCGTCACGGAGGCGGGTGAAGTCTACGGGTTTGATGATGTGCTCAGCGAAGCCAGCGCTGATAGAGCGCTGGATGTCGTTATCCATGCCAAAGCCGCTCAGGGCAATGGCGGGCATATCGCTGCTCTTACGCATGTGGTTGATCAGGTCCACGCCGGTGCCATCGGGCAGGCCGATGTCGCTGATGAGCAAGTCGAACGGCTGCAAGGAGAAAAGCTTGACGGCGCCGGCAAGGGAATGGGCGATGGCGACGCGGTGGCCCAGGCGTTGCAACAGTTTGCCCAGGATGGTGGCGGTGGCCTCGTGGTCCTCGACGAGCAGGATTTGCAGTGCGGCGGGCGTGGCCGAAGGGTCGCTCAGGGTCGGGGCAGTGACGGCGGGCCGAGAGAGGGTGACCGGAAGGGTGACGGTGAAGGTGGAGCCATGGCCCAGGCCGAAGCTGGAGGCGGTAACGGTGCCGTGATGGGCTTCGACGATGCCGCGGCAGATCGCCAGGCCGATCCCCAGGCCGCCGAGTTTGCGGCTGTCGGCGCCGGCCTGTTCGAAGATGCCGAAGATCCGCTCGGTGGCGGTCGCTTCCATGCCGACGCCGGTATCGGCGACTTCGGTGATGATCGCTTGGGCGCCGTCCGTCCCTTCAGTTCGGGTGCGGATGGTGATGCTTCCGTTTCGGGGGGTGAACTTGATCGCGTTCTTCAGCAGGTTCCAGAAGACCTGCTCGAGCCGCCCGTGGTCGCCTTCCACGAAGTGGCGGCGTGCCTGAAGGTTTGTTTGCAGGTGAATCTGCTTGCGGTCCAGGTCTTCGCGGCAGACACGGATCGTGGCATCAATGGCCGCGTGCAGATCGCACGGGGCCGTCTCCAGCGAGAGTTTGCCGGCGATGATGCGCGAGAGGTCGAGCAAATCATCAATGATCCGCGCTTCCATCTCGATGTGGCGCTGCACCGTGCTCAGTTCCTCGCGCAGTTCGGGGGCGAGGCCAGAAGAACTGGCCAGTTGACTGATCGAAAGCAGTGCCGGCGTCAGCGGTGTGCGCAACTCGTGACTGACCATCGCCAGAAAGCGATCCTTGGCGGCGTTGGCGCCCTCGGCGACCAGCTTGGCGCTGCGAAGAACGTCTTCGACATTCTGTCGTTCGGTAATGTAGCGGGCTTGTTGAGCGTTTCGGACGGCCAGGTGCGAGAGCTGATTCGCCAGGAGGTGCAGAAACTGGCAGACGTCGGCGAATTGCTCTCGCGTCATGCGTTTGACTTCGGCGATGGCACCCATGAATTCGGTCTCATCGGCGCCGATCTCGCGGGCGTAGAGCCGCATCTGTGACAGATCCAATGGGCCGACAAGCACCTGCCCGGCAATCCAATTGGCGATGTGGCGGCCGCCGACGGTGATGCTGGTACCGCCATCCCAGAGCCCCACGCTCAGGCAGGGCTGCATGACCGGGCCGTCGGGATGCATGCTTCCCAGCACGGCATCGGAGGCCTGGCAGTTTTCACAGCCCATCGGTGTTTTGTGGATGATGTCGCGGCAGAGACGACAGTAGTTCGAGGGAGCCGTGATCGGCCGGCCGTCTGGGTCGGTGATGATGGACGCCACGCCCGTGGCATTGGCAAAAGCATCCTGTAGCTTCTGGATCTCGGTCAGATCGAACAGATCCTCGAAGCGCACCGCCGCGCCGTCTATGCCGTCAACGAACTTGTCATCCGCGCATGCCGCCAAACGCACACCTCCGTAATCCAGTCTACACAACCTTCCAATGCCAGTACCAGCGGTCATACGCCAAATCTTGTCGGTTTGTGCGGGGGTGGGGATGCGACCAGGGTGTGCTGCGGCCGGTAAAGCGAAGCGGGCGCCCCTGTTGGGACGCCCGCTTCGAGTTTCTGTTTAGTGAGATCGTGTGATCGGGATGACTGACTGGTTAGCGAATCCCCGCCTCCCCAGTCTCAATCGGTCCGCTCACGTATTCGCGCGGGTCGGTGATCTTGCCCGTCAATGCACTGGCAGCCGCCGTCAGCGGGCTGGCCAGGTACACCGCGCTCTTCATCGATCCCATGCGGCCGGGGAAGTTGCGGTTCGTCGTGCTGACCACCACCTCGGTGTTATGCGTCCGGCCAAAGGTGTCCGACGGGCCGCCCAGGCATGCCGAGCAACCGGCCGGGCCCATCAGGCAACCGGCGTTCTGCAAAGTTTCCCAGATACTCTTTTCACCATTCGCCTTCTTGCGGCCTTTGATGTTGAGGCTCAGCATGTCCTGGTGCACTTCGGTCGAGCCGGGCACGACGAATGTCGGCACCTTGACCTGTCGGCCGTTGAGAATATTGGCCGCGAAAATCATATCGGTGATCTTGCCGCCGGTGCAACTTCCGATGTAGGAGCGGTCGATCTTCACATCGCGGCAGTTGCGGGCAGTGTCCTTGTTATCCGGCGAGTGCGGCTTGGCGACCATCGGCTCCATTTTCGCCAGGTCATACTCGTAGGTGGCGAAATACTCGCAGTCCTTGTCGTCGGTATAGACTTGCCAGTTCGGCCGGTTGCTTCGAGCCTTTACATAATCCAGTGTCTTTTGATCGACATCGCAGATGCCGTTCTTGCCGCCGGCTTCGATCGCCATATTCGTCAGCGTCATGCGATCTTCCAGCGACAGCGAGCCGATGCCCGACCCGGCGAAGTACATGGCGCGATAGGTAGCGCCATCGACCCCGGTGGTGCCGATCACCGCCAGGATCAGATCCTTCGCCGTCAGATAGGGTGGGATCTGCCCGTGGAAGGTGAACTTCATCGTCGGCGGAACCTTCAGCCAGGTCTTGCCGGTGCCCAGGACGAAGCCGGCATCGGTATTGCCCACGCCGGTGGCGAACTGGCCAAAAGCGCCGGCCGTGCAGGTATGACTGTCGGTGCCGATGAGGATCTCGCCGGGGCGGATATGGCCTTCTTCGGGCAGAGCCTTGTGGCAGACGCCTTTATAGTTCGTCTTGGTGGGGTCGCGGTATGGGTTGGGCATCGTCGATTCGTTCTTCACGAACTCGGCATCATAGAAATACTTGATGTTCTGCTGCTTCGCGAAGTCGCGCAGAATCTGCACGTTGCGATGGCACTTCTCATCGGCCGTGAAGATGTAGTGATCGGGGATGATTACCACGCGGGTGCTATCCCAGACCTTGGCGGCTTTGCC
Source organism: uncultured Phycisphaerales bacterium (assembly GCA_903871935.1). GTDB lineage: Bacteria > Planctomycetota > Phycisphaerae > Tepidisphaerales > Tepidisphaeraceae > CAIQIQ01. The sequence continues at coordinate 98,029 of CAIQIQ010000073.1, forward strand.
GAACTGCTCATAGAAAATGCCGATGGTCCCTGGCCCGCAGACGTCGTGCGTCATCAGGACATCCACGTCCACCCAGATGTTCTCGCCGGGCACAACACGGCCCTTGCCCGAGTGCTTCGCCATGATCTTCTCTGTCATCGTCATGCCGGCCATATTCAACTCCTACTTTTACTTTCGTCTGCTTCAGCTCGCTTCAGAGCAAAGACAATGGAGTATATGGCAAGGTGCCGGGAGGTGAAAGCAGGCGAGAGACGGGGATGCCGTGAAAAGAGGCAAAGCCGACTTCGCATGAATACAAAGAGCTTGACGCCTTGCTGGATGACACAGCCAAACAAAGAGGGCCGCCCTTTTGGAGCGGCCCTCTCATGTGCTATTAAGCAGAGCAGGTTAGAAGCGGCTGCGACCACCGCCGCCACCGCCACCGCCGCCGTAGCCACCGCCGCTGCGGCCGCCACCACCGCCGCCGTATCCACCGCGGCTGCCGCCACCGGAACCGCCCGTGCGGTTTTCCTTGGGCTTGGCTTCATTGACAGTCAGGGCGCGGCCGCCGTGGTCCTTGCCGTTCAGAGCGGCAATGGCCGCCTGGGCCTCGGCATCGGTGCCCATCTGGACAAATCCGAAACCTTTGCTGCGGCCGGTTTCCCGGTCCTGGATGACTTCGGCACTCTCAACGGTGCCATGCGCCGAAAAGAGTTCCTGAAGCGTTGAGCTCTCGACGTCGTAGCTCAGATTACCGACATATAACTTCTTGCCCATAAGGATTCCTTAAATGTTGGGCGTGAAACCCAGGTTTTACTTTCCAGGTCTTCATGAAAGAGGCCGACATTTCGGCCCAAAAGGCAGGCGAGGCGAGTGAGAACAAAGGGCGCGGGGCAGGAAATACTGTCTCGTAGCCTGACTCGTTCGGCAAACCAACCGAAGGTATGGTAGCACAATCCGAAACAGAATGCGAGGGCGATTGGAAACATTTGACATCCCACCTGCCCAACCCTAAAACCTATCTATCAGATAGGAATAGTTCTAACAAGAGTTAAAAGGGATGCTCCGTATGCGATTTGAGACGATTGCCATCCATGGCCATGGCGGGCCTGATCCGGCGTATGGGGCGGTAATGACCCCCATTTACCAGACCTCGACCTTCGCCTTTAAGGGCATCCTGCAGCCGGGCAAGTTCGACTATTCGCGCTCCGGCAATCCCACCCGTAAGGCGCTGGAGGATGTGCTTGCTGCCTTGGAGGGGGGCACGCACGGGTATGCTTTTGGCACCGGCATGGCGGCCGAGGCGACGCTCCTGTCGAGTTTTTCCGCCGGCGATCATCTCCTGGTGCACGACGACCTCTACGGTGGCACGTATCGTCTGATTACCAGCGTCTTCGTGAAACATGGCTTGCAGGTCGACTTCGTCAACATGCGCGATCTTGAGGCGCTGCGCAAGGCCTTCAAGGCGAACACTAAGGCTCTCTGGACCGAGACGCCGACCAACCCGCTGATGAACCTGCTGGACCTGCAGGCCATTGCCGAGATCGCTCGCGCGAAGGGCGCGCTGACAATCACTGACAATACATTCCTGTCTCCCTATTTTCAGCGGCCGCTGGATCTGGGCGTGGACATCGTGCTGCATTCGACGACCAAGTACATCAATGGGCATTCGGATGTCGTCGGTGGGGCGATCATCGTCAAGGATGCCAAACTGGCCGAGCGCATTTACTTTCATCAGAACGCGCTGGGCACCTGTTGCGGCCCGCAGGATGCGTTCCTGGTGCTGCGCGGAATCAAGACGCTGGCGATCCGCATGGATGCGCACAACCGCAATGCTCTGGCCATCGCGCGCTGGTTGAGCAAACACCCCAAGGTGCAGGATGTCCTGCATCCCGGCCTGGAGACGCACCCTCAGCACGAGTTGGCGAAACGGCAGATGACCGGATTTGGCGGGACGTTCTCGTTCCGCGTCAAGGGCGGTCAGAAGGAAACCTTCGCGCTGTTGTCGAACGTCAAACTGCACACCCTGGCCGAGTCGCTTGGCGGCGTGGAATCGCTGATCGAGCACCCCTGGACGATGACGCACGTGTCGGTACCCGAAGAAGCCCGGCGGAAGATGGGCATCACCGAGAACCTGGTCCGCATCTCGGTTGGCATCGAGCACGTTGATGATCTGATTGCCGATCTGGATCAGGCGTTTGCGAAAGTGTGACACACACCTTAGCGGGTCGCGATTGGAGAAGCATCAAGATCGTCCATTTGCGGTGCACGTGTTTCGGCAGCGCTCCCCACGGGTCGTTCGACCCAGCGGAGGATCTGCACTCCGACGATGACCCCGGTCGTACTCATCAGGTTGGCGATGCCAAACAGGATCAGTTCGTGATCAAGGTTCAGCTCGATCATCTTGATCATCTGGTACCAATAGACCAGATAGAAGGCCAGGCCCTGGATGGCATTGACCATCAGCACGCCGTGGTGGGGAATGCCCATGCGCGTGCTCTGGCCGCGCTGCTGAGCGGCGATGTCGCGCCGGACATGGCGTAGTTGCAGCCAGGCTAGCACGCCCAGTCCCAGCTTGATGGGGATGAATACCTTGGCGTACCAGAGCGCCGACCGCAATAGCTCATGCTCGCGCATGTAGTGCATGAACACCAGCACGAGCAGCACGTTGACGGCCACGCCGCCGACCGCCAGCCACATCGCCATCATCACGATGCGCGGATTCTGCGCAACCGATTTGACCTTGTCCGCCACCTCCTCAAATCCTTCAGGTTTCCATGGTGCAGGCGGGCGATAGTTCTCATCTCCGCCCAGACGCTTCCACTCGCGATAGCCCAGGCAAAGGAAAACCGAGCCGGCAATGCTGAAGAGCCATGGCCAGGCGAATATCCATCGGTAGGCGAAATCCGATCCGCCATACAAATGCGTGATCCCATCAAGGCAGATGCCGATCAGGTATCCCGCGACAATGGCGCCGATCGTCCTGATCATGTTGTTGGCAGCGCTGAATTGACCATAGAGGGATTTGGGCATCAGCCGCATGAACATCGGAATCGAGCAGGCATCGAATAGCGTCTGCCCGAAGTTGTACACCAGCAGACCGCCAAGGCTGATCCAGAAGAAGACATCGGGCGGCAATGTCATGGCCAACCAGATCCATCCGCCAAATCCCGTCGTCGCAGTGAAGACCGACAGGTATGCACGCACGCGCAGCGGATGCCAGCGATCCACAAAGATGGCGGTCAGATAGGTTGCCACGAGCGTTGCTACCAGACTGTATGCCGTCAGCTTTCCATACTGATCGACGGACAGGCCCATCTGGCGGTTGAAAAAAAGGACGTAGATCAGATAGGCATTGCCCGCGAACTGCGCTGTCTGTGCCAGGTAGAAGTACCAGTAAAACCTGGCGGAAAAAGATTGCTTGCCGAATGCCTTGAACGCCTCGATCATGCCGCCGTGTGTCTCGGCTTCGCTGGGCGGCGGATAGGGCCCTTCCTTCACTCGCAGGCACACAATGCCAAATCCGACGAAATACAGCAGGGCTCCTCCGGTCAGGATCCAGCCCATGTAGCTCTCGGAGTATTGCAGGAGGTAGTAGTTGTACAGTGCCCCTGCTCCGCTGCTGACGATGCGGAACATGCCCATGAAGCGCCCGAGGAATTGCGGCGGCACGACATCGTTGAACAGGTACCAGAACACCGAGCCGACGAACATGTTGAAGAACTGGAACGTCACATAGAGCACGAGGATCAGACTGATCGTCATCGTGGCCGGGGCGATGTTGGCGAACAGGGGGATCGCCCGCTGGAGCATGTTAGAGAGCTGCTGACTCCACCCCAGCAGAATCAGTGACAGCGTCAGAAACGGCAGCGTCCAGAGAATGTAGGGGATGCGCCTCCCCCAGCGGCCACGGTGACGGTCACTGGAAAAACTCACCCAGGGGCAGACGGTCATGTTCAGAATTCCCGGCAGGACGCTCAGGATGACCGCCATCGTTGTGTTGGATGCGCCCAGCGCCTTGAGCTTGAGCTGCAGCGCCGGCGGCGCCACGGCTTCCATCAGGACGAAGCAGAAGTCGCCCCAGAGCAACCAGGCAAACAGGATGGCCAGGCCCATCTTCGTGTAGGTGAGCGGGCCGCAATGATAGACCTTGGTCTCCCCCGAGTTGCTCAGTGGGGTGACAGGTTCGGAGGGCTTGCCAGGGCTAATCATGTCGAATCTGCTCCTGCGCGGCGCTGAACAACTTTGGCGCATCCGCTTAAACAGGAAGCGGGATCGCCGAAATGGCAAACGGCCGGTCGCCGGCTAGAGTCTACAGAAACGCACGCTCTCAGGCCAACGTTCTTGGATCAGCAGTGGAAGGAGAACGCGATCCGCAGTATTTCGGCATATCTGAGTATCGGTGCGGAGCGATTCCTGGCTTAGCCGGGGAAAAAGGGGTCGGGAGTCTTTTAAAAAGACTCCCGACCCCTTTATCGCTGGTGAACTCGGAATTCCAGCACATCGATCCAGTGAAAGTGCTTTTCGGAGATCTGGGTCGCGCGCGATTCGATCAGTTGCCGCGTGAGCATATCCGGATCGGAAAAGTGAGTGTGCGAGAGCACCAGGATGATGCGCTGCGGCTGGTTCTGCTCCAACTGCTGCTGCAGACGCCCGGTGTCTTGCGGGCGCAACACGCGCTGGATGGTGCGCGGCGGGTTGAGGTCGAGGAACCCTTGCGGAGCGCCAGTGGTGTTGTGGCCGAACTGCTCGGACTGACGTCTGTAGTAATCGTAAAGCAGCTCACCTTCATTGGCGACGAAAATGACAAGGGTGTCATCGCGAGGAAACCCATTCACATACGCCACGGCCGAACGCCAGTCCTCTTTCTGTTCCCACTGGAAGTAGCCCCACAGAGACAGACAACTGCCCGCCAGCAGCACCACCAGTGCGGCGATGCTGATGACTCGACCGCGGCCGGTGGCGGCCAGCGCTGCCAGCAGCGGGATCGCCAGTGTGGATGCCGTGAACACCTTTTCCAGGAAGAAGCTCTGCTGGAAATGGGCGTAGGTGAAGACGGCGAGGATCGGAATCGTCGCGTAAACCAGCAGCGCCAATGTCCATCGGGCATAGCCGGGCCGGCCGCCAATTGAGGCCAGCAGCGCGATGACCGCAAGCACAGCGGCGGCGATCCACGCCAGCGCCGCCGGACCGATGGCCGCCAGGTGCATCACCTTGATCCCACCGACGGCAAGCAGCACCTGAGTCAGATCCCAACCCGTGGGGATCGAGGCCCAGAAATTGCCCGAAAGCCACTGCATTTGTCCGCGTAAGGCCGGGATCCATGGGATAAACGCCGCGACAACCAGGCCGTTCATCCACGCCAGGTCGATAACCCGTTGCCGCAAGCGCGTTCGTCCGGGTGCGATGAGGTAGGCCAGCGCTAGCCCCACAACATAGAACCACATCATGTTGTGAAGCCAGACCGACACCGCAACCGCAAAGCCGGCCAGGACCATCCACCACCACAGGCCATTGGTCCGGCGGACCATGGCATAGAACGCCACCAGCGCCAGCATGCTCGCTAACCCATACGAACGGGCTTCCTGGGCGTATTGCACCTGGAGGACGGACAGAGAGAAGACCACCGTCGCCACCAGCGAGGCAAACCACGAGCCCGTCATCCGCCTGGCAGTCAGAGCCATCAGCGGCAGGGCAAGGCATCCCGCGACGGCCGACATGCTGCGCAGGGCAAACTCCGAGTCACCGAAGCTCTCCCTCCAGAGGTGCAGCAGCAGGTAATACAGCGGCGGCGAGACATCAAAGCGGATGAGATAGACGATCTGCCTGGGCAGGTTGGTAGCCATCCAGGCGCTGTAGCCCTCATCAAACCACAGGCTTTGCGCGCCCAAGCGCCAGAAGCGAAGGAAGCATCCGCCGGCGATGATCAGTGTGAGCAATGCAACCCAACGCCAATGTGTGGCGGGACTTCGCCGCAGTGCATCGGTTTGTTCAAGCATCGCATCCTGCACGCGCTGGGGATTGTAACGGAGCATCGTCGCAAGGGCGATGCCAAACGGCGGAACAGGGTGACCAGAGACTGGAAACCGATTCTTCCTTGGAGACAATGTCTCCTTCAACAAGGAGAACATAGATGCCGTTAGTTGACATGCCGTTGGAGCAGCTTCGCACGTACGCCGGCCGGAACCCCCGCCCGGCCGATTTCGACGCCTACTGGGACAAAGCGCTCTCCGAAATGCACAGCCTCGATGCCAAGGTGGAACTGGTAAAGGCGCCGTTCCAGACCAGCTTCGCCGAGTGCTTTGACATGTACTTCACGGGCGTGCGCGGAGCACGGATTCACGCCAAGCTCCTGCGCCCAAAGAAACTCTCCGGCAAGGCCCCGGCCGTTTGCCGCTTCCACGGCTATACCGGCAACGCCGGCGACTGGGCCGGCTACCTTCAGTATGTCGCCGCTGGTTTTGTTGTTGCCGGCATGGATTGCCGTGGCCAGGGCGGTTCCTCTGAGGATGTTGGCGGCGTCCGCGGCAACACGCATAACGGCCATATCATTCGCGGCCTGCACGACAGTGCCCAGAAGCTGCTCTTCCGCGATATCTTCCTGGATACCGCACAACTGGCCGGCCTGGTCATCAACATGCCCGAGGTCGATCCTTCGCGTGTTGCCGCCGAGGGTGGCTCGCAAGGTGGCGGCCTGACGCTCGCCTGCGCATCGCTGGAACCGCGAATCCGCCGGGCCGCACCGACCTATCCGTTCCTATGCGATTACCTGCGCGTTTGGGAGATGGACCTGGCGAAGGATGCCTATGCCGAAATGCGAACGTTCCTGCGCCAGTTCGATCCGAACCATGGCAACATGGATGAGTGGTTCCGCCGGCTGGGGTATATCGACTGCCAGCACCTGGCGCCGCGCATCCGCGCTGAAGTGTTGATGGCGACTGGCATGATGGACACCGTCTGCCCGCCGAGCACGCAGTTCGCCGCGTATAACAAGATCACGGCGAAGAAGGACATGGTCATCTATCCCGACTTCGGCCACGAGGGCCTGCCTGGATGGAGCGACCGCGTGTATCAGTTTGTCACAGGCATGTAACCGTGCATGAAGCGATGTCCGCCAATCTGAGCAAGACCCAGGCACAGCGCATCGCGTCGGTGTTGCGCGAGTTCTGGGGCTTTGATTCGCTGCGCCCCCTGCAGGAGCAGGCGATCTCGGCGGCACTGGCGCATCGCGACTCGCTGCTGGTGATGCCCACCGGCGGGGGCAAGTCCCTGTGCTATCAGGTTCCGCCGCTGGTGGATGGCTATGTCGATATCGTGGTCTCGCCGCTGATCTCGCTGATGAAGGATCAGGTGGATGGGCTGAAGGAGGCGGGAGTGCCGGCCAGGGCCCTGCATTCCGCCCTCACTGCGTCCGAGCGGCGCGAGATCCATCAGCGCATCGCCGCCGGCGAACTGCGCCTGCTGTTTACCTCGCCCGAGCGGCTGCTGATGGATGGCTTTCTCGACATGCTCAAGGGACAGAAAGTCTGCCGCTTCGCAATTGACGAAGCGCACTGCATCAGCCAGTGGGGGCACGACTTCCGGCCTGAATACCGGCAGCTTGCCACCTTGCGCCAGCACATCCCGGGCTGTACGCTGCACGCGTTTACCGCTACCGCGACGCCGCGCGTGCGCCAGGACATCGCCGAGCAACTGCAGCTCAATGACCCACTCGTCCTGGTCGGCGATGTCGATCGCGCCAACCTGGTCTATCGCATCCTGCCCAAGGTGGATGCCGAGCGGCAGACGCTGGAAGTGCTGAGTCGGCACGTCGATGAAGCGGCCATTGTTTACTGCATCTCGCGGAAAGAGACCGAGTCGCTGGCCAAGTGGCTGACTGAGCACAAGGTCGTCGCTAAGGCGTACAACGCCGGCATGGATGCGGCCGACCGTCACCGCATCCAGGAGGATTTCGCCAATGAGAAGCTCGATGTCGTGGTCGCCACGGTTGCCTTCGGCATGGGCATCGACCGCTCCAATGTCCGCTGCGTGATCCATACGGGTATGCCCAAGAGTATCGAACACTATCAGCAGGAGACCGGCCGCGCGGGCAGAGATGGCCTGGAAGCCGAGTGTGTGCTGCTCTACTCGGCCGGCGATGCCATCAAGTGGGAGCGGATCATCACCCAGTCGGCCGGCGAGGCGGCCGATCCCGGGCAGTGGCTGCGGGCGTCGATGGACCTGATTCACGGGATGTCGCACTTTGCTTCAGCGCCGCTATGCCGGCATCGGGCGCTCAGTGAATACTTCGGGCAGACCTATCCCAAAGCCACCTGCGAAGCGTGCGATGTTTGTCTCGATGAGGTGGATGCGGTTCCTGATTCGACGGTGCTGGCGCAGAAGATCATCTCGTGCGTGGTACGGGCGCAGCAGCGCTTCGGCGTCGGTCAGATCGTCGATATCCTCTCCGGGGCGCAGACCGAGAACATTCGCAGATATCGCCACGGAGAGCTCAGCACCTACGGGCTGCTGAAAGAGTTGGACAAGAAGCAGATCACAGCACTGGTGTATCAACTGGTCGATCAGAAACTCCTCGCCCGCGAGGAAGGGGACTACCCGATCCTGAAGCTCAACGCCGCGTCGGTCGAGATACTCAAGGGTCAGCGCGAGGTGAAGCTGGCGAAAGTTGCGGCCAAGGCGGGCAAACGTACCGCCCGTGGCGAGACGGATCTGCAGGGCGTCGATGCCGGACTTGCCGCCGTGCTGCGGAAATGGCGGCGCGACCTGGCGCTGGCGCGTGGCGTGCCCCCGTATGTGATCTTTCCCGATACCACGCTCAATGCCCTGGCGCGGATCCGCCCGACCAACCAGCGATCCTTGCGCCTGGTCAGTGGCGTCGGCGAGCGCAAAGCCGGGCAGTTTGGTGATGCCCTCTGCCGCGAGATCGCTGCCTACTGTCGCGATCGCTCGCTGCAAAGCGATGTCATCGCCAACGCGCCTGAGCCGGCCAGGCCGACGCGGCCCGCGCCCGTGCGGCCCGCGCGGGAGAGCAAGTCGCAGGTGCTCGACCGGGTCTATGACCTCTTCCGTGAGGGCCGAACCGTGCCCGATGTCGCCGCCACCATTGACCGCGCTCTCTCGACGACCTGCCAGTATCTCGTCCAGTTCATCTATGACACCAAGCCGGCGAACGTCGATCCGTGGGTGCCGCCGCAGGTCTATAAGCGCGTGCAGCGCGAGGTCGCCAAAGCATCGGATTTCCGTCTTACGCCGATCTTTGAGGCGATGAATCAGGAAGTGCCCTATGAGGTCATCCGCATCGTGCTGGCGCACATGAAGGCGACTGGCCAGCTCGCCGGCAGTGTTGCCGAGTCGGAATGACAGGTCATTATCGATCAACGTTGGAGAGTCATGGCTCGTATCACCTGCATGTTCAAAGTGCTCCTGGGTCTGGCGGCGTTGTGCACGGCAGGTCTGGCCATCGCGGCGGATGCTGACCTTCCTGCGGGCGGAAAGGATGTCTTTCCGGGCGATCCCATCGCCGTGTATAAGGTGACCGGCGATCCCGCATTGATCCCGACCAAGATTGTTGATGTGCAGGGCCCCGGCTTCACCAAGGCGCTGGAGGCTGCGCCGCAAAAGGGCCTGGAGACAACTTACGCGGCCCAGTACGCCGCCATAGCGCAGCAGCCCATCCAGAAGGGCGATGTCATGCATGTGCGGCTCTACAGCCGCTGCATCAAGAGCATGACTGGAACCGCCCAGGTGGGTGTGGTCTTTGAACTGAATCACGATCCCTGGTCCAAGAGTCTCGATGGCCAGTCCACCGTCGGGACCGAATGGACCGTTCTTGATTTCCCGTTCATCGCCAAGCGCGATTACGCGGCCGGCGAGTCGATAATCACCATCCGCCTGGGCTATCCTGGCCAGATCTTTCAGATCGCCGGCATTCGCGTGCTCAACTATGGGCAGGGCTTCGACAAGTCGAAGTTGCCGGTCACTCATATCAGTTACGCCGGCCGGGAAGCCGACGCCCCCTGGCGCAAAGCAGCCGAGCAACGCATCGACCAGATCCGCAAGGCCGACCTGCAGGTAACGGTCAAGGATGCCGTAGGCAAGCCTGTGCCCAATGCCAAAGTGCATGTGCAGATGCTGCGGCATGAGTTCCTGTGGGGCACATGCATCTCCGGTCGGCCGATGCTGGGCGAGAGCGCTGACGACATCCGCTATCGCGAGACACTCAAGAAGTACTTCAACCATGCGGTGATAGAGAACGATCTGAAGTGGCAGAATATCGACCGGCGTGGCTACGCCAGTCCTGACAAGGAAATCGCCTGGCTGCGCGACAACAACATCAGCGTTCGCGGGCACAATCTCATCTGGCCGGCCAAGGAGTATCTCCCGAAGAACGTCGCCGACATGCTCGACAAACCGGCCGATCTCCGCGCTGCGTGCGATGCCCACATCACCGAGACCGCCGCTCGTTATACCGGCAAACTTGTCGATTGGGATGTCATCAACGAGGCTTACGCCAACCATGCCGTGCAGGATGTGCTGGGCAATGCAGAGATGGTCCGCTGGTTCAAGCTTGCCAAGGCGGCCGACCCGGTTGCCCGCCTGTATATCAACGACTACGCGATCCTCGCCTCGGACGATCGCATCGATACACCGCACCAGAACAGCTACTACGAGACGATCAAGTACCTTCTCGACAACGGCGCCCCGCTCGAGGGCATCGGCATGCAGGGGCACTTCGGCACCAACATCACTTCACCCGATCACCTGATCCAGATCCTCGACCGCTTTGCCGCATTCAAGCTGCCGATCAAGGTCACCGAACTGGATATGAAGATGGATGATGAGGATGCGCGGGCTGACTACATGCGCGATCTGACGACCGTGTTGTTCAGCCACCCGGCAGTGGCTGGTGTACTCCAGTGGGGTTTCTGGGAGCGCTCGCACTGGATCCCCGAATCGGCGATCATCGACAAGAACTGGAACCTCCGCCCGCATGGCAAGGTGTGGGTGGATCTTGTGCACAGGCAGTGGAAGACCGATGTCGAGCTGGCGACGGATGCCAATGGCGTTGTCCGCGTCCGCGGCTTCAAGGGCGATTACGAGGTCACGGCCACCGATGGGAAGATCACGGCCACCCAGTCGGCCAGGCTTTCAACCGGCGGCGCGACCCTCATCTGCACGCTGGGTCAGTAGAGCCGGTGACCCCACCGGCGGAATCCCATCATCCGGCGGATCATGCTCACACTGGTGGGTTTACGGTGACACTTGCATTTCAAACCGACGTGCCACTCTCACTGTTCGGCCGGTGAGGTCACCGGCCCTACAGGAGCTGGGTCAGTAGCGGCTCGGATATCAGCAAGAAGCCCGGCCAGAATCTGGCCGGGCTTTGACTTATCGCCGCATGCGGGTGACCTGGCTTACAAGCCCTGTCCCGGTTGTGCGGGTTGAGGCTGTCCCTGCGGATTGGCCCGCCGTGGCTGCTGGTTCCGCCGCATGGCTTCCTGCATCACCACCGAAACGCCGGACTGCACGACACTCGACGGCACGTAGACACTGAATCTCAAGGCCGTGGCATCGGTGCTGCCGCTGATGGCGATCGGCTGCACGTTTGGCGGCAACTTCGTCTGCAGTGCGGTTCCGCTGATCGCCTGTGAAGCGCGTGAAGCGAGGCGCATCAACTGCTCGGGGAACACGAACATGGTGAAGAAGGAGTTCGGCGGCAGCTTGGCCGACGCTTCCTTCACCTGAGCGTCGCCCGCCAGGGGCTCGGCGCCGGCTTTGGCGGCGGTGATGGCGGCCTGGATCTGGGCATCCTGCTTGTTGCTGACGCCCAGCAGTGTCTTGGCGTCCACCTTGCCGATCAGCATGCTGAAACCGTTGGGTCCATAGAGCATTTCCATCATCTTCTGGCCGGGATCATTGGGTCGGCCACCTTCGATGGTTGTGGTCACCTGGTCAAAGCTGATGCCGCCGATCGACTTTACGGCGGGTACGATCTTGGTGCTGGTCGCGGGCTGGCCCGTCATCTGGAACAATTTCATGAACTGTTCCTGGTACAAAGCGACATCTTTCTGAGCCGCCACAAGCTTGTCGGCATCGCCGCGACTGACGACCACCGTCTCAAACAGAGGCGTCTTGCCCACTTCACCTTCGCCGACGTTGAATCCGAACGACTGGCCGGACGTCGATGACACGGCCTGTTTGATGGCGTCGATGTAGCCGACGATCGGCTTGCCGGGATCACCGATGGTCAGGGCCGCTGCGCGAACTGGGCCGGCCATATCCTCGACAAGTTGCGACATCGTGTTGTTGTCGATCGCAGCGCCGCCGGCGAAGACATATTTGCCATCCGGCAGGCCGGAGACCATCTTCGTCTGCGGGGTCTTCCAGCCGGCTACCTTCGTCGCGAGATAGGACTCAGGGACGAAATCCGCCATATAGCTGAATTGCAGCCCCCCCTTGGATAGATCAATGCCCAAGGTCATCGCCTGGGTCTCATTCACTACATGATCCAGGCCATTGAAAATCTGGGTCATGCCGGCCGAAGCGACTGGGGCATACTTCGCCTGATCCGGCTTCTTCTGCATTGCCTGCTCGATCGATGGAATGGCAAGGCCGCGCACCATCGTCAGCCCGCTGGCCGCCTGGTTGCGGAAGCCGGGGAAGTTGACATAGGCGACGACGTCGCGTTCCTGCATTTCCTTGGCGGCAAGGCCCGCGACCTTGGTTGCCTTGGGTTTCTGGGCAACCAGGGCGCGATTCGGCGAGATCGCCGCAAAGGTTCCCCATTTGGCGACATATCCCGTTTCGTTGTGGATGGGCAATGTGATCATCGTCAGTTCCCCATCGGCCTGGGCATCGGGGAAGTTCTTGATGAAGGCATCGTAGTCGCTGACCGGCAGCATGATGATCAGCGGGGTTGCGCCTTGGGCATCGGGCACCGTCGTGGGGTTAACCAGGATGACCGCGCCTTCGCCAGTGCGGTTCACGCCCTGCTGCAGGTTGGCCATGCCTTCCAAGGCCACCAGCGGATCAGAGAGCGCGGGGTTGAACGCCGCCAGGCCCCACTGCTGAAGCAGATCGCCAAGTTTTTTGCTCGTCTGGTCGAGGTTGTTGACCTTGACCATGACGATGGCGTTGTCGGGCACACTGGTAAGCGATTGAGCCAGGACGGTTTGTCCGGCGAGAACAAGCAAGCCGGCCGCAGCCGACGCCAAACCGAGAACGGGGCGCATATATTCTCCTTCTCCAAGATGAAGCCGCCCAAAGATCTGCGGCTCCCCGCATCAAGCCGCGCGCAAGACATTGCGAACGCGAACAGTATGTTACCGAGACAATATGTAGGATCAATTACGTAATCCGGGCCGATTTGTAACGCCGGATCAGGAGTCAGAAGTCGGACGTCAGAAGTCCGGAGGGAGAGCGGATAGCGGAAACGAAGGCAGGCAGGGGAGGAAGATAGCAGAGGGGAGAAGATCGTTTGGCGTTGTAAGGTGTTGTGGGGAAAGTGGTTAGCGGTTTGGTGGGGGAGGGGGTGATCAAGTTGTTTCCGAAGGCACGGAGGCACGAAGGGCAGACCGAAGATACTCATGTTAAGTGATCGTCATTTGTCAGTCGTCATTGGTCATTTGTCCGAGGATGAGTGGATATCCTTGACATCGAACGCAGGGCTGGGGTAGACATCCGGAGAGACCGCAGTCTTGATGCGAGTCGCCGACGTGGCGAGTGAGGGGGAGCAGGACTGTTGGTTCACTGCGAGGCCACATCTATGACCAACGGCATCTCTGGGCGGCGGATCATTGACCGTATTTGCAACACGCTCAGCGGCAGGCTGATGCCGCTTTCGGAAGGATCGCGGTGCGAGATGCTGGAGGGGCGGGTGCTGCTCAGCGGGCAAGTGGCCAGCACCGATATCACGGTCCATACCCTTGCGAGCAACTCGCCGTTCTTCCTGCCGCTGGCATCGTTACGATCTGTCAGTACGGAGATTCCGGCCGTCCTGGCGTCCGCGTACACACCTTTTGGCATTGCCTTGGACGAACTCAAGGCCAATCTGCTGGGCGCGGCGATGGAATTCACGCCGGATGCTGCCTCCAATCCTCTGGTCCTGAGTCTTCCCCGGCCCGATGGCACCATGGCCGAGTTCCAGATCGCCGAAGCCCCGGTCATGGAGCCGGGGTTGGCCGCCCAGTTCCCTGATATCAAGACCTATCGCGGGCAGGGGATCGATGACCCAACGGCGAGCCTGAGGATGGACTACACATCCCTGGGCTTCCACGCCCAGGTACTCTCCGCGCTAGGCTCGTATTACATTGATCCGTACTACCTCAACGATGCCAGCGGCACCTACGTGAGCTATTACAAACGCGATTTGACCAGCGCCGACACCTGGCAGTGCGACGATGCATCCGATCCGGCGCTGGATGGCATCTTCGCCGACGCTCTGCCGGCGAATGCGCTGGCCCCGTCCATCGCCTACGGCTCAACTCTGCGCACGTTCCGGACTGCGGTGGCGGCCGATGGCGAGTATGTTGCCGCCGTCGGCGGGGGCACGGTTTCCGGCGGGCAGGCGGCCGTGGTGACGGCGATGAACCGCGTCACGGGTGTTTATGAGACGGAACTGGATGTGCGTCTGGTGCTCGTGGCCAATAACAGCTCCATCATCTACACCAACGCCGCTACCGACCCCTACTCCAATACCAACGCCAGCAAACTGCTAAGACAGAATCAGAACAATCTCGACGCGGTCATTGGCGACGCCAACTACGACATTGGCCATGTCTTCACCACCGGCGGGGGCGGATTGGCAGCTTTGGGAGTGGTCGGCAGGTCGGGATTGAAAGCGCAGGCTGAGACCGGCCTGCCGAATCCCGTCGGTGATGCGTACTACATCGATTACGTTGCCCACGAGATGGGCCATCAGTTTGGCGCCAATCACACCTTCAATACCGCCAACGACACTGCCAACCGCAACGCCTCCACCGCCTATGAACCTGGCAGCGGCTCGACCATCATGGCCTATGCCGGCATCGAGGGAAGCGATGATCTGCAGCCTCACAGTGATCCTTATTTCCACTCCGCCAGCATCGACGAGATCCGCAACTATCTTGCCACCATCCCCTCGGTCGGGACATCTAGCTCCACCGGCAACAGCGCTCCGACTGTCAGCGCCGGCTCGGCCTATATCATTCCCGCTCGCACACCCTTCGTGCTCACGGCTACCGGATCCGACCCTAATGGTGATGTGGTCACGTATGATTGGCAGGAACGCGATCTGGGCGTTGCCACCTTCCTCACCACGCCCGACAACGGCTCCAGCCCCATCCTTCGCGACTGGGTGCCTAGCACCAATCCCAGCCGAACGATCCCCCGTCTCAGTGATCTGGTCAATAACACCCTGGCTCCCGGCGAGATGCTGCCTGGGGTATCTCGAGCGGCATTCAACTGGCGGGTGATCGCCCGCGACAATCGCGCTGGAGGCGGGGGCGTGAGCACCAGCGACGTCTCGCTCTCAGTTGTCGACACAGGGGCGGCCTTTGCGGTCACCACTCCCAACACCGCGGTGAGCTGGCCTGCCGGATCGTCCCAGGCGGTCACTTGGAACGTTGCCGGGACAACGGTCAACGGCATCAACACCGCCAACGTCAGGATCCTTCTCTCGACCGACGGGGGGTTGACCTATCCAATCGTGCTCAGTTCCAGCACCGCCAACGATGGCTCGCAACTGATCACTCTGCCGAACATCACAACCGCTACAGCGCGGGTGAGGGTCGAGGCGGTCGGGAACATCTTCTTCGATATCTCCAACACAAACTTCACGATCACGCCGGCCAACGTTAACCAGACCCCGACGGACATCACACTTTCGGCCAGTAGTATTCCCGAGAACCAGCCCTCCGGCACGGCGGTGGGCACGCTAGGCACCGTTGACCCCGATGCCGGCAATACCTTCACGTATAGTTTGGTGAGCGGCACCGGCAGCACGGATAACACCTCGTTCGCGGTCTCCGGCAATACGCTGCAGACCGCGGCCATCTTCGATTTTGAGGCCAAGAACAGTTACAGCATCCGCCTGCGAACGACCGACCAGGGCGGGTTGTGGTTTGAAAAGGCGTTCACGATCAGCGTGACCAACGTCAACGAGACTCCGACCGACATCGCGCTGTCTTCCAGCACTATCCCCGAGAACCAGCCAGTGGGTGCAGCCGTTGGTACATTGAGCACCGTTGATCCCGATGCTGGCAACACCTTCACATACAGTCTGGTGAGCGGTATTGGCAGCACGGACAACACCTCGTTTACCATCTCCGGCAATACGCTGCAAACGGCAGCGATCTTCGATTCTGAGGTCAAAAGCAGTTACAGCATCCGCCTGCGGACGACTGACCAGGGCGGGTTGTGGTTTGAAAAGACCTTCACGATCGGGGTGACCAACGTCAACGAGACCCCGACGGACATCGCGCTGTCTTCCAGCACTATCCCCGAGAACGAGCCCTCCGGGACGGCGGTGGGTAGCCTCAGTACGACGGATCCGGACACCGGCAACACCTTCACGTATAGCTTGGTGAGCGGTACCGGCAGCACCGACAACGCCTCGTTCACCATCTCCGGCAATACGCTGCAGACGGCGGCCATCTTCGACTACGAGACGAAGAACAGCTACAGCATCCGGGTGCGGAGCACCGACCAGGGTGGCTTGTGGTACGAGAAGACGTTCACGGTCAGCGTGCTCAATGTGGCCGAGGTTGTGCCGACCATCACAGGCATCAGCACCGACACCGGCAGCAGTTCTAGCGATGGCATCACCAGTGACTCGACGCTGCTGATCAATGGCACCTCGGAGCCGGGAATGACTATCACGGTCTACCGCGGCGGCGTATTGGCCGGGACGACGTCGGCAAATGGATCTGGCAACTGGGTCTTTGACTATACAGGCACCAGCCTGAGCGATGGAAGCTACAGCTTCACGGCTACCGCCAGCGACACACTGGGCCACACTACGGCAGCGTCAGCACCCTATGCCGTGACCATCGACACCGCGGCACCGACGGTGACGGCGGTGTACGTGAAGGGCTCGACCTGGAACGCGAACTTCCTCTCCTTCCTGGCGGGCAATCTGAGCGGTTCCAGCTCGACCTATGGCTTTGCCATTCCGGTGGGTTCGGGAGACACGCAACTACAGACGCTCCCCTGGCGCAATCTCAACCAGATCTCGGTTGCCTTCAGTGAGGATGTCTCGGTTGCCCAGGCGCAGTTTGCCATTGTGGGGTCGGTGGGCAGCTACAGCGTGTCGGGCTTTGCCTATAACTCGACCGATCATGTTGCGACCTGGTCGATCTCGGCGGTGATCGGTGCGGATAAGCTGTATGTTGCCCTTCCCGGCAGCGGAACAACACCGGTGACTGACACAGCCGGCAATGCGTTGGATGGCGAATGGACGAACCCGACCGGTTACAACGATGCGGGTCCTACCAGCATCTTCCCCTCCGGCAACGGCGTGGCCGGGGGCGATTTCGCCTTCCGGTTGGATGTTCTGCCGGGGGATTCCACCGGTGGCAGTCTGGGGAAGGTGAATGTGGCGGATATCAATCAGACCAAGAGTCGCAGCAGCCTGCCGGAGACGACGAGCAGCTACCGGTCCGATTTCGATGGGAATGACCTGGTCAATGTTGCCGATATCAATTACGTCAAATCGAGGTCCAGCATCTCTTCATTGCCGGTGGATCCGCCGGTGCTGCCGACCTTTGGACCGACGTTCTTCTCGGTGAGTTTACTGTGGCGCGGGGCGGATTCTTTGCTGGGCAAACGTTCACCTGGCCTGTTATGATGGCTGGCGCCTCACGCGGCGGCGCAGATGGAGATGTGTAACATGGCGTTTGGTTTCTACACTCGCGGAATCGGGAAGCTGGGCCCACGTCGGCAGAAGAGTTTGGCAGCTCGGCGAAGAAGATCGGCCGATGCAATTGAGCTGCTTGAGGATCGGGTGCTGCTGAGCACCTACTACGTCTCAACTTCCGGCAGCGACGGCAACGGCGGGACGAGTGCGGGGAGCGCATGGGCGACGCTGCAAAAGGCGGCAAACACGGTGCTGGCGGGCGACACCGTTCACGTGGCGGCCGGAACTTACAGAGGGTTCAACCTGACCAGCACGCACAGCGGGACGGCCAGCTCGCGCATCAGCTTCCTGGCTGATCCTGGCGCCACCATCAACCAGCGTAACGCCACCACGGCCGATGGAATCAATCTCGAGGGCGCCGATTACGTTACCATTGACGGGTTCACTCTGGTGGGCACGCCAGACCCGGCCGCGACGCGGGCGGGGATCCGCGTGGTGGGGTCCGACCCCAATAACACGGCCTTGTACAACAAGGGCGCCATCATCACGAACAATGTGGCGAGGAACTGGGGCGTGTGGGGAATCTTCACTTCGCACGCCGACAACGTCGACATCGAGAATAACCAGTGTTCGGGTTCAGCGCAACAGCACGGGATCTACGTCTCCAACGCCAGCGTGTCGCCGATCATCCGCCATAACATCAGTTACAGCAATGCCGCCTGCGGCATCCACATGAACGGGGACCTTAGCTCGGGCGGCACCGGGCTGATAACCGGCGCCATCGTTGAGAACAACACCCTCTATAACAACGGTGGCGGATCGGCGTTTTCCACCGGAGGCGGATCGGCGATCAACTGCGATGGTGTGCAGTCCTCGGTGATCCAGAACAACCTCCTTTATAACAACCATGCATCGGGGATATCGCTCTACGCGATCGACGCGGCCGCCGGGGCGATCAATGATAGGGTGATCAACAATACGATCATCATGGCCAGCGATGCGAAGTCGGC
The DNA here is from genome assembly GCA_903871935.1 of uncultured Phycisphaerales bacterium. Classification (GTDB taxonomy): domain Bacteria; phylum Planctomycetota; class Phycisphaerae; order Tepidisphaerales; family Tepidisphaeraceae; genus CAIQIQ01. The sequence goes on from CAIQIQ010000073.1 coordinate 116,851, forward strand.
TTTGAATATCCAAAACGCCAGCACCGGCACAACGATCTTCAACAATATTCTCTACGACAACAACCCGGCCAATACGCGCGGCAGCATCAACATTTCGACCGACAGTCTTCCGGGCATGGTCAGCGATTGGAATTTCGTCGATCCGCGGTTTCTGACCGATGTGTTGACCATGAATCTGGCGAGTTGGCGCACGAACACGGGGCAGGACACGCACTCCACGAGCCTCACCAGCGTGCAAATGCAGGCGCTATTTGGCAATTACTCGGGAAACGATTTTTCGCTGGCGGCCGGCAGCGCTGCCATCGACAAGGGTGTGAGTACATTCAACAGCAAATCAGCGCCGGCTTACGACATCATCAATATGTCCCGCCCACAAGGCCCCCAATGGGATGTGGGAGCCTACGAGTACGATGCACCGCCGACGGATATCTCGCTCTCGCAGGCGGCCATTGCGGAGAACCAGCCGGCCGGCAGTATCGTTGGAACGTTTGCCACGACGGACCCGGATGTGGGCAACACGTTCACCTATTCCCTGGTGAGCGGGACGGGCAGTAACGATAACGCGAGTTTCACCGTTAGCGGCAATCAGCTTCTGACGGCCGCCAGTTTCAACTTTGAAGCCAAGAACAGTTACAGCATTCGTGTGCGGACGACGGATCAGGGCGGCCTCTGGTTTGAAAAGGCCTTCACGATCAGCGTGACCGATGTGGATGAGATCGCCCCAACCGTGACGGCGGTGTATGTGAAGGGTTCTGCCTGGAATACGAGCTTCCTCTCCTTCCTGGCGGGCAATTTGAGCGGGTCCAGTTCCACGTATGGCTTTGCCATTCCGGTGGGCACGGGAGACACGCAACTGCAGACGCTCCCCTGGCGCAATCTCAATCAGATCTCGATTGCCTTTAGTGAGAATGTTTCGATCTCTCAGGCGCAGTTTGCCATAGTGGGGTCGGTGGGCAGCTACAGCGTGTCGGGTTTTAGCTATAACGCGACGGATCATGTGGCGACGTGGTCGCTGTCGGCGGTAATCGGTGCGGACAAGCTTTATGTTGCTCTTCCCGGCAGTGGGGCGACACCGGTGACCGATGTGGCGGGCAATGCGTTGGATGGTGAATGGACGAACCCGACCAGTTACAGCCAGGTGGGTGCTACCAGCACCTTCCCCTCGGGGAACGGGGTGGCGGGGGGCGATTTCGCCTTCCGGTTGGATGTTCTGCCCGGGGATTCGACTGGCGGGAGTCTGGGGAAGGTGAATGTGGCGGACATCAATCAGACCAAGAGTCGCAGCAGCCTGCCGGAGACGACAAGTAGCTACCGGTCCGATTTCGATGGGAATGACCTGGTCAATGTTGCCGACATCACGTACGCCAAATCGAGGTCCGCAATTTCCTCGTTGCCGGTGGATCCGCCGGTGCTGCCGACCTTTGGCCCGACGTTCTCGCAAGTGCGGCTGCTGCTGAGGGACCGTTCATTGAACCTGTGGTAAGGCCTGGTCAAGATTCGCCGGCTCTTGGACGGCCATCAAGGTCCAAGGTACGAATAGCCCCTGCATCGTAAGGATTTACCTGGACTTGACGCAGAAAACGTGGTAATTCGGGGGTGTTGTTGTCGTCCTCATCTTGGAGGCCTTGATGTCATTGTTTGGCTATTTTGGTCATTCCTCTTCAAATCATTTGCGCGCTCGTTCCACGGCTTTAAGGCTTGCTACGGCCCGGCCACGGATCGAAGCGATGGAGCAGCGAATTCTCCTGGCCATGCCAACTCTGTGGACGACGGACGGGCCCGGCGGGGGCGGGGCGTTGTATGGGTCGGTTATTGCTCCCAATGGCCAGGATCTGTGGGTCACCAGTGATATGAGCGGCATCTATCACTCCCGCGACTTTGGCCAAAGCTGGCAGATGTTGAACTACCACAGCAGCGTCGGTGGCGTGAACGGAGGCTCAAGTACGCAGATACAGTTCACTAGCGATCCGAATATTCTCTATATCGCCAACGCGAGCATTAGCCTTGGGAAAAGTACCGATAACGGGGCAACATGGACCGCGCTGAGCGGATGGACGAATGGGACGGCCTATTGGGTTGGCAGCGATCTCACCACGACGACGAAGATCCTGGTTTCCAATGGGACCAATCTGTATCTATCCACCAATGGCGGCACGAGTTTCACCACGGCCTATACGTCGAGCAGTCTTTATGTGGCCGGCGCGTTTTTCGACGGGAGCAATGTTTACGTCGGTACGAATAAGGGACTGCTGAGCTCAAGCAATGGGGGAACGAGTTTTAGCCTGGCCGCCCAGCAGCCGGGTCAGACGATCATGTCGTTCACGGGGGCCAAGCAGGGGAGCACGGTGCGTCTGCTGGCGCTGACAACCAGCAGCAGTCCATCGGCGAGTTCGAATCCTGAGGGCCTCGCCTATGGTGGAGCATATCGCCTGGATGTCGGGGGAACCTGGGCCAGTGTCAGCAGTGGAATTCCATCGGGGAAGAGTCCGCACTATATCTCGATGGCCCAGAACAACATTAACGCCGTGTTCGCCGGAGGCGTTGACGCGAATGGCCGGCCCGAGGTGCTTAAGAGCACGGATGGGGGCGGCACGTTCAGTGATGTTTTCTATACCAGGCCGCAGGATGTGTCGCCACAGGTTCCGAACAAGAACATCGCCACAGGCTATGAGGGGCAGGGCGGTGACCTGGACTGGAGCTGGGGCGGGGACGCGTCGGGCTTCGCGGTTTGCCCGACAGATGCCAACAAGGCGATTATCGCCCAGAACTTTATCCAAGTGACGAGCGACGGTGGAGTTAGCTGGCAGCAAGCCTACGAGAGTCAGGCCGATAACAATGCGATGGGGCAATACACGCCACAGCACAAGGCGTATCACGGTGTGGGGTTGACTGAGACCAGTGTCCACTACATCACATGGATGAGTTCCAGCAACATCATGGCCAGCTACACGGATATTCTGGGCTGGCGCAGCACGGATGGCGGGGCGTCGTGGTCGTACCCGACTTACAACGGGGTCGTGCAGAATACCCTGTACAAGACCCAGTATTCCGGGGGGCTATTGTATGGAGCGACCAGCAACGTGCATGATATGTACGTCTCCACGCACCTGACTGATGCCAGCTGCAATCCGAGCTGGCAATACGGAGCCGTGGTGGTCTCTGCCGACCAGGGGGCCACGTGGTCGAACATCCACAGCTTTGGCGTGCCCATCGTCTGGATACAGGTCGATCCGAACAATGCCAATCGCATGTACGCATGTGCGGTGGATGGCGTGGGCTCCAACGGCGGTATCTGGGTCACGAACAATCTGAATCTGGGGTCATCCTCAACGTGGTCGAAGCTGAGCGCACCTGCGCGGACGCAGGGTCATCCCTATAACCTTCAGGTTCTGAACGATGGGACGCTGGTCGCAACCTACTCGGGTCGGCGAACCACCGTGTTCACCGACAGCAGCGGTGTGTTTATCAGCACGGATGGCGGGACGACCTGGACGGACCGCTCCGCCGCCAACATGCATTGGTATACCAAAGAGATCACGATCGACCCGACAGATCCAACCCAGAACACCTGGTACGTCGGCGTCTTCAACGGCTGGGGCGGAACTGGCAATGATTTGGGAGATCTCTACCGCACCACCAACCGCGGCGTGACCTGGACGAAGATGAACCTTCAGAACGTCATCGGCGTTTATTCCATGTCCGTCCAGTCAGTCACGATCAATGCGGCCACCAAAGAGATGTACGTGACCACTGAAGGTCGCGGTATGCTTTACGCTCCGGACGTCACGGTTACGGGATTCTCTGCTTCTAACTTCTCCGATATTGCTTCCTTCCCCTTCGGCACGACGGAGCGGGTGTTCATCAATCCCTACAACTCGCAGGATGTGTGGGTGGCATCGTTTGGCGGCGGCATCGTCCGTGGCGGCGTTGCGCCCAGTTCTCTTGCGGCAACGGCCACGAGCGCGACACAGGTCAACCTGACGTGGTCGGACAATTCCACGAATGAGACCGGTTTCGCCATTGACCGGGCGACGGATTCGGGCTTTACGCTGAATCTGGTAACGACCACGGCGGCCATGAACGCCACCAGTGCATCGATCACCGGACTTAATCCGTCGACCCCATACTACTTCCGTATCCGCGCCACCAATGGCTTCAACAAGTCGGCCAATAGCAGTTCGGCAAGCGCCACAACCTTGTCTGCCAACCAGACCCCGACGGACATTACCTTGTCGGCAAGCAGTGTCGCTGAGAATCAGTCGGTGGGTACGGCGGTGGGCACGTTGGGCACAGTTGATCCGGATGCCGGCAACACGTTTACCTACAGCCTGGTAAGTGGGACCGGCAGCACC
>CAIQIQ010000074.1 GCA_903871935.1 uncultured Phycisphaerales bacterium
ATGCCAGCATTGCCACGTACAGCGTCTCGCTGAGCACCAGGCCGCTGAAGTAGACGAGCAGGGGATTGAACACGACTAATCCGCACGCCAGCAGTGCGCGCCGCTCATGCAGCCACCGCCGCGCGATCAGGAATATAGCCAACGCCGTCGAGAGATCGATCAGCGCTTGCGCGACGCGAATCACTCGCACATCCGCATTGCACGCCGCCACGAAGAGCGGGTATCCCGGCATCCTTCCCGCCCAGATCTGCTGACCGAAGCGATCATCGAAGAACCACATTCCCTGATCGGTGAGCACGTTGGTTCCGGCCTGGAGATACTCGACCTGATCGGGCAGGACCGCCAATGAGCGAATATCAGTGCCGCGCGACATCGACCAACTCAGGCGCAGCGCCAGGCCCGCGAGCAGCAGCAGGCACAGGATGATGGCACAGGTCCGTGGCATGCGTCAACCAGCCTTGTTCGGGGACACTCGTTTCTTGCCCAGGCGAGGCAATACCAACATTGCCGCGAAGAACGCCAGCAGCGAGATGCCGGAGATCCGCTTGCCGGCCACCCACCCAGAGGGCTCGTATTCCAGAAGCAACTTGTGGGTTCCGGCCGCCAGGGGAATGCCCCGCAGACAATAGTTCGCGGGCATCACCTCGTAGTGCTGCTGCGAACTTTCCGGCAGCCCCGACGCCTTCCACCCCTGGGCGTAGTTATCGGTCACCAGCAGAATCGCCGGGGCGCTGCACTGGGCTTCGATGACCATCGCATCGGTGTCCTGGGCGACCACGCGGGCATATCCGCTGACATCATGCCCGGCCGGCGCGATCGCCGGCGCTGACTCCAGGTACACCAGGGCCGTCGGGTTGAATGTCGGGCTCAGCAGTCTCGCGAACATCGCATCACGGTCTGGCACCACCGCCGCCGCACCAACCAGTTGCGCCTGCGGCAGGGGCGCATCCATCAGCAGCGTGTGCGGCCCCTGGTCCAAAGACAAGACCCAGCGGAGGCGGAACATCCGGTACAGGCTGTGCGTCCTCTCCAAGTCGCGAAACCGAACGTACTGCGTTGCCAGGTCCGGCGGCGCCCCCTGCGACGCCGAGATAAGCTGGGCATACCTGCGCAGCACACCCGGGTCATATCCCCACATGTCATAGGCGCCAACCGACATGGCGGCATTCTCGTATCCCATCACCGTATCTGCGCAGCGCCACCGTTCGGGATTCTCTGTCTGCGCCTGCTCCCATGGGGCGTAATAGTGCAGTTGCATGGGCATCGCCGCACGGCCAATGCCGGCCGCTACTGTCATCTCCACGAGGCACAGCGTCACCAATCCAATTGTCAGCAGCACTGGCCGTCGTATCCGCAGCAGCATCCCCGCCAGAAGCAGCAGCGTGGCAGCGGCAGCCGCCAGGGACACGGTCGCAACCCTAAGCCCGACATTGCGGAATTCGGAAACCTGAAAGAGACCTGCGTTAAAGCGGTCAGGCGCATGAGCCAGGCGATCCATCACCCAATCCCAAAGTCCGCCCGGGCGTTCGCCCTGGATCAGCAGAATCCCGCATACGACCAGCAGGAGAACGCCCAGAACTGCTCCGCTGACGGCGAGCATGCGTTTGCCACGCCATTGTGGCTCACGGCCGAGTGCTGTTATTCCTTCCGCCGCCAGCATTGCCAATAGCAGCGAGACGAAGAACATGAATTTCGCCGGCAC
>CAIQIQ010000075.1 GCA_903871935.1 uncultured Phycisphaerales bacterium
CAGGGCGCTGCGACTCTTGGTCTGATTAATGTCCGCCACATTCACCTTGCCTAAGCTCCCGCCCGTCGAATCCCCCGGCAGAACATCGAACCGGAAGGCGAAGTCGCCCCCCGCCACTCCGTTGCCAGAAGGGAAGATGCTGGTAGCGCCCACCTGGCTGTAACTCGTCGGGTTCGTCCATTCACCATCCAACGCGTTTCCCGCCACATCCGTCACCGGTGTTGCTCCACTACCCGGCAGAGCCACATACAGCTTATCCGCACCGATCACCGCCGAGAGCGACCAGGTGGCCACATGATCCGTGGCGCTATAGCTGAAGCTCGACACACTGTAGCTGCCCACCGACCCCACAATGGCAAACTGGGCCTGGGCCACCGAGACATCTTCACTAAAGGCAATAGATATCTGATTCAGATTCCGCCACGGCAATGTCTGCAGTTGAGCAGCACCTGAGCCAACAGGGATGGCATAGCCATAGGTGGCACTGGAGCCAGCGAGATTCGCTGCCAGGAAAGAGAGATAGCCTGCTGCCCAGCTTGAGCCTCGTACATACACTGCTGTGACAGTTGGGGGGTAATGCAGCGTCGTTGCACTGGCCGTTGACGTATTGGCCGAGGAGCCAACAAGGTTGTAGGCCCGCACACGGAAGTAGTACGTCGTGGCGGATGAAAGGCCGATCGCGCTGAACGTGGTGACATTCGCACCGACCGTGCTCGTGATCAGCCCGGCACTAAAGCCGGGATCGTTCGCCCGGTCGATGTAGAACCCGGTCTCGTCGCTGGAATGGTCAACCCAGGAAACGTTGATCTGCGTCTGCGAGATCGCCGTCGCGGAAAGCGGATCGGGCACTGGCGGAATCGTCGGGCCCGCACTGGCCGTAAAGCTAAAGACCGGCGGCGTCATCCAATAGGTGCCTGGAGCCCTGAACTCGATCGTCGCCGTGCCGGCCGCCGAAGGTGTGTATTGGACCCGCAATGTCCGATGCGTGTCGTCCATCACGTGGTCATCCAGGAAAATCAGCCGGTTGTCGCTATTCTCCACGACACTGTTGTACGCCGCTTTCAGGTACTGCGAGAAATTCTCTTCGCCCGCAGGCTGCTGCTGCAGCGTGAAGATATAGCTGGTGCCCACCGAGCCGCTGGTCGGGCCCGTCACCGTAAACGCCAGTGGCTGCTCAAGTGCCTCAAGGGCCGTCATGGGGATATTCCGCAGCGACATTGTGGCCGCGTTGTCCCAGCGATCATCGGCGACCCCCTCAAGGGAGAACTTGAGCCCCCCTATGTCCGCGATAATGGCGCCGCTCTGGTAAAGCGTGTCGATGAACACGCGTGCCTGCCCCGTATAGTTGTTGGCATTGGCGTTATACCAGGCTGAAGTCAGACGGAACCGCGCGCCCATCGGCACCAGGCCGCTGCCGGTGACCGCGTGCTTGGCCGGCCACGTCTCCTTTCCATTTAGGACCGCACTGGCCTTGATCGTGGTGCGAATCGGATGCCCAACGCCCATGTGGTCGCCGCGCGCCATGGCCGCCGCCACCTCGGGATACCTGAACTGCAATGGTGCCAGCGGCAGCCCCGCCGCATCCGCCGAGGTATAACTCTCACGACGCTGGGCCCCGGTCGTCAGATCGTACCTGGCAAGGCTACCGCACTGCCATGTCACGCCGTTATCCGGAGTACTCGCCGCGAACATCTCCCAGAGCGTATCGACGCCGCCCGTGGCCTCATTCCGCACGTAGATCAGCATGTGCGAATCGCCATTGGGGCTTGAGGGCAGCGCCCCGGTGGGACTATACCAGCCCTCAATCACCGGATTATCCGGTATCGGTACCTGCGCGCTGTGGGTAACCTGATCAACGTCGCTCTCATCGTAATAATACGCAGTGACCGTCTTGAGCGGCTGATTCCCCGGCACAACGTTAAACGGCTGGCCGCCGCTGGTCTCCCAGGGGAAGCCCGAAAAATCCGTTGGAGCCCCGAATTCGTTATACAGATTGCCGCCAATCTGACTGATGATCGCCGCGCTGTTGGGTGCCACCGCATCGCCGCGGACATTGCGCCCCAGTTCCTGCCACCATGCCCCGTTGGTAAAGACGCTGTATCCCCCGAAATCGGGTGTAAGGTCGCCCGAGGGCGCTGTGCCCGAACCGCCCGTCTGCACCCTTGACAGATACGTCACGCCCGACGGGTTCGTCAAGCCGCCGTCATTGATGGTGAAGATCGTCCGCTCGCTCCACGTGGCCGGGGTATAGACAAACGTTCCAGACCGCGTGATGTTGGTCAGATCCACATACGCCGGCGAAAACACCCCATCGCCGTTGGATGCCATCGGCGTGATGCGAACCGTTCCATTGATCGTGGCACTGTCCAGTGCCACGATAAACGCCTCGCTGTCCCGCGCCACTTCCCCGGAACCGGGCCCGGTAAGCGTATAGGTGGACAGCAGAACTCGCGACTCCAGCAACTCCAAGGTAGATCTGCCAGGCATTGTGACCTCCAATGCTGCGGCACCGCACGAACCGGACAAATGCGACACTGTCCACCATGATACAGCCGTGTCCGGTTCCGCGGCAACATGCGCCCGATCAGGGATATCTCTTTCGGTCCAGAATCCCGAATGCACCTCCCGCGGACGCGCGGCGTGGAAACGCCGGCCCCCGGCCGGCTTCTGCTGTTGCTTCGCAGGTCCTACCACAGCGTCAGCGAACGATCCCTCTGCAGCAAACTCACTTGCGAGAACACCGGGCCAAAGCTCGGCAGCACCGGCGGATTCACCGGCAATGAAGAGATCGCAGACCTGGTTTTGACGTAATTGATATCCGCGACATTGACCAGGTCATTCCCATCGAAATCCGACCGGTAGCTGCTTATCGTCTCCGGCAGGGCGCTGCGACTCTTGGTCTGATTAATGTCCGCCACATTCACCTTGCCTAAGCTCCCGCCCGTCGAATCCCCCGGCAGAACATCGAACCGGAAGGCGAAGTCGCCCCCCGCCACTCCGTTGCCAGAAGGGAAGATG
>CAIQIQ010000076.1 GCA_903871935.1 uncultured Phycisphaerales bacterium
GCAGATGGCCGAACTACTGGCGAAGTAATGCGGCTGCCGCTGTTTTGTGTCGTAACTTCTGACAACAGATAACCACGCCCATCATAAGGGGGGCGTGGTTTTCTGTTTCGCCCTAGAACAGCCGCAGGGCCGAGCCGGTGAGGAGATAGGCGATGTAAAGCATGATCAGCAACAGGCCGACCCAGCGGTGCGGGCGCAGGACATCCATTCGCATGGCGACGAGGGCAAAGCCGCCGGCGGCGAGCAACGGGGCGTCCAATCGCCATGAGAGCTGCGGCAGGCCGGCCATCAGAGCCAGTTCAGTGGTCTGGCGACGGAGCAGGAAGTCGAGCAGGCACATGCCGGGCAATGCCAGGCCCAAGATCACGCCGATGGCGGATCCGGTCATGCCAAGGGCATCGGCCGGAGCGTGATCGTGGGCGACACGCAAACAAGTGCGCAGGAGCGATATCAGCAGGGCGGGGCACAGCAGGTTCACAATGGCCAGATCGCGGACGCGAACGAGGTGCGTGGCCTGGGCGGAATGCCAGAATTGGCCGGTGACCACATAGAGCAGAACAAGCGGGATGGCGGCGATGACGATGCAAAGCGGCCAGGCGAGCTTGGGCGAAGCAGGGGCGGTGGCTGGCGCGGTGTGGTCGGGAAGGGGAGGCATGCCGCGGGCCATATCGACGCCCAGCACGCCCAGCACGCCAAGCCCGATGCAGGCGGCAATGGTGAGGTGAGCGGAGAAGCCGGCGAGGATCAGCACCAGGGCGAGCGGAAGCACCAAGGCAGCGGCAGGGCTCTGGGCGGGTGGCGGTTCGCGATGGGGTCTGGGCGTAATCACGATGATGGCGCCGTTGACAAAGATCGCGAGCGTGGCGGCGGAGGCGGTTAGCAGCGTGACAGCGGGATCTATGCCGCCATGGCGGAACAATGCGAAGGCGGCGACCGCGATGGGCAGGATGGTTGCCAGCACTTGGAGGATCGGCCGGTTCTTGCCCGGCAGGATAAGCGCGGCCGAGCTGAGCATGGCGCAGAACATGCAGATCACTGCATAGAGCAGGGCGAAGAGAAGCTCTTGGCTGGGCCAGGTCATGATGCATAAGTCTACGGATGGCGCGGCGTCCGTACAGATACGGGGCACAGAGTTGGTGTTGCTGGCGAGGGCGTGGGGGGGTAATCTGACCTGCTTTGATATGCTGCAGATCGATACACGCAACTTGCCGTTGAGGAAGCTCTCGATCGTGATACCTGTTTATAATGAACAGGATACGGTGCAGATGCTGATTGGCCTGGTGGTGAAGGCCCGGCTTCCGGATGGGGTGACACGGCAAATCATCTGCGTGAATGACTGCAGCAAAGATGAGACGGGAAGGAGGTTGGATGAACTGCCCGGGCTGTTTCCGGGCGTGGAGTTCAAGGTTCTGCACAAGCCGGTTAACCAGGGCAAGGGCGCCGCTTTGCGCGATGGGTTCAAGATGGCGGATGGGGATGTGATTCTCATCCAGGATGCCGATCTGGAATATGACCCTTCCGATTATGTGAAGCTGCTGCAGCCGATTGTCGATGGAAAGGCGGATGTGGTGTATGGGTCTCGCTTCATCGGCGAGCCGCACCGCGTGCTGTATTTCTGGCATACGCTGGGCAACCGCTTTCTCACATCCATGTCGAACATGGCGACGAACCTCAACCTGACGGATATGGAGGTCTGCTACAAGGTTTTCCGGAAGCCGGTGCTGGACCAGATCACGATCAAGTGCGACCGGTTCGGGTTTGAGCCGGAAATCACGGCGAAGATCGCCAAGGTGCGGCCGCGGCTGCGGATTTATGAGGTGGGGGTGGCGTATTACGGACGCAGCTATGAGGAGGGGAAGAAGATCACCTGGAAGGATGGGATCAAGGCGATCCTGACAATCATCCGGTTCAGGTTCAGCGATTAGGAGATTATCCATGCGCGTATTCATCAGTGGTGTGGCGGGATTCCTGGGTTCGCATCTGGCCGACCTGCTGCTTGGCAAGGGCGATGAAGTAGTTGGCGCTGATAATCTGGTGACGGGGAACAAACAGAATATCCAGCACCTGGATGGGAACAAAGCTTTCCGCTTCCTGCAGCAGGATGTGACGATTCCGTTTGAGATCGACGGGAAGTTTGATCGCATATATCACCTTGCTTCGCCGTGTTCGACGGCCGCCTATACGAAGCATCAGATCGCAATGCTCAAGACCAACAGCCAGGGCACGTGGAATCTGCTGGAGTTGGCCGAGCGGACGGGGGCTCGGTTCCTGCTGGCGTCCAGTTCTGAGGTCTATGGCGATGCCTTGATCCATCCGCAGCCGGAAGACTACTGGGGGAACGTGAATTCGGTGGGTCTGCGTTCGATGTACGATGAGGGGAAGCGGTTTGCGGAGTCGTGCACGATGGCATATCGGCGGGCGCGGAATGTGGATACGCGCATCGTACGGCTGTTTTCGGCGTATGGGCCGCGGATGGACGTACTGGATGGCAGGGTGGTGATCAACTTTATCCAGGAGGCGCTGGCGAACCGGCCACTGACGGTTTATGGGGATGGCCGGCAGACGCGGAGCCTGTGCTATGTGTCGGACCTGGTTGAGGGAATGGTCCTGGCAATGGAGTCGGACTATGACCAGCCGATCAACCTGGGCAGCCCGGAAGAGGTGAGCATCCGGCAGATCGCGGTGGAGATCTGTGACCTGATTCCCAAGTGCCTGAGCAAGCTGGTCTTCCAGCCAATGAGCCCGGACGACCCACGGCATCGCTGCCCGGATATCCGCTTGGCGCGACAGGTGTTGCACTGGTTCCCGAAGGTGCCGCGGACGGTGGGATTGCAGCGGATGATTGAGTATTACCGGACGTGAGGGGGGGGAGGGCGGAAGGCGAGAGTGGGAGAGGGGGAGACGCGGAGACGCGGGGAGCGGATGTGGATAAGCGCGCAGGTGCGCAGGTTCTCGTCTGGAGTATTGGACTTGGCCTCGCCGCATACCGGGGATGGCGGGGATATTGGAAGGGCGTTCACAATTGAAGAGGAGAATCACCATGATCGCAAATCGCAAGTCACGTCGTACCATGGGAACGACGGTGACGTTGGCGCTGGCATGCACACTGGGTCTCGTCGGCCTGACCAATGCGCAGCAGACACCATCGACAGTGAGGAACGACAATCCGACGCCGCAGGCCAAACCAGCGGCGGCTCCCGCATCGGAAGTCGTTGTCCGCTATGTCGATGACAAGTCCGACGGCAAATGGAGCCTGTCCACCAGCGGGCATGGCATCGAGTTCAAGCGGCCGGCCAATGCCAGGTTTATCGAGGCCGTCGAGATGTTCGGCAGCCGGTATGGGACGGACGAAGCGCCCAAGGAGTTCTTCCACGTCTATATTCTCAATCAAGATCGGCAGATTCTCGCCGATGTGCCATTCGCGTATGGACTGATTCAGAAAGGTGATGAGAAGTGGTATCGCCTGCGTACGCCTTCAGTGGAAGTGCCGGAATCGTTCATGGTCGCGTTCTCGTTCGATCCGCGTCAGACCAAGGGTATCTATCTGCATTACGCGAACACCGACATGCCGCATTCCTACACCGGACTTCCAGGCGACGGCTATGAGCCGGTGGACAAGAAATACGATTGGATGGTTCGTGCAATCATGTCAGAAACGCCCAGCGGACAGAAGGGGACCAAACTGCTGAAGGATTGGAAGCCGCGCAAGACGGCCGGTCCGTTTGGTGACTGCGTGGCCATACCCGCCAATGCTGAGCCGACTCAAGACAAACAAAGCTACGGCGGCCAAGGTCCGGCCATTGAGTTAAGGGTCGATCCCACCAAAGTTGGCAGCGGCAAACTCTTGCCCGATGAAATCATGGTCAAGGGATTCAGCCTCTATGCCAGCCGATACGGCGCGGGTTTCAATCCGCAGACCACAAACGTTCATGTGATGGTTTTGGATTCCAACAAAGAAGTGCGTTGGCAAGGCGAGGTGCCTTACGCCGCTTTCAGCTTCAAACCGCAATGGGTCAATGTGATCCTGCCCGAGCCGAAGCCGCTTTCTGAGCTGGCGGATAAGGATGACAAACTCACGCTGGCGTTTGACCCCGAAGCGCATCAAACCAAGGGAGTCTACTTCTACTATCAGAAGAACCCCGAGAAGTCGCATAGCCTGGCAGGCACATTGGGCAGCGGATTTCGTGCGGTGACCGATCGTGAATGGCTAATGCGCATTCACGTGCAACCCAAGATGGAGAGCGGCGGCACGAAATGAACCGTAGGATAATCGCGCAGTCCATTGGGGATTGTGAGGAGAGGAGCGAAGGGTCGCGGGAAGGGCGGTTGTGGGGCATAATCGAACGGGTGCGGCTTGCGATGGCGCGGGCAGTGCTTAGGTGAAGGAACAATACGGAGCTGCAGGAGACATGGATAAGAAACTCAAAGGCGCGGTGATTGGGACGGGCGGGATGGCGAACTGGGTGCATGGGGAGACGTTCTTGAACCATCCGGAAACGATGCTGGTGGCGGCGTGCGATATTGTGCCGGAGAAGGTTGAGGCGTTTGCCAAGAAGCTTGATGTGCCCAAGACCTTCACGGATTACCGCAAGGTGCTCAAGATGAGGGACCTGGACTTCGTTGATATCTGCACGCCGAATGTGCTGCATTCGGAGATTGCGGTGGCAGCGCTGGAGGCGGGCAAGCATGTGTTCTGCGAGAAGCCGGATGCGGTGAGTGTGGCCGAGGCACAGAAAATGGCGGATGCGGCGAAGGCCAGCGGGAAGACGCTGATGGTGATGCGGAACAACCGGTATTCGGTGGCCGCCCAGTTCCTGCGCAAGTACATCGGGGATGGCATGATGGGGGAGATCTATACGGGAAGGTGCGGGTGGGTGCGGCGACGCGGTTTGCCGGGGAGAGGTTCGTGGTTTGCCGATAAGAAGATGTCGGGCGGTGGGCCGTTGATTGACCTGGGTGTCCATTACATTGACCTGGCGATGTGGCTGATGGGCGATCCCAAGCCGGTGTCGGTCAGCGGCAGCACATACTGCAAGTTCGCGGACAATGTGCTGGCCGATACGCTGTACAGCTCGGGACGGACGAGAGAGAGTGATCGCGGGTATGATGTGGAGGACCTGGCCATTGGGTTTATCCGCTTTGCCAATGGGGCCAGCCTGCAGGTGGAGTTCTCCTGGGCATCCAATGTTGAGGAAGAGGAGCGGTTCATCGAGTTTCGGGGAACGCGCAGCGGATGCCACCTGCGCAATGGTGCGCTGAAGGTATACACGGAAAGCGGTGGTCAGTTATCCGATCTTTCGCCGCGCCTGCACCGGCCGGGCAATCTGAATGATCATGCCCTGCATCTGCACCATTTCGTGGACGTGATCAAGAAGCGGGCGGAGCCGATCAATACTCCGGAGACGGGTCTGGACATGATCAAGATACTGTCAGCGCTGTATGAGTCGGCGGAGAAGGGGGCGGAGGTGCGGCTGTAGAAGTTCAGGTGATGGAGCGGTACTCGAAGCCCATGAGCCAGAGGGCAAGGTTGGTAACCAGCCAGAAGGCGGCGGCGATGACGTCGCCGTAGACCACGCCGAGGAAGAAGGGCTGGGCGCGGGTGAACATGCGGGCACCGCCGAAATTGAGGAGTATGGTCTTGGCGAGCCAACCCAGGAAGATGCTGAACCAGGTTACCTCGATGCCAAAGGTGTAGCAGAAGAGGAAGCCCACGGGGTGGAGTGGCCAGTTGGCGAAGGTGAGGCGCAGCGTGCCCAGAGCGGCGGTGATGGCAGCGCCAACGCCGATGTGCAGGAGACGGTTGTGCGGGACGGCTTCGATGCCGGTGGTGGTGTAGCGGACGGAGGGATCCATGACGATCTGCCTGGCCATGGTGTAGCTGGACCATTCATTCAGGGGCGAGCGATTGGAGCGGTCGAGCGTGGCGGCGTAGGTGTATACAACATAAAGCATGGAAGCGCCCGAAACGATGTAGGCGAGGACGAGAGCAAGGACCAGGACGCCGATGAACCTGATGCCTTTGCGCCAGTCGGCGGAGTGGCTGTAGGCGGCGTGATCGGCGGTAACGAGGGCATGCTGAGCAAACGGTGGCAACGTCTGACGCGTGTCGTGGCTGAGGACGCCGTAGAAGAAGCGGGAGAAGAAGTGGCTGCCTGGAGTTGTGTGCGGCAGAGAGGGCACGGCGTTGGCGGCGATGTCGAAGGGATGCGAGAGCGGAACCGGAAATACCGGATAGATCATGCCGGTGTCGGCGACGATTCGCGCCAGGACGAGGTACAGCATCATCAGCATGAGGGAGATGACCAGGGCGCCGATGAGGGTGGTGCCAACGGTCATGAGCCAGGCGATAAGAACGAGTTGGCAGCAGATGAAGCCCCAACCGGCGAGCCGATAGGGAAGATAGCGGCCGCGCGGATCGTCCGGCCGGCCGGGCCCAAACATCTGGCGAAGCACGGCAAGGAGGTGATGGCGTGCGATGTAGAGGAGCATGGCGCAGAAAACGACCTCAGCGCCGAAAAGCTGGTCGAATTGCATGGGTTCGCTGATCTCGGTCTGCCGCAGGCCGGCGGCCATGTGGGCGACCTGAAGCAGCGCATAGGTGAACCAGAGCGAGAAGGCAGTGCGGGTCTGCATGAACATCGTCAGACCGATGATGGTGAAGTAAATACGCTGGGAAAAGAATGTCCATTCGCAGTAGCGCCAGGGCTCTTCGGTGGCGATTTTGTTGATGTCGAACGAGAGGGGGATGGGGGGGATATTACGGGGGAAATAGACGCTTAGGCCGTTGAAGAGGTTGATGCCGCCGACGATGGCGAAGCCGATCCAGAAGAGGCGGTTGCGGAAAAGAGGATTCAGGAGCTTGCCCGGGGCGGGGGGCTCAATCAGCGACAGGTAGACGGTGACAAGGGGGAACTGCAGGCGTTCATTCTCCACCCACTGGCGGCGGAGGATGACCATCATGCAGAGGATGGAGCCGAACAGGCCAACGAGGAAGACGCTCCAGCCGATGGCGGGCCGGAGCCAGGCATGCCAGGGGACAGCGGAGAAATGGGCGGCGAAGGTGTCGGTATCGGTCAGGGCACGGCCGACATATTGCGTAACCACGGGGTCAGTGCCGCGCTTGGCGATGTCGGTGGTGGCAGCGGTGGGGAAGATCCAGTCGGGGAGGTCGATCTTGCGAAGCAGGTCGGCGTAATCGGGGTTCTGGGCGGCGTAGTAGGAAACGCCGGTGAGGTGGCCGGGCAAATAGCGCATCAGGCCGCTGCCGGGAAGGGCGCAACCAACGAGGATCATGCCTATGGCGACGGCCAGTTCGGCCGAGCTATAGGCGTATCGAGGGGCAAAGCGGTACAGCGGGGCGTTGATCAGGATCACAAAGACCATCAGGAACAGGAGCAGGCTGACGGGCAGGTAGCTTCTGATCAGGTCGGCGTTGGCCAGAACGTTGTTGTTGAAAGGGGTAATGGCATTGATGGCGATGACGCCAAAGAGGCCCAGCAGGACGCTGCGGAGGTTGACGGGAGGGCGCTGTTGTCCGAGAGGAGGGGTGGGCGGGAGAGAGGGTTGCTGCGTGGCGGCACGGTTCATGAATAGCGTTCTTAAGGCTGTGAGCACCGGCGACGTTGAATGGTTCGGCCAGAGCGGCCGTTACCGCAACGACACGCCATATAGTGGGCATTACCTGTGCAGGGCTGCCGGTGTTGATGGGGGCGGTAGCGAGGAGCAGGGGACATAAAGCCGAGCGGGGTCGTCCATAGCCGGCACAACCCCGCCCACTTTGTCGGCGGCTGCTTCAATAAGCCGCCCCGTGCACTTCCCGATCGTGCCCGCGGGAGGAATCATCCGCGTCAGACGGTCATGCCGCTTTCGGCGTCGGTCTGCTGCTGGCGTTTCATCGTGTCCCAGTCTTCCAGCGTCATGGTGACTTCGCGGGCCTGCGAGCCCTTGTAGTCGCCGAGGATGCCACTGGAGGCCATCATCTCAATGAGGCGGCTGGCACGGCCGTAGCCGATGTTGAGCTTTCGCTGCAGGAGGCTGACCGAGCCGCGCTGGCTTTCGAGCACCACGCGGACAGCTTCGTCGAACATGTCATCCTGCTCCATTTCACCATCGGTGACGACGGCGCTCTTGAGTTGGACGAGTTCTGGTTCGTATTGCGCCTGGGCGGCGGCAGTGACGAGCTTGACGCTGTCCTTGATCTCCTTGTCGTCGATGAACGTGCCTTGCGAACGGACGGGTTTGCCAGCGCCGCCGGGGAGGTAGAGCATGTCACCCTGGCCGAGCAGCAGTTCAGCGCCGTTCTGGTCGAGCACGATGCGGCTGTCCATCTTGCTGGCAACGCGGAAGGCGATCTTGCAGGGCATGTTCGCCTTGATCAGGCCGGTCACGACGGTTGCCTGCGGGCGCTGGGTGGCGAGGATGAGGTGGATGCCGACGGCTCGGGCCTTCTGGGCCAGGCGGACGATCGATGCCTCGACTTCCTTGCCACTGGTCATCATCAGGTCGGCCAGTTCGTCGACGATGATGACGATATAGGGCATGTGCTTGGGCACCTTGGCCTGCTCTTCTTCGTTGGCGGCGTTGAAGCGTTCGAAGAGTTCCTCGCGGGTGAGTTTGTTGTAGCCGGCGATGTTGCGGACGCCGGCTTCGGCGAGCAGGTCATAGCGCTCGTCCATCTTCTGGCAGGCCCATTCCAGGGCGCTGGTGGCCTTGCCGGTCTCGGTGATCACGGGGCACATCAGGTGCGGGATCTCCTTGAACGGCGCCATTTCGACGACCTTGGGATCGAAGAGGATCAGGCGCACATGGTCCGGCCGCTGGGTGTACATGATCGACATGATGATCGAGTTGATGCACACCGACTTGCCCGAGCCGGTGGTGCCGGCGATCAGGCAATGGGGCATCGACGCCAGGTCGGCCACCAGGGGCTCGCCGTTGGCATCCTTGCCCAGGAACAGCGGGATGCCCAGCTTTGCTTGGGTTTCCTGGGTGGTGAGCTGCATCAGTTCTTTAATGCGGACCTTTTCCTTTTGAGCATTGGGCACTTCGATGCCGACGGTGTTCTTGCCCGGCACCGGGGCGACGATGCGGACGTTGATGGCGGAGAGCGAGCGGGCGATGTCGTTGGTCAGGGCGGTGATCTGAGAGACCTTGGTCCCCGGAGCCATGGAGATCTCGTACATGGTGATGACGGGACCGGTATTGATCTCAACGACCTGGGCGTCGATGCCAAACTCACGGAGGGCCTGTTCGAGGGTGCCGGCCTTCTCGCGGACGAAGAGTTCCTGGCTCTCGGCATACCCATGCTCGGCATCGCAGAGCAAATTCCAGCCGGGCAGGTTGTACTCGCCCAGTTCCCGGGGCGCCGGCGGCGCGGCAGCGGGGGCGGTGCGGCGCGGCTGGATGATGCCGGGCATGCGGACCAGGAGATTCTGCTTGGGCGTCTCGGGGGCCTTTACGGCCTGCTGCTCAACCGGCGGCACCTCAATGGCGGCGGCGGGTGGGGGATCATCATCATCCACATGGGCGGCGGCGACCGGCGGGGCGGAGGGCTCTTCCGGCTCTACAGGCTGATCCAGATCGTATTGGAAGTCGAGCTGCGCGGTAGGGGCCGGCAGCTTGACCCGGTTGTCAATATCGTCATCGTCCGGGTTAGTGGCCGCGATGAGCGCGGACGCATCCGAGGGCTTGGCCTGCAGCGCCTGCTCTGGCATGTCCGCCTTCATCAACGTCTCTTCATCAGCGTTAAGCAGTCGAGCCAGGCCGTCGAAGACGTTCGGTTCTCTTGACACCGGCGGCTTGGGTTTGATCTCCGGTGTGACCATGGCGTACTTAGGCGTCTGGGGAGTTACAGTGACGGGGGCCTCTTTGGCCTCGGCAACGGCGGAGTTGCTGCCGCGGCGGAAGAATTCCGGCATGCGGAACTGGAGCGTGGGACGAGGAATGCTGGGAGCGATCTCTCTTGCCTTGGCGATGGCAACGCCAACAACGGCCGGGGTCTTCTCGACCAGTTCATCGGCCGCCAGCACCAGGCCCACCATGAAACAGAGGGCCAGCACAATATAGGAGCCGACATGGTTGAAGTGGGTCTGCAAGAAGCGGGCGGCGGCGATGCCCAGCATGCCACCGTTGCCCTCGGGGAAGCCGTGCTCGGTGCCGGGGCTGACCTTGTTGACGATGGCGGCGAATGCCACCGACAGCAGCAGCAGGCCCACTGCCCGCAGCCAGAGGTCGGTAAGCTTATTGCGCATGATCCACATCGTCATGATGATGCCGCTGAAGAACAGTAGCAGGAAGATGCCCTGGCCCAGGAGGAAGTAGCACCCATAGGCAATCAGTGCGCCGACGGTGCCACAGAGATTCTCGGTCGGACCATACGGATAGACATGGTGTGCGGGCCAGTCTTCGGCATGGAAGCTGGCAAGCGACACGAGCAGGAACACCCACACACCGACGGCCGCGAAAAGGCCGATGCGGCGAATTGCATTTCCTCGATCCATGGTTCGTCCTTCGTCAGTTGTCACTGGTCATTGGTCATTCGTGCTGACTAACGACCAATGACCTGATGACCAGTGACTAACGGTGTCCAGTATGACCAAATCCGCCGGTACCACGGGCGGTGTCATCCAGTTCATCTACTTCTTCGATCCGCACATCGGGCAGTTTCTGAATGATCATCTGGCCGATGCGCATGCCACGTTCGACGGTGAAGGGGGCTTGCCCCAGATTGATCAGCGGCACATGCACTTCGCCCCGGTAATCGCTGTCGATGGTGCCGGGGGTATTGATCATCGAAATACCGTGTTTGCTGGCCAGGCCGCTGCGCGGGCGCATCTGCGCTTCATAGCCTTCGGGCAGCGCCATCGCGAAGCCGCAGGGGATCAGCCGCCGCTCTCCAGGTTGAAGACCAACCGGGGTCGGGACGGCCGCGCAGACATCAAATCCGGCCGCATGGGCGGTCATCTTGCGCGGTAGAGGAATGTCAGCATTTGCGCCGACGCGTTTGAGGCGAATAATGACGGGACCATCCATGTGCCAAGCTTCCTGCGGATCCTTCCGCAATGGCTATACTAGATTATGACATACCGGGGGGCCAAGAGCAAGGAAGAAGATGCTCCGATTACACGGAAGAATTTCCGCGGTGATGGACAAACTGCTGTAGGCAGCAGACGTTTGGAGACCCTACGTCTCAAGCAATAGATCGACCTTCTGGAAGTTGAAGCAGTAGTATGGGAGCCCCTGGCCCTTTATCTCCTGAAAATCCGTCCAGATGAGCCAGAAGCTCTTTCCATCGGGAGCAATCCAGTGAGGAGCTATCTGCGGCTGGTAGCATCTGGCGTTCTGGTCGCCCCGTGGCATCCAGGCCTTGTCCTCGTGTATCTGCGTCCACGGTCCCCATGGGGTCTTTGCCGTCCAGAAACCGAGGTAGCTCGGGCGGGCGAACCACATGCCCTGGGAGTCGCTGGCCATGCCGAAGCTGGACATCATGTAAACGCCCAGCGGCGCGTTATAGACCACACAGGGCTGCCAGGCATAGGGGTGATACATCACATTCACCCAACCGGAAGGGAACGTGTGTGCTGCACCTCGCCTGTTGATGTCCTTGTCCCACTTCGCTGAACCATCGGCATTATGCGCGACGAAGAACTCGTAACTCGCCCGGTCCAGCACTTTGCCCTTCTTAACCCTGGCCATGGCCAATTGGTTCATCGTTCCATCGATGCTTCCGTTGGGGGAATAGACATAGACATATCCGTCGGTGTTGTGTTCGTAATTCCTGCCCATCTGGAGGACTGAGATGAGGGAGAACGCATCGCCGGGCTCGTTGAAGAAGAGCATGTTGCTGCGATTGCGCTCGTGCCACTGCTCATAGACCATCGGCGACCCATCCTGGTTCTTCCATGTCTTGCCGAGGTCGGGAGAGTGAACGAGTTTCACGCCACAGAACTTCGCACCGGAGGGCAGGAATGGGCGGCTGGGGGTGCTCAGATAGCTATACAGGTTGTTCCCATGAGCGAAAATGCCAAAGCCATAGTAACGGTTGACGTTCGGGGCTTCGCCGGCGATCAGGTCAGGAAACGTTGGGATAAACTCGAAACTGACATCGGGAGGGGACCCATTCAAGATGAATGGCCGCGTATTCCATGTCGTGGTCCCATCGCCGCGCCCGTCGCAAAGGTTTGTGTAGACCTTGCCGTTCTGAGCCCAAGTCATCAGCCAGTTGTCGCCGACAAACTTGATGCGCTGGATGGTATCGTCGAGTCTCTTCAATCCAACAATCTTTGGCATATGCGTCCGGTCGGCCTTGAGTCACGACACAGCCTTACACAGTATCGTTCAGCCACATGAAGCAATCCAGCGGGAGACAGGTATCGAGTATCAGGCAGGCCTTGGCGAGATTAAATGTTTCGGATGGCTTTACGAGACCGAATAGGAGTCTGACCATCTCGCGCTCGCCTAGAGAAAGGATGTTTCGGCATCGGTCGGCGGTAATCGCGATCTGCTGGCCAAAGCGTATGGTGGCAACCTGCGATGAGCCGGTGATCTCCAGGGTTACTTCGCCCTCCGAAAAACTCCTCCCGGCCAGTCGGGTCTTCTGCATGTGTGGGAGGGACTTCTCCAGTAGATGGTGCAGGGAGATGATCTTGATCATGCGGCAGGTTTCGGTGTACCAGCGGTCGGTCACGGAGAGAAGCACATCATTGAGCGGGTGATGATTGATCGGGGCCACTACGTTTGCTCTGGTCACACCGTGCACGGCGAACAGGTCACGAAGTAGGGCCTTGATGCACTGGCCATCGCCGCCGTACTCGTATACCCAGGCTAGGGCGGCGGTGTCGCTGGTGGTTTCGGGCACGAAGGTCAGGGAGGCGGCGATGTGGCCGCCTTGCTCGGCGAGCAGCGTCTGCCTGCCCGGGAGGTCATAGACCCTATCGACGAAGTGGCAGCTGCGGTCGAGGCGGTAGTATTCTTGTTCGTGTATCGCCTTGATCGTGGCAAGATCGGAGCGATCACCGCAGTACTTTCGCACGTCGATGCCAGGAGTTGCCAGGCCCTTTACGTACCTGTCGCTGATCAGAAAGGCGTAGCGCCTCCCGCCTCGTTCCCAGCCGAAGTTGCCGTACCGCTTCCTGTCGCCTTCGAGCACGGAGATGTCGTACCCCTGGTCGCGCATCATCGGAATCGCGAACTCAAAGAGTTTGTTCATCAAGCCCTGGCCACGGTATTTCTCCAAGGTGGCAACGCAGCCGACCCCCGCGGCTTTGATCAGTGTTTCGCCTGAGCGGATCAGGCGCGGGAAGAGGCCGAGATGGCTGATGATCTGGCCCTTCTCTTCGATGACAATGTGCTGGTCGAGATCCTGGGGCCGCCCCGTGAAATTGTGGGATTGTGTCTTCTGGAAGGGCGCCGCATGCGCGAAGGCGCTGTCCATGAGCTGGAGCAGGCTGGGAAATTCTTCCTGCCGTAAGATCCTTGGTCCGGTCATATGGCCTCTCTTCTTGCTCAATCGTCAAAGCCCATCAGGGCGTTCATTCTGCGCCCCATGATCTGATCAATCTGTGACTGCTTGACCTTCAGGGCACGCAGGACGCCAGTCACGGAACGGATGGATTTCTTCATGTGCTGGGCACCGATCGAGACGACGTTGTCGGTGCCGAAGACCAGCTTCTCCACGACATATTCGTTGATCAGGGGAGCAAAGTGGTCTTTTGCTCGCGCCACGGCCTTAGGAGTGAAATTGCCGGCCATGACGGTAATGTCGCCATAGACGTTGGGGTTGAGTTGCATGATTGCCTGCGAATGATGGCCGCAGATTCCCGCGCCGTAATGAGCCATGATCACAGTCAGACTTGGGAAGGCTCGGGCAATCGTGTCGCAGCGATACGGATCCATTCTTGTACAGTCCACGTCCATGGCGGCATAATCGGTCTTTTCAAAGGCCCTTTTGACCTCGGGGAACTTGAGATAGAAGTGCTCGACGACCCAGTCCATCCGCGCTACCGTGCCGGTGTGGAACAGGCAGGGCATCTTGAGTTCCACCGCAGTCTTGTAGATGGGATAGTACGATCGATCGTCATAGTTCTTTGGCGGGAAGATGAACTTGAGGCCTCGAAAACCGGCTTGGTGAGCCTTGCGGATCGTGGCGGGTGTCTCCTTGGTGAAATCGACGAAGTAGAAGCCAACGATGACGTCTGGATGTTTCTTCAGCGCATCGTGGACGCCGGTGTTGCCCATCTGGCCAAATTCCACGCCGCCTGCGCTCAGGGCCACTCTGATCTTCATCTTTCTAAGGCCCCGGGCATATGCGTCGATATCGCCGCCGTAGTCATAGTGCTGATGCATATCGAAAATCATGCGATCAATCTCCTTTAGCCGCGATCGACGGACCATTTCTCTGCGTCGGCCAGAAGTTGCTTTCCCTCAGCCTCGCTTTGGCACCAGGTCTGGATGTAAAGGCCACGGGCAGAGAGTTGCTCTAAGGCCAGACGAACTTCTTCCGGTGGAATCGAGATGTGCAGGTTCCGGCCGGTGGTCTGCACTTTTTTCAGCACGTCCATGTAGTGAAGGGGAGAGGGCTTGCCGGCACCGGGCAGGATCTGGAGTGCCTGCAGGCGTGGAAGCTCGCACAGCGCGTCAACGTGGACGAATGCGCCGATGCCATCGACGTGGTAGATAGAGTAGTCGAGGAAGCGTGTTTGACGTTCTATGGCCGGCAGGAAGAGCTCTCGGAACATCGAGGGCGAGATGTTGTAGGAGAAGTCGTTGGATACAGTATAGGTCTTACCCGGCGCCCAGATCCCCATCCAGCAGGAAGAGCCCTGCTGCGGGCCCTGCACCGCAGCATAGGTGCGATCATAGAACTCGCACCACATCTCCATCAGCCAATCTTCGGCATCTCTCACCATCGCGGGGCGCTCGATGCAATCGAGGAGAAGCTGCTGCGTGCCGCGCAGAGCGGCCAGGGTGTCGCCGCCGTGGTAGAACGCGCCCATGGATGGGAACGACTTTCCCGGGGTCTCAACCATTGCCCGCCGCAATACATCCATGTGGTACCTGTATGCCGGATGTTTTTCGTCCAGGCGCAGAGTCCGGATATCGAACCCATCCGGATCAGTTAGCAGCGGATCGTGCCAGCCGGTATGCATGTCGAGCTTGAACGGGCAGCCGAGCATCGTCGGGATGCTCGCGATCCCAGGATAGCAGGCGTGCCACATGGGTATGGCTTCGCCGCCGTACCAGGTGAAGGAATGCTCGTAGTCGTTTCGTACGGCGATGGCATCCAGATCGTACCACTGATCCTCAAGCGTTTGTGGCTGCGGCGGAGCCGGGCGAGACGGCGGATTTGATCGCGGCGCGGTAATGGCCAGGGCGCAGCGGCCGAAGTACTCGTGCGCCCACCAGGCGCGCATGTTAGCCTTGGTCCGGTCCCAGTCTGGCTTGTAGAGCAGGCTCATGGATTCATTAAGGCTTAAAGGCCCCAGACCAGATACGCGGGTCGCCACTGGCCGCTCCTCGTGGTGGACGCAGCCAGGCGGGTTTGATCGTCCAGGTCTGCAGTCGCGCATGCAGGGCAAGTTTTTCACATGTGAAGTCGGGGCTATAGGGCCGGTGCTCCTGCACGCAGTTGCGAATCCAGTTGTCGATGCGCATGGCTTCGGCCGGATAACGCGACGTGTCCAGGACGCACAGACGAGCATACTTCTCGTAGCGAGAGAGGGCGGCGTAGCTGCGGCCAATCGCCACGGCGAACTGTCCCAGTCCCATCAGCAGCCCATTCACGTGCAGGTTGCCGGGGAGGGAGCCTTGAGTCTGGACGTGCTGGACGAGTTCGCGGCTCATGGCGACGAGCTGTTCGTGTGTGACCAGGTCGACCTGCCGGCCGGTGACTGGTACGGTCGTGGGACCCAGCACATCGCGACGAGCGATTTCGTAAGGCACATCGCCATGGGCCTCGGAGTGCAGGACGCTTTCGGCCATGCCGGTCACCAACTCGGCCGGCGAGAAGGTCGTGTGCAGGATGGGGCCGCCGGCCTGCTCGAGTTGGCGTCCATAGGCGGCCATTTCATCGCGATAAATCGTTCGCGGCTGAGTGGAGAAGAGCTTGGCGGCTTCTGATGCGCCCAGCACCGTCACGCCGTCGAGTGCCTTGATGGCTTTGCAGAGGCGGCGAAAGTTGACCTTGGCGATCTCTTCCATCTCGGGCGGTTTGACCGCATAGAGCCAGCCGACTTCCTGGGGTGTGCGGGTGATGCCGCCGCCGAGGGTGTAATGCTCAAGCCATCCATGCGCCATGACCTCGACGGGGTGGCAACCGAACAGGGTTGCGAATTCGACGTTCTTGCTGGCACAGTCGGCGACAAATGGTTGAAGTTTCGCCAGTTGAGCTTCGAACGCGGCATCGCAGGTGTAGATGGTGTCAAAGCCGCCGAATGCGGGTTCATTTGAGGTATTGAGGCAGAGGGTACCGGCATACCAGAGTGGCTGGCGGTTCTCGCCGGCCCACATGATGGCCGACAGGTAGGCCTGGCCCTGACGGCCTGCGGCCGCGACATGCTGTGCAGCGGTATAGCAGTTGTGCCGCGTAATCCCGGCCGGCTTTCGGCCATAGGCAAAGTGGATGTCGGCGGCCGACTTTTCTTCGTACGCCATCATCGTTTCCACGCCGTCGCACCAGCCTTTGTCCTGCAGGGCTTCGGGGATGAGAGGACGGATGTTCCCCCGCGTATGCGAGAAGATGTCATGGGCGGCCATCGCCGTCAGAACATCTTCTCGCCCGCGCTCCTTCATCGTGCGAGCTTTCTCGCCGGTGACACAGAAGGTTCCGCGAATGCCTTCTTCGGTCATGATGCGCGCGAGCCAGCCGGGGATATCGTCGATCCGGTACTTCGGTGGATAGTAAACATCCTCGACATCAAACTTCAGGATGGCGTACATGGATGAACTCCTGGATGGGAATTGATTGGGACTATTTGTAGCCCGGTAGCCACTTTGCCTGAACTTCGAACATCTCCTGGAGGCAGGCCTTGGCCCGTGGGATGGAGGTCGTCAGGTTGTCGTTCATGAGACATTGCAGAGCGAGGTGTTTGGAACGCTGGATTGCGGCATCGGCCAGCAGTTCGTAATAAGCACAACGAGCCTGCACGAGGCCAACCACGCTGTCAGGGAGGGGACCCACAGCAACGCCGCGGATACCGGCTGAGTCGGCGATGACTGGCACCTCGACAACGACGTGGTCAGGCAGGTTGGAGACAAGGCCGTCGTTCTGCACATTGGCATAGTGGCGGGTGCGCCCGCCGTTCCACATGGAGGTGAGCATCCGTATGGCTTCATCCGCCGATTCCTCGACCTTGTGGCCAAGGGGCTCAAGGCCGGCGCCCTGTCGGCGCAGGGTCTCACGCTGGGTCACTACAGTCTTGGCGCGCTCGTCAAAATCGTGACCTTCCCGCATGGGATACTTTTCCAGACTGTCGCGCCCATCGGTATCCGGACCATAGAAGTACGGGAAGAACTCGGCGACGTGATTAGCGCCGGGCATCGGCCAGACGTCGAAGATCTCCATCAGTTCAACGGCCGGCAGATACCAGCCCTTGCGGTGGAGGGTCTTCATTTTCTCTTTGTATTGGCAGGTGTAGTCTTTTCCATCGACCAATATCTTGAGCGCCCAGACCCAGTGGTTTACTCCGGCGGATATCACCTCAACGCGCGACTGGTCAATTTCGAGGAATTTCGCCACCTGGCCGGGTAGATAGCCGGCGGTACAGAGACCGACGACATTGACGCGCGTCGCCTTACGCAAGGCGCGGCAGATGCCGGGCATCGGGTTGGAATAGTTAATCAGCCAGGCATCGGGACACAAGCGTTCAATATCGTGGCAGACATCCAGGAGGGGGGGGATGAGGCGCAGGCCGCGGAAAAGCCCGCCGGGGCCGACGGTGTCCACAGAATGGCCATAGTAGCCGTGCTTGGCGGGGATATCCTCATCCTGTCGCCAGGTTGCCACGCCGCCAACGGAGATGGTCGTAATGATGAAGTCGGCTCCGCGCAGCGCTTCGTCACGGTTGGCCGGCGCAGTGACAGTGGTAGTGCGCTTCCATTCGCGGGCCATCCGCTTTCCAAGAGCAGCCATGATCTCCAGGCCCTCGGTGTCAATATCCACCAGCGCCAATTCTGCCCCGGCCAGCGCATCCGAAGAGATCAGATCGGCCAGGAGGCCACTAAAGCTGCTGCTGGCAGCACCGATAACGACGATCTTGGGCGGACGTGAACGATTCATGGATATCTATCCTTTCTGTATGTGCTGTTTTGTATGCGAACATGTCATATCCAGACGCGAATGATGCATGTTCTAGATCATGAAGCAGACCTACTCAAGTTTCTTTCTCATCAGGCGCAGTGAATTGGCGAGCACCGAGATATCGGACAGTGCCATGGCGGCGGCGGCGATCAGAGGATTGAGCCTGCCCATGGCCGCCATGGGAATCGCGATCACGTTGTAGATGAACGCCAGGAACAGATTCTGTCGGATCATCCACATGGTTGCCCGTGAGAGCCGGATGGCGATGGCAACGTTCTTGAGTGATGGAGAAACCAGGATGATCTGGCCGGTCTCCTTGGCGATATCAGAGCCGGAGCCCAAGGCGATGCCCAGGTCGGCCTGGGCCAGTGCAGGCGTGTCGTTGATCCCATCGCCGACCATCGCGACCTTTACGCCGGTTTCCTGCAACTGCTTGATGATGGCGGCCTTGCCTTCAGGGCGGATGTCGGCGTGGATATCCTCGATGCCGACAGCGCGGGCGACCGAGGTGGCGGCAGCGCGGCTATCGCCGGTCAGCAGCACCGTCTCCAAGCCCCGTTTGCGTAACGTCGCCAGGGCTTCGGCCGAGTCGGGCTTGAGTTCATCGGTGACGACAATGAGTCCGAAGCGGTCCACGGTGCCGTCGGGATTCTGGATGCCGACATGGGCCAGGGTGCGGTCGGCCGCCTGCGGTGGATAGCCGCTGGTGAGCTTGCCTTTGGAACGCAGAAGCGCCTCGGAGCCGACCAGATAGGTTTTGTCGCCAATGCGTGCTGCGACACCCAAACCGGGTTCATTGGTGAAGCCGGCAGGTTCGGCGATCTTCATGCCGAGTTCGCGGGCACGGTTCACAATTGCCGTGCCGAGTGGATGAGAGCTGTACAACTCAGCGCTGGCGGCGATCTGCAGGACCTGGTCAGGCGTGATCGAATGTTCCAAAGAGATGACATCGGCAACGGTGGGCTTGCCATTGGTGATGGTGCCGGTCTTGTCAAACACGATGGTCCTGACCTTCTCCGCCCGCTGCAGGGCGTCGATATCGCGAATGAGGATGCCACGGCGCGCCCCACGGCCCAGGCCCACCATGACCGCGGCCGGCACCGCCAGACCCAGTGCGCACGGGCAGGCGATGATCAGCACCGAACAGACGGCATTGGCGATGTGGCCCCACATTTCGTTCGAGGCGATTTGTCGCGACGTATCGTGCATGTACCAGCCGATCCCGGTTCCCAGCGCGGTCAGGAGGACGGCCGGAACGAAGTACGCGGCGATGCGATCAGTCAGCCGCTGCACCGGTGGTTTCTGCGCTTGGGCGCGCTCGACCATCGCGACGATCTGCGCCAGCGTCGTTTCCGCACCGACTTTGGCCACACGGATCTGCAGGTAGCCATCCAGGTTGATCGTAGCGCCGATGACCTCCTGGCCGACGGTTCGACTCACGGGCATCGCCTCGCCGGAGATCATCGCCTCATCAACATGCGATGTGCCGCTGAGCACGATGCCATCGATCGGTACACGATCGCCCGGGCGCACCAGGACGCGATCGCCGCTCTCCAGGGAAGAGACCGGCACCTTCACGGCGTCGGCGGGATTATCGCTATTCATCTTGAAGGCGATCGTCGGCGCGAGACGCATCAACTCGCCGATGGCCGACCCCGCCTTCGCGCGGGCGCTGGCCTCGAGCCAGTGGCCAAGGCTGATGAGCGCGAGAATGCCGGTGGCTTCCATGAAGTACAACTCGGGCATTCGAGCCTGCCAACTGAGATGGATGCCGAGGAAGGACATGGTGGCTGAATGCCACATTTCGCTCCACCAGCCTAAGTGGAGGCCGACGAAGGCAACCAGGCTGTAAACATAAGCGACAGTGGTTCCTACAGCGATCAGTGTATCCATGTTGGTGGTCCGGGCGCGCAGGCCGCGGATCGCACCGGCATAGAAGCCAAAGCCCAGATAGGCCATGGCCAGGGTTGCCGCTACGAGCGACACCGGATCGAGCCAACTGTGCCAGTGCTGGTCGGTCAGGTTGCCGATCCAATGCGTAAGTTCCACCGGCAGCCACAGGGCAAAACCAACGATCGCCCGCATCAGCCATCGCTTGGCCTCAACGCGCGTCTTTTCCAGTCGCTGCGTTTCACCGGTGCCGCCGTTTGCATCGGCAGGAGATGCCGGATACCCGGAATCGGTGATGGCCGAGGCAATCACGGCCAGCGTGGTCTGGTCCGGGTCGAACTCGACAGATGCCCGGCCGGTGGCGAGCGATACGGAACATTCGCTCACGCCGCCGACGCTCTTCGCTGCTTTTTCCACATGCGCAACGCAACTGGCACAGTCCATTCCCTCGATCAGGAGCGTAGCCCTCGAGTGTTTCACCTGCGTGTCGGCCATGACAGTGACCTCCCTTACGAGCAAGCATACCAAGTGCTGCCAGCCAGTGCGAACAGATCGCTTCTACTTCTACTGTGCTTCTTTCCACTGTACACTCTGGCCCTTTTGAGGAATGAGAATCATGGCACAGCAGATTCAGGCACCACGTGGAACGGCGGATATACTGCCTGCGGAAAGTCCCAAGTGGCAGGCGATTGAACGGATTGCCCGCGAAGTGGCCGAGTTGTACCACTACTCGGAGATCCGGACGCCAATCTACGAAGATACCGCTCTTTTCCATCGCGGGGTCGGCGAGACGACCGACATCGTTCAGAAGGAAACGTTCACCTTCAAGCCGCGCAATGACAGCGACTCAATCACGCTGCGTCCCGAAGGTACCGCCGGCGTTGTTCGCGCTGCCATTGAGAGCAGCCTGATCGCCCAGGAAGGGGCGCGCCTCAAGGTCTACTACATCGGCCCGAACTTCCGCTATGAGCGACCGCAGAAGGGCCGCCTGCGCATTCACCACCAGTTTGGCGTTGAAGCCTTTGGCGTCGCCGAGCCGGAGCAGGATGTCGAGTGTATCCTCCTGCAACTGGAGTTCTACCGCCGCAGCGGACTTAGAGATCTGTCGCTGCGAGTGAACAGCCTCGGAGACCGCGAGAGCAAACAGAAGTATCGCGATGTGCTGGTGGAGTTCCTTACACCGAAGAAAGACAAGCTCAGTGAAGAGTCTCAGCGGCGGCTGGGTGAGAACCCGCTGCGCATCCTCGATTCGAAGGACCCGCGCGACCAGGAGGCATGTGCCGGGGCACCCTCGGCTGCGGATAGCCTCTCTGCCAGGAGTCGAGATCACTTTGACCGTGTGCAGCACCTCCTGACCGAGGCTGGTGCGACCTTTCGTGTCGATGGCACGCTCGTCCGCGGTTTTGACTATTACACCGATACGCTGTGGGAAGTCACGGCTGGGGGCTTGGGCGCTCAGAATGCAGTCGGTGGCGGCGGGAGATACGACAATCTTGTTGAGAGCCTGGGTGGTCGGCCGACTCCCGGTGTCGGCTTTGGGTCTGGCCTGGAACGACTTCTGCTTGCCCTTGAGAGCCAGCAGGTGGCGCTACCCGTTCAACGGCGCAAACTCGTCTGGCTGGTCGCTATAGGCGATGCCGCGCGACAGCACAACTATCGTCTCTTGGCCAGGCTTCGGCAACAGGGCATCTGTGCTGACATGGACCCATCGCCTCGTTCGCCCAAGAGTCAGTTCAAAGTGGCCGATCGCGAAAAGGCGGACTATGTCATCGTTGTCGGCGACAGCGAACTCGCGGCTGGTCAGGTGAAGCTCAAGAACATGGCCACCGGCGAGGAAAAGACAGTTGCTCCCGAACAGGTCGCCGGCTCGCTGTAACTTTACGCATCTTCAGCGCGGAACTGTTGACAACGTCGGCTAGCATCCCCAAACTCATGGCATGCGCGTTCTGACCATCCTGGGAAGCCCCCGACCCAACGGCAATACCTCGCATGTCTTGAGCTGGGTTGAGCAGAGCCTGCGATCCAGCGCTCACTCGGTCGATCGCATTACTCTGATCGAACACGTGCTGGGTCCGTGTCGCGAATGCGGCATGTGCCGGAAACCAGAGAACCCCGACCTTTGCCACGCCCCAACCGATGGCGCCAACGCGATCTTCAATAAGATGATCCGCGCTGATGCCATCATCATCGCCTCGCCGTTATTCTGCTGGGGGTTCCCTTCGCACCTTAAGGCCTTGCTCGATCGCCTCTATTGCGTTGTAGGCGACTGCGACCATAACCCCGAATACGCCACCAAACTCGAAGGCAAGCCCATTGGCCTGCTGGTAACCTGTGCCGGTCCGGAAGAGGGCAACGCCGAACTGATGATCCGCAGCTATTACGCCCTCGTTCGTTTTCTCAAGGCCATTCCTGCCGGCCATGTGCTGTACCCCTTCTTCCGCACGACCCAGGACCTGACTCAGCAAGACCGCAATCGCGCCACGGAATTCGCCCTCCGCATGGCCGCCCAATGCACGATGTGATCGGCGGAAGATGCCAACGGAAGTATCCCCACGCGCATTCTGGAAGGGCCAGGTGTCAGCGGTGTGCATAAACGCCGTCATAAGGGTATTCTATATTGTATGAATCATCGGATAACTTGCCTGCTCCTTGGTTGTGTTTTCGTGTGGGGAATTGCCGGCGTTAGAGCGCAACAGCCGGCCGGAGCGGCCGCACCTATTGGCGGAGCGGAGAGGTGGTATCAACAACTGATTGCCGCATTGGACGGAATGCAGGCGGACTTGCCGAAGATCTCACAGTCAGCCAGCGAAGCGGCCGGCATGTACGTCAAGGAGAATCTGCCCATCGCCGCTGTCGGCGATCGCGTCTTTGCATTTGAAGCAGTGGGGCGATGCGGCGGGATGATGAGCATCGAGCATGTGAATCCAGCCAAACAGCCGCAATGGAAAGGGATCGTGCTGTATGGTTTGCAGGGGCCGGGATTGGCCGATGAAGATGCCCGGCAGATCCAATTGCTGCATGATCGTGGCTGTAAGATCGTGGCATTTGGCAGGTCGGAATGGATCACACAGAATGCGGCGGCAAAGGCCATTGATTGGGCGATTGATATTCACACGACGGGTCCGGATGGGCTGTTTGCAACCGCCGACGGCAAACGTATCGTGCCGGTTCATGAGGCGGCCAATGTCCTGGCGCTCTGGACTTGGACTGGGGAATTTGTGGCCGCCTGCACCCGAGAGGGCAAGATGCCAACCATGTACAGAGGCTTCGTCTTTGCCGGCGGGCAGGAGCGGGCCACGAAGATCGGAAAAGCCAAGTTCCATGACATAGCGCCCACGCCCGCGGAGCCGCTGGTGTCAGGGCAGACTTATCTGCGGGAATTGCGGAAGTGTCTCGTGGCCTTGCATGCCACGCAGATGAACCAGATCAAAGAGGCGGCCGGCATGGCATCAGCGACCCGCGCAGCGGGAAAGAAGATGTATTGCCTGGCGGATGGACATACCGTCGGGAATATGTTCCGCAGGCCCTATGACCCCGGCTTCTTCATTGAGTTGGGGCCTTGGTCGCCAAGTGAAGTGATTCCGCCGCTCCAAGCTGATGAATTGCTTTTTGCCTTGGGCTATACATCGCCGTTCATGTACGACATAGGCAAGGCCGGGCTTGAGGCTTGCAGCAAATCGGGCATTTGTGTGATCGGAGCGGCGCGGGCATTGGATGAACCGGTTAAGACGAAGTTGCCGAAGATGCTGTTCATTGACGAGAATTGGCCCGATGAGGACTGCATCGTCCAGTTCCCCGGCTATGACATCAAGGTGCTGCCGCCCAGTGGCGTCATGCAGCTTGCCGTGTACGAAATGATCTGCGCGGAGATGGTGGAACCAGGTACGCCCGCCGGCAAATAGCCGGTGTCATTGTTCCTCAGGTGAATCCCTTTTGACAGGACTGTTTTCCGATGAGTGTACATATGCCTGTAGCGTTTGGAGTGGTGGGCCTGGGTGGGTTTGGTGCTTCGGTGCGTGGTGCGTTGCAGCAGTTGCAGGCCAAACCATCACCCTTGGTGAAACTGGTGGCCGCATGCGATCCGGCGCAGGAGCTTCACGCTGAAACGATCGCGACGCTGCGGGCCGACGGAGTCACCGTTGTCGACGAGCTGAAAAAGCTGTTGGCGTTGCCGATTCAGGCACTGTGGTTGCCTGTGCCGATCCACCTGCACCGTCCGTTTGCCGAGCAAGCTCTGGCGGCCGGCAAGTGGGTCATCAGCGAAAAGCCGGCTTCGGGTACGATTCAGGACATCGATGCCATGATTGCGGCGCGAGATCGCTATCACGGCAAGGTGGCGATCGCGTTCCAAGATATCCACGAGCGCTCAACGCCGAAGATCAAGCAGCGCATCCTGGACGGCGCCTTGGGGCGAATCACCTATGTATCGGTGTCGCAGTGCTCACCCAGGCCCAAGAGTTATTACGACAGGAACAACTGGGGCGGCCGGTTGCGCATTGGCGAGACCTGGATCCTGGACAGTCCCTGCACCAATGCCATGGCGCATTCGATCAACCTGGCGCTGTTCCTGGCGGGAGCGGAGATGAACCGGTCGGCCAAACTGGTGAGCGTGGACGCCGAACTCTATCGGTCGCGGGATATCCCCAGCGCCGACACAACCTGCATTCGTGTGCAGTTGGAAGGTGGATCAAAGGCGCTGATCCTGATGACACATGCCTGTGCGACAAACACTGGCCCATTCGTCGTTCTGCGGGGCGAGAAGGGTGAATTGCACATGTCTCGCGAGGCGGCCGAATTCCGTTATCGCGACGGCAGTACGGAAACGATTGCCAGAGCTATTGAGACTGCACGTACGGCCGAGGTAGCCATTGAACGGTGGACGGGGCGCAATACGTCGGTGCCGCTGGCGGAATTGGAAGTAGCCAGGGAACAGACGCTGAGTGTAAACGGCGCGTTCGATGCGACCCCGATCCGCACGATCTCAAAGGAGTTCATCAAGATCAGAGATGAAGCCAAAGATCCGCAGCCGTATGTGCCGGATATTGAATCGGTGTTTGAGGAATGTGTCCGCCGAGGCGTTTTGCCGAATGAATCGGGTCTGGCGCCATGGTCCAGCCCTGCGGGATCACTGAGCCTGCAGGATTACAGGACGTTCGCCGGCAGGCATTGCGGATAGCCGGGAAGGGAAGATTCACGAAAAGAGCGGCGGGTTTTGTCCACCGCTCTTTTATTGTGTGTGCGTTTTCACTTCAGCTTCGCCAGCACCGTCTGCAGGATACCGCCGTTGCGGTAGTAGTCGATCTCCACGGGGGTATCGATTCGCGAGTGGACGGTGAACTGCCTGGTTGAGCCATCGGCCGCCCGGGCGGTTACCTGGATCTGCTGCTTGGGCTTCATTTCGGCCGGGATATCGACGTCGAAGGTTTCTTCACCGGTCAGGCCAAGCGAGACACGGGTTTGGCCGGGGGCATACTGGAGGGGGAGAACGCCCATGCCGACCAGGTTGGAGCGGTGGATGCGCTCGAAGCTTTCAGCGATGACAGCCTTGACGCCCAACAGCATCACGCCTTTGGCCGCCCAATCGCGGCTGGAGCCCATACCGTAGTCCTTGCCCGCCAGAACCAACAGGGGGGTGTTTTGATGCCGATATCTCACTGAGGCATCAAAGATGCTCATCGGTTCGCCGCTGGGCATATAGCGAGTGACGCCGCCTTCGGTGCCGGAGGCGAGCAGGTTCTTGAGGCGAATGTTGGCAAAGGTGCCACGAGTCATCACGCGATCGTTGCCGCGGCGGGCACCGTACTGGTTGAAGTCGACGACATCGACACCGTTGTCCAGAAGGAATTGGCCGGCAGGGGAGTTCTTCTTGATGTTACCGGCGGGGGAAATGTGGTCGGTGGTGACCGAATCGCCCACCATGACCAGAACGCGGGCGGCCTTGATCGGCCGCAGCTTGCCATCGGAAGCCGCGCCGGTAAAGAAGGGGGGTTCCTGAATGTAGGTGGATTTGTCATCCCAGGCGAAGAGTTCGCCTTCTTTCACGTCGATCTGTTGCCAGAGCGGGTTGGTGCTGACATTGGCGTATTCCTTGCGGAACATGGCCGGGTCGACCGACTTCCGTACGGCATCGTCGATTTCTTTCTGGGTCGGCCAGATGTCGCGGAGGTAGATGGCCTGCCCCTTGTCGTTGGTGCCCAGGGGATCCTTGGTGAGGTCGATTTCTACAGTGCCTGCCAGCGCATACGCGACGACCAGCGGCGGCGAGGCGAGATAGTTGGCCTTGGTCAGCGGGTTTACGCGGCCTTCGAAATTGCGGTTGCCGGAGAGAACGGCGGCCGCGACGAGGTCCTCGGCCTCAATGGTCTTGGTGACTGCATCCGGCAGGGGGCCGGAATTGCCGATGCAGGTCATGCAGCCGAAGCCGGTGTTGTGGAATCCGAGATTCTCCAGATAGGGGAGCAGGCCGGCCTTTTCGTAATAGTCGATGACGGTACGGCTGCCGGGAGAGAGGCTAGGCTTGACGTAATCGGGAACATGCAGGCCCTTCTCAACGGCCTTCTTTGCCAGAAGACCGGCGGCCAGCATGACGCTGGGATTGCTGGTATTGGTGCAACTGGTGATGGCGGCAATGACGACAGAACCGTGGGTGAGTTTCTTCTGGCCGTTCAATGGCACCGGCT
Source organism: uncultured Phycisphaerales bacterium (assembly GCA_903871935.1). GTDB lineage: Bacteria > Planctomycetota > Phycisphaerae > Tepidisphaerales > Tepidisphaeraceae > CAIQIQ01. Next base: position 26,866 of record CAIQIQ010000076.1, read on the forward strand.
GCTTCTTGAACTGCTCGACGAGGATGGACTCGAAGCCCTTGCGGACGTCGGGCAGCAGAACGCGGTCCTGCGGCCGTTTGGGGCCGGCGACACATGGCTTCACGGTGGAGAGATCCAGTTCCAGCAGTTGGCTATAGCGGGGTTGGACGTTCTTCTGACGCCAGAAGCCCTGTTCCTTGCAGTAGCGCTCGACGAGGTCGATGTTCTTCTCATCCCGGCCAGTGAGACGCATATAGGCGAGGGTCTGCTCGTCGATGGGGAACAGGCCGATGGTGGCACCGTACTCGGGCGACATGTTGGCGATGGTGGCACGGTCCGAGACGGTCATGGAATCCAGGCCATCGCCGAAGTATTCGACGAATTTTTCCACGACACCATGCTTGCGGAGTATCTGGGTGACCGTCAGGACCAGGTCGGTGGCGGTGGCGCCTTCGGGAAACTGGCCGGTGAGGCGGAAACCGACAACTTGAGGGGCGAGCATGTAGATTGGCTGCCCAAGCATGCAGGCTTCCGCTTCGATGCCGCCAACGCCCCAGCCGACGATGCCCAAGCCGTTGATCATTGTGGTGTGCGAGTCGGTGCCAACCACCGAGTCTGGCAGCGCCACGCCATCGCGCACCATGACAACGTGCGCGAGGTATTCCAGGTTGACCTGATGGCAGATGCCGTTGGAGGGGGGCACAACCCGGAAATTGTCAAAGGACTTCTGAGCCCACTTGAGGAACTCATAGCGCTCGCGGTTGCGCTCGAATTCCATCGCTACGTTCTTGCCCTCGGCATCGGTCTGGCCGAAGTAGTCAACCTGGATGGAATGATCGATGACGAGATCAACGGGCACCAGCGGGTTGATCTTGCGCGGGTCGCCACCGTTGCGTTTCATGGCCGAGCGCATGGCGGCCAGATCGACGGTTGCCGGAACGCCGGTGAAGTCCTGGAGAAGGACGCGGGCGGGCTTGAAGGGGATCTCATCCGAGGGGATGGCGGCGGCATCCCAGTTCGCAAGCTTGGCGATGTCACCTTCTGTCACCTGGAAGCCATCGCAGTTGCGCAGGCAACTCTCCAGAAGAACCCGAACGCAGTAGGGGAGGGTGGCGATGTTGCCGAAGCCCTGTCTTTCCAGTTGCGGCAGGCTGAAGTATTGCAGGTTACCGGCCTTGGAGGTCAGGGACGATGGCTTGCTGCGTTGGATTGTCATGGTTGGGAACCTCGCTTCCGCGGTACTTTTGTCAGCTAATGGCACCAAGAGGATGCGAATAATAGTAGGGGGCGGCTGGCGGCTCAAGCCGGACCGCCTTATATCGCGGTTTCCACGTTTGCGTGACCAGAGGAATGCGTGGTGCTTTACACTGCCTGGTGCTGCGGTTATTATCCTCGCCTCTTTTCAGCACAGAGCGTTAAGAGAGGAAAGATCAATGGGTTACAAGCTAAAGCCAAACAAAAGTGTCTTGAAGCGATTCAAGATCACCAAGACTGGCAAGGTTAAGCGGCATCATAGCAAGACCTCACACCTGATGAGCGCCCGCAGCCCCGCGAAGAAGCGGCAACTGCGTGGTACTGAGATTGTGGCCGAGGGCTTTGCAAGGAACATCCGCCGGCTCGCGGGTGCATCGCACCTTAATCCGATTCGCGCAGCGCACATGAAGGCTATCAAGGCCCGCAAGGCTGCTGCCGCGATTTCCGCCGCCACCAAGTAGAATGACTCAGACTCAGACACAAGTTGCCGGTGAGTCTCTCCGGCACAGCTATGCCACCTACCGCCATATGGCGGAGGTTTTATAAAAGTGCCTCTGGCTCTTTAGAGAAAGGACTGTCCTATGCCTCGTGTAAAGATCGGCCCGGTACACGCCCGCAAACGCAAGCGCGTGCTCCGCAGAGCCAGTGGTTTTGTCGGTGGGCCTGGCACGCTGTACCGCGTTGCCCTGGAATTCACCCGCAAGGCCGACGTATATGCCTATGAGCATCGCCGCCAGAAAAAGCGGAACTTCCGTAGCCTCTGGATCACCCGCCTGAATGCTGCCCTGAAGCAACGCGGAGTTGCGTATAACCGGTTTGTTCCGGCCGCGGTCGCCGCGGGGATCGAACTGAACCGCAAGATGCTCTCGGAACTGGCGGTTACTGACCCGGCAGCCTTTGATAAGGTTGTCGAACTCGTGAAGCCGCACCTCGCAAAATAAAACAGCTCGTGCTGAAAAGAAAGAAGGCAGGCTTGGGTCTCCAAGCCTGCCTTTTTCGTTACCTCGGGCAGTATCTATCCCAGACGCAATCCGCCGGCATGTGATGCCGACGCTGCCTGCCTTCGCAGGCCGCCGACCGCGAATCCGTACAGACACTCCCAGTCAGTGCCGACGAGTTCGAGCGATTTCTTCAACTCATCGTCGGCAAAATCGCCTGCGGCACAGCATTCGATCCCAAGCGCCGCGCACGCCAGATACAGCCGCTCGGATGCAATTCCTGCCTCAACATGCGCCAGCCGATATGCATCTGGTCCAGAGCAGTTCATCATGTACTTCAGGTTGGCGCACATGACACACACGGCTGATGCCTCCGAGCACATCGCCTGGTCGTGGAACAGGTATTTTGCATCGTAGCGGTAGTCGCCATACCGAACCGGAGTAAAGCGATCGTGGTTTGCATGGTAGTACCACACGCCCGGCTGGACGCCGGTCACCCCATGCACGTACCAGAACGGCCGGACAATCCCCATATGCGGTCCTTCGGGCAAGATCGGGTAGTAGCTGCCCCCTCGAAACGCGGCGCGATTCAGCGCGGCGAAATGGTCGCGGGAAATCCCGCTGGGGTCGAAATCCCGGATGCTCCTGCGGTCCTTGATGGCCTGCGGCAGCCCCATGTCTGTGGAAATATCGGTAGCCGCCAGCGGAATCATCTGCGCGTTGAACATTGGGCACAATTCCGTATGCGGCGGCCGTATGGCAACAACGCCAACTCCCGGACCAACACACTGCTCATGGACGGCGCGGATATCCGGATGATCGGTGGTAACAGGGAACTCTTGCGGCCGGGGAATGGGCGCGAGTAGGGCACTGCCAGCTCGTTTGGCCGGAGGTTCAATGGACCGTACGGCATGATCCCCCCATGCAACAATTCCCTGGACCGGCTCGAACTCGCTAAAGGGCGCAGTCTTCGGCAGACCGATCAGTTCGCGGGAATTCCGATCGTTGGTATGCAGACGTATGACCGTCTGTATCCCCAACCCGGTCGCTACGAGCGACAAGTTCTCTATCAGGTGCCCGGCATCAATTGCCGCGTAACGATATGCGCGGGCGCCATACTTCCAGGCGCAGCGCCACATCACCGATGAGACCAGCAGCACCGCAGGCGTTGTCTTGAGGAAGTCCAGATCGGGACGGCCCCGCGTCAGTTGCGCGATCGACTCCCATCCTTCGCGCAGCTTGCGGAGTGAGAATTCCTTGGCGGAGAAGTGGTACAATCCTGGATCCAACTCGGCGATCCCCAAGGCCAGAACATATGTTTCGCATGGATATAGCCCCCCGGCGGACGGATATGCCCGCAGAATGCGCGAACCTCGCGCATCGCTCACTTTACCGGTAAGTCCCGCCGCCATGTGCAACCAGGTTGCCAAAGTCTGCAGGTTCTGCGGCGGTGAGGTGAGGCTCTCGGGCAGGGCGGCCTTTCCCATCGACATCAGTCTGAGGGTCCCGACGGGCATATCCAAAAGCCGCGTAGGCAGAGGGCTGCGGGGATGGTCGCCAAATACACGGAACTGATGCGGCCGCTGTTCGCCAAGGGGCGCCGGTTCGGCCGGTAGAGGAGCTTTAGTTGATTCGTGGAATGCGCAGACCGTTTCTATCCGTGAGGTTACCCCAGACGGGCTTGCATCACCGCTCCACGTATCAACCGAAACTTGCGCCGCGTTAAGCACCAGCGAGGGCCCTCATTTCTTTGTCAAAACCGCTCCTCGATATCTTGGCTAAACAGATATGTGCCAAGACCTGATCCATCAACGTCGTCATAGATATGAAAACACGGAATCCTGAAGTTCAGGACCGCCTGCACTTCGCGAAACTCCGCATTGTTGAACTTTCGTGGATTATAGGCGGATAACGACAGAAACGCATACAGAAGTCAGGGAGGACCAGCTTGATGGCTCTTACTGCCGCCTCCCAAACGTCCGATAATGTATA
>CAIQIQ010000077.1 GCA_903871935.1 uncultured Phycisphaerales bacterium
CCTGGCCTTATCGAGTTTGCTGCCCGCGTTCTCGCCGGCAACCACGAAACTGGTCTTCTTGCTGACGCTGCCCGAAGGCTTCCCGCCCGAATTGGCAATCAGTTCCTCGATTTCGGTCCGCCCGAACGTTGCCAGCGTGCCAGTCACGACGATCGTTAGCCCGGCCAAGTCTCTCGGCGGTAGTGCGGATCCCGCTTCGGCTGTCACCACCGATCGAGCCTTGATGGTGCGATGCGTGCGAACACCTTCGCAGTTCGCTGACGTACCCGCCTTTCGTGCGATGATGCCATCCTTGGGAACCGAGGCCCAGAAATCAGTCTCATGGACGAGGACCACGGGGTGACCACTCTTCCGCAGTTGCACCGCCTTTTCGACTTTGCGTCCATAGCAGGCATACGCCCAGGCGGGATTGCCTTCGGCACCAATGACCAAATAGTCAACGTCAAGAGACATGTTGTCCGTGAAGTGTCCGCCCAGCCGCTGCACCAAATCAGCTAGAGACTTCCTTGTGCAGACCGCAGATTCGCCAGTAAAGCAAAAGAGTTGTTCGGCAACGATGACTTCGGGGCATACCGCGCACAAACCGAGTACCGGCGTTGCGACCTCGTTCAGCGGGATATCTAGCGCCAAGTGTCCCTCTGCCTTGCCGAACGATCGGAAGAACGCCAACGCGATGTCATGGTCAGCCTGGTTGAAAGGTCGTGTCTGGAGAAGAGCGAAGCACAACGCTTCCACCTCATCATACGGCCAGAACGTCCGAAGTTCGCGATGTGCTTGGAGCCAGACCGATAGGCCCTGCAACTCGGGCTCGGAGATGACGTCATCCGATGCAATGGCTGCGAGCATAGCGTGCAGCGCCTGCAGTTCAGTCGTGACCTTGTCGTAGTATGGCTTCTCGACCCGCAACCGTCTGCAAATGTCCTGAAGAGACTGGACCAGCTCTGGCGAAGTGTTCTCGGCGCGCACCGCCTCGTCGAGTTCAGGGAGGATCTCTCGGAACGGGTACCTCTTGCAAAACTCAATGTTGTCGAGCATCCAGTGGCGAACAGCGGCTAATTCTTGCCGGTTAACGAAACCGTCCAGTGTGATGCCGTCCAGTATGCCCGTGAGCGTATTGACGGCCTTATGAAGCCTCGCCGTTGACGTGAACCTTTTGCAGGCTTCGGCATCTTCATCGCTGGTGTTCATCTCGTCGAGCTCCTGTTCACATGTCGTGTTTCTAGGGTTACCGTTCCAGAATGGCCGCTCTGCGCCGCTCGGACCGTTCAAAACAGCATGCCTTGAGTTCCCGGCGGCGGCGGAACATGAGGCTTCTTTGGAGCTTGGGTGCTCGGACTGAGCCGGACCATGGCGAGGAACTCATCCTCAGTGATCATGCGGACACCAAGCCTCCGTGCGTCCTCAACTTTCGACCCGGGTTCCTCGCCAACAATAAGGATGGTGGTTGATCGAGACACCGCTTCGGCAACGGTTCCCCCATTCTGCCGGATCAGATCGTGGGCGTCCGATCGCCTCGCAAACCGGTGCAATTTGCCAGTAACGACGACGATGTGCCCGGCCAGACTCCCCCCTTTCTCAATGGCAGGTGCCTCATCCAAGGAGACACCGGCATCGCGAAGGGCCTGTAGCGTCTTTCGACCATCGTCAGAGCGAAGGTACGCGAACGCGCTCTTGGCAACAATCTGTCCGCTCGCCACATCAACAATCATGACACCGTCGGCCGCAAGGAGGTCGGCAACCATCGGGAACGCAGACGCCACTCTGGTTCTAGCGTCGGGACCAATATGGATGGCGACCTCTGCCCAAAGTTTATCATGGCCGTTGTGACGCATCCGTCTCAGGAGTTCTTCGGTCGGGAGACTTCCTGTCACGATCTGTGGCAGGCGGTCTACCGCGTCGTGAAACACCTTCACAAACTTTTCGGCTTTCTCCTGGGTGCTTGGGCCGATGCCAAGCGCGGCAGCAATCTCAGCCTTAGATGCAGACAGGAGTCGGTCGACACTCCTCGCCCACAATGCCAGTTCTCTCGCATACGTTTCACCAACATACGGAATGGCGATTCCGCTCAGTACTCGCGCGAGGCCAGCCTTTTTCGATTCAGCGATGGCAGCAACAATCTTGGCACCAATGACATCGCCGATCTTCTGCATTCTCGTGCCGCCCTTACGGTCGTTGACAGGTCGCTCCAGCTGCGCGATGTCACTCACTTGGAGCGAGTACAGGTCTGCGTAGCTCTTCACACGGCCGGCTCGGATAAGCTGAGCGATAATCTCGGGGCCAAGTCCGTCGATACTCATCTGCCTGCGCCCCGCAAACCAGACGATTCGGTCCTCAAGCTGCGCGGGACACTGTGGGTTGATGCAACGAACAAAGGGAGGGTCCGTCACCACAGGATGATGGCATGATGGGCACTTTGCAGGAGGGGTGATCGGTCTCGTATCGGGCGCCCGCTTCTCGGGCACGGAACCAATGACATAGGGGATGACCTCGCCGGCCTTCTTGATCTCAACTGTGTCGCCGATGCGGATGCCCAGCCGCTGGATCTGCTCGATGTTGTGAAGACTGGCGCGCTTGACCGTGCTGCCGGCGACATGCACCGGCTCGAGTTCGGCCACGGGGGTGAGCGTTCCGCCTTTGCCGACTTGCCAAGTGACATCCTTTAGCAGAGTTTCGGCCTGCTCTGCCGGATACTTGTAGGCGATGACCCATCGTGGGCTCTTGGAGGTATGGCCCAGTTGCTCACGCTGGCGTAGCGATCTGACCTTGACCACCATCCCGTCGGTCTGGAAGGCAAGCGTTGGACGGACAGAGGCGAAATGGCGGATCGCGGCAAGGACCTCCTCGACATTCCCAGCCTGTACGGCATTGGGAGTAGTGGGGATGCCCATCTTCCGCATATCACCCAGCCACTGCCAGTAATCATCCGGCGGCTCGGGATCGCTGCGCCCGACGCCATGGGCGAGGAACGCGAGGTTACGCGATGCTACTATGGCAGGATCAAGTTGCTGGAGCGTGCCGCCCGTGGCGTTGCGCGGATTCTTCAGGGGTGCCTCGCCTCTGGCGACAAGTTCCCTGTTCATCTGCGCAAACGCGTTGTTCGGCATGTAGATCTCGCCGCGTACTTCCAGCACAGCCGGGAAACTGGGCGATGATCGTAAGTGCAACGGAATTGCCCGAATTCTGCGGGCATGGACAGTGATGTCGTCGCCGTGCCTTCCATCACCGCGCGAAGCCGCAAGTACAAGCGTTCCCTTCTCATATCGGAGCGAAACGGCAATCCCATCAACCTTGGGCTCGAGGACATAAGTGGGATTCTCGCCGGCAAGCGCCTTGCGCACTCGTTTGTCGAAAGCGAGCACGGTCTTCTCGTCATAAGTGTTGTCGATGCTCATCATCGGTAGAGCGTGCTCAACCTTTGTGAAGCCGTCGATGTGCTCGCCGCCAACTCGCTGAGTTGGTGAATCGAGTGTGAGAAGTTCAGGATGTGCCCGCTCCAAGTCGATCAGCTCGCGCATCAGGCGATCAAACTCGATGTCGCTGATCTCCGGTTTGGCTTCGATATAGTACAGGTGGTTGTGGCGGTTCAGTTCATCACGAAGCCATGCGGCGCGTGCGGCAACAGATTGGCTCATGGGCATCTCCCTTCCCGCGCAGAAGTGTATCTGAACGCGGCCGTCTCGTTCAAACGACGACCTCCACGGTATGCCTACGCCTGTGGCGGCTGGCTGGCCTTATCGGCGGCAGCGGCGGGCTTCTCGCCCACCAGAGGAACCGCCGCGGCGGGCGCGGCGGCCGCCGGGGCTGCCGGCTGCGCCGGCGGTTGGGGCTCGGCCGTTTCCGCATCCGCCGGGTCCAGGTACACGGCGTCCATTTCTGTGGCATCAACCTTCCGCCGCATCAGCATGTAGATGATCGTATTCGCGGAAAAGTAGAAACTGATCACATAGGCCCCAAGCAAACCGATGATCAGATACACCCAGAACGCC
>CAIQIQ010000078.1 GCA_903871935.1 uncultured Phycisphaerales bacterium
CTCAACCGAATACCGCCGCTAAGTTAGTGCCCGGTGCTGAGCGCAGCGAAGTCCCGGCTGCGCCGGGACTACACCCCTGCTACACTTTGCTACACTTCCGCTACACAATGCTACACTTTGCTACACCCGTGCTACACCCTACCAGCCACCAGGATTCGCCGTAAGTAGCGTAGCCGCCAGCACTTCCAGTCTTCCGCCTGATCGCCCGTGCTACACTCCCCCGATTCGCGCGCCCCCTCCGCGTCGCCTCTCCATCCGTAAGTAGCTGTATCAGCACGACTTGCATGCAAACAGCCCCCCCTCTCCTCCCTGCTACATGTAGCACGCGCCTCTTCCCTCCCCACCTCCATTTGGCATTTGTCATGCAGTTCAGTCGCCGTGTCGAAGACCCGCCGTGGTGGGGCGACCATTTGACCAGCAAACCTGCGCATCTTCGGTCCGCCCCTTGGTGACTGCGTGCCTCAGTGCCTTCGTTTCCGCAATCCGCAATCCGCTCCCCGCTCTTCCCCGGAGGACTTATCCACAATCGCCCCGAACCTGCGCACCTCCTCCCCGGATATTAACCTAACCCATTACCACCACAGCACTTGGCGCACAGGGGGTCTCCCCGCCGGGAACCTGCGCACCTGTCACTTATCCACACCCGGCCCCTTTATTCACCCATTCATTTCAGCGTTGCACTCCTACTGATCGTACGCGGTCCGCGGCACAACCGACTCGCACAGTTCCAGCACACTGCTGCCGGTATCCGCCTTGAGCTTGACCTGCACGTTCACCGCGCGAGCGACGGGATCCCCGAACGGATCGGTGCGGCGGTCCGCATACGTGGCCGTGAAACTCGCCGAACTGATCTGACTGGCCAGAACAAACACCGTTGGGTTGCTGCCGGCCATCCGATCGCGGACGCTGGCCAGTACCGTCGCATTGACCGGAGGAGCCGGAGCCGTGGTATCCAGCAGAAGGTTCTTGTTCACAGCGTCGTAGATGTACGCTACTTTTGATCCAGCGACGCCGCTAGCGTTCAGCGGTGTCACGTACAGCACATTGCTGGCGCCGGTCGATGTGTCAATCGCGGCGCCGGAGCCAACATCGCACTGGAAAGCCGTCCGGACCGCCGTGCTCAACGTCCGCAATGCCGCCTGCGCGGTACGGGTGGCGTCGCCGAAATCCTGATTCGCCTTGAGGCTGCGCGAGCTGGCATACAACGCAGACCCCACCGCGGTCATCAGCATTGTGCCAATGGCCAGTGACACCAGAACTTCGACCAAGGTGAATCCGCGGCGATGGATAGGTCTTGAACTCATTGCGTGACCTCCCGGTAGGTACTGGACTCAATCACCCAGGAGAACAGATGTACATAACCACCGTACGGAGCGTGATAGCCCGGACTCCTCTGAATCTCCACGCCATCGCCATCAAAATAGCCCGAATACCCTTCAGTGCCGGTCACCATCGTATCCGACATCGTGATCAGCGTGCCATCGCGGATCTTCACCATGCCGCTGCCGTACTCTTCCAGGGTCCCGCACACCACCGTTTTGCCAAAGCCCGCATACTCCTTGTTGCTCCCGCCGTTTCCGGAGATGTAGATGTACGCCGATGGGCCCAGCACAGAGTAGTCGGCCAGGACCGCCTGCTGCTCCAGAGGAACTATCGAATCCATCGGCCAGACCGGCGTTGCGAAGATCGGCGTGCCCAGGAAATTCAGCGTGGACGTCGAGGTGACATTGGAACCTGCAATCGGCACGCCATTGGCATCGAGATTGGGGTCCTCAACCACAATAACGCCTTGGATCGTGGGGTTGCCGTTGAAGCGAACCGTCACACCCCGTTTCACATAGATCAGCCCCTGCAGCACATCGTTGCCGGCGAAGGTCACATCCTGCGTGATGCACACATCGGAGTAGGCCTTCCCCTTGAACAAGGCGGCATCTCTGGGCAGTTGGGCCAGTTTTGTCGTCCCAGACGAATCGAGCTGGGCAAACTGGTTCGCGTTGAACAATGGAATGGTCGGCGGATCAATCTCGTGCACATGCGTCAGAGCATCGGCAAGGCTGGCCGAATCGTGGATGTCCACCCCGCCGACGGAGCCCGATGAGCTATTGGTGGCAAAGAGCACCGAAGGATCGCCCGATACGTACACATTGCCGGAGATGTCGCCGCCATGCAGGAAGATCGCAGTACTGCCGGTGTATGCTGAGCCGATGCTGCCCGCACTGGCTGGCGTGCCGATCACGCTCGCCTTGCCGTCCGCCAGGTCCACGCGACCCTTGGCAAACACGCCGTAGGTGAAGGCCTCCAGCGTGCGATCTCGCGACGTAAGGGTGACCATCAGCGTGCGACTGAAACTGCTGTTGTTACTGTTCGAACCCGTGACACGCAGCGATATGTCCGGCCGATCCGCAGTGAGGTCCGCAGCATTAAGCGTCAGTTGCGCAGTACACCGCTGTGCGATCTTCTCATTGGCATGCAGGGCAATGGCCGGAACGGTGATCGTTGTGAAGTCGGCATTGACCGTTATCGACTGCCCACCCAGCGTAGCCGTACCATCGAGCGTTCGTAGCTTGCTGTAGATAGCCTGCATCGCAGCCTGGCCGGTTGCCTGGCTCTGCGTCATGGTGATGTCGGCGATGGTTCGCTGGATGAATGCCATCCCCGACTCGGCCGCCGCCATCGCGACCTGTGCATCACGATCGTTCTTGGCGCCGTGCATGGAACTGGTCGCCAGCGAACAGAATGAGATGCCCAGAACCGAGAAAAAAACCAGAAAGATCATCGCCAGGATGGCCGCTATTCCGCGGTTTCGCATAGTCTGCTCCATCCCTCCGACAAGTTCAATTAGAATCCCGTTGACGCCAAGAGCCAGGATTCGTTGTAGATGACCGCGCCCTTATGCACGGCCTGCACGTTGACCCTCCGCAGTCTTGTCGATGGCGTGCCGGTTGCGTTGGCCTTGATGTCGTGCGTGGCATCGACAACGACCCGGCCAACCTGCACTGTCTGTGACCAGCCGTCATACCCCGTCAGCGCAGCGCCATCTGATCCAATCGGAGTAGTAAATGTCCGACCATTCAGGGCATCCACCTGCGAGAGGCTAAGGCTCATGGCGCGTTCGTGGATGTTGCGAACCAGATTCACCGCAACACTCGCCTCGCGGGCAGCCACATTGACCTTCGTCGTGGAGGCCATTGCTTGCACTAACGCAGTCACCGCCACGCCAATGATCATCACCGCCACCATCACGTCGAGGTAGGAAAACCCGCCACGACACGCGCGAAGTTGGCGAATATGCATAATCTGGGTAGGCAAGGCAATTTCCTCAAGGTGCGATACTAGCTCCGAGCTCAGCCGTAACGCAAGGTAAATCGCAGTTGAGTCCGCCGTATTCGGCAATACCGGGCATAACCTCGTAACTATTTATATACAATAGCGTTACGCCAATTCTGAAGTGGCACCGAACCATATCCAGCTCACATTCGAGCCACGGTTTTTGTGTGTCGGACCATGGCCACGGCCGATTCTCATGAATAAGGAAGGTCCCGCCAACTCGACGGGACCTTCTTATAGCACTGACCTTGATACTGCGGGGCCATCCGCGGGTCCCGCGGCAACGCTACTTGCGCAACTTGTCGATCTCGACCTTGATGGCGGCGATATGGGCTGGCGTCGTGCCACAGCATCCACCAACGATCGAGGCCCCGGCGGCGACCAGGTCCTTGACCTTGGAAGCCATGTCGGCCGGGGTCTGCTTGAACACCGTCTTGCCGTCCACGAGTTGCGGCATGCCGGCATTGGCGTGGATCAGGATCGGCTTATTGGTGTGCTTGCGCATCTCCCGGGTGATGGCGATCATCTGCTCGGGGCCATTGCCGCAATTGGCGCCGACGATGTCCGCGCCGGCCGCGGTAAGGCCCTTGGCGGCCTGTTCGCAGCTCACGCCCATCATGGTCATGTAACCGGTGGCGCCCGTCTGGAAGGTCATGGTGCAGATCACATCCGCGCTCTTGTTGAGTTTCTTGGCCGCGCGGATCGCGCAGGCCGCTTCTTCCAGCGATGACATCGTCTCAATGCACAGCGCCTTGACGCCGGCCTTGAAGATGGCGGCGATCTGCTGGCTGAAGATGGCTTCCATCTGAGCTTCGGTCAGATCGCCGACCGGCTCAAGAAACTCGCCGGTGGGTCCGACCGATGCGGCGACGACGGCATTGGGAGCGCCTTGCAGCGAGAGCCTGGCTCCCTTCTCGTTCAGTTCGGCAACGCGATCGCCCAGACCGCACTTTTCGAGCTTGGCCGATGAGCCGCCAAAGGTGCAGCTCAGAACAATATCACAGCCGGCCTTGTCATACGCCTCTGCGACGGAGCGCACCGCATCGGGATGACTGGCATTCCACTCTTCAGGAATATCGCCACCCGACAAACCCTGAGCCTGGAGCATCGTGCCCCACGCGCCATCCGAGACCAGCAGCTTCTTCTTCGCCAAACGATCCAACAGGATTCCCATATTCGTCTCCTCTATTACAACAGTCTAAGTATTTTCGCCGCGCACGCGACGATCACTAATGTTTCATATCTCATAACAGACTGATACAGATGCGCCCGGCCAGCGCCGCCGCATCCTCCGCGCACAACACTCGCCGGGCGCATGCATCAAACAACAATTCGGCCGATGGATCAAACTCCTCGTCGCCCTGGCTGTAGGTCAACAGCGCGTCAATCGCGCCCAGTGCCTGAATCCGCGCTGAGAACCCGGACCCATCCGATGGACGCCACTCGAGGCGATTCAGGTTCTTCTTCAGAAGCTCCAAGTCATTACCGATGCGCGCCAGCAATGGCTTGATCGAGCGCGAACGGAAGGGCTCAAAGTAGAACTGCCCGCCGGGGAACTCGCGGAAGCTGATCCACTGCCCACTGGGCGCTACCGGCACAGTGCACATGAGGTAGTGCAGCGCCAGAATCCGATCCGTCGGCCTGGCCGGTTTGCCGGTCACCGCAAGAACGGCATTAAAGTCGGGCGGCGCAAGCCGCAGATCCTGACCCAGGATGCGAACCATCACCGCGCCATCGCCATCCGGCGCAGCGAGGTGCAGCGCCCTGCAGCGAGCCGCCATATCAACCGTCGCCAGCGCTGCCACCGCGCGCTCCGCGGCAGTCGCCTCAGCTCTCTGCTTGTTCGTTTGCTTCGCCTGCATGTCAGGGTTGCACGGCAACGTGCCCTCCTTGCCCAACATGTCGATGCGCCCGCGCCGGATGGACCGAAGGAAACAGCTCGCGATCGGTATGCGGCAGAAACAGCGCTGCGGTGTATTGGTCCATGTAGGCCGCTTCGCTGCTGAGTTCGATGCAGGTCATCCGCTGAGCCAGCTCTGTCTGTCGCCGGCAATAATCCTGCGAAATGGCAACCATGTATGAGCCCATCAGCGATGAGTTGCCGATATACCTGAACTTCTCGCGCGGAATATCGGGAATCAACCCGATCACAATCGCCTTTTCCAGGTCGAGGAATCGCCCGAAACCACCGGCGATGTACATGTGGGCCAGATCGGTGAATTCCATTTCCAGGTGGCGAATCATCAGCGCACAAGCCGAATAGATGGCCGCCTTGGCTCGCAGGATGTTGTCGATGTCTGTCTCACTGACGGCAATCTCCTGTCCGGTCCCGCTCTCTTGAGCTTCGGCCAGAACGTATCGCGCCCGCTTGCCGTCAATGCAGATGGCCGGGCACGGGCGGGAACGGTCCAGCCGGCCGCCCGAGTCAATCCACCCGGTCAGGTACAGGTCCGCCAGCAGTCCGATCATGCCCGAGCCGCAAACTCCTCTGGGCTTCACCTCACCGATGGTCGAGCATCGCGGCATGCCGGTCTTTGGATCCACCTGCACTTTTTCGATAGCGCCGACCGCCGCACGCATGCCGCAGTCAATACCCCCACCTTCGAAGGCCGGGCCGGCTGAGCAGGCACAGGTCATCAGGAAATCGCGATTGCCGACCACCAATTCACCATTGGTGCCGATATCGACAAAGAGATTGACCTCATCGGTGTCCGTCGCCAGATCCGTACATAGAATCCCTGCGGTAATATCGCCGCCCACGTAACTGCCCACGCATGGCGAGAGGTAGATCCATGAATCGGGCGCAATCTCAATGCCCGTCTCTCGAGCCCTCAGATAGGGGAACTGCCCGACTGTCGGCACATACGGATCGAGGCGGATGTATTCCGGCTTGAGCCCCAGCAGCAGATGTGACATCGTCGTGTTGCCGGAAAGTACTGCATTGCAGAGCTCACACGGATCGACATCGTGACTGGCGCACACTTGCCGGATCAATCGGTTGATCGTTTCCAACACCCGTGTTCGCAGTTCCTCCAAGCGCTCCGGCCGCCTGGCGTAATTGATCCGACTGATGACGTCCAAACCGCAGCCGATCTGCCCGTTGTACGCCGTGCGCGTCGCCATGACGTTGCCATGGCACAGATCGATCAGTTGCACCGCGACGGTCGTCGTGCCGATGTCCACGGCGATGCCGAGATGACGCGTCGTCGTGTCACCGGGTTCAACGCGAACGATGTGCATCTGCCCCGGCTCGCGCACCAGCGTCACCGTGACCAGGCCGCCGGCCTCGCGTACCACATCGGCCACCGTGCGGATCACCGCCAGCGGATATGTCGTCTGGATCTTGCCCCAGTCCTGCTGTATCGCCCGCGTCAACCGATCCAGGTCAGACAGGCCATCTCCAAGCTGCGGCGCCGCGACGTTCACCAGCCACTTCGTCGCCAGCGGGTCATATTCAAAGTCCCTTGGCAACAGTTCGCGCCGGAGCAGGTGCGTCTCATCGGTGTCCGAGAACTTGCCGCGTTCGTCGGCCGACGACTGCGGCACCTCGACGACGACCTCGACGTCCAGCACGCGCGTCTGGCAAGCCAGCACATAGCCATCGGCCACCGATGCGCCCGACAGCGCCCCGAGGCTGTTGGAATCCACCTCGCCGCCCGCCACGCGCACCACGCACTTGCCACAGGTGCCCTTGCCGCCGCAGGGAACGTCCAGGTCAGCACCAGCACGGCGAATGGCGTCGAGAAGCTCAGTTCCCGACGTCACGTCGGCACTCTGGCCCGAAGGTAGACAGCGAACAAGAGGCATAGCGGTTACGACACCAATCGCGTCTTGATGAAGCTCTCCAGATCTCCCGCCTCCTGCGGCCCAACCAGCACGCGCCAACCGGGGAGGCTTTCCTCCAACTCGCCGCTGATCTGTGCCACATAACCGGGAATCACCAGATCGCGACGGGTGATGTCTTTCTCCAGGCCGATCTCGCGGATGAACTTCCCGATCGAAGCGCCTGAGAATTTCCCCGCCGCCCACGCGGTCAGAACGCTCATGCCTTCGCACTCGGGCACCACCAGCCAGGCGCTGATGCCGCTGTTCTCGATCTCGCCCGACACAATGAAGTACGTCAGCGAAAAATTCGTCGTCACAAAGACCGGCGAATCGGCCTTGGGTTCGCCGATGGCGTAGACCTTCGGCTCCACCTGGATCGGCTTCTGCGGGTCGGTGTAGATGTTCAGACGCAACGTCATTAGCGACGCCAGTTGCGCTGCATCAAAGCTCGGAAGCACGCATATGCCGCCATATTTGTTGATCTCGGTGACCGCCTCGACCGTGCTGTCCATCAGGTCGGTGCTCTGGATGAACTTCAACGTGGGGTAGCCCAGTGGTTTGAAGTTGTCCTTGAGCGCGGCCTTGCGAGCGATCGCGTTGGTCTGGAACTGCTCCGCCAGCGAATGGGTCTGGAACTGCAGCACCAGGTCGTTAAAGCCCGACGCCTTGATCTTCTCCGCCAGCGCGGCAAGAGCATCGAGGTCGGGAGCGGTGATGGCCAGTGCGTGGCCATGTTCCTTCGCCGCCGCCACCAGTCCCTCGGCCGATTCCGCATCAGGCGCTACCAGCACGCTGTGCGATCCTTTGATCGCCGCAGCGGCGGCCGCCAGAGCTCCGGCATCGGCGCTTCGCAGCACCAGCGGCCGCTTCATGGTCGTCCACGCCTTCTGAGCCAGCGCGACAAACGCATCAGCACTATTGCCTTTCTGCGTCACCGCCACCATGTCCAGCACCAGCGTCTGCCCGACGCGATTGAGCACGTAGTCTTTGCATGATTTGAGCGTCGCCTCAATGGCCGCCTCCGTGTCATTGATGTTCACCGCCAGTGCCGTCTGATGGACAAACGTCTTTTCATGCCGATAGAGCACCGTCTCTTCGCCGAGCTTCAGCGCTTGCTCAGCGCCCAGCGCAATACCCTTCACCGGCGGTTCCGACGCCGCTCCCAGAACGCGCTTCGCCTCATCCGAGGCATAGGGGCAATCCTTAAGCTCCGCCTTCTTGGCCGCCAGCTTCATTGCAAATGCCAGGCAGGTGTTGGAGCCGCACTCTTTGCAGTTGGTCTTGGGAAGCAGTTTCTGTATTTGCAGGCCTGTCAACGCCATGATTTAAGCCTTCCTGTCCATCAGTTGATTGATCGTGTTCTTGAGCGCCACCGCCGCCTGCGGGTTGTACATGATCAGGATGTCGGCGCCGGAATAGAGGAAGCTGGTGGCGGTGCTCAGTTCCCACATGGCCGCCCGTTTCGCCAGGTCGCCCCAGGCGGGGAAATCCTTTTCGGCGGCCTTCACCTCTTTGATCTTGGCGCATTCCTGACCCGGCGAGACAATCATCGGGCCGGCAAGCATCTTGTCGCCACCGATGCCGGTCATGCGGATGCGCTCCATTACCGAGTAGGTGTACTCGATGCCGTATCCCATCGCCCCGGTCATCGGGTCCATGACGATCTGGCTCGGCTTGACGTCCATGTTGCCCATCAGAATGTTGAGCTGCTTGGCCATGTTGACATCAATCGGCGTTTGCGCCACCACGGTATGTCCGTAAGCCAGCGCAGCGCCCGCGATAGTGCGATAGTTGTCCGTCTCCGCCCAGTTCAGCAGCAGGTTCTCACCCGCACACGCCTGCGCGACAGCCTTCATCACTTCGTTCACTTTGTCGAAGTGATTGTGGCCAGTGACGATCAGCGGCACATCCACCGCCGCCAGCACCGACTTGACCAGTTCCACCGATTGCTCGGCCGAGCGGTTGCCCTTCTCGGGGTGCGTGCCTTCCAGTCGCACGCTGATCAGGTCCGCACCGTACTTCTCCACCAGGGCCCTGGCCATCTCCGCCGGTTTGTCCAGCAGCGAGCCATAGACCTCTCGGAGCAGCGCCGGATACTTCGGGCCGATCAGGTCAAACACTTCCATTGCAACCAGTGGCCGATTTGGCATCTGGCCTTCCCAGCCGTGAAACGGCATGGCCGTCGCCCCGCCGATCTGGTAGGTCTTGCCGCGCGTGCCACCTTTGTCTCGGGTTGCGCCCAGTGTTACCACATGGACCGGCACTTCGGCAGCATCCTTCTTGATCGGGACGTTCTTGATCGCCGCGATACGAGCCTGAGCGGTGGGGCCTTCTTTCTTGACCGGCGCTGGCGCGGGCGATGCCGCTATCGGTGCGGTAACCGCCGCCGGCGCGGCCGGAGCCGCACCCAGGAACTTCTCCGACAGCGAGCCAATGATCTCGCGGACAATCTGTTGAGTCAGGACGCCTTTGATGTCGGCTGTCACCTGGCGCATTACCTCGGCCTTGATCTGTTCCAGATCGATCTTGGCAACCGGAGTTGCAGCAGCCTCGCCCTTGACCGCCGTCTGCTCGCTGGCCGATGCCGCCTCCACAACCGGCGGGACCTCTGGCGCGGGCGCCGCTGAAGTCTCGCTCGCCGCCGCCTGCGCGAAGTTCGTCATATCCTCCATCTTCAGCGCCGGATGACCCGCCTTCTCCAGGAACGCCCGAACCGCATTGGTGTCAGTGCCAACCGTCTCATCGGCAATCTTGTCCAGCAGATCCGGCACGCCCTGCGCGGCAACCAGTTTCTTCAGGTCTTCCGCTAGCAGGCTCTTCAGTTCTTTGGGCATCCACACCAGACGCTTATGTCCACCCTCGGCGAAGAGGAACTTCCGGCTGGTCAGGAACACCTTGCCGCAGCCCATGAAGCCGGGGGTCTGCTGCCCGCCGCCGACCTGGCCGGCCAGCGACGAGAACGTCATGCCAATCGGTGTCTCACCCAGGTACTCGCGATTGACCGCCATCACGCCGTTGAGTTCCGGCACATAGCCCAGAATGACCTCGAAGCATCCGCAACTGGTCATCGGCCGATCCATGATGGAATAGGCACAGAACGACTCGAGAGCCTTGTGGCTGTTGATGTAGACGAAATCGTTGATGCCCTTCCAGATGCCCTTGATCGGATCGATGGAATCGCCCTTCTTGACCGGCTGATTCGGTCCGGTCTCGTCGATCTCGTATGCGGCCTTGCCATCAAGCCAGTTATAGGCGCCGCACAAACCCAACCGCTCGGGGGTTATGATGCAGACGTGATCGGGAGCGAATGACTGACACAGCAGACACGAGTAAAACGTGTCCACCGACTCATCCGTCATCGATTCCAGCCGGCGGTTGCGCTCATCATAGACCTTGCGAGCGACGGCCACGCGCTTGGCGACCTCGTCGGCATCGGTAATAAGAGTGACCTTCACCTTGTCGACAATCGCGGGGTATTCCGAGAGTAGTTTGGCGTGCAGAATGTCGCCGTAGTGGCGCAGCCGCAGGCCCTTGGCGAAGCCGCCCGTCGACACGCGCGTCCAGACGATGTCGCGCTGGCCCATGTGCCAGATGCCCTCAGCGCCGTTCACCAGATGGTGAATCTGGCGCTCGAGGATCGGCTCAAAGTCGCTCTGCATCTTCCGCCCGGCGACCTCAACCCAGATGGCCAGCGGCAACGCCGTACCGGGTTTCACCTGGTCAATATCCGGGCCGATGATCTGGATGTCGCCATCATTGATGGCGTCCATGTCCACTGACGTGACATACTCGAACGCGGTGGTCTTATTGCCGCCGAATTCGACATGCGTGTCTTGCTTGCGGATACGCTCACCCTCGAACGCCGGGCCATAGGGCACCGGGATCGGCACCTTGGTAATCTTGATCTTGCAGCCGCGCACCTCCAGCGCCTTTTCCACCATGCTCTCATGCGGAACATTGGAGACGACGTGTTCATAGGTGCAGACGCCGGTCGGCAGAATCTGCGGAATATCGGTGTCGGCGATGACGGGGAAGCCGTAATTGATAGCCCCGGCCGCCGCCGCGTATTTCTGGTTATTGACCTCGCCCAATGCCAGCACAAACGCAAAAACACGGTCCTTGTTGTATTTCAGGTTGCCCTTAAAGTCGCCCGGCTTCACGCCGCCGAACGACAGGGCCGCACGGTTGGCGAAACCCAACGCATAGATCAGCGCTGACACGTCCTTGCCAAACGGCACCAGACGCGTCTCCCAGCCCAACTGCACGCCTTCCTCGGCCAACTGCTCGGCAAACTGTTTGCCGCCGGTTGACCCGCCCATGAACACATAGATGTTCTTTTCCTGTAATTCGCGGGCAATCTTTACCGCGATCTCATTGGTTGGAGCCGCGCCGGTGATGGCCGCGAATCCAGGCGCGCTGCCGTCGACAAACTCGATGCCGCGCTCGCGCATGATCACATCATTGGCCGCGCCCACCCAGATTCCATCGACCGGATTAGGCCCGATCAGATACTTGCAGGCCTCGATGACCTCGCAGGCAAACAGCGCCGCCACGCCGGCGTCCAGGGTGTTGCCCAGGTAAGGCAGCCACACTTTGTCGCTGGGACGTTGCGGCAGCAGCGCCTTGGCCCGCTTGAGGATGCGTCGGCAATCCCCCAGCGTCTGGACCTTCTCACCGGTGAACGAATAGATCACCGGCAGGAAGTACGCCGTGTCGGGAAAGCCGACCTTGGACGACTCGCCCTTGGCGGCGACCGCCTGGTCCAGCATCGCGTCAGCTCGCAGCACCCAATCAATCGCGCCATCAATGGCGCTGGCACAGATTACCTTAGACATTCAGGGCTCTCCGATCTTTCATATCCAGCGCCTTCCGCTGGGCCTTCTTGTTGATTCCGAGCTTCTCGCGTCTGCGGTCGAGCAGTTCCACAATCTTCGCCACCGCCTCATTCGGATCGGGGCAGACATGGAACGACGCGCCAAACAGCGATCTAGTCTCTTCATTGAGGAACTGCGTTACGTTGGCCGAGCCGGAGATGCGGAAGGGATGCCCCAGGATGACATCCACGCCCGAGGCGACGAAGTAGCAGCCGATCGCCACCGCCTTCTCGCTCATCCATTCCGGCGCCACTCCGACGGCAGGGACATCCGAAAGATCGTCGCCCAGGCCCCCTTCCATCACCACCTCTGTCGCCGCCTCTAGGATGCGGGCATTGTCCACGCAGCTTCCCATGTGCAGCACCGGCGGCATACCCACCGCTTCGCACACTTCCTTCAATCCCGGTCCTGCCATCTGCAACGCCGCTTCGGGCGTCAACAGACCTTCCTTGCCCGAGGCAATCGCGGCACACCCGGTCTTGAGCACCAGGATGTTGCGCTTCAGCAACTCCGCCGTCAGCGTATTGGTGTAGTGATCGACCTTGCTCTTGGGGTTGCTGCATCCGACGATGCCGACCACGCCCTTGATCCGCCCGGCGATGATCGCGTCATTGAGTGGCCGGAACGAACCGCGAAACGTCCCGCCCAGCATGTACTTGATGGCCGCAACGCTGAACCCCGCCACCAGTGGCTTGGACGCATCGGGAATGGCCACCTTCCTGGGGTCGCGATTCTTGTAGTTGTCGATGGCCCGCTTCAGAAGCTTCTTGGCATTGTCGTAGGCATGTTCTTCATCGAACGCATCGTGATCCGCGCCAATCGTCTTGGCAATGTCTGACGTCGACACGATCTGCGTGTGATAGGCACTGGCGACCTTCGGCAGACTCGCCATGCAGCACTGCACATCCGTGATCATCATCTCCACCGCGCCGGTAATGATGGCCAGTTCCTGCTGCAGGAAGTTCCCGGCCACCGAGATGCCATGGCGAATCAGGATTTCATTCGCCGTGCAGCAGATGCCCGCCAGGGTCACACCTGCGGCGCCGGCCGCTTTCGCATAATCAAGGATCTCCGGGTCACTCGAAGCCGCCGTCAGCATCTCCGACAACGCCGGCTCATGGCCATGAACGATCACATTGACCGTCCTGGCGCCCAGCACACCCAGGTTCGCTCTGCTGCGCACGGGTGCGGGCGTCCCGAACAGAATGTCCGACGTGATCGACGCCACCCGCGAGCCCGCCCAGCCATCCGCCAGCGATGTGCGAAAAGCATGCATCAGGATGTTCCTGTAATCGTGGTCCACGCCCATCGTAGAGCGATGCATGCACTCGACGACCATGCGGTCGATGCCCTGCGGCTCGATCCCATGCTGCTTCCAGATTCCCTGCCGCTTAAGCGGAGCCAGTTGCAGTGTGCGGACCGGCTCTTCCTGACTGGTGAATTCCTTCACGAAGATGTCGGCAAGGTCATTGGCAACATCCTTGGCGTCCCGGTCGCACTCCTCGATTCCGTATTTGCGCGCAGCATCGCGCAGGGCGCTCTCGTCCTTGATCTGGTAGCTGCCGCCATGTCCTTGCGCCACCTTCTTCAGCAGCAATACCAGGTGCCGGCCATGGTCCGAGTGTGCCGCCGTTCCACCGGCCACCTCGCGCAGATAGTTGCGCGCCACGATGGTATCGGCATCCGCCCCGCACACACCTCGCGGCGCCTTGGCCGTAATCCGGCAAGGTCCCATGTAGCAAATGCGGCAGCAAATCCCGCCCTTGCCGAACCCGCACTGATTCTGCTGGGTGTCCATACGTGAGAAGCACGTATCGGCGCCCTCGCGCTCGGCTTTGCCGATGATCTGAACCGAGGCCGCATCCCACGCACGATCCTGTGGGGCCCTGGTCGCTGGCTGTTTCTCCATAACATCTCCTGCTGATTCGACATTCGTCATTTGTTGATCACGCCCGCTTCTGCAAGCAGGGCGTCAATCCGCTTCACTACTTCATTGTCTGGCGGCAGACCGCCAAGACTTGATCCATCTTCATCGCATTCCGACAACTGGACGTTGTCCGGCAGACCCACAAGGTAATCCGCCTTAAGCTGCTGCTTGAGTTCTGCTGCTCCAATCGGCAATTCATCGCGGCGCAAACGATTCACCACCATCGCCAGCTTGCCGTATCCCACGCCCATCTCGCCGGCCAGTTCATGCAGCCGGGCCATCGTCTCCATGCCCCGCCTGGAGGGGTCGGCGACAATGAGCATCAGATCCACCTTCTGAACGATCCGGCGGGAAAGATTCTCCAGCCCTGCCTCGTTATCAATCACCACGTAGGCGTAATTGTCAGCAATGCTCTGAATGGCCTGCTTCAGGACATTGTTCGCGTAGCAGTAGCAGCCTGGGCCCTCTGGTCGACCCATGGCGATCAAATCAAAGTTGTCCGCCTCCACCAGGCTCTCGGAGATCTTCATCTCCAGGAGCTCCTGCTTGGAAACGCCGGCCGACATCCCTTTGCCGGCAATCTCGCGAGCTTCCTCGCGAACGCGGCCGATGGTCTTCTGCACCTTCACGCCCAGCACGGCATCCAGGCAGGTGTTGGGGTCCGCATCCACCGCCAGCACCGGCCGGCAACCGCGCGCGATCAACCGCGAGACGGTCAGTGCCGCCACCGTGGTCTTGCCGACCCCGCCTTTGCCAGTGATCGCGATGGTGTAGCTCATAGCGCCAACTACTGGAGCGTTTTAGAATCCGTATCTGGCCTTGAGCGCCTTCGACAACTGCCCCAGCAGCAGGAACACCTTCTCGGCATCCTCGACGGCCATCGAACCGGTCCCGCACGAGGGCGTCACCAACGCCTGCTCCACGATCTGCTGCTTTGGAATGCCAGCCTTAGCAGCAAGATTGTCCACGCCCTTCTCAAACTTCTGGATCAGGGATTCCACGCTCTGGTTGCGAATCGCCACCGATGTGGGCACCACACCCCACGCCAGGATGCCGCCTCGGTCCAGGTGCTTCTTCACCGCATCGCCATACATGGCAATGGTATCGGCATACTCAAAGGCGTCGAAGTTCACGATGTCCACGCCCGCGTCGATCAGGATGCTCCATTCCGTGTTGCCACAGCAGTGAATCCCGGCCAGCGCGCCTTCGGCGTGCACGGCGTCGATCACTTCCTTGAGGATGTTCACCACATCCTCTCTTTGCACGGACACATAGGTTGAGCTGCCAAAGGCCGACAGGATCGGTTCGTCAATGAAGCAGATCACCTTCTGGGCAAAGTTCTTGTAGCGCTGAATCTGCCAGCGGCACTTCATCGCCATCGCCTTGACCACCACATCGCGGAACTCGTCGTTGTAGTAGATCGCCCGCTTGTTCTCATCCACGATCGTTAGCGCAAATGAGCATGGGCCCGTGGTCTGCACTTTGACGAATGGCCGCTTGCTGGCGCCATTGAGCGACTTGAGCCGGCTCTCCATCGCGTGGAAACCCTGTGAATACGCCGGGCTAATCGCCAGCGCTGAGCAGTCGCCATTGCCGCTGTCGGGGTCCATGGCCGCCATGTACTGCTCGTAGAACGTCGCCAGCGCTTCGGAGTGGTCGCCATCGGTCTGGAAGTACATGCGCTTCTTGTCCTGGTCCACAACGACGCAGGGAATGCCTTCGGAATACTGCACTTCCATCTGCTCATTCAGCCCCAGCCGCGGAAGCTGCGGCCAGATGGGCGCATCCGGGATGCTCGCCAATACGGTATCGACCGCCTTAGCCGCCTCAGCGTAGGGCAGGCTGCCGATCGCCGTCGCTGTACACTTGGTTTTGATGCTCACGGTCACTCCTCTCAAATCGTCGCTGTTAACTCTGCGGATGCGGCCGCCCACATCCATCACTCACTCGTGCCAGTTCCGTCCGCGCCTGCGCCAGCTTCCGGCGGAAACCCGCCAGCTCCTCTTGCAGCGCTTTCACATCTTCAGAACCAGGAAACTCGCTCGCCTCCTTGATGTCGTTCTCCAGATCTGCCACCGTCTCTTCCAGCCCCTCGACGTCCGTCATCAGGGTCAGGTACTTCTGGCGATTGAGTTCACTTGCATTCATTGCCAGCCTCCCGTCCCAGGTTTGCCAGAATGCTCTCAAACGCCCCAAGAAGCCCTGGTGTACAGCCATCCAGCACAGATTGACCATCGCGATCCGCCGAGCGAATCCCCTCACAGAACGGGATCACACCCAGTAATTCGCGCCCGTTCAGCGACTGCCGGACAAAAGCCTCATCCGCCGCCCCAGTGATCTTGTTGGCCACGATGCGGATATCCCGCAGGCCGATCTGCTCACCCATCCGCAACACCCGGCCGGCGCAATCTATCGACCTCTGCCCGGGCTCGACAACGATGATCATCGTGTCCACGCCACGCGCTGTCGCCCGCCCGAGATGCTCCACGCCGGCCTCCATGTCCAACACCAGGGCCTCATCCTTGTGCAACACCAGGTCCTGCACCAACGCCCGCAGCAGCACGCTCTCGGGACATGCACAGCCCGAACCGCCCTGCTCCACCGCGCCCAGCACCAGCAGCGACACCCCGTTGTGCCTGTAGGAATAACCTTCGGCGATATCGTCCACCTGGGGATTCAGCTTGAACATCTGCCCATATTGCTTGACCTTCGACCCCGTGCGCTGCTCGATCAGCGCCTTCTGCTCTGAGATGGGCACGATTCTTCGCTGCTCCTGGGCATTGATCCCCAGCGCCGCCGCCAGATTCGCGTCCGGATCAGCATCCACAGCCAACACCCTGCGGCCATGCCTTGCCATCAGAAGCGCCAACGCGGCTGCCAGCGTCGACTTTCCGACGCCGCCCTTTCCAGAAACAGCTATTTTCACTGCTCGAGTCATGTCTTCCGATGCAGAACCATGGGAATCCGTAGAATAGTTAATACTAGCGAACTTATGTTTGCGTTCTAGGACGCAGATTGCCAACTTTGGTAATTCAGTGCTCAGCTCGGTATCAGGTGCCGCCCATCCCGAGGAGCGGTAGCCGCGCGAAAGGTTTCCGCCGGTCGCCCGCAGCGATAAGAAAGGGAGGAGGAATGTCTGCTCCCCCACTGTGACCCAGCCCACGTCGGCGGAACGCCGACTTAACCCACAGTAGCAGCGAC
>CAIQIQ010000079.1 GCA_903871935.1 uncultured Phycisphaerales bacterium
ACGCTTCGGCGCGCGAGCTTGCGCAACAGCGTCTTGATCTTAGAGATAGCCAACTCAATCGGGTTCAGGTCCGGCGAGTATGGCGGCAGGTACAGCAGCTTTGCGCCGCAGTCATTGAGCAGACGCGCGATCTCCGAGTCCTTGTGACATGCGAGGTTGTCCATGACCACGACCTGTCCTGGTTGCAGGGCAGGCACCACCGCGCCACGGATGAATGCGATGAACGTCGGGGTATCGGTCGCGCCGTCGAAACTGGCCGACGCCACCATTCCCTGACTGCTCATGGCAGCGATGGTGCTGATCGTCTTCCAGTGCCCGTGTGGCACTTTGCTGAACACGCGTTGGCCACGCGGTCCCCGACCATACAGTCGTTGCATGGTGGTTGTAGCCCCGAATTCATCGATGAAGACCAAGTCTCTGATGCGTACAGCACCCAGAGACGGGAACCAATTCCGCCGCGCCAGAGCTACGTCGGGCCGATCCTGTTCGGCCGCGTTCGTGGACTTTTTTTTCGCGCCAGTTCCAGCCGCGCCAAGGTACGGCACGCCGTCGCCAGACTTGCCGGTTTCCCGATGGCTTCTACGACTTCGGCCAGCGTGGCGTCGGGTCGCCGGGCGATCAGATCACAGATGCGCCGCTCATCGCGATCCTGGTAGACCCGAGTGTAGATGCGTGCCGGAACCTGGGCCGCGATCGTGCCGGTCTCCCGGCGACGCTGTTTCAATCGACGCGCCCAAGCGCCACTGCAACCCATGATCTCAACAATCTCGCAGGTCTGCATTCCCTCGTCGTAGAGAGCCATCACACGCCTGCGGAAATCCAGCGAGTATGTCATTCGTATCGCGCTCCTTCTCGACACGAAGTTATACACTGCCAGTTTGGCAGGCGCTAGGGTCATCTGCAAACCGCTCTAGCGTTTTGCTTTGTCGGCGGCCTTGATGGCCTTGGCGGCGGCGTTTGCATCCGCGGCGTTGTCAAAGCCAATGTAGGCGGCGAATTTGTTGCCGACAACCACGGCCGAAACGCCGCGGACGTTGACGCTGGCATCGCCGATGGCCTTGAGGATGCGATGGCCGGTGCCGGCACGGTTGGGGCCCTCCACGCGAAGGGTCGCGATATTCGAGGCGGGAGATAGGCCCGCCTGTCTGGCAGCAGTCTGGACGGATTTGCCTTTAACGGGGCTGAGGAAGACGACGCCGGTTCCGGCTTTGTCGGGCTGCCGCCGGGCGATGACCGCCTGCAAGTCGCCGCCAGCCGCTGCGATCGCCGACAGTGCCGTCGCCAACCCGCCTGGCTGGTCCGAGATCTCAGTTGCCCATACGTCCACTTTGGTGACGTCCAATGCCATGGGTTTCTCCTTCGGTTGGGGTAAAGTGTTGGGATTACTGTACGACGGGATGCGGCTCGGTGGGAACGTGTAAAGCGGAGAAGCGGGCAACGAATGTTGGCCAAAGCAGGTAGAGAGATGAGGATGTGGGGTTGCGTTTGTTGTGGAAGGCTGATGGCTTTTGGAGATGTATGAGAATGTTGGTTGTCCTCGCTATGGTGATGCTTATGGCCGCCTGTGCTTTTGCTCAGGAAGCGGTTCCGCCTATACCGGGGCTTTCCCAATGGGAGGCCCATATGAAGGACAACGCCCGCGCCGTCAGGGCCCAGCCGGAGAGAGTCGTCGGGCAGGAGGTAAACGAAGGTTACATCTGGTATTACGACGGAATCTTCGTGTTTCATCAGACTGCACAGTATACCGGGGACAAGAAGTGGCTTGAGGTCGCCGCCAAGTGTCGAAGGTTCTACAGGGACAGCTATGTCATCCAGACCAGGAAGTACGGGGTGGACGGCTGGCGGAACTTCACCCGCGGGCTGTATTATGATTGGACCGTTCTGCACGATGAGGTCTCTAAGAACACCGCCATCGAAATGGCCCGCAAGAGCAGGTTCTCGCAGATCGTTCACGCTGAGCATGTCAGGCAGTGGGATACGAACGTTGACCTGAGCCGGGAAGTGGCTTACAGCATCAACGCCTGGCATGTGGCAAGGGACCTTGGCGCGCCGGAGTTCGCCGGCCGGGATCCTTATCTGGATACTGCCTTCAGCCACCTGGATATCTGGAAGGCTTACCTTAGCGCGTACCCGAACGCTGCATACCCCGGTGAGCAGACAGCTCAGTACCAGCCGTTCATGTTCGCGCTGACCTCTGAGGCGCTGATCCGTGTCTATGAGCGCAGCGACACCTCCGAAGATGACAGGGCAAAGATACTTGCGAAGATCTATGATGTTGCCAAACTGACGTATGAGAAGCTGTATAGCCAGAAGAATCATGGATTCACGTCCAATACGGGACATCCGAATGTGTACTGGGGAGGGATCGATCTGCTGGTAGTTCCGCTGTATGGGTGGCTCTGGCATGTTACAGGTGAACGGTACTTCCTCGACGCGGGGGACAAGGTCTGGAAGAACTGGATCGACTACGGTTGGCGGGATCCAGAGGGCTGGGGCGGAAAACAGTTCAGCCAGAATTACCATTGGAGCTTCGATTATGTGCGATGGCGGAAGATGGCTCCGGAGCCGAACGTGAAAGCACTGGAACGGAAGGCGGCCGAGTCGAAAAGAGGCGGTACCTAGATCCGCTGCCGCCAGGCGTGCAGGGCGTTCAAGTCGGCGGCGAGTTTGGTGTAGGCCTCGCAGGTGAGCGACTGCTGGCCATCGGAAAGGGCCCGGCGCGGATCAGGATGGACCTCGACCATTACACCATCCACGCCGGCCGCGACAGATGCCATCGCCATCGGCGGTACCGCCCAGTCGATGCCGACGCCGTGCGATGGGTCGGCGATGACGGGCAGGTGCGAGTGGTGGCGGATCATGACCGTGGCGGCGAGGTCGAAGGTGTTGCGGGTCATGGTCTCAAAGGTGCGGATGCCGCGCTCGCACATGATGACGTTGTAGTTGCCCAGGGAGAGAAGGTACTCGGCGGCCATGAGCCATTCGGTGATGGTGGCGCTGACGCCGCGTTTGAGCAGAACGGGCTTGCGCTGGCGGCCAAGGGCCTCGATCAGGGAGAAGTTCTGCATATTTCGTGCCCCGACTTGGAGCACGTCGATGGCGGCCGCTACTTCGTCGAGCGATTCGGTGTCCTTGACCTCGGAGACGATCTTGAGCCCAAAGCGGTCGCGGACCTTTTCGAGCAGGCGCAGGCCTTCACTCTTGAGTCCCTGAAACTGGTATGGGCTGGTGCGGGGCTTGTAGGCGCCGCCGCGGAAGAACTTGGCGCCCGAAGCGGCGACGGCTTCGGCAGCTTTCATGACCTGGTCATAGGATTCGACCGAGCAGGGGCCGGCAATGATGGCGAGCGAGCCATCGCCGATCTTGGCGCCGCCCACATCGACAACGGTGGACTCAGGCTTTACCTCGCGGCTGACAAGTTTATAGGGTTTGGAAACCGGGACACATTCGCTGACTCCCTCAAGGTTGGAGAAGAGCTCCGGTGCGAGCGGTCCCTGGTTGCCGGTAATTCCGATGGCGGTACGAGTGGAGCCGGGAATCTCGTGCGGTGTGAAACCGGCATGACGGATCGCTTCGCATACCGTCTGGATCTGTGCCCGCGTGGCACCTTGGGTCATGAGGATCAGCATGCGGGGACCTCCATCATTCGGCCTTGAAGAACGGCTGCGTCCATGCGCAGCGGCCGCCACGGCCGAGGCATTCGAAGCGCACGTAGGGTTCGGCGGGTGGATACGGGGTTTCCATGGATTGCCCATCGCAGAAGGCGAGGCGGCGCTGGTCCTTGCCGTACATGATGATGCGGTCGGCATCCGGGGCGGCGACGCGGATGCGCGGGGTATGGCCGGCATCGACGATGATCTGGCTGATGGTTACGCCGGTGGAAGCGTAGAAGCGGCCGGCGCGCAGGGCGTCGAGAACGGCGTCGGGGGTCTGCTGGTTGACGTAAGCGACATTGTAGGCAATGCCGATATGCGCCAACTTATGGACGTCGTCGTTGGCGAAGCCCCAGACGCGCCGGCCGGCACTGAGCAGGCGATCCCAATGGTCGGTTGCCAGCGGGCTTCCCTCGAGGATCTCGATGACGCCGTTGTAGATCTCGATGCCGGCGTATCCCTGCCACTCTTGCAGCAGGTTGTGAGGGCAGTGGTCGAACTGGGCAAACCAGTTTGGGTGGTTCACGATCAGGAGGGAACCGGCGTCGGCGTTGACGGCGGTGATCACCGCCTGGCGGTCGGCGAGTGGCTTGACGCGAGTGCGAGCGCCGATGTGCAGCATGTGCACACCGTTGGCGCTGACCTCGTTGGCGGGCAGCAATGCCAGGCCGTGCGATTCGAGCTTTTGCAGGTCTTTCTTGCTGGTCAGGACATCATGATCGGTGATGGCGAGGAAGCCATAGCCGCGATCGGCAAAGGCATCGACGGTCTGTTGCCGCGGACATTCGCCGTCGGAAACGGTGGTGTGCGTGTGCAAGTTCCCCTTGATCCAACGGCCGCCAGTAAGTTTGTCGTAAGAGTGTTCTATGCGCATGGTGCAGAGATTAGGGCTAATGAGGATGGCGTCAACAGGGCTATTTGTGCGTAATGCCTTTTCCCAGTGAGGGCAGGACATCCTGCGCCTCGGCCGTGTTGTATTCGAAGACGGTGAAACCTTTGCAGCCCAGTTCGCGCGTTGTCTTGATCATCTCGGTGAGTTTGACCACATCGCGGCCGCCGCCGGGCCAGACGCTCAGGCCGATGCCGGGATAGACCGGGACTTTGCCCGCCCACTGAATCTGCCGCGTGACGAGATGGCGGAACTCTCCGAGGCTGGCGGTGTAGTCCATGGGGCAGACGAAATCGAGGTAGCCGCGGTCGCACCATAGTTTCCAGTCCTGGCCAACGCTGTCGCGATCGACGGCATAGTTGGGGAATACGGCGGCTGATATCTTTGTCTTCTTTCCTGATGCGCGAACCTTCTGGCTTACCTCGGCCACTACGCGCGTGATATTGGAGCGTCGGAAATCCTGCCATGCGGCCGCCAGTTGTGTATCACTGCGCACTGCCCGCGGCCAATCGGCGACTACCTTGCCGATCTGCTTCTGGAATCGCTCTTTGCAGCCGTTGCAGAAACAATTCTCGGGACCAGGATAGCGGATGTAGTCGAAGTGGATGCCATCCACATCGTACTTCGTCGCCACCTCCACCATGGCGGCGATTTCGAGGTCCTGGTTTAGCGGGTTGGAGGGGCAGAGCCAGCGATCCTCGGCTTTGCCGTCAAAGTTTACCTGCGTCCGCGCCTCCTGTTTCATCTTCTGCATGAACTGTTGGGGCGCGGACCAACCCATATTCCAGTTCACCTTCCACACATGGCACTGCACTCCGTACTTTCGGCAGGCGGCGAGACATTGCGCGATCTGATCGCCGCGCGTTGCCACCTCGGGCGCCACGGGAAGCACATCGCTCTGATAGAACGCCGAGCCGCCCCAAAGCATGTTGGGGAAGATTGCGGTGAAGCCGTTATCGGCCAGTTCTTTGATCGCCTGATCCCAGGTCATGCCATCCACACCGAACGCACGGTGGCACCAGAAGGCACGGTGCTCGCCGGGCATCGGCTGCTGTGCCAGGCAATAGGCATCGAGCAGTTCTCGTTGCGCCGCCTGCGCCAGCGGCATTGCCTCGGCGAACTTGCTTCCCTGCAGCATCGCCTGCGACTGGTCGCGAAGTTGTGTAGCCCGGCCAACGGCCGCCTTCGGTGCGTCACCAGCGGCGGACAGTGCTGTCGCCGCCTGTTGATAATCCGTGTAACTGGCGAGCTTCCCGACGCTGTCATACTGCCGCGTCGCCGCCTTGCGCCACACATCCGGCACCAGAGCTCCCACCATCGCCAGCACCATCTGCCGCTTGGCCGGGGCATCGCCAGACTGCAGCACATGGGTCATGCACAGTGCCCGATCGGTCAGCACGAGGGCAGCGACTCCAGTGGGTTTGCCATCGGCGTCATACCACGATGCCACTGTCCGCCCGCGCCCCTCCGCAGCGCGATAGTCCATTACATTCCATGAGTTCTGTTTCACCTCGGCGGGCATGCCCGGCAATGACGGGTTGTCTGGGCGGATGCTGCTGAACTCTCCCGGGCGGCTCTGCTGGTGATAGGCGACGGCCACCAGAGCGCATGTCGCGAGCAGTGGCTCGGGAAGCTGATAGAACGACATCAGCTTTCCGCCGCTTCCAAGGTAAGCAGTAAGAGCTTTGAGCGCCGGATCGGGCAGTTTCGGATTGTGCGGCAGTACAACGAGTTTCGCTGACCGTAGCGTTTCTGCAGTACAGTCGACATCGCTGATCACCGCGCAATCGATGCCGGCTTCACGCATCAGGGTCACCGTAGTTTGTGCGAACTGGTTCGCCGATTGCACCTCCGATGGCGCAAGTGTGGCGAGCGAGTCGCCGCGTACAACCAACACTGAGGGCTGTTCTCCGGCAGCAACAAAGCCTGCCAGGTAAAGCGTGGTGTCCACATCCATCCCGCGCCATGCCGAGATGCGGATGCGATCGACTTTGCTCCATCCCGCCGGTGTGCCCTCGATCCGGGTGTCCTCTTTGCGGACCTCCACGCCATTCCACTTGCCTTCGGTCTCGACCGGGAAGGTGGTCGTATACCATCCCTCACCGCTGCCAAAGTACACGACGAAACTCGAAACCGGCGTCGCATTGGTGCAAAGCACACTGAAGCGAATCGTTTGAATGGCCGAGAGGTCGATTGCTCCCTGGTAGTCCCAGCTTGCCCGCTCAAAGCGGGTTCCGGCGAACTTACAGTCCATCCGCAGGGCCTGTCGCCCCTGGATCGAGGCCAATGTTACTGGTGGGCTTCCCTCCATTGGTGACCACTTCCGAGCCGCAGTCGTTGCCATGGGATCAGGCAGGGCGGCGGCATTCGATGGCATGCAGAAGATCAAGGTGGCCAGGAAGATCAACCAGTTTCTCATTGCGGACCTCCAGTGATGGAAACAGCATAGCTTGCCCATTGGGGCAATCCAGTAATCAAGTTAAGTAGTGATCATTGATTGTTCCGTAGCGGGTGATGATGGTCCGAGTAGGTCTGGAGGTGCCGCGGCTTCGGGCGCAGTTACAGATTGGGTGCTTTGTAGCGGCTGAGACACCCGAATGACGAGGTCCGAATGACGATTCAATGACGAAGGAGCCGATGAGGAATCGGGGGACGGACAGGGCTCTGGGGTTGGGGTGGCTGATGGGCCGTCCTCCCTGCACCCGGGGACGGGTGCGGGCACCGCAGTCGGAGACGACTGTGCCACGGTTTCGGGTACAGGTGCGCAGGTTCTCGCGGGGGTGGGGTGGGGTGGCGTATCTTGTGGTGGGATAGGAGGTTGCGCTTCGGTTGAGGGAGGAGGTGCGCAGGTTGTAGCCTCGAGGCTTGGTACTTGGTTCTTGGTGCTTGAGGAAGAGGG
>CAIQIQ010000080.1 GCA_903871935.1 uncultured Phycisphaerales bacterium
CATTGCGATCGGAAACGGCGGCCTGGCATGAGCACAGCAATGCCAGGCAGCGCGGGGTTGACTGGCAATTCCGAGTTGACGACGCCAGAATCAAACTGAAGTCGGTCTACCCGAAACCCGTAGTGTGACAAAGCACTAGCCGCAAGGCTTCTCCGGGTCGAGGGGAACGTCGCTCGACCAGTAACCCCAAGACAGTCACCCCAACCGGCAACGATGCGGCGCCGGCAGTGGAGATCATCAAACTTGGCGTGGACACGCACCAGAACTCGTACTCGGTGGCGCGGATGTTCGAGGGCGGCAATCCGCAACCGTCGCAGAACATGACGCCCGAGGCATTCCTGAAGTTTGCCCAGAAGCAGAAGAAACTGGCCAAGCGTGTGGTGGTGGCGTACGAGGCGGGACCCTTTGGCTTCCACCTGCACCGCCAGCTTGTTGCCCTGGGCATCGAGTGTCTGGTGGTGGTGGCGCAGAACTGGGATGAGCGGCACAAGAAGACCAAGACCGACAAGATCGATGCCCGCCAGATCGTATTGAACCTGGACCGCTACCTGGCCGGCAACACCCGCGCCCTGGCGGTGGTGCGGGTGCCGACGCTGAGCGAGGAGATCGCCCGAGACTTAAGCCGCGAGCGCGACCAGTTCAAGAAGGACCGCAATCGGATGATCAACCGCGGGCACGCGCTGTTGCGGCGTTACGGAATGCGGAACCTGGGGCGCTGGTGGGAGGATGGCGCTTTGGAGGAGTTGCAGCCACGGCTCCTGGAGCAGTTCGCCGATCAGGCGGATCGGGAGCAACTGGCCAAGAGCCTGATCAGCCAGATGGGCGACTACGCCGAGCAGATCGCGCAGTTGACGCCTCGCCTGGACGATCTGACGGCAGAACTGGAGAAGGCCTCGAAAGAACAGCGGCAGGAACGTCCCAAGGGCATGGGGCACCTGAGTCTGGAGAAACTGGGGCGTGAGGTATGCGACTGGAATCGCTTTACCAATCGCCGGCAGGTGGGCAGCTACACCGGGCTGTGTTCCGGCCGCAGCCAGAGCGGCGGGCGCGGGGCCGAACTGCCGATCAACAAATGCGGCAACCCGCGTCTGCGGGCGACGCTGGTGGAACTGGCGTGGATGATGGTGCTCTTCCAGCCGGACTACATCCGCCTCAAACGCTGGAAGGGAGTATTGGGAAAGGCCAGCAAAGCGCCGGCATGGGCCCGGAAGAAGGCGATCGTGGCGGTCGCGCGGCAACTGGCGGTGGACCTGTGGCGGATCTTCACCGGGCGAGCCGAGCCATCGGCCTTGGGTCTGGAGATGGTGGCGGCATGACGCTCTGCCGCAGGGAGGGGAAGGGCGAACCCATCAGGCCCCAAGTGCTTCGCCCTTCCCCTCCCCGGCCAGCCCTCTGAACGTTCCAGGGCGGCCTGAACCCCACCCTAACCCACTCCCTTCCCCTCCTTCCCGGTCGGGGCAGGGGGCAAGAGCAAAGGAGACCAGGACCGCAAGAGATAACAATAACCAACCCGCGCCAAACAAGACTTCGGTGTCACGCGCCCGTTTTGACCCCTGGGCTTCCAACGCCCGCTATTAAAGATTGGGTTGCGTACACCGGCCTGAGGCAAGATCGCATAGACCAACGTGTACGGCTCAGAGAAGCCAGTACGGATAGCAGGCGGAGCGGCCCGGGCATTGCCCATGGCAACGCCTCACGCAGGACCAGCTCACGAATCAGGCCGGGCATCGAATCGGAGAATCGACAACCGCTTGCATGGAACCAAGACAATGAAAACATAAACCCAAACCGGCCAGAAAGGCCTTGACAACCAACATAGCAGGGTCACCATCCCCGCGCCCCACACTACCAGCAGCACAATCAGGTTCATCTTTCCCTCGCACTCTTGAAAGCCGGCACACTCGCCGGACCCTTCCCGCCCATCGGCCCAATGTACTGCCGGGCGATGACTAGGTCATCGAAATAGACCGTGATCGGGTGCGCTGCGTCGTAGTCCTTCGGCAGGGCGTGGTAATACATCCCAAGGGAAAAGAACGTGATCCGCAGCGCGGGCGTCTTGCGGAAGCGCACGGCCTTGCTGATGCTGAGTTGGCCATCCACCCACAGCTCTTCGATGCCGTCCATGTTGGCCTTGCCCTCCGCGGTTACCGAGTTGAGTTTCATGTGCCGCTCGACGCAGTGCCACTGGCCAACCTGAATCGGGATGTGCTTCTGGACCTCGTAGCTGTCGCCCCACTGGTCGTGCTTGTCGAGGTGGTAGCTATAAAAGCCCATCTCCACTTCGCGGCTGCCGTTCTTGCCGTAGGGCTGCAGGCCGGAATAAAAGTAGCCGCAGGAGGCAATATCGCGGATGGCAGCCTGGCCCGCCCAGGCGCTGTCCGGCCGGCTCAGGTCGCGTCCGCCCAGATTCGCCCCGTGATTGGGCATCCCGCGGAAGCTGTCGCCGAACTTGATGTAGTAGCGCACGAACAGTTCATCGTAACCGTCGCCGCGGCCTTCATTGGCGTGCTCGTAATTGCCCAACTTCAGTGTCACACCGCCCGACGCCTCGCCCTTGCCCATCGCCCAGCACGCAACCTCCAGCACGCCGTTGCCTGGTCCCGACAAACCCTCCGCCACCACCTTGCCCGGCACCACGCACGTCCGGCTGATCTTCTTCTGTTCCGTGTCCCACGTGCCCTCCGGCGGCTTGGCGCCGCCATCGGTCCACGATTCAAAATCGTCGGCGAAGATGACCGCAGGATCCTTCCTGATGCCCGCATCGCCGGGATAGCGCGATGCGATCGGCCTGTCATCAGCCAGCACCGCCCCGCCCACCACGCCCAGCGCCAGACACAGACACAACAGTGATTCGCCACACATGGTCGGGCTCCTTTGTAGCGTTACCTTGAACCGCGGAGTTTACAGCCGCACGCAGGCGCGGCAATCGCCGTGAGCCTACAGTATGACAGGAAAAACTTTGGAGGCATCCATGCACCGTCTGATTCTGCTGCTGATTGTCAGTATGACCGCGTTAAGCGCTGTGGGCGCGGAACCGATCAAGGTTGCGTTGAATTGGGTTCCCGAACCGGAGTTCGGCGGCATCTACGCCGCCCAGCAGTCGGGTATCTTCAAAGCCAATGGCCTGGAGGTGCAGATCATGCCCGGCGGCGCTGGCGCCCCAACCTGGCAGATGGTCGGCGCCGGCCGGGTGCCCTTTGCCATCGCCTCGGCCGACGAGGTCGCCATCGCCCGCACCCGCGGCGCTGACATTGTTGCCCTCTTTGCCATCTACCAGACCTGCCCGCAGGGAATCATGATCCATGAAGAATCGAGCGCCAAGACCATCGCCGATATCCTGGAGGGCAAGGGCGGGATCGGCATGCTCGCCGTGGAGAAGGGCCTGACCTACGCGCGCTTCCTGGAGAAGAAGTATGGCTTCGGCAAGATGAGGCTTGTCGGCTATAGCGGCGGCATTGCGGCGTTCATGGCCGACAAGAATTACGCACAGCAGTGTTTCATCTTCTCCGAGCCGATCGCGGCCAGGAGGCAGGGGGCCGGAGTGAAGACCTTCCTCGTTGCCGATGCCGGGTACAACCCCTATACAGGTGTGCTGATCGCTCGGACCGACTATGTGAAAGCGAACAAGACGACGGTCGAGGCGATGGTCAAGAGTTTCCGCGAAGGGTGGCAGCAGTACCTGAGCAACCCTAAGCCCGCGAACGAGCTGATGCACTCGCTGAACAAGACCATGGACGAGCAGACCTTCGCCGAGGCGGCCGAGGTCCAGAAGCCTCTGGTTCTGCCCGAGGGCATGAAGCCCGAGCAGATCGGCACGATGACCCTGGATCGCTGGCAGACCCTGATCAGGCAGATGCGCGATCTAAAGGTGCTGGATAGCGATGTGGATGCCCGGGAATGTTTCCTTCCGTGAGTTGGGGCACGCAGAAATACCGCTTGAATCGCCCTATCGCCGCTCTTGCCATGGTTCGGATGCAACTCTAAACTGCGATGGCTGTGGGCAGCATACTAGAGAGTTTTGAAGCCGTCCTGCTTGATCTGGACGGGACCATGTACCACGAGGAGTATTCGCTTCCGGGTGCGGTTGATCTTGTGCGCATGCTACAAAAGAAGGGGGTCAAGTTTGCCTGCCTCTCCAACAGCACGACCAGCCCGCTTCGCGTCATGAACCGCATGGCGCGGATGGGTGTGGAGATTGACCCCAGTAACATCTACACCGCGGCCGCGGCGACAGCCGACTATGTCCTGCATGAGTTTCCGGATCGGCCGCGTATCTTCAACCTGGCGACCGAGGGCATCCAGGAGATGCTCGACGGGTTGGTTGACTGGGTCGGCGGCGGCGGCGAGCCCTGCAACGCCATTGTCATCGGCAATCCCACCAACGTGTACGCCACCGATGAACGCTTGCGCATGGCGCTGCAACTGGCGCGGAAGAAGGCGAAGATCCTGGGCATCTCCGCCGACCGCGTCTATCCCAGTGCCCGAGGTATTGAGTTCGGATGCGGCGCCCTGACTCATATGCTTGCATACGCATCCGGTGAGGAACCCATCTTCTGCGGCAAACCGCAGCGCGTGTTCTTCGAGAACCTCTGCCGCCGGCTCAACGTGCAGCCCAATCGCTGTGTGACCATCGGTGACAACCTCGAGGCGGACATCGTCGGCGCCAAGGCTTTGGGCATGCAGACGATCCTTACGCTGACCGGAGTTACTCGGCGCAAGGATCTGCGTGAAGTCATGCCCCACTTGCAGCCCGATCACGTGATCGAAGAGTTGACCGAACTGCTTGGGTAGGCACACCGGCGAGCCCGATCCCGGGTCTGCTGGCCTGATTGACACCTGCTGCGGCCAACTCTACAGTGCCTGACCATGCGGCGAATTATCCTGGCAATTGTGGCATGTGCTGCCTTGGTCGGCTGCGGCTCGCAGCCCCAGTGGGAACCCGCCGGGCAGCAACAGCTCTTTTCGCCCACCGCGATGCGCATCCATCCCGTGTTCACGCAGCTTCGCGATTGGACGGGCGATGGAAAGCCCGACGGCGTGGATGCCCTGATCGAGTTCCAGGACCAGTTCGGCGATCCGACGAAGGCCTCCGGCAGTGTGGTGTTTGAGATCTACCAATACCAACCGTATTCGCCCGATCCGCGCGGCAAACGCGAAGTGGCGCCGTTTCTTGCCACGATCGACAATGTCGCCGCCCAACGCGACCACTGGAACCGCACCAGCCGCTGCTACAGTTTCCAGCTTGCCTGGGCCGGCGTCGATCCCAAGACAACCTATGTGCTGATGGCGACGTTTGAAAAGACCGGCGGCGGGCGCTTTACGGATCAGCTCCTGCTGGAACCTGCGCAGCGCGAGCCAGTGCGCCCGCTGCCCGCAACCAGCCCCGCCAACAAGCCCAATACGCGCACGCCCCAGCCCTGATCCGGCCGCATCGCTACCCACTGCATCCTGCCTCTTTCCGGGTATAGTTTGCGGACATGAGTTATCCAATTCTGGAGCATGACGACACTCGCGAGGCGTTGATGGAGCCTTCACGGCTGGTCCGCAGGGAGGATGTTCCCGAGCGGTGTGTCGCATGCTTCTTCGCCGAAGTGATCGATGATCTTGTTGCTGGCGGGGCGCGGATCGCCGCCAACCGCAAGAGCGAGATGGGCGATCACCCGATCTATGAGATCCAGTTTCAAGGACAGAGGCTCGGGGTTACGCATCCTGGACTGGGCGGACCGCTGGCGGCCGGGATGCTGGAGGAGGCAATCGCGCTGGGGTGCAACCGATTCATCGTTTGCGGTGGGGCTGGGGTGCTGCAGAAGGATGTGGCCGTTGGGCACCTGATTGTGCCGACGTCGGCCGTGCGCGATGAAGGGACCAGCTACCATTACCTGGCTCCAGCGCGTGAAGTGCAAACGCGCGCGGATGTTGTAAGGACCATTACCCGCGTGCTTGATGCCGAACATGTCCACTATGCCTGTGCCAAGACCTGGACCACAGATGCCTACTACAGGGAGACAGCGGGGAAGATCGCCCGGCGGCGCGCGGAGGGGTGTGTTACCGTCGAAATGGAAGCGGCATCACTCCTGGCCGTGGCGGAATTTCGGGGTGTCGCACTGGGGCAGATCCTGTACTGCGGTGATGACTGCAGCGGCACCGCGTGGGATTCGCGACAATGGAACACGCGCAAGGACATTCGCCGGCGGCTATTCGATCTGGCGGCCAAGGCATGCCTGGCGTTGTGAGGATTACCGGCGGGTCTTTGGTTCGTCCCGTGCACAGATGGATGCAGGATTCCGGCTTCTGCCGCACTTTCCGCGTTTTCCACAGTTAGCCTGATTGCCTCTGGAGAATCAGGTTGCTTTACCGCATGATCGCACATGGTTACCTTCTGGCGGCACATGGCGAGAGAAACCGAGTCAGAACATCGACGGCAGCATCCGACCCAGTTATTTGGGTATACGGTGATCTCGCGCATCGGGCGGGGGGCCGGCGCGCGCATTTACGCCGTTCGCGAGCCTGTTACCCGCCTCACATTTGCGATGAAGCACGTCACTCGCCACAAGAAACGTGACATCCGGTATGTCGAGCAGATACAGAACGAACTGGCGATGGGCAGGTTGGTTCGCCATGAGGGGATTCGCCGGCCGGTGAGCATCCATATCAAACGCAGCCTGTTCCGGCGCGTCAAGGAAGCGGCGCTGCTGGTGGAATACGTCGAGGGCACACGCTTTACGGATGTGACGGAGATGCGCGTCTGGGAGACGCTGCTGGTGTTCGCGCGACTGGCGCGTGCGGTGGGCGCCATGCATGCGTCGGGGATTCTTCATTGCGATCTCAAACCTTCAAACATCATGATCACCGGCGATCGGCAACCGAAGCTGATTGATCTCGGCCAGGCTTGCAGGATCGGGACCACCAAGAAACGCATCCAGGGCACGCCGGGCTTCATGTCGCCCGAGCAGGTGCACCGGAAGGTGATGACGGTGCGGACGGATGTCTTTGGTTTCGGGGCATCGCTCTACTGGGCATTGACCGGACGCACCATACCGACGGCGGCACCTTCGCGTCGCAAGAAGGAATTTGTGATAGGCAGTGCCATTCCAGCGCCGATGGAGATCAATCCCATTGTGCCTCAGGCAGCGTCGGAGCTGGTGATGGAATGCATCCGGCAGGATGAGGCAAAGCGGCCGGGTAGCATGAACGACATTGCCACGCGACTCGAGCAGATCGGCCGGGAGGCCCGGCAGGTTTACGAAGCCCGCAGCCAGGCGCCCAAGGGCGAGTGATTCGCCGCAGTGCCGAGCGAGCGCAGCCGGGTCCTGCCTATACCCAAGCACCACAAACCTGTGCGCCCCGGGGGTGTCCTATTAGTGGACAGGGATGTTCAGGAACAAGAGGTGCATTATGACGCGTAAACTGTTGTTGGGACTGGCGTTGGTGTGCGGCGCGGTGGCTCTGCCGGTCACGGCCATGGCCGACCATGGTGAGCGAGATTGGCATGGCGGTTATCGGCATCACGATGACCACGGCCGTGGGAGTTTCCATATTGATATCGGCTCGATCATTGGCGGACCGGTCTATGAACCGCAGGCGGTTCAGGTCTGGGTGGAGCCGGTTTACCAGACGGTCGTCCAGCGTGTGTGGGTGGCCGACGTGACGCAGACGGTGATTGATCGCGTTTGGATACCGGAGCACTATGAATGGCGCAATGTGGCGACCGGAGATCCCTGGCATCCGACGGTCCGGCAGCAGGTTCTGGTGCGCGGATATTACGAAGATCGGCCGCGGGTTGTGGTTGTAACGCCGGGACACTATGAGGATCGGCCAGCGCAGCAGCTTGTGGCCGCGGGTCACTGGGAGATGCGGTATCAGGAAGTGCCACAGTCGCAGTTGGGTTTCAGTTTCGGGTTCGGACGGTAAAGCCTTGATCAGATCGATTAGTGACGTCGCGCCACGCTCAGTTTTGTTGTTTGAGCCTGGCGCGACCTTTCTTTTTGGCAAGCCAAAGAATCACCTCGCAGGGATAGCAGGGGGTGGTGCGCTTTGTGCGCACAAAGCGCACCACTTTGGGACCGGATCTTTGGTCCTGCGCCCCTGGTCCGGGCTTTGGTGAGGATCGCTCGCCAGACCTGTACCGGGATTTCGCGGGTACGCGGGGGCCATGCATTGGAGATTCAGCCAGTGATCATTGATCACTCCGTAACGCAGGCATTTGGGGATTCGAGATTGGTGGGGAGGGAGGGTACACTTTTGGTGTGGGCCATGACCGAGGTGATAACGTGCTGTGGCAGAAGCGGCTGGCAGCAATTCTCAGTATTGCCGGAGCATACTACCTTACGGCCGTGCTGGGGCTGAGCCTGGCATTGCCGCAGACCAACGCGACGGCGGTGTGGATCGGCTCTGGCATTGCCCTGGGCGCGCTGCTGCGGGGAGGGGTGGGCCTGTGGCCGGGCGTGGCGCTGGGTGCGTTCTTGGCCAACGTGCATGTGCTGCTGCTGGCGGGCGCTGGCAGCGTGAGCAGAGTTGTGTTGGCGGCCGCGGTGATCGCCGCGGGCAATACCCTTGAAGCGGTGCTGGGGCGTCTGCTCTTCCGCCGCTTCATCGGGTGGCATGACCCGTTGCATCGCAGCCGTGATCCTTTCGTGTTGGTTGTGGTGGCGGCGGTGAGTTGCAGCCTGGCCGCAGCGGTTGGGGTGACAACGATCACGTCCATGGGATTTTCCCCCCGGCACCTGGCTGGGTCCGCCC
The DNA here is from genome assembly GCA_903871935.1 of uncultured Phycisphaerales bacterium. Taxonomy (GTDB): domain Bacteria; phylum Planctomycetota; class Phycisphaerae; order Tepidisphaerales; family Tepidisphaeraceae; genus CAIQIQ01. Next base: position 8,740 of record CAIQIQ010000080.1, read on the forward strand.
TGCTCACCTGGTGGTTGGGTGATGTGGCGGGCATTCTTCTTATCACCCCGCTGGTCCTGGTGATCGCCAGGGCACCGGCCTGGCGACGTGATCTGCGGTCGCTGCTGACGCAGGGGGCATTCCTGTTCGCCGTGGGGCTGGCCGCGTTTCTGCTGTTTGCCGGCGGCACTGCCCAGGATGTGGCGGTGTCGGTTGCATATCTGATTCTCCCGCTGGTGCTGGTGGCGGCCATCTGGGGAAAGCCGGCCCTGACGCAGTTGAGCGTGGCTGTGATAGCGACTGTTGCCATATACGGCGCGGTCCACGGGCAGGGGCCATTCGTGCGCCCGTCGATGTATTCGAGCCTGCTGCTGGCGCAGGGATTCGCCTGTGTGCTGGTCCTGGCCGGCGGCACGCTGTCGGCGACCATCGCCGAGCGCAGGACGCGTGAACAGACGCTGCAGCGGACGTACCGGGCCCTGGAGGTCGTGACGCGGTGCAACGCAGCGGTCGTCCATGCCGCCGATGAACAGGAGCTGCTTAAGCAAGTGTGCCGCGTGGCGGTTGACACGGCCGGGTATCACCTGGCCTGCGTGGGTTATGCCCAGGACGACGAAGCCAAGACGGTCAGGCCGGTTGCCTATGCGGGCCCGGCCGAAGGTTTTCTGAGCCGCGTGCGCGTGAGCTGGGGCGACAACGAGTACGGGCAGGGAACGCTCGGAACTGCAATCCGCACGGCCCGGCCGGTCGTTGCACATGATCTGGCGCACCATCCGCAGTACCAGGCGTGGCGTGACCTCGTGGCTGAAAGCGGATTCCGTTCTGCGGCGGCGGTGCCCCTTGAGGCTCATGGGACGGTGTATGGTGGCATGGTCTTCTATACCGGCGAGCAGTACGCCTTTGGACCTTCGGAACTGGAACTGCTGGCCGAGTTGGGAGCGAACCTCGCCCATGGCATCCTGACCTTGCGGACGCAGAGGCACCGGGAGCAGATGCAGGAGGAAGTGATTCGCCTGCATGAGCAGGTGCAGCGGCATGCTGCGGAACTGGAGCAGCGCGTCGAGCAACGCACAGCGCAGTTGCAACAGGAGATGACCCAACGCGAGTTGGCCCAGAGTTCGCTGCGGGAAAGCGAGCGGAAATATCGCGAATTGGTCGAGAACGCCAACAGCATCATCCTGCGGATGGACACGCGCGGACGGATCACCTTCCTCAACAGTTTTGGCCAGCGGTTCTTCGGCTACCCGGAGGAGGAGTTGCGCGGCCGCAGCGTCATTGGGACCATTGTTCCCGAAACTGAAACGGGTGGCCGCGACCTGGAGCGGTTGATCCAGGACACCGCCGCTCATCCCGACCGGCACACCAGCAACGAGAATGAAAATCTCCGCCGGGATGGCACACGAGTCTGGATCTCCTGGACCAACCGCCCAATTCACGACGATGAAGGGCGTCTGGTGGAGTGCCTGGCCGTCGGCAACGACATCACAGCGCTGAAGCTCGCGGAGGCTAGGCTGGAGGAGGCGAAAGACGCGGCGGAGTCGGCCGACCGCCTCAAGTCCGCGTTTCTGGCGACCATGTCGCATGAGCTGCGAACGCCGTTGAACTCAATCATCGGCTTCACCGGCATTCTTCTGCAGGGATTGGCGGGGCCGTTGAACGGCGAGCAGCGTAATCAACTTGGCATGGTCCAGAGCGCTGCTCGGCACCTGCTGGCCCTGATCACGGATGTGCTGGATATCTCCAAGATCGAAGCCGGGCAGTTGACGATCCAGCGAGCGCCGTTTCCTCTGCCCCTGGCCATCGACAAGGCCATGCAGACAGTGACCCCCCTGGCACGGAGCAAGAACCTTCAGCTCACTTGCCAGATCGCCCCGGAAGTGGGCGAGTTTGTTGGTGATCAGCGGCGGGTGGAGCAGATCCTGCTGAACCTGTTGGGCAACGCAATCAAATTCACCGAGCAGGGACAGATTGCGCTGCGCTGCACCTGCGAGCCGGGGTGGGTGGTCATCAGCGTCCAGGACACCGGCTGCGGCATCGCGGAAGAGGACCGCGCCACGGTGTTTCGGCCGTTCCGGCAGTTGGACACCGGCCTGGCGCGCAAGCACGAAGGGACCGGCCTGGGGCTGTCCATCTGCAAACGCCTGGTTGACCTGATGAGCGGGCGCATCGAGTTGAGCAGCGTGGTGGGCAGGGGCAGCACCTTTACCGTCAGGCTCCCACAGCAGCCTGCCGAGCAGCGGCGGGAGAATCCATGAGTCAAACGATACTCATCATCGAGGACAACGCGCAGAACCTGTACCTGATGCGCTTTCTGCTGGAGCGAAACGGCTTTACAGTGGTCGCGGCCCAGGATGGCCGGCACGGAATTGAGCTGGCTTGTGCAAATCCGCCAGTGGCGATCCTGCTGGACATTCAGTTGCCGCTGATGGATGGCTATGCCGTGGCTCGCGAGTTGCGTAAATTCGAGAGTCTGAACGGCATTCCCATCATTGCGGTAACCAGCTATGCTATGGTCGGTGACCGGGAGAAAGCCTTGGAAGCCGGGGCGACCGATTACATCGAGAAACCAATTGACCCGGACACGTTTGTGGATCACCTCCGCCGCCACATTCCGGGCTGATGACAGGTATGTGCCATTTGCGGAGTTGCTGCCATGCTCAGAGTACTGATCGTCGATGACAAGCCGGAGAACCTGCACTTCCTGGCAGCGATGCTCGGCGGGAACGGGTACGTGGTAGAGAGGGCCGGCAATGGCATAGAGGCTCTCGCTTCGGCCAGAGCAACGCCTCCTGACCTGGTCATCTCCGACATCTTGATGCCTGGCATGGATGGCTTTGCGCTGTGTCGACTGTGGAGGCAGGACCCCCATCTTCTTTCTATTCCGTTCGTTTTCTACACGGCAACCTACACCGATCCCAAGGATGAACAGTTAGCCCTGAGCCTGGGGGCCGATCTCTTCCTGATCAAACCCCAGGAGCCGGATGCGTTCATGAATCAGATCACGGGAGTTCTGCAAAAGCATCAAGCCGGCCAACTGACTCACGCGCCCGCCGCTGCGATGGAGGAATCGAGCTATCTCCGCCAGTACAACGCGGCCCTGATTCACAAGCTTGAAGACAAGCTGGTGCAGTTGGAGCATGCCAGCAAGGTGAAAGATGTTCTGCTGGGCTCCGTCAGCCACGAGCTGCGGACGCCCCTGACCCCGGTCATGCTGCTGGCCGACATGCTGATTCGCGACCCGGTCACTCCGCCTCGCATGCGTGAGGATCTGCAGACGATGTGCCGTCACATCGAGATCGAAAAGCGTCTGCTGGGCGACCTGCTCGATTACGCGGCCATGCATTCCGGGTCGCTGCGCATACAGCGGCAGCCCCTGTCGCTGCATCGGCTTGTGGGGCAGGCGGTGGCTCTCTGGCGGGAACAGATCCAGGCCGAGGCACTGCATCTGGAGGTGCGCCTGGAGGCGGCGTGCGACCAGATCCTTGGCGACCCCGAACGCCTGGAGCAGGTTCTGTGGAACCTTATGCAGCATGCCGTTCGCCGCAGTCCGCGGAACGGGTCTATCACGTTGCGTTGCTCCAATCTTCAGGCCGATCGCGTCGTGCTGGAGGTGCTGGATGCGGGGAAGGCGATGGATGCGCAGGCCATCGCCTGGACCTTCTCGCCGTTTGATCGCGGCCTCCGGTTCGGCGAGTTTGGCTGCCGTGACCCGGGCCTTGGGCTGGCTGTCAGCAAAGGCATTATCGAAGCGCATGGCGGCAGCATGAGCATTCAGAGCCCGGGCGAGGGCTCGGGCACAACTGTGGCCGTGCAGCTTCCGGTTCATCGTGGGGCCATTGGGTCCTCAGTCAGAGCCTAGGAGGCGCGGGTGGTGAGGCTGGTGGCGGGAATGCGTAAGAGAAATGCGTAAGGGATCAGGTGACGGTTCCTGTGAAGGTCGAGGGGATGTGCACCCTCACCTCCGGCCTCTCTCCCCGGGGTGAAGGGAGGTATGAAGGCATTGCGGCGGCGAGCACAACCGGGGCACATACACTGGAACGAATGAGTTGCCGCAGGGGTGGGATCGGGGTAAGATTGTGGTGTTCATCCGGTTCGATGCCGGCTGAACGAAATGCAGGCTTTGCGGCCGGTCGGGCCTTTACGTTGCGATGTGCGGCGTCCCCTTCCGGCGACTGAAGTCCTGCTCGTGATGACAGGGGCGTCTCCTGCCGGCCTTGAATGGATGGCCTGTAAGCCACGCCTGATCTCGGAAACGGGGTCCCTCACGGGCAATTTGACTTTTTACAAAGGGCTCTGTCATGCCCATCGATTCTCGTTTCCTCAGCAGCAGCGGCTGGGAAGTCTTTACTGGTAATGAGCTGATTGTCAAAGGAATCCTGGAAACAGAGGGTGGTGTCAGTCTGTTTACAGGGTATCCGGGGTCGCCGGTGGCACAGTGCTTTGACCTGATGGGGTCGCTGGCGCCGCTGCTGAAGAAGCATGGGGTGCATGCGTTCCAGTCGAACAATGAAGCGCTGGCATCAGCGGCCATTAACGGCAGCCAGATGGCGGGCATCAAGGCCATCTGCGTAATGAAGAGCGTGGGCGTGCATGTGGCGGCCGATGCTCTGGCGCTGGGGAACCTGGCGGGAGTGCACCCGCAGGGCGGCGCGGTGATCGTGATGGGGGATGACCCGTGGTGCGATTCCACTCAGGTGCCGGTGGATAGCCGGTTCATTAGCGAACACCTGCGCATGCCGGTGATCGAGCCGGGCGATGCGCAGCAACTCAAGGATTGGGTGGATCTGGCATTCAAGCTGTCCCAGGCGTCGAATCTGTACATCGGCTACCTGGTGACGAACTTCGTGGCCGACGGTGGCGGAAGTGTGGTCTGCACGGAGAACCACTTCCCCGATGTGAACACAACCAAGAAGTTTGAGATCGATACGGCGACAATCGCGCTGGATAAGCTGGTGCAATTGCCGCCGCGGACCTGGATGCATGAATTGGAGATTCCAGCGCGGCACAAGCTGGCGGTGGAGGCAGCGCGGAAGTTGGGGATCAATAGAATACAGAGGTCAGAGGTCAGCGGTCCCGCCATGGCGGGTAAACTGCAGTCAGAGGTGGCGGAGATTGGGTTTATTGTGACGGGGTGCGCGGGGGCGTATCTGCGTCAGGTTCTGCAGGGGGTGGGGCTCGATGGAGCGTTCCCGATCCTGGAGATGGGGATGGCGTATCCGGCGGATGCGGGGCTGGTGCATGAGTTCTCATCTCTGTGTAAGCACATGATCGTGATCGAGGAACGGCGCAGTTTCCTTGAGCGCAATATCCGCGATACCGCCGCAGCGCAGTTGCCGCATGAGCAGGCGACGGATCTGGCCGGCCGACTCTTCGGCAAGAGCTTCCCGGTGCTGGATGGGAAGCCGACGGAGGGCATTCCCGAGACGCGGGGGCTGAATCCATCGGTGTTAGCGCTGAAGCTGTTGCCGCTATTGCAGAAGATGCAGAGTCTGGACGAAGAGGCGCGGCAGCGCGTGACGAAGTACGTGACGCAGCTTCGGATGCTCTCAACGCCGAAGCTGGAGGTGTTGGGAGCGGCAAGCGTGGCGGCCGATGAACTATTACAGAAGAACATCGTGCGGCGGTCGCCGACATTTTGCCCGGGATGTCCGCATCGCGATTCGGCGTCGGTGCTGCTGGAAATCCGCAAGAACTTCCAGGATGAAGCGTACATGAAAAAGACGCACAAACTGGGGAAGGTGGATCTGGTTGCGCATGGCGACACCGGCTGCTACACGATGCTGATGTTCCCGCCCACCGATTCGCTGATGCACAATTATTCGGGCATGGGCCTGGGCGCGGGCACCGGCAGCGGCATCAATCCGTTTATTACCAACAAGCAGCTTGTGTTCATGGGCGATTCGACGTTCTTCCACTCCGGGCAGATCGCGATTACCAATGCGATCGCGGCGAAGCAGGATCTGTGCTTCATCATCCTGGAGAACGGGACGACCGCGATGACCGGGCACCAGGGCCATCCGGGCACCGAACGCGACCTGATGGGGCGGAAGCTGCCGCTGCAGGATATCGAGCAGATCGTGCGCGGGATGGCCGCCACCAGTGGCATCAGTGTGCTGCGGCTGCGGCCGGACGAGCGGGCGGAGTATCGGCACACGCTGGAGAAGGCGATCTTGGACAAGGGTGTGAAGGTGATCATCGCCAACAAGGAATGCGGAATCACCTACCATCGCACAGTGCTGAAGGATCAGCGCAAGCAGATCAAGGAGTTTGGCTACCTGCCGCGGCAGGAGTTCATGAACATCACGCCGGAGGTGTGCGAGAACTGCCTGGAATGCACGAAGCAGACGGGATGCCCGGGGCTGCTGCCGATCGAGACGGACTTTGGGCGGAAAATTGATACCGATGTGACGTGGTGCGTGAACGATGGGGCATGTGAGCGGGTGCGGGTGACAAATGATCTGGCGATCGATGTGAAGCCGTGCCCGAGTTTTGAAAAGCTGACGGTGGTGCGCAAGAAGCGAAGGCGCTACACGCTGCCGAATATGGCGCTGGATAAGCTGCCTTCGCCAAAGTGGGCGGTGAACCCGACGGCGGATCGGCCGTGGCGGGTGCATATGTCGGGCGTGGGCGGGATGGGCATTGGGCTGGTTGGCGCCATCCTGGTGCGTGCTGGGCACATGGAAGGGTATCGGGTGCTGTTCTCGGAGAAGAAGGGGCTGGCGATAAGAAATGGGGGAGTGTTTTCGCAGGTGGCGTTTGTTCCGAAGAGCGACGAAGCGACGGAGTCCCGGCGCTCCGAGAACGAAGGGGCGGAGACGACCGCGACGATCCCATATGGGCAGGCGGATCTGCTGTTGGGCGTCGATGTGCTGGAGGCCGCCCGGGCGGTGGATCCGCGGGAGCAATTCCGGATTGCCACAGCGCAGCGTACGGCGGCGGTTGTGAATACCTACAAGCAGGCGACGATCGAGACGCTGCTGGGTCGGGCCGACTTCAATCCCGATGGGCTGCGCGATGCAATCTTCAAGAAGTGCAATCAGGAACTGTCGTATGCGAACGATCTGTCGACGCTGTGCGAACGGCGGCTGGGGTCGAAGCAGTTTGTGAACATCATGATGCTGGGGGTGGCCTACCAGCTTGGGCTGATCCCGGTGTCATCGCACTCGATTGCATGGTCAATCAAGGATTCAGTGAAGCGCGACCATCGGCGGAACCTCAAGGCGTTCAATATCGGAAGAAAGCTGGCGCTGGAGCCGAGGAAGCTGCCGCCACGGCCGACGCCGGCGACTTGGGAGCAATTGGTGACCAGCAAGCTGCGCCTGATTCGGCGCGGGCGGCTGAGTTCGAAGTTCGCGGCCGACTTTGAGCGGATTGCCCATGCGGCGGTGCGGCAGCTTAAGAATATCCCCGATCAGGCGAAGTATGACCTTGTGGTGCGGATCTATGAGCTCGTGCACTACGAGAACATCGGGTTTGCCAAGCGCTATGTCGATCTGCTCAAGGATGTGTATCACCGCGACTCCTCCAGCCATGCATATGCCGCAACCCATGCGGCCATCCGGAACCTGGCGAAGGTGCTGCTGATCAAGGATGAACCGTATGTGGCTTGGCTCCTGACCCGGCCGGAGAAGATCGAGCACGACATCGAGAAATACAACCTTGATGTGGCAAATGGCGATCGGCTGGTCTATGAGCACTATACGAGCCCGGAGATTCCGATTGGCCCCTGGCGCATCCGGCTAAATCTGCATACGACAAATTGGCAGCTTCGACTGATGGCGACGATGAAGGTGCTGAGGAAATGGCCGGCCTGGCATCGGCGGGAGAAGGCATTTGCGAAGTGGTACATCGAATTGCTGAAGCAGGCTGATCTGGGCGGCGATGTGGCCTATCGGAAGTGGATGCAGATCGTGTCATGCCCTGAGATGGTCAATGGGTATCGGGAGATACGCTATCCGAAGATGATTGCGGTGAAGCAGCACGTGGACGACCTGATGCAGGAAAAGGCGGAGATAAGGGCAAAGGCGGCCATGGTATGAACGAAGGTTGATGGGTGTCTGGATAAGCTGGGAAACATACGGATGCGTGGCCAGAATTCTGTGTATTTTGGACTTGAATTTCAGGCCGAGTCCGGTATTCTACTTTCTGCCCTATGGTCCGGCGGACGTCCTTCCCCCTACACCGTCCCCGGATCACCCCCGATAGGCCGGCGGTTCGCCCAACCGCCGGCCACTTTTTTGCGCTGATGAACGCCACCCCCGTCGACCTCCGATGAAGAGCCATCCTCACCCTCGATTACCGCCGTTCCCTGACGCGCGAGGGAAAACGGGCGCAGACATGAAACCAAGCCGTAGCGGCTGATGGGGTCTGAGCGAGGGCGACTATGACCAGCCTCAGCTAGGGGCCGGGACTCAGACGCGGCTCAGAAGGGCCTGTGTCACATCAGAAGAAGCCTGGGTGTGTGTGAGAATGCCCCGGATGACGTCCTCGGCGCTATAGGAATCCTGGCCAGCGCGGACATAGCGGCTGAGCTGCCGGATGGAGAGGCCGGACGTGATGATCGGGGGTTCACCGGGAGAGGCCATTCCAACGACCGCGCCCAGTCCGGCGCAGACACACTTGCGGCCGGCGGTATCTTCGGCTTTGCCACCCTTGGTGAAGTAGGCGTTCTCGCGCTCGGCGGGGCAGCGCCAGCCGAGTGTACCATCCTGCCGGCGGTATGCGGTGCGCAGGTAGCCGAATTCGCAGGTGCGGGACCTGGCTGCGTAGACCTCGGGATCGGAGAGCGTTCCGGCCAGTTGCACGACCTTGAACGGAAAGCCGGTGGGCGAGGCGTTTGAATCGGTAAACACGTCCATATCTCCGCGCATGGCAGCGCGGATGACGGCGGTCTTGAGTTCCGGGAGGATACCGGATTCATCGCAGAAGGCGAAGGGCGTACCGATTTGGATGCCAGTGGCGCCCAAGGCGCGAACGGCACGCAGGGCAATCGAGTCGGCTTGGCCGCCGGCGATGTAGAAGGGTAGTCCCAGTTTGCGGAATGCGCCAAGTGACGGCCGGTCCAGTTCACCCCAGATCGGTTCGCCGCGTTCGTTGAGGCCCTGGCCTCGGCGGGGCGGGGCGTTGTGTCCGCCGGCCGTGTGGTCTTCGACGACAAAGCCGTCGATCGGGCCGTTGCTCTTGCGGATAAGGATATTGGCCAGTGTGTCGGAAGAGACGATCGGGAAGAACGCCGGGCGATCGAGGGTTGGCGCGGTGCCTCCGAAGAGCTCGGCTGGATCAAGATGCATCATCTCTGGGGCACTGCCCTCAACGGTAAGGGGCAGCGTGGCGACCTGGCCCCTGGCCAGGGCGTCCAGGACTCCGGGGATCAGGCGCGGGATGCCAGCGCCCATGAAGATGGCGTCGACCCCTGCAAGCATCGCGCCATAGAGCGAGGGCAAGGTCATGATTTCGATCTTGGTCAGCAGGTTCAGGCCTATGGGCCCGCTGCCACCACGCGCTTTGGCAATGTGGATCTCGACAAAATTAGCCAGCACGGTCAGTTCGATCAGCGCAGGGTCCATTGGCCACGTGGGCATGGGAACCGGTGCCGAGAGCTGGGCGGGTGAGGGCGCGGATTTGGCATACCAGCGGCGCAGCACGCGATCGGCAATGGCGCGAGAAGGGAATGCCGCGATGGCTTCGCGCAGGACATCCTCGGGATCGCCCTTCTGCAGTCTGCACGCGAAGCTGATTGCCAGACCCGTTCCGGAGACAACCCCAAACTGGCCCTGGCGCGAGACCGCGCTGGCCAGTTGCCAGCCGGAAACGGCGAATCCCATTCCACCCTGGATGATCGGAGGCAGTTCCATCATGTTGACCTGTTCTGGCGCCCGGCAGGCGACGGGCATGGCAGTTCGGGACCGTTAATGGTTTGTGTTTGTGTGTCGCGCCATCGCAGCGACGATAGTGCACAAAGGATGGCCACGGCATCGACTTGTTCCGCGGACGGGCTGGATGGCAGTGTGATTTTCAGTGCCCTGCGGTTCCAGCCGGTCATCGAATTGCAGTGGGGCGGGACGTTGTCGCTCTTGCCGTCCAGTTGCTCGATATAGATCGCCTGCGGAGTACCCAGGACGAAATGGCGATCCGGTTGGCCGGCCTGTTGATCGAGCACACCGGCATCGGTGGCGGCTTGCAAGACATCCTCGCAGCAGGCAACGATGGATCCATCGGCGGCATCATCCAGTGAGAAAACCTGCTGGAAGTATCTGGTGTCGGGGATGAAGAACATCATCGCCCGCGCCAGTACGCGCGGCCGGGCAAGGGCGAGCGACCCCATCAGTATGGCAAGCCGCTGCCAGGCAGCCGCCCGGCGCGGATTGTTCTGTTCGCTGAGGGCCAGACGGCGCGCCTGAGCGGTTGGACCGCGCAATGCCAGCCTGATCATCATCGCCTCGACATCGATGGGTGCCTCGGTGATGGCCCGGGCGCGTTCCATGTCTTCGGATTCAGCTCTGACCTGCATCAGGACTACCTCGGTATTCGCTCTTTTGCCCAAAATCCAACCGGCAGGCGACAAACGGACCACGTGGATCGCGGCCCGTCCGCTGCACGTTATTGGCGGCTCAAGCGTCCGCTGTTGCGGCCAGCGCCATTGAAGCCGGAGCGCTCCTCGCGGGGCTTGGCAACATTGACGGTCAGGGCACGGCCCTGGTAGGTCTTGCCGTTGAGTGCGTCGATGGCGGATTGCGCCTCGGCATCGGTGCCCATCTGCACGAAACCAAAGCCCTTGCTTTGGCCGGTCATGCGGTCCGAGATGACCTCGGCGCCCGAAACCGTTCCATGTACGCAGAAGAGCTGCTGCAGGGCGGAACTGTCGGTGTCGTAACTGAGGTTGCCCACGTAAAGCTTGTTGCCCATATCGAGATTCCTTCGATTATCCAAGTCAGGACCGCCGTTTTACTTTTCTGGTCCTTAGAGGAAAGAGGCCGAACTCTCGGCCAAGGTGGCTGGCATCGAATAAGGAGAAAGGGCAGGCAGGTATCTGTCGCGAAATCTGCTCTATAGGAAACCGACCAAGCCACATCATAGGGCCAACGCCGCCCCTTGTCCATGAACAGCGACCAGCGAGGTCCCTTTGGGTGTGGCCATGTTTTGCGGCAAGAGCCAGTGGCACGTGCCGACCTCGGCCTTAGCAATGCCGCCGGCGCAACCGCTTCCTGATAGACTGCCACAAAATATGGCCACACCCGTTCTTTCCGGAGTTGATGGTGGGGGAAGCATAGGGGGAAAAAGCAGCCGCCTCTGGGCGGAGGCGGCTAGTGGCTTGCCATCTGCTTGGGCAAGCGAGATGGCATCGGGAAAGTCCACCCATTGCGGGTGGCTAACAGGGCAGAAGCAGAGTACCCAGCCCGGATTCTGATGTCAAAGAAATGTTGTGGAACTCACAGAGCCGCACCGGGCACTCGCATTTGGCCGCGTGCAGCACACTCGCCATCGAGTGTACCCCGTGCTGCCGCGGCCGTAGCCGCGTCCTTGTTGCCAAATGCTTCTGTGGGTTAAGGATGTCGGGATATTGGGAAATTTGCGTATTTTTGATTGGCAGGTGGCGCTCTGATGAGTACGCTATAGGCGTAACAGGAGTGTGCCGTGACACAGTGGAAGGATTGTGGGCGTCGGGTTGACAGGCCGGTGAGCGCGGTTCGTCGGGCAACCGGGGCGCTGGTCGAGGGTCTGGAGCAGCGAACGCTTCTGGCGGACACGCCCGTCTTGGACTGGTCGAGCTATCTGGGGGGCGGCGGCGAGGACTCCGGCGCGGCCACGGCCGTGGATGGCAACGGGGATGTGTGGGTAGTAGGTACCACCTCTTCACCCGACTTTGCCGGCGGCGAGTGGGATACTAGCTACAACGGTGATTTGCACGCCTTCGTTAGAAAGATCCACGCCGATGGAACACTGGTGTGGTCGATCATTCTGAGAGGCAGCGGCGATGATTGGGGTGCCGGAATAGCCATCGATGGCAGCGGCAATGCGTGGCTGACGGGGACGACCACATCGCCCGACTTCGCCCACGGCGGGTTCGATACTACCTTTGTTGGAGGGCAAGATGCCTATGTGGCGAAGATCCTTGCCGATGGGACGTTGGCGTGGTCGAGCTATCTGGGGGGCATGTACGCAACCGACGGCGCGGCCATAGCCATTGATGGCAATGGTAACGCGTGGATCACGGGAGCGACGAATTCACCCGACTTTGCCAAAGGTGGGTTCGATACGACCTTCAACACTTGGGGGACCCTCGGGAACCCCGACGCCTTTGTGGCGAAGGTCAATGCCGATGGGACCTTTGCGTGGTCGAGCTATCTGGGGGGCTGGTTCTCAGACGCCGGCAACGCCATAGCCATCGACGGCAACGGCAATGCGTGGGTAGCAGGCTGGACCGGTTCGGCTGGCTGGGCCGTGGGCGGGTTCGATACGAGTTTCAGTGGGGGTTTGGGCACGTCCAACAGCGGGTTCTTGGCGAAGATCAACGCTGATGGAACGCTGGCGTGGTCGAGTTATCTGGGGGACGGCTTGAATGACCTGGGCGCTGCCATAGCGATCGATGGCAGCGGCGCTGCCTGGCTGACGGGATATACCAATTCGCCTGACTGGGCCAGTGGCGGGTTCGATATCAGTTACAACGGCGGTGAATACGACGCTACCGTGATGAAGATCAATGCGAATGGGACACTGGCATGGTCAAGCTATCTGGGGGGCAGCGGCGAGGACAGAGGTTCTGGCATAAGCATAGACGGCAGCGGCAACGTCTGGGTGACGGGATTTACCTATTCGTCTGACTTGGCCAGTGGCGGGTTCGATACCAGCTTCAATGGCGATAGCGGCGACGCCTTTGTAGCAAAGATCAACGCTGATGGAACGCTGGCGTGGTCGAGTTATCTGGGGGGTGGCGTACAATCTTATCCGGTGAACGGCAATGGGGACATGGCCGACGACAATTCGGACAGGGAGGGGACTGCCATCACCACGGATGGCAACGGCAATGTGTGGGTAACAGGGTATACTCGTTCGCCTGGCTGGGCCAGTGGCGGATCCGATACTTGCTTTAACGGTGGCGGTTTGGACGCCTTTGTGGCGAAGATCAGTGAGCATGCCCATGCCCCTGTGGTTGCCGATCAGGCGCTGACAACGGACGAAGGCACAGCCGTCGTTGGCGCAGTAACCGGTACCGATGTAAACGGGGATGCCCTGAGCTATCGCCCGGTGATCATGCCCAGGCATGGCTCGCTGTCATTCCAGGCAGATGGCACATTCATCTACACTCCAGCAAACAACTATTACGGTCCGGACAGCTTCACCTACCTGGCCAACGATGGGCAGTGGGATTCCAACACGGCAACGGTGAATATCACCGTCATGCCGCAGCGACAGTGGCCGCCTCAGGGCCCGGACACCATGGGGAAGGAGTTCTGGCTGGCGTTCGGGGTGCATCTCGGACCCTTGTACAGCTCACCCGGGGAGGACCCGGCCAAGTTTCTGCATCTGTCCTCCAGGCAGGAGGCGCACGTAACCGTGGCGATCCCTGGCATGGGGTGGACGCAGAGTTATGTGGTTGAGCCGGGAGATGTCACCACAGTGGCGGTGCCGTGGGACGCATACGCCAACGGCGAGGACGGCATCGCGAACGTGGGTATCCACGTGACGTCAGATCAGGAGATCGCCGTCTACGGCATGAGCCAACAGGCGACGTCTAGCGATGGATTCACGGCTTTGCCAGTGGATGTGCTGGGCAACTCCTATGTTGCCATCGCGGACATGGTTCACCCTTATGATACTTATGTTTATGGTCTGGGGACCCAGATTGAGGTGGTGGGCACCGAAGATGAGACGACAGTGACCATCATCCCCAGTGTGGATGCGGGCACTCATCTGGCAGGGATTCCCTACGAAGTGACGCTGGACAAGGGACAAGTCTACCAACTCCAGACCACCACGAACTACGTTGACTTGACCGGCACACAAATCCAATCTGATCGCCCGGTTGCGGTTTTCAGCGGCAATCAGCGCAATCCTTATGTCGTGGAACAACTCCTCCCCGTGATGAATTGGGGCGATCACTACATCACGGTGCCGATGGCTCCGGCGAGTTCCGGCGACGCATTCCGGGTGCTGGCTGCGGAGGACGGCACGCAAGTAACGGTCAATGGCGTTGCCATCGCGCCGCTCTCGGCGGGTCAGTACTACGAGTGGCAGGGCAGTGCCGCCCAGGATATCAACTCGAACAAGCCGGTCCTCGTAGCCCAGTATGCAAACGGCTACCAGTCTAATCCCTGGGCCAATGTCGATGCCACGATGGTGATCGTTCCGCCGGCCGACTCCGCTTTGACGGCCTATATGATCAGCACACCGGCATACGGGTTCGGCTCCCACTTCATCAATTTCTGGACTACTGCAGGAACAACGGTGCTCCTGGATGGAGAGGCAATTCCCGTTTCGGAGTTCACCCCCGTCAGCAACACTCGCTACGTCACCGCCAGCATACGCGTTGACGTGGGTACACACATCGTCCATGGCGCTGCGCCCGTGGGCGTGATGCTATATGGGTTCTCCGCGCCGGATTTATATGCGTATGTCGGAGGGTGGAACCTTCCCGTGGTGTTTGACCAGAGCATCACGGTGGAATCTGGCACGCTGTACGCTGGCGCCGTCAGCGGTGGGGACTCTCATGGCAACGGCCTCCGATACAGCGCCAATGCGCCGCCGGCGCACGGGGAACTCGTGCTGCAGACCGACGGCAGTTACACCTATATATCCGATACGGGCTACGTGGGATTGGACAGCTTTACATTCTGGGCGATTGATGGTTCGGCACTCTCGAACGTAGGGACCGTGAGGATCACGGTAAAGGCACCGAATCACGCGCCGGTCATCGCGGACCAGGTCTTGTACGTCCAGGAACATCGTGCGGTGGGTGCACCAGTAGGCCTCGTGCAGGTTCACGATCCGGACGAGGATGTGCTCAGTTTTGCCATCCTGGGCGGAGACCCCAATGGGGTCTTTGCGATTAACCCCACAACAGGTCTGATTTCGGTCGTGAAAGCGGAATACCTGGACTATGAGACCATGCCACGCAAGTATGACCTGACGGTAGAGGTCACTGACAACGGTGTTCCCAACCTGAGCAGCCATGCGACGGTTACCATCAACATCACCGACATCGACGAAAGCAAGATCGGGTTTACGCTTTCCAACACCAGCGTGCCGGAGAATGATCCGGCCGGCACGGTTGTGGGTGATCTCTTGAGCGATGATCCCGAGGCCCAGAGCAGCATTGTCTATACGCTGGTGCCGGGCGAGGGCAGCGCGGACAACGCCACCTTCGCAATCGTCAACAACCAGCTTGTGGCAACCATCTCGTTCAACTACGAGGTGCGCAACAGCTATAGCATCCGCATCCGCGCCACCGACGGAATGACGGTATTTATCGAAAAGGCCTTCACGATCAGCGTCATAAACGTCAATGAAGCGCCGTTGGATCTGGCGCTGTCGGGGTCGGGAGTTCCCGAGGGCCAGCCCGTGGGTACGACCGTGGGCAGACTATCGGCGACATGTGCCGATGGCACAGACAGCATTACTTATGCCCTGGTCAGTGGCCCTGGGGCGGACGACAACGCCAGCTTCAGGATCGTTGGCAACCGCCTGGTGACAGCGATCACGTTCAACTACATTCCGGGGCGTGACTATGCCGTGCGCATTCGGGCCGCGGATTCCGGGGGCCTGAGCGTGGAGAAGGAACTGGGGATCCCGGGTGTGCCGGTGTTTGAGTTTGGGCGGGTGGATGGCCGGGCCAACAAGAACGTCAGCATCGCGGACGGCGACGGGGATATAGTGACCTTCAAGCTCAGCGGCGGCGGCATGGGCAGCTTCTGGGGCAACCAGGTGGGCCTGATCGATACCACCGCCAAGAGCGCCCTGAGCATCACTGTGAAGAAAGGGAGAAACGGTGATGGGCTGTATCAGATAGGGGACATCACCAGTGATGGGCTCATTAAGAGCATCAGCGCCAAGAGCGTGGTTGAGAGTGGCGAGGTGCTGCTCAACAGCCTGGGACGATCTCCGGGCAAGGCGGCGGTGTCGCTGACCTTCAAGCAGATCAGTCATGCGGATATCTGCGTGCAGGGGCTCGCGGTATCGTCCATTGCGGTGGGAAGCTGGGTTACGACCAGCCGGATCGTGACGACTGGATCGATTGCGAAGTTTAGTGCGGCCGCGATGGCCCATAGTTCGATCTTGGTGGGTGTGGATACGGACTTTGACGGGCGATTTGCCGGGCATGATGACTTTACCAATACGGGAGCGACGCTGGGCAAACTGACGATCACGGGGCTGAAGCTGCCCAAGGGAAGCCCTACGCCCGCGTATATGCTGGATAGTGATATCTCCGCTCCCAGCGTGGGCAGCCTGTCGCTGGTGAATGTTTCGGATCACGGGCATCCTGTGGTGCATGTGTTGAATGATGTAGGGGTGCTCAAGGTCGTGGTCGCGCCATTGGCGGACGGGGTGATGTATGCCGCCGGGACATGGAGTAAGGCCGGGCAACGGCCGGCGATGTGGGACGTGGTGTAGGCGAAGAGCGCCTCGCCCTCTCCCCCGTGTGCCCCCTTCGTGCCTGAATCACAAAACTTTGCCACCAAAAAATCTTGGAATTTTTTGGCCCCCCGCTTTTTCCGCCCTTTCCGAACAAAACCCCGCCCAACCACCCCATATATATAGAGAGACGTGTTTTTATGCGCCTCGGATCTTTGGCAACCGAATACCCGCACCACCGTGCCCGCGTTGAGCGAAGCGAAATCCCGGCTGCGCCAGGACTCTCTGGCAACTGGATATGCACTGGCATCAGGTTTGCATTTGCCGATTCCCCGGCCAATGTCACACTTTGTCACAGATTGTCACACATTATTTCCGCAGGGCCACACGCGCCTGACTTCCGACTTCTGACCTCCGACCTCTGACTTCTGTCTTCTGACTCCTGGCTTCTCCCCGGGGAACTTGCGCACCTCCTCCCCCAACCTCCACCTAACCACATGCCATCACTGCAGTTAACGACATGGGGGTACCCCCAACCAGAACCTGCGCACCTGCTACTTATCCACAACCGCCCTCACCCCTTCCGACGACATCACGGCTACGCCATACCATCGGCCTCGGAAAGAAAGCCGGCACCCTCGGGTTCTCCGAAAGACCGTAACCCGTCATACAGAACGCTGGCTATCACTTGTCTTGCAGCTCGGAAAGCTCCGCCAGGATGGTGTCGAGTTCGGTGCGTGAGGGCATGCATTGCCAGTGGCGGACGACCCGGCCGTCAAGCATCAGCACCGCATCGCCCCAGCGTAGCCCAGGGTGCAGCATCAGGATATTCGGCAGATCGCGGTGATGGATCAGGATGATCGACAGGGGCAAGTCCACCAACGGCTCAAAAGAGGAGTGATGGGCGCACACATCGGTCCCTGGACGGCAGTCCTGATTGCAGCATTGGATGAGGATGGGCTCCTTGCGGCGGCCAATCCGCTCCATGCAGTCCGACAAACGATACACATGATACGGATTTGCCATTTCAGAGCGCCATCCCTAGCTATAGTCCTTGGCTGTTGCAGTATAGAAACATGGTCATGTACATGGAATGCGCAAAATAGGGAGTTTGTGGAGTCTCCCCACAAAGACCGTTGCGAAGGTCTACCTCGCCGGGCCGACGGCCGGGACCGCTGGCGTGGTTGGCAGACCCTCAGCCATCTTGCCCGCCAGCATGGCGGTCGCCTTGACTTCGGCCTGGCGTGACAAATCGATCGACTCTGCGAGAATCCGCGCCAATTCCTGAGGCGCATGGAAACCCATCGAGTTCTCGGCCGCTACAAAGTCCAACCGCCATTGGGCCGCCCGCTGCAGTTCGCCCAGTTCCTTGAGCCTGGGGTCCTTCTCGACCATGGCCGCCCAGAGCGTCTGCAGGTTGGCCTTAAGCTCCGCCTGCAACCTTGCCTCCCGCTGGTCCTGCGGCAGTGCCGCATACGCCGGGTCTTTTGCCAGAATGTCGCGAGCTCTGGCGGATGCCGCCTCGCGATTCTGCTCATCGTAGGGCTTGCGCACCGTCACGATGGCATCGAGCATCGACACGGCGGCCGTCCCGGCACGGCTCAGCAGGGCAAAATGCCGATCCTGGATCGCCTCAACCCGGCTCTTGATCTCGTCATCCGGATATGGATGGCACGGCTGGCATGACCGATTCACCATCAGCAAAGGGCTGCGAACCCAGTGCTCGGAGACCTTCATCGCGCCTTCGCGCTTGTAGGGCATGTGGCAATCCGCGCAGGCAACGCCGCTCTTGGCATGAATGCCCTGGCTCCAGAGCTCAAACTCCGGGTGCTGCGCCTTGAGCACTTCGATGCCCGTTTCGGCATGCACCCAGTCCTTGAAGCGGTGGCCATTTACCTGCAGGCCATCATAGTAGTGCTCGATCTGTTCAACCTTGAGCCCCTCGTTCCAGGGGAAGAACAGTGTCATCCCCTTGCCGCAGTAATACTCGACATGACACTGGCCACAGACGAACGAGCGCATCTCCTGGCGTGTGCCATCGGTGTTGGGACTGTACGGTGTCTTCCGGTCTCCCTTGCGCCAGCGCTCGATGCTGGGAAGATGCGGTGCCGAAACATCGGAATTGGCGAATGCCTGAATGCCGTTGATGAAGGCGGGGCGGGTGACGCGAAGTTCCATCGTCCCGGGATCGTGGCAGTCAACACAGGATACGGGATGAGCGCCGCCGGTCGTTTCCGCCAGTGCTTTATGGGCATCCCAGTAGCTCATTTCGCTGACCAGGGAGAGGCCCTTTTGCACCTGCTCGGCATCGCTGCCATTGGGCAGGGCCTCTTTGCCGAGTTTGCGGTAGAGCGGCATGATGGAGCCGTGGCAGTGCAGGCAATTGCCCGACTGCTTGGCCTCGACCGGGATGTTGCGCCTGGTGCTCTCCTGGTCTTGCAGCATGAACGCATGGCCGCGGCGGTCGCGGTAGTCAACCGCAAAGAGGTAGCCTGCGAAGATGCGGCTGAGCCAGGGGTCGCGCAGCGCCTTCTCCGGCGGGGTCTCACCTTCGGTCCCCGTGCCGCCACCATACTTGGTGCGCGTTGGCTCGGAGGTGCGGCGATAGCCATCGTATTCGCGTGGCCAGTTGACGCCCCATTTCGCCGGATCCACCGTGTTCTCATCAACTTCGACGAGCTTGAGGAACGGATTGCGCTGTTCCTGCTTGCGCTCAAAGATGTTGACCAGGAGTGCCGTCGCCGCCGCAGTCAGGGCCGCGACGACAAGAACAATCAGGACAAAGCCCAGAACTCGGCCCCGGTAACGGTTCAATGCAGTCATGGTCTTCCTCATTCCGCTCATTTCATTGCTCCATGCCCGACACCACGATGGCAGTGCACGCATCGGATGGCGTTGTCATCCCAGGTGCTGCCGCGCACGATCTCATGGACGAAATCGCCATGGCAACGCAGGCAGTTGTCCTGCAAGAGTTGGCTGTTTTTCTCTTTGATCAGGATGGGCTCATGGAAATCCTGGAACGTAAAGCCCTTGGAGTGGTGATACCCATTGGACGCCTTGGCGATGTACTTGCCCGGGAACCCTGGGGGCACATGGCAATCATTGCAGGTGGCGAAGGAGTGGTGCGGCCCTTTGCGCCAGGAGTCATACTCATCATTCATGATGTGGCAGTTCACGCAGACCTTTGGGTCGTTGGACAGGTAGGAGAAGCCTTCGGCATACCTGAACGTGAATCCGCTGACACCGGTGAGGATGCCGATCAGGATCGCCAAGGCGAACCAACGTTTGGAAAGCTTCCGAGACAGACTCACTCCTTCACACTGTGCTACTGGGTTTCTCAAGTTAAGCGAACGCGGCCTTGCGTTGCAACGCTGAACTTCATCGTTTTCTACCGCCCCGACTGACGTGGCTCTTTGATCCAGATCAAGCAAAGCAAAGCGGCAACAGCGCCATGTGCGAGAATGGCGGCGATGGGATTTGTCGGCAACGTGTAGGGAACATCCTGATTCAGATTCATGAGCGTGTAGGCGATGGGCATCTCGGGCCAGATGGACAAAGGGGCGGCACTGTTGATCGCAAAGACCGGGTGGATGTTGATCAGCCGTTGCATCCACGAAAGCAGTCCCGGGGTCTGGAGGTGGGGGAAGAGCCAGATGGGAGCCGTGAGCCAGAGCAATCCCAGGATCACGGTCAGCCCGGCGGCCGACGTGGAGCGCAGGCCCGCACGATGCAGCACCGCCACCAGGCTTGCCTCAAGCAGGACAACGCCGATCATCACCCCATACATGCCCAGCCAACTGCGCAGGTGTACCGCAGGATCGGCCCACACCGCCCAGAGCCAGTTGGCCGCGATCACGTGCGCCACGCATGCGGCCGCGATCAGGCCGTGCCTGGGCCTATCCCAGAGAGCTGCGGCATAGGGAGCCAGCATAGCGCAAAGAACCAATCCGCCAAGGAACAGTCCGAGGTTGATGCCGGTCAGGCGTGCCAGGCCCGAACTGATAGCCGCGGTCAACAGGACCGTGCCGAGATGCCATCGGAGCCGGTAATGGGGGGCCAAGAACTGCACCGGAGTTGAATTATCTTCGATCGGAAGCATCAATGGGAGAGCCTTTGGTTTGCGGTCTGCATCACGCTGAAGCTCCGTCGGTTCTGCGGTCAGGATGACCAGAGAGCATTTTGTGCAATCAATATATCTTGCAGTCATCGATTTTTCAGCGTACCGTTAATCCAATATGGCTCGGTGGCGCCATATCGGCGCCAGTGAGCCCAATGATGGGTGTTGAAGATGTCTGGAAACGCTGAAATCCTCTGTTCACGCTGCGGAACCCCGTTTCCCAAGGAGAAGGGTAAGACAGCGGTGACTTGCCTTGTGTGTGGGCAGTTACGTCCGGATCTGGATCTCACGCTGGATGACGATGATGAAGATCTGGCCGCCGGACTAAGCACCAGTGCCGGGGGCGGGTCGAGCAGTGGCGGTGGCAGCGGAATTGCTGCGCCGGAAGCCGATCCGCCAAACCATGTTCTTCGAGTTGCATCCCCGATCTCTTCCACGATTGACAGCCCGCAAGTGCCCGGGGGCAATGGCATGTCCCAGATGGATCAGCCGTTTCTGGCGATGGGCGAAATCCGCATGCCGTCGATGTACGGCGGCGTGGCGCCTGAAGCGCCCGACCGGTTGATGGAGCGCATTGGCAGTGTGTTGCTGATTGTCTGCCCTTTGGCGGTGGGCATGGCCGGTGGCTTGAACATGCTGTCACGGACCGATGACTTCTCCACGGGAACATGGTACGCGGTGGGAGCGGTCTTTCTGGTCATGCTGGTGGCGACGCTGTTTGCAGGACTTGCGGTGACCGGGCTGATGTTCCTTTTCCGCGTTCGCTGGACGTTCCTGATCCGCGTGATCTTTATCGCGGTGGCGGTACTGGTCTGCTCCTATGGCCTGCGGTTGATCCCCGGTCACATTCAGGTTCGCCAGGACGATCTGCCGGGTTTCGTGCTGCGGCCGTAAATGGCGGACCTACCGATCCAGTTCGGCGGCGATGATGTTCAGCGAGCCGAGGACGGCAACCACATCGGAGATCGTGTGACCTTCGATGAGCTTGGGGAAGGCCTGATAGTTGATGAAGATCGGCGGGCGGGTGCGGGCGCGCCAGGCGGTCGATGAACCATCAGACACGATGTAGTAGCCCAACTCCCCGTTGGCCGACTCGATGCAGTTATAGACCTCGCCGACCGGGGTGGTGAAGCCGCGGTTGGTCATGATCATCTCAAACTGATGGATCAGGCCTTCGATCGAGCCGTAGACCTGATCCTTCGGCGGCTGCACATCCTTGGTTTCCGGGCTGATGTTCACCGGGCCGCCGGGGATGTTATCGAGCAGTTGGCGGATAATGTGAATCGACTGGCGCAGCTCTTCGATGCGGAGATAGTACCGGGCGTAGACATCGCCGGTGGTCATGATCGGAACCTTGAAGTCCACGGCCGGGGCGCCCTTGCCATCCCAGTTATCCTTGAAGCAGAGGTAGGGGTCATCCTTGCGGACATCGCGTTTGACGCCGGCAGCGCGGGCGACCGGGCCGGTGATGCTCCAGGCGATCGCATCAGCCTTGCTCAACGGGCTGATGCCGCGCGTGCGCTCGGTGAAGATGCGATTGCGGTTCAGCAGCGCCTCGATGTCTCCCAAGGCCCGGGGCAGGGCGTTGTCGATCAGGTTGTGCATCATCTTCTGGAAGACGGCCTCATCGGGCAGATCTTGGTTCAGGCCCCCGACGCGGGTCCAGCTCGTGTGGTAACGCTGGCCGGTCATGAACTCACAGATGTCGTAGATCAGTTCGCGTTCATTGAAGCCGTACAAGAAGGCGGTGAATGCGCCCAGATCCAGGCCGGCGGCGCCAATGCAGAGCAGGTGCGACTGGATCCGACCCAGTTCTCCGGCGATCGTGCGCAGGACCTTGGTGCGCGGGGTTAGGTCGATGCCCAGCAGTTTCTCGACGGCGCCGTGCCACGCCAACTCGTTGTAGATCGGCGCGGAGTAGTCCATGCGGTCGACGATAGTGACATACTGGTTGTAGTCGAGGTGCTCGCCGAGCTTCTCGAACCCGGAATGGAGGTAGCCGATGTGCGGCGTGCAATGAACGACACGCTCGCCATCGAGTTCCAGCACCAGGCGCAGCGTGGTATGGGTCGCGGGGTGCTGGGGGCCGAAGTTGAGCACCCAGCGGTTGGCGGCATCAAGCCCCTGATCATCCAGGATGATGGTATCTTCGTTGGCCTTGGTGAGTGTAAAGGGCATATGGCAGCGTTGGTTGTGTGTGTTCTGGCCCGGTGAGCCGCACAAGCGGCCGCGAGTTAGCGGCTGATTATAGTGCTTGCCAGCGAGTGGTCCATCCTTTGAAACTGGAGGCAAGCAGCATGCCGCCGCTGGCACCTTGTGCGATCGGGCCAGAGATGGCCTGAGCCAGCGAAGACTGGTCTAGTTGCTGGCCCAGGCGCTGCCGCGCAGGGGTATCATTTGCCCGATTTGGCACTGGTTGTGCGGCTACCGCTGTTATTGGGCACTGGCATGGGACGCAACGGCTGCATCTTTTGGGGGGGAAGCGTGGGGTCGACAAACCTGTGGATCCCTGCGCCGGTGGTCTCGTCGCGCGTGACTGGCCCGATGACGGTGGGGCGGCCCGGAGGCAAATCGAGGATGTTGGGGAGACCGGTCATGGGATGAACGTTCAGCAGAGCGTCATTGCTGTCTAGCGTGCTGCCCGCAGGTATGGCCTGGTCAGCGGGGCTGCCTTGGATGCCGCGCATGTCCATCTTGCCACTGGTGTCGGGGAGGTCAAGCAGCGTATCACTCGTATCTGCGGCCGCAGGACTGGTTGGCGCTGCGAGGGCTGCGTTGCCTGCCAAGGGTGCGTTGCTGGGCGCGGGCGCAGCACTTGGCGCAGCTACGGGCGCATTGCTGGGCGCGGCGACGGGCGCATTGCTTGGCGCTACCGAGGGCACGTTGCTGGGCGCGGCCACTGGGGCATTACTGGGCCCTACCGAGGGCACAGCGCTGGGCGAAGCAACTGGCGCATTACTTGGCGCGGCCACCGGCGCATTTCCGGGCGCGCTTTGAAGCGGCGGCGCGGGAGTAAACTTGAATGCGCTGCTTGATCCGGCCGGCGGTGTCGCGGCCAGCGCGAACGTTCCAAGAGCTGATACTGCGGCAAGTGCTATTGCATACCGATTCATATCCATCTCTCCTTCATGGCCGCCGATTGACTCGCACGCGCACGGTGCGGCGGCTTCTCTATTCCCCATTTCCACCCTTCAGGAACGCTAGGCCATCAGGTGCGCGAAGTCTGGTGGTCGGCGATGTAAAAGTTCACGAAATGGCGGTAATACCGGTCTCAAGTGCCCTTGCCACTGCGCTGAAGCTGGCCCATGGGGCAGCGTGGTTGAAGCCGGCAGCGGTGGCAGAGTGGGCTGCGGGCTTTGCAGGTTTGGCGGCCGTGGGTGATCAACAGGACATGCATCTCGTAGCGTTCGGCCGGAGCGATGGCGGGCTCGAGCGAGTCGTGAGCCTGATCGGCGGACGTTCGCGGCGGAAGCCAGCCGAGGCGGATGGCGATGCGATGGATGTGGGTGTCGACCGGGAAGACGGCGTGGAACTGGGAGAACAGCAGAACACAGTTGGCGGTCTTGGGGCCGATGCCGGTGAAACTCAAGAGGTAGCTGCGGGCATCGGGCATCGACATGGAGGCGAGGTGATCGAGACTGATCTTCCCGTGCTCGGATCGGATCTGGCGGAGGATGGTCTGGATGCGCGGGGCTTTGATGTTGCTTAGGCCGCTAATGCGAATGCAGCGAGCGACCTCCTCGGTGGGGGCGTCGGCAACCTTCTTCCAGGAGCGGAAGCGATTCCAGAGCTTTCGGTAGCCGGCGGATGAGTTGGTGTCACTGGTGTTCTGGGAGAGGATGGTGCCGACGAGGATGGAGACAGGGTTGCCGTGGTTGGTCCACGGGCGAGGACCGTAGGCGAGGCGAAGTTGGTTGAGGACCCAACGGGGAGTTGGATGGAACTTGGCCACGGGAGCTTCTTACGGCAGCGGGGTGGGGAGGGCAAGGGGTTGGGAAAAGCCGAGAGCGGAAACGAAACCGAAATCGCGCCTGCTGGGTGCGAAAGCAGGTGCGCAGGTTCGGGGCGAGGGGGGGGTGGTGTGCGGCAAGTGCTGTATAAACAAGTGGTTAGGGCATATTTGGGGGAGGAGGTGCGCAGGTTCGATGCGCATCTCTGGGCGGCGATCACCTACTTGTCCGCTAGGAATAGTTGTATTGGATTGTCAAATAGCGTGGCCCGCTGGGTGCGCGGACAAGCTAAAGCTTGAACAACCATCGCAAGCTGAAGCTTGAACTACGAACGAAACGCGGTCCCTCCACATATAGGAGTGGTCTGCAAGATTTGATAAGAAGAGATTGAGGATTGACAAGGGGTTAGGAACGGCGGGGAAAATTCGCATTTTGTTAAGCGAGCTCGGGCATGGAAATTGCTAGTGAAGGGAAGACGAATACGGATCTCATTCAGAGGGCGAGAGGCAGCTGTTGAATACCGCGTATACGGCCGCGTGTAGAGATGATCATACGGCTGGTGTATCCCGGGCTGCCACGGTGGCCTGGTCGGTGTTGCTGGGGGTGGGTTGGGGGCTGATGGTGATGGTGGAGGTGTTGCCTGCCGTGATCTGGGTGGGGATGGTGGTGGGGAAGATGGTGGTGTGAGGGGCGAAAGGCCAACGAAGTTCCTTGGGCGTTAGCCCACTCCGCCATCGGCACCAACCGTGGGCCCCTTAGGAAACCCAGAAGGCCATGCTCTTGACGACCCACTTCCCATTCTGTTTGACACAAGTGAACAGATCTCCGCATCCCGCAAGTCCATGCTGCTGACTGCCCGTGTAGACCTTGATCTCGCCGTTTTGGCCCATCTGAAACTGATGAATGGGCGCGTTGGGACAAGTGACGCCAACACTTCCTTTGTGTGGAAGTCGCATCTCAGTGCGAACTAGGTCCACAAGTTCGATCATGTCAGTCTCACTGATGTCACTGGGACGGGGGAACGGCCACAGCAGGGGATCCGGCAGATCCAGTTTGTCAGCAAATGGGTGCTCTGGTTCTGCGACCTGATAGTACTCGTCCACATGATACTTCGTATCAGGTGCGTTCTTGGACATGGTTGGCCACCACCTGAAGCGCAGAGAGTCAACCGAAACAGATCGGCCGGTGCGCAAGCGAGGAGTCGTTCTCTCGGGAACGAAGTAGACAGTGGCATTCCAGTCTCGTTCGGGCGAGGAGGTGCGGGAGTAATGTACCAGAATGAACCACACCTTCCGGTCAAGGTGAGTGACCTGTTTCGTGAACTTCAGAATCGAGCTTACGTCCGATTCCGGCAGCGGGTCGTGATTCAGACGCTGATCATAGATGAGCGGGACTTCGGTTGCTGACGTTGTGGGGGCTGCTTGAGTCGTCGATCTTGTTGTGGCTCCGTTGTTGGCCGCTTCCGATCCGCGTGCAGACGTATAGAAGCAGGTCAGCGCAACGATACAGATGAGCCAGGGAATGGCCCAACTGATTCTAACTTGAGTCATATAGCTTCCATGTCAGAGTTTGGCCGCACGCTGCAGCGGAGAACCCGTTGCAATGGTACACAGGTGCTTTGACGCCATACAAGCGAAATCCTTGGAGGCGGGACAACAGGGTCTCAACATTGCACACGTGAATGCGCAGCGGGCCGCGGTGCGGGGCCGGGGTGCCTTGCGCGAAACCCGCCAGTTCACGCTGGCGGCTCTTTGGGGGTTCTTTGAGCGTTCGTCTTGGGGTTCGCTTGGTTTGTTAGTTGGGGGCTTTGGACCACTGGTCGTAGGTGTTGAGGAGGTCGAAGTAGGGCTTCATGTTGTTGTAGCCGGTGCCCCACTGGGTGTACATGACGCCGAGGATGTTGCTTACGCCGGCGGAATCCTTTTTCCAGGCGGTGATGTTTTTCTTCATGCCGGCGGCGGTCGTCGCATCGTAGTAGCCGCAGAGGATCTGCGAATTCCCGCGGTCGCCGAAGAACTTGACGCCTTTGGCGCCGTCGACCCAGTTCATGATGGTGACATCCTTGGGCAGGCCATCCCATGAGCCGGCCCAGTTGCCGTGAACCAGATAAAAGTTCTTGACGCCTTCTTCGCCGACGGGCCAGGCGTTCTGGTCGGGGCAGAACATGTCGCTCCAGGTGTAGATGGTGGCATTGGGCGACGCCTTGCGGATCACATCGACGCCTCGCTTGCACATGTCGGCGAGGATTTTTCCCGGGGGAATGTTGGGCGTTTCAAAGCCGCCGATGCGGATCTCATCGAAGTGCATGAAGAACCCGGTCGGGTTCCACACTTTGACGCAATTGTTCACATCCTTTTCCATGATCGGATAGACGGCCGGGTCTTCCATGGTCATGTTGGCTTTGTCGTAGCACTTGGCGGCATGGAAGAAGGAGACCTTAAGTTTCCGGCCATCCTTGATGCGGGAGTCGTCGGTCAGTTCGATGCTGGCGGGGTTGTGTTCCCAGGAATAGGAAACCTTGCCGGCGGCGATGTCGGGATCGACAAGCTTCTTGAAGTCCTTGCCCTCTTCGTACACCGTCTGGCCATCTTCACTGGTGACGGTAAGTGGGGTCATCTGGCGGCGGAGGATCAAGAGTGGGCCGGCCAGTTCTGCTTTGATGCTCTTGAAGGTTTTCGGGTCTTTGAGCGTCAGGCGCAATCGAAGGTCGTGGCCGTCAAGCGTGTTGAAGGTGTTGGTGGTCACCCATTCATCGCCGACTTGCCTGACGATTGGATAGGCGCGGGTGAGCCAGCGCAGATTGTCCATGGTGGAAGCGCGGAAGATTTCGCGATCCTCCGGTTTTGCCGTGGTGCGCAGGGTCACCTTGTAATACATGTAGTTGGGAAGATTGAAGTGCTTGGCGTAGAAGCCGTTATCGGGCTTCGTCATGAGGTCGGACAGGTCGAGGGTGCCAGAGGGGTCGGGGACGGCGACTTTGCCGGTGACCACGAAGGGCATGTCCTTGACGGGCTGCGAAGCGCTGAGGTTGGGATCGACGCTGAGGTATTTGGTCGCCACAGCGAAGGCGTAGACGGTGGGGACGATGTTGATCCCGAGTTCGGAAGCAGTGGCTTTGACCTTGGCGACTCGGGCGAGGTACTCGGGGTTTTCGGCGTTGCGCATCCACCCACCCTCATCCATCATGACGTGGGTGCAGCCGCAGTCTTTGGACTGCTTGAGCATGGCGATGAGCCTGTCCATACCGGCATCGTTGCTTAAGTTGGCGCCAACCATGTTCCACTGCTGGGGGTATTTGGCCTGGCCAAAGGCGATTTGGGCCATCAGAGCCACCGAGAGACAGCAGAGACAAAGAGCAAGGCGTTTCATCATGTCCTCCTGCAAGATTCTTGACCGGCACCCCCCGGCAATTCCAGGGTTGTGGCAGTACTGTACCGCTATAGTGGGGTATTGCCCACTGGTTTGCCAGGTGCGCACGGGTACGTGCACACCCTACGTGGTGCGTGTAAACTTGGCTACTTCTGATATGGCTGAGATAACGCAAACACAGAATGCTTTGCCGCGGGTGCGGCGGGTGGCGGATGATCCGCCGGATTCGCCGCGATCGGTGGGCTGGACGGAGGGGAAGAGTCTGCGCATTGTCGACGGCCAGGTGTTGGCATTGGAAAAGGGTGGGTCGATCAGCGCCATCGACGTTGAGTATGAGATGTATGGGAAGCTGTCGAAGGCGAAAGATAATGTGGTGCTGATCTGCCATGCGCTGTCGGGGGATGCGCATGTGGCGGGGTGGGATAAGAATTGGGAGCAGACGGGGCGGCTGTATCGCAAGAAACATCCGGGGTGGTGGGATACGGTGATCGGGCCGGGGAAGGCGATCGATACACGGAAGTACTGCGTGGTGTGCCCGAATGTGCTGGGGTCGTGTTATGGGACTACCGGGCCGGCTTCGATTAACCCGGCGACGGGGAAGCCGTATGGGTTGTCGTTCCCGGTGGTGACGGTGTCGGATTGGGTGAAGGTGCAGGCGCTACTCCTGGAGAAGCTGGGGATTGAGCGAGTGCGCTGCGTGATTGGCGGGTCTCTGGGCGGGCAGCAGGCGCTGGAGTGGGCGCTGGCGTATCCGGAGCGTGTGGAGCGGGCGATCGTGTTCGCGGCCGCCCATCGGCTCTCAACGCAGGGGGTGGCGTTTAATGCGGTGGGTCGGCGGGCGATTATGACTGATCCGCATTTTAACCAGGGCGAATATTACGGGCGGCCGGGGCCGGACCATGGGCTGGCGGTGGCGCGGATGATGGCGCATATCACCTATCTGTCGGAAGAGGGGATGCACCAGAAGTTCGGCCGGCAGAAGAAGGAGAGCGATACGCCCTCGGCCCTGGGCGGCGAATTTGAGGTGGAGAGCTATTTGCGCTACCAGGGGCAGTCGTTTGTGGAGCGCTTTGATGCCAACAGCTATCTGTATATCACCTGGGCGATGAATCATTACGATGCGGCTGACCGCTGGGGCGGGGGCGACCTGGTGGAGACATGCAAGCGGCTGAAATCGAAGATGCTGGTGTGCTCGTTCTCATCGGATTGGCTGTATACGCCGGAGCAGTGCCGGCAGTTGGCGTTTGCGATGTGTCGGGCCGGCCGGCCGGTGAACTATGTGAATGTGCCATCGAACTATGGGCATGATTCGTTCCTGGTGGAGCAGGAGCCGGTAGGGAAGCTATTGGAATCGTTCATCGGTGGCGAAGAGGGGGGTGAGCGATGATGCGGAAGAACCTGGAAACGCTCAAGCCGCTGCTGGAGAAGATGGATCCAGCGCTGTCGAAGGTGTCGATGGAAGAGATCGTGGCCGCCATGGGGCAGGCGGGCGAGGTGGAACTGGCCGGGGCGCCATCGCGATGGGAAGATCAGGTGATCGAGAAGATCATCCCCAAGGGGGCGCGGGTGCTGGACCTGGGGTGTGGTGAGGGGGAACTGTTGCAGCGGCTGCTGCGGTCGAAGCAGGTGCTTGGGCAGGGGGTTGAGTTGGCGCCTGAGGGGGTGTTTGGATGCGTGGCGCGGGGTGTGCCGGTATTGCAGATCGACCTGGACCGGGGGCTGAAGGAGTTCCCGGATGGGAGTTTTGATTATGTGGTGCTGGAGGAGACGCTGCAGACATTGAGGCGTCCGATCGAACTGCTGCAGGAGATGCTGCGGGTGGGGAAGCGCGGGATCGTGTCGTTTCCGAACTTTGGGTTCTGGAAAGTGCGGCTGGATCTGCTGTTGGGTGGGCGGATGCCGGTGACGAAGCAGTTGCCGTTTCGGTGGCATGATACGCCCAATATCCACCTGCTGTGTTTGCAGGATTTCCTGGACTGGGTGCATCAGCATCGGGTGAAGGTGGCGGAGGCGCATGTGTTTGCGGAGGGGAAGGTGAGGAAGATGCAGGAGGGGGATAATCTGTATGCGCAGCAGTGTTTGCTCGTGGTGGAGAAGTGATGGAATTGTGGAATGAACTGGCGGCGAAGGGTGGGCGGGTGCTGAGCGAGGAGCAGCATCGGCGGTTGGGGCGATATCTGGAGTTGCTGGCGGATGCCAATACGCGGATGAACCTGACGCGGATTGTGGATCGTGAGCAGGCGATGGTGGCGCATGTGGGGGATGCGCTGACGCTGCTGCCGTATGTGCCTCTCGCGCGGGGGGCGCTGAAGATTGTGGATATCGGGTCGGGGGGCGGGGTGCCGGGGATTCCGCTGGCGGTGGTGTTACCGGATTGTGGGATCACTCTGGTGGAGGCAACGCAGAAGAAGGCGGCGTTTCTACAACAGTGCGCGACGGAATTGGGCTTAGGCAATGTGACGGTGTTGGCAAAGCGGGCGGAGGAGGTGGCCAGCGGAGAACTGCGCGAGGCGTGTGATGTGGTGATTGCGCGAGCGGTAGGGGAGCTGGCGTTTCTGGTGGAGTGGGGAATTCCGCTGCTGAAGAAGGGTGGGACGCTGCTGGCGATGAAGGGGGCGAAGGCGCAGGAAGAGATCGCGGCGGCGGATCGGGCGATCAAGATGCTCAGTGCCAGCCGGCCGGTGGTGCATCCGGTGGAATTGCCGGGGGCGGAGCATCACGTGATTGTGGAGATGACGAAGATGGGAAGGACGGATGCGCGGTATCCGCGGCCGGCGTCGGTGGCGAAGGGGAAGGCTCTCTAGAGCGTGTTATGCACTTCACGTGATGTCTCCGAGGAGTCGGCTCAAGAGCACACAGGCGAACGCGACCAGGTGCAGCCCGGCAACGGTGGATGCCAGACGCTCATAGTCCTTTGCCAGACGACGGAACCGCGCCAGCC
>CAIQIQ010000081.1 GCA_903871935.1 uncultured Phycisphaerales bacterium
CCCGTCTATCCTGTCCATCTATGTGAGAATCGGTTCTCTCCCCCATCACCACACCGGAATTGAACCTGCGGCAATCTGCGCCCATCCGCGGATCACGCCTCTGTGGCTTGCCCTTTGCGGCCTTTGCGCCCTATGTGGTTAAGTCCTCCGCCTGGCTTCTTTCCGTGTCTTCCGTGTATTCCGTGGTTACCTCTGCGAGCTCCGTGACCTCTGTGTGAGGTTCCCTTCTGCGCCTGAATGCTGTTCGTGGCGCCGTAAGCGGTACGAAGTTTACCCGCCGCGGCGGGCGGGCGTGAGACATCTCCTCTTAAACACATGGAGTGCTGCGCATGTGTCGCGCAGGCGCGCACCGCCACTTACAGCAATCTTTTCAGATTTTTCAACTCCGACCTCCAAGAATCAATGGAAAACCGCAAATCCGCACTCCCAGTGGTGCGCTTTGCGCGCACAAAGCGCGACACCGCCTGTATAGGTAGACACCCGCTATTTCTCAACCGAATACCACCGCTAAGTTAGTGCTCGACGTCGAGCGCAGCGGGATCCCGGCTGCGCCGGGACTCCACGACCTGCCAAACAGGCAGTGAACCAAAGTGGAACAGAACGGAACGTCCTTCCTGTTCCACCCGACCAGTGACCAGGCATCCCGGCGCCGCGCTTTGCGCACCGATCTTGAGCACCTTCGGCCTACCCTTCGTGCCTGCGTGCCTTCGTTTCCGCAATCCGCAATCCGCTCTCCGCTCTTCTTCAGAGGACTTATCCACAATCACCCCGAACCTGCGCACCTCCTCCCCCAATCTACACCTAACCGCTTGTCTCCACAGCACTTGCCGTCTAGGGGGTACCCCTGCGAAGAACCTGCGCACCTGCTACTTATCCACAATCGCTCTCGCCCGATGTTGAGCGAGGCGAGATGCCGGCGCCGCCGGGACCCTCTCCCACTCTCCGCGTCCCCTTGTCCCCGCGTCCCCACTATTGCACAACCTCCCCGCCCACCGCACAATGCCAAAGGCTGTTTCCCGTTGGCCATTCACGGACGAAAGGCTCGCGCTGTACGCATGTCCGACAGTGAACTTCCCATTCCCATCCTTACCACTGCCCTGCTCCCTTCCCCAGCCTCGGCCGACCGCTCCTTCCTCTCGCATGCCAAAGTCATCTCCGCCCTAACTCTTCTGAGCCGCATCTTCGGCCAGTTGCGCGAAACAGTCCTCGCCGCTTTTCTCGATACCAGCATCGCCGCCACCGCCTTCCGCGCTGCCTTCGCCGTGCCGAACATGTTCCGCAAGCTCTTCGGCGAAGGCGCCCTCTCCGCCGCCTTCATTCCGCTCTATGCCAAGAGCCTGAAGGAGAACTCCCCCGAACAGGCCCGCGCTTTTGCCGCTGCCAGCGTGAACCTGCTTACCCTCATCCTGATCGCCATCACCCTGATCGGCGAAACCATTCTCATCGGCCTGATCCTTTTTGCCGACCCTCAGCGCGAGAGCTTTGTCCTGATGCTCAAACTCTCCGCCATCATGCTTCCCTATGTGGTGCTGATCTGCCTCACCGCCTTCCTCAGCGGCATCCTCCAGGTTCACCGCCAGTTCGCCCTGCCGGCCGCCGCCCCTGTCCTGCTCAACGTCATTCACATCGCCGTTACCGGCTGCGGCGGCCTGCTGCTGGGCATCACGGCTGCAACCAACAACAATGCCCGTCTCGCCAAACAGACCACCCTCACCTACTGGCTGGCGGCCATGGTCCTCTTTGCCGGCGTCGCCCAGATCGCGCTGCTGCTCCCGGCCTTGAAGAAAGTGGGGTTCCGCTTCTGCTTCCGCGAATCGATCTGGACTCCACAGGTGAAACAGATGCTGCGCATGTCGGTGCCGGTCGCCATGGCCGCCGGCGTCCTGCAGATCTCCGTGCTGATGGATATAGGCATCTCCCTGGTACTCGCCCGCGATATAGACAAGCACACGCAACTGCTCATCACAGATCTCAGTATCGCCGGCCACACGTTCCAGCTTCCGATGGCACTCGGCGCTCTCACGCGCCTGAACATGGCCCAGATGCTCTACCAGTTCCCTCTGGGTATCTTCGCCATTGCGCTGGCCACCGCGATCTTTCCCGGCCTGAGTTCCGATGCTCTTGAGCACGACCGCAGGCGCTTCAACCAGACGCTCAAGGCTGGCATCGAAGCTACGCTCTTCGAGGGAATCGCCGCCAGTGTGGGTTTGATCCTCGTTGCCGAACCCACCATCCGTATTCTCCTCAAGTACGGCACAATGACCGAGCAGGATGTCCACCTGATCGCCCGTTCGCTGATCGTCTACGCCTCGGCCATCTGGGCTTACTCGATGCTGCAGATCATCAACCGCGCCTATTACGCCCTGCACGACACCAAGACCCCCTTCATCATGGCGGTTGTTAATATCGTTCTGAACCTGGTGGTCGAGCTGCCGCTGCTCTGGACGTCGTTGGGCGAATCCGGCATGGCGGTCGGCACCGCCGTCAGTTTCTCCGTCCAGGCGATTGTGATGCTCTGGATGCTAAAGGGCCGCATCGGCGACTTCGGCATCGGCAAGATCGGCGCCGCCGCCGCCAGGATGCTCCTCGCCGCCGCCGCCATGGCCTGCGTCTGCGTCGCCATCCAGTATCTGCCCTTCTGGCCCTCCGGCACCGGCAAACTCGCCGCCCTGATCCAGCTCCTGTCGCTGATGGTTTTCGGCGGCCTTACCTACCTTCTCACCTGCCACCTGCTGGGCCTGCGCATCCTGCAAGACCTTCTCCCCACGCGTTTCCGGCAGGGCCAGTAAACCCACCGGTTACGTAAGGTATCCGTGACAACCACCCGCAATTTGCTCTGGATCTGCAAGCTGGGCAACAGAATCGTCGCGATCCTCTGGCATCCTTGCCGCGGGCTGTTATTCTGAAGAATCGATCAGGTACGCTGTAATGCACCGTCCCCACCGTCGTCTGTTAAGTAGAGGCAGGGCTATAGCTTGGGTAAGACCGACCGGCAAGATCCGGCTCAAATCCTCATTGAGCTCAAGGGCACACAAAGTGCCCCTGCCCTTGATGCGCTGGTGCAGCGCTATTTCGCGATGGTCTACTCAACCTGTCTGCGGATCACGCACGATCGTCACGATGCCGAGGATGCGGCCCAGGCCGCGTTTCTGTGTCTGGCCCGGCAGATGCGTGACCACAAGGACATCCGTGCCATGGGTCCGTGGCTCTACCAGGTTGCGTGCAACACATCGGTTGATATTTGTCGCCGGCGCAAACGGCGCGCCACCCATGAACCGCACTATGCAAAGCACGAGTCGGCCGGTGTGATCGACGACCCAGCTAGCCATGCGGATCTTGCCGAGACCCGCCCCGCCGTGCTGGAGGCACTGAACAAGCTGCCCACACGCTATCGCCTGCCGCTGATCATGCACTACTTCGGCGGTATGTCACAGGAGCAGTTGGCGAAGGAATTGGCGTGCACGCGTAATGCATTGCGCGTGCGCTTGCATCGGGGGCACAAGCTGCTCCGAAGGTTGCTCGAGAAACGGGGAATATGTGTGGCCGGAGGTTTGCTTGGGGTGATCCTCACTGAGGCCGTGCGATCGCAGGTGTCCGATGGGCTGGTCGGATCGACGATCGCCCTCGGACGCCAGGTGAATGGCGCGGGGCTCTTTACATGTGCCGCGAGCCCGGATGTGCTGGCCGCGGCCGCGCAGGCGGCAGTTCCCGTCGGGAGAGCCAAGGTCTGGATCGTCATCTCGCTTGCTGTGGCATCGGCTCTCACCGCCAGCGCCCCGCTGTTCGCCCGCCTCAGGGATATGCCGCACCTGCCCAATCCGCTGGACCTTGCTCCACTCAAACTGCCGGAACTGGTCGCGCCATTACTCAGGTTGAGCAGTGCCGATTCGCCGCCAACTTCATCGCCATTGGTCCATACTGGGTCCGCGCCGACGATCCGCACAGCCAACACCACCATGCAACCCGCGCCGGCACCCGCATCTCCCGCACTGTGGCCGGACCTGCTCTCACCTGCTGCCATCACCGGCTACGTAGCTCGCACCGCTATCGCGTCCGCGTGCACTGCACGACCTGAAGCAACCGAATTCGAGCTCCCCACGCTTGTCGCACGTCCCCAGCCAGTCGCCGGGTCCGGATCGTCGGCCTATACCCCCTCTCGGTCAGTCGCTCATAGCGCCATTTCAGACTACAGCGGGGGCGCCACTGAGCCGCCGGCCACCGTCGCCGCAACATTCCAGCCAGCGATAAGCAGTCCGTGGATACCTTCGAAAACCATGAGCAGGGGACACGGTGCTGACTACATCGAATTGACGACCGACACTGATTCTGCGGGCTGGATGATCTTCCTGGGTAAGTCCGGCGGCACCATCGATGCTCTGTATGCAACCCAGTCCACCAGCCCTTCTCAGGTGCTGCTCAACCAGCCCAGCGTCTCTGATGCCCTTAATCACGCAATCGCAACAACCTACTCCGAGAGGCCAGCGACTACGGTACGACAAGTGCGACCAATACAAATACTGCAGAACAACGGCCAGGTGATCGCCGATGGCCGGGTCGAAGACTACACATGGTGCAGCACAATCCAGAATGACGTGGACAATCCTCGCGGCGGCTTCAATGGCTGGTTCGCGATGCATGGCGGCCGCATCGACCTGCCCGCGATCAACATCCATCGTGGCATCCAATCCTTCAACTGGGGCGAAGACGTTTCTGACACGACGATCGATCTGATCAATAGCATGCGCATCACCGCCACCGCGTCGGGCTCCTCTAAACTCAGTATTTCGCTGCTTGCAATCGACTCCGCCGGCCTGCCCTCGTTCCCGGCTGGCCACTACTTCATTTCCGCCTATGAACTCTCCGGCGGCCAGACGATCATGGGGCCGATGCATACAACCGTACGGTATGACGATGCCCGCCTGACCTATCTCGGGCTGAATGAGCAGTTCGTGAAGCTCTGGTACTGGAGCGATGCTGCCACCGGATGGCAGCGAGCATACGACC
The DNA here is from genome assembly GCA_903871935.1 of uncultured Phycisphaerales bacterium. Lineage (GTDB taxonomy): Bacteria > Planctomycetota > Phycisphaerae > Tepidisphaerales > Tepidisphaeraceae > CAIQIQ01. The sequence goes on from CAIQIQ010000081.1 coordinate 5,005, forward strand.
ACTTCAGCCGAGACACTCTGAATGATTGGGTCTCGGCAGACATCCCATCCGGCGTGCACTACATCGCAGTCTCCACTCCGGAGCCCGCATCGGCCATGGCGCTTCTGGGTACCGGGGCGCTGTTACTCCTGCGACGCAGCCGAAAATCGTAGCGGTTGCCTTCCCATCGCCGCGCGCGTACAAATCCATCCGCCTATGGCAAAGACTGACGAACCCAACAAAATCATCTATTCCATGATTGGCGTCTCCAAGAGTTTTGACCGCAAGGTCATCCTCAAGGACATCTATCTCTCCTACTTCTACGGCGCCAAGATTGGAGTACTCGGCCTGAACGGCTCGGGCAAATCCACGCTCTTGCGGATTCTGGCCGGCGTGGACAAGAACCACGAAGGCCGCTGCGTGCTGCAACCAGGCTACACGATCGGCTACCTTGAGCAGGAACCGCTGGTGGATGAAGGTCGCACCGTTCGTGAAGTCGTGCAGGAGGGCCTCAAGAGCACCTATGACCTGGTGAACCAGTTCAACGCCATCTCCGACAAGCTGGCCGAGCCCATGGACGATGATGCGATGAACAAGCTGCTGGAGAAGCAGGGCGAACTCCAGGAGAAGATCGATCATCTTGGCGCGTGGGATGTCGATCATCAACTCGACATGGCCATGGACGCTCTGCGCTGCCCTCCCGACGACCAGACGTGCAAGACCCTGTCCGGCGGCGAGCGACGCCGGGTGGCCCTGTGCCGGCTGCTGCTGCAGAAGCCCGACATCCTCATTCTCGACGAACCGACCAACCACCTCGACGCCGAAAGCGTTGAATGGCTGGAACAGCATCTGCGTCGCTATGAGGGAACCGTCATCGCCGTCACCCACGACCGCTATTTCCTCGATAATGTTGCTGGCTGGATCCTCGAACTCGACCGCGCTGAAGGCATCCCCTGGAAAGGCAACTACACCTCCTGGCTCGAGCAGAAGCAGAAACGCCTCGCCTTGGAAGAAAAGCAGGTATCCACCAGGCAGAAGACGCTGCTGCACGAGTTGGAATGGGTTCGCCAGAACCCCAAGGCCCGCCAGGCCAAGGGCAAAGCCCGAATCGCTCGCTATGAAGCCATGCTCGCCGAAGATCAAAAGACCACGGAACAGCAGGTCGAGATCTTTATCCCGCCTGGCCCGCGCCTGGGCCAGAAGGTTATTGAGACGAAGGATCTGACCAAGGGCTACGGTACCAATGTTCTGCTCGACAAGGTGAACTTTGTCATCCCGCCCAACGCGGTGGTCGGCATCATCGGTCCCAACGGCGCTGGCAAAACCACGCTTTTCAAGATGATCACCGGCGTGGAAAAACCCGATTCCGGGCAGCTCATCGTCGGCGAATCGGTTCAACTTGCTTACCTCGACCAGAGCCGGGCCAGCCTGAAAGCCGATGAGACCGTGTGGCAGGCGATCTCCGGCGGCCAGGAACGCATGAAACTCGGCACCGTCGAAACCAACAGCCGGGCCTACGTGAACCGCTTCGGCTTCACCGGCACCGATCACCAGAAGATTCTTGGCACTCTCTCCGGCGGCGAGCGCAACCGTGTTCACCTTGCCCGCATGCTCAAGAGTGGCGCTAACGTGATCCTCCTCGATGAACCGACCAACGATCTGGATGTGAACACCATCCGCGGCCTGGAAGAGGCCATCGAAAACTTCGCCGGATGCGTTCTGGTGGTCAGCCACGACCGCTGGTTCCTCGACCGCATCGCCACGCACATCCTGGCATTTGAGGGTGAGAGCCAGGTCCGTTTCTTTGAAGGCAACTACCAGGCCTACGAAGAGGACCGCAAGAAGCGCCTCGGCATCGACGCCGATCAGCCGCACCGCATCAAGTACCGCAAGCTGACAAAATGAGGGAATCGCGCGGCCGCCGTACTATTCTTCCTGCTGATTGCCGGCCTGTGGCTCGGTGGAACTGCCCGATGGCTGCGCCTTGCGGAAGATCGCCAGAACACGGTCGATGTGGACAACGAAGAGGCGGTTGTCGTGCTCCAACTCCACCGGGATCGCCTCACGCGGATCAAAGAGCACCTTGTCATACTGCCGGATCGTATGATCCTCATCGTTCTCGATCTGCTTGCTGATGGCAATGACCCGGCCGGTGATGACCGGAATCTCGTGGCTATCAGGCAGAACGATGCCGCTGCGCGTTTCGCGCCTGTTGTCATCCTTGCGAACGACCACCCGTTTGCCAATCGGCTCAATGACGTCAAACTCTTTGCTGTTCCGCTTTGCGCTCATATATCCGGTCAGTGTACTGCGAAGGGTGGAGGATGGGGAAGAGCCCGGCGAACTATCGTCCGCCGCGCTGCGCCGGAAGAACAATGTCATGTGCCAACACCTGAAAGGAACTACTCGTCCAGGTATATGCTGGATCGCGCAGCGGCTTGCCGGACAGAGCATCGAAGTTCTCAGCCATTCCATTGGCCGCCACCGTAGCACAGAAGCGGGTGGCAATCTCCCGAGCGAGTTCTTTCTCGCCGCACTGCATCAGACCATCGACGATCAGGTGAGTGGATGGCGCCCAGATCGGTCCGCGCCAATAGCCATCCGACTCATACTTCGCACTTTTCACATTCTCGGTCGCCAGGCCATGTTTGGTCAGGAAACGTCCTTCTGAGGCGATGCCGGCCACGAGCTTCTGACGGATATCCGGTGGCAGGCGCTGCCCGAGTATCAGCGGCATGAACAGCACCAGGCTATCGCCACCTTCAGCGATCTGGTGATCGCCATTGCGCGGAGCGACAAAAGCATCGCCACGCCAACTGTGCGCCAAGAGCTGCTCCAGCATCCGATCGGCCAGCTTTGTCCAGCGCCGAGCATCCCGCTTCTTTCCAATCTTCGTGGCGACGTCGGCCAACACATCCATCTGGATCGTGAGGAACGAGCACAAGTCCGGCCCTTCCAGCGGCACACCCACATCAAACGCGGTGGAATTGTCCCAGCCGGAGTCATTCCCATGCAGATACTGCGGGACCCCATCGCGATCTGAGTCGCAGTGCATCAGCCACCAGTTCGTCCACGCCGCCAACGGCTCGTAAAACTCTTTCAGCCGTCGCGGTGTTACCGCACTGCCGCTCTGCATCATGTAGCGCAGAGCCCATCCATGGATCGGAGGCTTTACGAACGTTCGAGTGAACGTGCGATCGTTGTAACAGTCCGGCAGCGCCCCGCTGGCGTCCTGATGGTCAAAGGGAAGCTGCAGTTGATCCCACGCCAGGTCGGGATTGCGATGTGATAGCGCCATGGCGTTGAAACAATGGTCCCAGCTCCAGACCTGCGCCATCCAGTTCTTGCTCATCAGCATGGCCGGGCGGCGGAAGTGCCCCTCGGGGGCCACGATCGCCGACCAGTTCACATATGCCGCCAGCTCGCCCGCCGATTCCATCGATTCCGATACCGAAGGCGATGCCCGATAGAACTGCTCAAACTCCCGCTGTACATCGCGCACAGCATCCTCGAAATTCTGTCGTTCCCGCCACGGTGGCAGTACGCTGACAAACTCCTCAATCACCCCTTCCACCGTTCCTGCGCCCTTCGGGCCGGAGACGAACTCGGCAACCACGCGCTCGCTGTGCACCTTGTTCCATGGCGCATCGACATGCAATTGTCCGCGAAGAGGCGTAAGGCCAAAGTTGCTCCGATGTATAAAGCTCTTTACCTGCCAGCGTCCCTCGTCCATCGGCAGCGCGAAGGCATGGGTGCCCGGATCCAGGCACAACGTCAGGCGCAGCTTCACCCCATGTGCGAGAAACCGGATGCACTTGGGCGTGGCAAAGCAGAATCGTGCGTTCCCCGCCTTGGATTCCAGTTTCAGCATGGCCGGTCCGGCCGTTTCCGTAAACGCTACCGGCTTGTCCCCATCCAGCAACTCCACCAGGAAGACGGACGTTCGTGGCGCGTCGCCATGCACCGTGCGGATGACGACGCCGGCAGCATGGTCGCTCGCCTGCCCATGGCGAGAAATCGCCATGTATGACCCGGCCCTGCTGAATGGGACCCTGGCAATATCGAATGTCATGCCTTCACCTTCAAGCAACGGCTTCGAGCAGGCTCGCCGCGGCGTAGCGGATCTCCTCTTCCCTGAGTTCAGGGTAGATCGGCAGCGCCAGAATATGTTTGCACGCCTCTTCGCTCGCGGGGAAGTCGCCTTCCTTGCACCCCAGATTGGCAAAACATGTCTGCATGTGCAGCGACAGCGGATAGTAGATCGCCGCCCCAACGCCCTTTTCCGCCAGTTTCGCCTTCACCTGGTCGCGGTTGGGCACCAGTACGCAATACTGGTTGTAGACGCTCCAGTTTTCCGGCTGGATGTAGGGAATGGTGACTTTGCTGCCGGCCAGAAGCTCGGCATACAGCGCAGCGTTCTTGCGCCTCGCCTCGTGCCAGCCCTCCAGGTGACGCAGCTTGATCTCCAGAACCGCCGCCTGCAGGGCCGAAAGACGGAACATCCCTCCGACAAAATCATGGTAGTAGGTATGCCCTGACCCATGCACGCGCATCTTCCGGCATTTGACGGCAAAATCATCATCATTCGTGCAGATCGCGCCGGCATCGCCGAATGCACCCAGGTTCTTCGTCGGATAAAAGCTCAGACACCCTGCGAAACCAAGGTTGCACGCGCGCTTGCCGTTGTACTTGGCGCCGATCGCCTGGGCCGCATCCTCGATCACCGGCAAACCGTACTGGCACGCCAACGCATTGATGGGATCCATGTCAGCGCACTGGCCAAAGAGATGCACCGGCATGATCGCCTTGGTATTCTTCGTGATCGCTTTGCCTATTCCTCCCGGGTCGATGTTGAACGTGCGCGGATCGATATCGACAAACACCGGCTTGGCGCCAGCGCGAACAATGCACCCGGCCGTGGCGAAGAAAGTGAATGGCGGACAGATGACTTCGTCGCCGGCTTTGATATCCAACGCCATCAGGGTGCACAGCAGCGCATCGGTACCGCTGGAGACGCCAATCGCGTGCTTCGTGCCGCAATACTCGGCCAGATGCTTCTCAAACCGCTCCACGCGAGGACCCAGAATGAAATCCTGGTTATCGCAGACCTCGTCCAGAACCGCGCGAATCTCGTCCCGCATGGTGCGGTATTGCCCCTGAAGATCAAGCAATTTCACTTTCATAGGGGGGCAAAGCCTACGACCAACCCCATCCAAAGGCAACCATGCACGCGCGGGCCAATATGTGGTCAACCGTGCCGCCGCTGCCTCTTGCCCGCACTCGGCAGCCGTAACCCGCATTACACCCGCGAAGCCTCGTTTTCGCGGACCCCTATTTTGCGTTCACAGTTGTGTCCGCCTGGTGGTAAAATGGGCAATCAGCGGGAACAGGAGGGTCTGTGGTAATCCCCGCGTGTGGTCTTTTTTAGTCTTGGGGTGATCCTCGCCATGTTGATTCCGCACATATCGTGGGTCTTTGTGCCTGCCTCGGCAATCGTCGGCGAACTCGATGGCCTCGAACCAGCCAGCATGGACGAACACTCCCACATCATCGGCCCGGCGGGCCGATACAGCCTCCCAGGCCTTCTTGTACCCGTAAGTGAACTGGAGCAGCGCGGCATCCCTGAGTTAGTCGCCCAGCCGGCCGCCATGATAATCGGCCTTTCCACCCACGAGCAGGCCATTCTCTTTCCGCACTCAGGCGGATTATGGAAATTGCTGCTCTGCTCACGCAAGAGCCAGCTCGAAACGTATACCTTTCGCGATCGCCCGGAACCCCGCCCTGTTGCCGCCGTTCCTCGGCGCAGGCAGCCCGTGTGGTAGCCGGCTTGTTTGCAGACTTTTGCCGCACGCAAGTTCAAGACCATCGCCTCACCGTTTGCTGATTCCAAACTGCAGCGATGGGCCGATTGCTTCCAGCGTCGCCTTGCCAACTCCCTCCACATGATCCAGATCGCTCAAATCGGCGAAAGCCGGACTGCGCCCGGCGGCCAGTTGCTTATCCCGATATGCGACGATGCGTCCGGCCATTGCAGGCCCAAGGCCAGGAATGGCCGCCAATTCTTCCGCTGAGGCAGTATTGGGATCGAGCCGCAACTCGACGGATGGTGCTATGGCCGGTGCCTGGTCCGCGATCTGCCATCCCGAGTTGGACCGGACGATCAGCACAACACCGGCAATCATGACGAGAATTACCACCACGAAATGGTGGTGATGTCGGAAATGGCGTTGTTCAGGCAACTGGGGCATGCCCATCGAAGTTCTCCTCCGCGACCCGCTGCCCAATGCGCTGGCTTCGGATAGTCACTTGCGATTCCATGCCTGGAACTTCTCGCGCATCTCCTGCAGCTTCATATACGCGGGGCGTGGCTGGAACATCTCATCCAGCAGGCCGCCGCCGGGAATCGTGTGGTGAATGTCCGCCACATTAGCCCAGGCGATGCTCTCCACGAAGGGCTTGCTGAACACCAGACGATACATCGCATCCAGCCACTCAGCCTGCAGTTGCGGATCCCATGGTCGGCGCCACCTGCCACCCCGCGATGGATCAAGCTTGCCTCCGGAACGGTCACCAGGATCTGGCGTCGACCGCGACGGAGCGCACATGCCTGTCAGAAACACCGGCTTTCCGAACCCCGAAAACCGGTCGAGCAGGGACGAATACTGGAACAGATCGCGCATGTAATGGCCGGCCAACGGCACGCCGGTCTCCAGTTCCACGCCAAAGCCTTCAAAATTGATCCCTGATTGCGCTACCATCTCCGCATACAGCAGCGGCGGCGCCCCGGTTGTCATGCGCTGACGATGCTCGCCAAACGGCTGCGTGATCGAGACCAGTGTCCGGGCGCCAGGCATCACGTTCTTTACCTGTCCCACCAGCAGACGGGTGAACTCAATGCACTGCTCAAAACTCAACGGGAACAACGTATTGGAGCCCAGGCCCGAGACGACATTCCACACGGAAACGACCTTGCGGTAACGGTAGACGATCTTCTGGATGTACTCCAGACACAGGTCCCGCATGGTGTCGAACTCATTTTCCCAGATGTACATCCAGTCCGGCACATCCTGTTCGCGCAGTTGGATCAGCGGCCCGGCGATAATCGGCATACGCTTGCGGCTCAGCAGGTCGACCCAATCATCAATCTGCTGTGTGATGAACTCCTGTTCAGTGGGCTGCACCATCCGCCAGGGGATCGGCAAAACAGCATAGTCAAACCCGTTGATCACGGCCTCACGGTATTTCTCGCTCTGAATCGTCGGATCGACGCGGCAGCCAAACATGTGGCGCACATACGGACCACTGGTCTTGCGGCGGTTCAGCAGCAGTTCACAGTGAAACACCGCAAGCTGCTCCGACATATCGACAGCCGCTTCCAGCGCCTGGTCGGCATAGCGGGCTGCATCTGCCGGATCGTCCTGCCGCGACAGCGCTTCGACAAACAGATCCTGCGCCTGCTGAAACAGTTCCTGCATCCGCTCGATGCGCGGGAAGTCGAACAGATTCCAGTCCTCGCGCTTCTGCACAATCTTCATGAGCCTGGCGCGAGCCAGTTCGATATTCAGGTTGTAAGGTTGATCGCGATGCTGCAGCCGCGTCGTCTCGAGGTGGAACGCCCCCAAAGGCCCGACATCCCAAAGCAGACCCAGCGCGATTGCGTGCTCATCGGCGCGATTTGCGATCAACAGCCCATCGCGGAACAGAATCTCTCCAGCGATCGGCACGCTCTCGGGACCAAGGACCACGGGAGCAACCGGCTGGAAAGTCTGAATCTGCTTGCCGTCCTTGAAGATTGCAAACTTTACTGCCATCAGGTTTCTTCGTTGCGAAGATCGGAATATAGGCGGTGAATGGCATCTTCACAAGGAACCGGCAATGCTAAATCAGTCTTCTTCGTCATCAAACTCTTCGTCTTCGTCGTAGTCGTCATCGTCGTCCGAGTCGTATTCCTCTTCTTCTTCCTCTTCCTCTTCCTCGTCCTCTTCTTCATCCTCCTCGTCGGCGTCTTCCTCTTCTTCTTCCTCTTCCTCCTCCTCATCGTCTTCTTCGTCGAACTCGTCCTCCTCTTCATCCTCTTCGTCGTCGAACTCGTCCTCTTCCTCATCCTCTTCGTCGTCGAACTCGTCCTCGTCGTCATCGTCATCGTCGTCGTCGTCGGAATCGCCCTCCTCCTCTTCCTCGCCATCCTCGTCGTCCGCATCCTCCTCATCCTCTTCCTCGTCCTCCTCTTCATCCTCCTCGTCTTTGGTCTCCTCCTCTTCTGGTTCCTCTTCATCCTTGCGCCGTTTGGCGTTCTGCGGGAGCAACAGATCGTCCACAAACCCGGCAAACGGGTTGATCAGGTCTACGTTCGATCCGCCCGGGGTGGCAGCACATGCCTCCAGCCCAAAGAGCCTCGCGAGCCTGTTCCGTTTTATCTGCGTTATCATGGTCATCAGCCCCAGTCATTCGCTAACTCGTATTACCAGTAGCCCGCCACCGCTTTGGTTGGCAAGGGCGGCGCGTATATAACCGGGGTAGTCCAACAGAGTCAAGAGAAGAAAATGCCATATGAACGCCAGGGGCTGCCTGAACCGGCTTTATCCCTGCCGCGACGGGCAATTTGGCCAGATCACACGGGGCTGAACGGATCGAGGTCTGGTGTTGAAGACAACTCGCTAAGCGGCAGGTTTCAGGGCAAGCTTGCCGATCGGCCGTCGCCAGCGGGTCTTCATGAAAGCCGCGACAAAAAACACCATCGTGGCGGTAAGAACGCCCCAGGAGATATCCGGGCGCAGGCTATCGCAGAACTGTGCAAAATCGGGGTTCAACAGCCGATGCTGATACTGTGCCAGCAGCGTGGGGTTGGCCAGCATCATAGCATTACCCGTCTGCAGGAAGGTCAATGCCACCAGAGCCAGGTTCAGCATGCTCAGACCCACGCTGCAGCCGATAACGATGGCTGCGGCCGTTGAGGCGAAGATCAGATACCGCTCATGTATCTGAGCGGGAATCGCGTAGAACAGCAGCCAGGGAACTATCACCGCCACCAGGAAACGGCGGTCATTCCTGCGCCAGTGGATCGCAATCGCGATGGTACTGACGAGCGTCAGGATGAGGTAGATGCACAACAGCAGTTCGCGCAAGACGACCTCTCGGGCTTCAGCCGGCCATCCGAAAATCGCTTTGGCGGGGATCGAAAAGACCGCCTCCATCGGGTTAGACCAGCCAAAGCGGCGCTCCAGCAAGGCGCAGAGGTTATTGCCAGGGCCGATCACTAACTCTACGTGGCGCTCCGTGCTATACCTGAAGCCCAACTCCCACCACTGCGACCCGCCGTGGTAATAGACCATGCACAGCAGCAGCGCTACGCCCATGGTGCCAAAGAGGACAATGCCCTGAGTGCGCAGCCGGCCAGCCCAGGCAAACGCAACCACCATGACCGCCAGCATCACCAAGGGCCAGGCAGAAACACCCCACTGTCCAAGCGCCGGGCGAAGGATCAGATAGGCCACCAATGCCATGATAGGAGTCCAGCACGGGCCACGGAACCATCCGGTAAACAGCCGCCAGCCATTAGCCAGCACCACCGCGGCCATGCACGATCCGACCCACGCGAAGGCCGGCCAGTCGAATACGCGAGCGGGCTCGCCAGGGAGGATCACCGGCCGGTACGTAAGCATCCAACCGATGACGACGAGGCCAAAGGTCCCGATAAAACCTGCAGCAAAGCGAAGCATTCGCCCCGGCTGACCCGCAAAGAGCGGCCACAACAGGAATATCCAGACCACCGCGAACTGCTGGCCTTTGAACATGATCCCCAGACCCATCACGATGCCGGCGATGAACCAGTATTTCCAACAACACAGCAGGATCGTCCAGAGATAGAACGGGACCACCCACACATCCCAACTCGGCCAGCCGTGGGCGCCCAGGACCATGGCCGGGTTCAGCCAGAGCAGGCAGAACGCGGCAATCGGCCGCCAGCCCATGGCCAATTGGCGATCCAGCCACGTATGGCCGGGAACCAGCAGCCGCGATTCCGGCGGCCCCGTCCGCCAGACCCAGTGCCGCACCAGCAAGAGCGCTGCAGTGGCTGCCATGAATTCCAAGAAGGTGTTGAAATACATCACGAATGCCGAGAATTCATGCTCTTCGTGCCATTTCTCCACATTCGCACGGGCCTGTGGCCCAGTTGCTGGAGCGGTAGAGGTCCGGGTGGACGCCTGCAAATGGTTCCAGGAGCGGTCGGCCGAGTAGCGCCACTGATTGAAGTACGCCCATGCGGCAAAGGTGGCCAACTGTAACGGCGGGCAGTCCACCTTATGCGCTTCATCGGGCGGCACGGCGACCTGGTTCTCGTAGACGTTCAGATAACCTTTCGCCATCGCCTCGCGGCCGGACATATAGTCCCGAATGATGTCAGGGCGGATTCGTGCCGGCTGGCTGTAATCCCACATAAATCGCCGCCACTGGCAGCCGACGACCAGCGAGCCGATCACGATGCTCAGAATGGTGATCACCAACCCCCAACGATAGAGGAAGCGCCCCCAGCTTATCGACGTAGCTTCCGCTGCAATGGCTGTCCCGTCACCCATTCTTGTCCTCGACGCTACAGCTTCGCCAACTCGGCCTCCGCCTCCGCAAGTTGCTTCGTCGTCTGCTCAACCAGATGCGGCGGAGCCTTGGCGATGTAGCCTTCATTGCCCAGGCGACCCTTCATCGCGGCGATCTGCTTTGTCAGTTCTTCCTTGCGCTTGCTCAACCGGCCCTTCTCAGCATCAGCATCGATCATGCCTTCGATGAAGATCTCATTTGTGCCGATCACAGTCCGCACCGCGCCGGCCGGGGCGGATAGGCCTGAGGCAATCGTATTGATCGTGCAGGTTGCCAAGAGTTGGATTGTGGCGACGTTCGACTGCAGGACGGCCTGGGTTGCGGCATCGGCCGGGCTGATCGAGACCGTAACCACCTTCTTCACATCCACCTTGTGCTCGTTGCGCACATTGCGGATGGCGACGATCGTCTCCTGCATCAGAGCAAACTCTCGCTCAACCTGCTCGTCGATGAGCTTCGTGCCATCCTTCGGCCAGGAAGCATGGATGAGTAGCGGGCTCAACGGAGCATCAACCAGATTCGCGATCGAGCGGCTGGGCCGGACCTCGTTCAGCCTCCACCAGATGGTTTCGGTAATGAAAGGAATCATCGGATGCATCAGCCGCAGCGACTGATCCAGAGCGGCCGCCAGAACCGCGGCCGTCGTACCAGCCTTTTCCGGCGTCTTGAAGATCGGCTTGACGATTTCCACATACCAGTCGCAGAAGTCGTTCCAGAAGAATTGGTAGCACGCCCGGGCATACTGGTCGAACCGGTAGTTGGCGATGGCGTCGTTGGCCTCGGCGACGGTGCGGGCCAGGCGGGAAAGTATCCACTTATCGGCCAGCGAAAGCTGGTCGGCGGTTGATTGTTGATTGTTGATTGACTCGAGGTTCGACAGGGCAAAACGGCTGGCATTCCAGAGCTTGTTGCAGAAGTTCCGGCCGACATCGAACTTATCACTGGTATTGCGGCCATCTGGCAGCTTCTTTACCGGCAAACGGACATCCTGTGTCTCCGTCGCCATCTGCGTCATCGTAAAACGCAGGGCATCCGCGCCGTGGGTATCGATGATATCGACAGGGTCGACGCCATTGCCCTTGCTCTTGCTCATCCGCTCGCCCTTGCCGTCCAGGATCGTCGGATTGATGGCAACATCGAAGAACGGCACAAACCGCTGAATCTCCAACTTGACGTCTGAAATGTCAGTCTTGCTCGTAAACCTGTTCTCGCCCATGTTGTACAGATTCATCATCACCATTCGGGCAACCCACAGCGTGATGATGTCTCGGGCCGTGACCAGCACCGAAGTCGGATTCCACTTAGCCAGTTCCGCCGTCTTCTCCGGCCACCCCAACGTGGAGTGCGGCCAAAGCGCCGAGGAGAACCAAGTGTCAAGCACATCGGGGTCTTGGACGAAGCCAAGTTCCGTCAGTTTCGATTCAGTGTGGGCCTCGGGTTGCCTCACGCATACGAGAAGCTGAGCCGGGATCTCGGCGTTCTTGTCCTTGCTAAGTGCAGCCGTCTCCGCTGAAACCGCAATGGCTTCCGGATGCTCACGCTGCATATGCACGACCGTCGACAATGCACCAGTCACTGGGGCAAATGCTTTCAGATCGATGCCCTTCCAATGCGATCCCTTGGGACTAATCTGGAGAGCCTTGAACCCGTTGCGTGCGTTCTCGTCAAGCGTCTTGCTCCACACCGGAATCCGATGCCCCCACCACAACTGCCGCGAGATCGGCCAGTCTCGCTTTTCGCCCAACCAACTCAGGTACTGCTGTGCATGCCGCTCCGGATGAAACTTCACCATCCCCTGCCGCACGACCTCCAGCGCCGGCTCGGCCAGTGGCGCCATGCGCACGAACCACTGATCCGACAGATACGGCTCGATCGCCGTCTTCGACCGGTCCGAATGACCGACCTGCGTCTCGTAGGGCTCTTCCTTCACCAGCAGGCCGTGACCCTTCAGGTCATCGACCACCTTCGTGCGGGCCTTATCCCGGCGCATGCCGGCATACGCTCCGGCATTCTCGTTCAGCGTGCCATCGGGGTTGAGAATGTTGATGAGATCAATCTCGTCAGTCTTGCCCTGATGTCGCTGCCACACCGCATAGTCGTTCGGATCGTGCGCCGGCGTCACCTTCACGCACCCCGTGCCGAACTTCGGGTCCACCAGTTCATTATCCGCAATGATCGGAATCAACCTTCCCGTAAGCGGCAGCGTCACCTTCAGCCCAATCGCCCAACTCCACCGCCGATCCTCCGAGTTCACCGCCACCGCCGTATCGCCCAGCATCGTCTCCGGCCGAGTCGTCGCCACGACCACGTGATCCGGTCTTCCCTCCGTGCCTTCAATCGGGTACTTGATATACCACAAGAACGTCTTCACATTCTCGTGATAAATCTCATCATCCGAGATCGACGTCTGCAGATGCACATCCCAGTTCACCAGGCGCTTGCCGCGGAAGACCAGCCCATCCTTAAAGAGCTTGAAGAAGGTCTCGCGCACCGCCCGGGCGCACTGCTCATCCAGCGTAAACCGCAGCCGATCCCAGTCGCACGAGCACCCCAGCCGCTTGAGCTGCTCGACAATCCGGTCGCCATACTGCTCTTTCCACGCCCAGATCCGCTTGACCAGTTCCTCTCGGCCGACATCGTGACGAGTCTTGTTTTCCAGTTCCTTGAGCTGCTTCTCCACCACCGCCTGCGTGGCAATGCCAGCGTGGTCGACACCGGGGATCCACACAGAGTTCTTGCCTTCCATGCGCGCCTTGCGCGTCAGGATATCCTGCAGCGTGTTGTTGATCGCATGGCCCAGATGCAGCGCCCCGGTGACATTCGGCGGCGGGATTACGATCGAAAACGGTTCGCCCTTGGCCTTCGGGTCGGCCGCAAACGCCTTCTTTTCGATCCAGGTGGCATAGGCCTTGGCTTCCACCGCGGCCGGTTCATACGTCTTGGAAAGCTCGCTGCTCATAGTTAAGACAGATGAGCTTACCACCCGCTGAGGTATCCGTAAAACGGCACATCTTCACTTGGACCGCTCCTGAATGGAGCCCAAGCCATTTCCCCAACGCTTTGACCGGCCCGCTTATTGCCATCCTGAAGGCCCGAAGCACTGTGGCTGAGCCCGCCAGCACAGCCATGCAAAAGATTCAGGGTGCCCTTCCGTGAATCCATGGAAGTACAATCGCTCTGGAGATCGTCTGGAGATCTTTGTCAGGGGAACAACAACCTATGAGTATCGACGAACAGACAAACGTGCGGCTCGACTCGCTTCTCAGTTACCTGCGTGAAGGTCGGATCCTCGATGCGATGCGCGAGTTCTACGCCGACAACGTAACGATGGAGGAGCCTGGCCAGTCAACCCACGGGCTGGCAGCCAACACCGAGCGCGAGAAGAACTGGCTATCGTCGGTCAGGGAGGTGCGCAATCTCCAGGTGCCTCGCCACGCGGCAGGCCCCAACACAGCGATGTACGAGTGCATCCTGGATTGGACCGACACTCAGGGCAAAGACCATCACATCGAGCAGGTTGCCGTGCAGACCTGGAAGCATGGGAAGATCATCCACGAACGTTTTTACTACGACGCCTAATGGATCAGATCAGCTTCTTCAGCGTCTGCATGATGCCCTCGGGATCAAGTCCCTGATAGCCCACCTGCTGCCATAGCCCGCCGGGCCCACCTCGATGCACGCCGATGTGGTTATATCGGCCGCAAAAGCCGCGCTTCAACAGTTCGCTGCCGAAGCGACTGCCCAGTCCGGTCTTCACATTGAAACCCTCAGCGACCATCACAAAGGGGCTGTCGGCCAGCATCTTCATGGTCGCCTCATCGTACACGTTCAGCGTTGGCTTATTGATCAGGCCAACCTTTACCCCTTCGGCCTGCAGGCGGATGACCGCATCGAGGGCACGATACAGTGTGTCGCCGAAAGAGACGATGTAGCCACCACCGGCCGGCGCCTGACGGACGATCTCATCCTCGCCGATCTCAAACGTATAGCCCCCGCCGTAGAGCGGCGTGCCATCTTCCCTAAGGATGTCAGGAACGGCTGAGCGCGTCGTGAACACGAAACGAATCCCCGGATCATTGAAGATGCGCTCGATGCACGCCTTCATCTGGTGTTGATCGGCCGGAAAGTACAGCCGCGTGTTATCGTGGCCCTCTTCCGTCAGACCGTTATCGGCGAACATGTTATTGATGCCGAAATGGCAGGTGTTGTCGGCCATGTCATCGCAGCCCGCATGGCTGAAATGCGCCAGAACATTGACGCCGTTCAGCCGCGCCATCGTAATCTCGGAGATGCACATCTCCAGGAATGCCGAGAATGTGCCGAAGATCCCCTGCTTGCCCTTCTCCATGCCAAAGCCAGCCGCCGACGAGAAATTGCCGCGTTCCATAATGCCGGCCGAGATGTATATCTCAGGGAACTTCTTGTGAATGTGGTGCAGGCCGCACGAGCCTTCAAGATCGCAGTCAAACACGCGGACACTGGCCAGGCGCTGCTCGGGCGTCATCTTCTCAAGCTGGGCATTGATCAGCTTGCCGAAGTCGTCGCGGTTCTTGCCCGCGCCGGTCGACCCCTTGTACACATGCGTGATCTTCTCACCCTTGACGTTCTTCAGGTAATCGGCAGCGATCTTATTACCGCGTTTTTCAAGATAATTGATCGCCGTGGCGGTCTTAATGACGTCGTGGGCGTGATTGGAGCCTTCCAGGCCTTCGATGCCCGGGGCCATCTTACGGCTTACGACAACCGCCACCGGGCCGGCCGTGGTGCACGCCTGCGCCAAGGCAGCATAGATCGCATCAACATCATCACCGCTGACGCGCAACACCTTCAGGCCATGCCCCTCAAGCGTGCGGGCGACGTCATACCCGGGCATGTACTTGCTGGGGTAACCAGCGATGGTGACATCATTGTTATCGACGATCAACTTGACGTTGAGCTTCTGGGCCACGCACAGACGGGCAGCTTCGGCGTCATCCCCTTCCATCTGCGAGCCATCTGATCCGAGCATGAAAACGACCTTGCCAGGATTGGCGATGGCAACGCCGTTGACCAACGACCACATGTGGCCCAGCCGGCCGGAAGAGAACTTCACGCCCGGCGTAAGCCCGCGCTCAGGGTGCCCCGGTAGCTGCTGATTGAACTCGCGATAGTGATGGAGCTTCTCAGCCGGCATGGCGCCGTCGAGAACCGACAGCAGGTATTGCGTGGCCACGCGATGCCCTGCCTCATCAAACATGATGGGAAGGCCGAAGGCCGGATCATTGGCGCAAAAAGCGCGGGCAATAAGCACTTCCGGGACGGTGTCATAGGCGCCGCCCGTATGGCCGCCCAACCCTTTGGCATCGGCGATAGCCGTAAAGAACACGATCGCATCGCGGCATATCTGGATATTGTGCCCCAGCGTGGCTTTCTGTTCCGCGGTTAGCTTGTTGCTGGCCGGGCTGAGTTTCAGCGGCTTGAGCTGTGACAGATCAACTTCAAATGGCATGTTTTCTCCTGATAAACCCAACACAGTGGGAACTCATTTTGCGGCGGGCAGCATTGTCTATAAAGGGTAAACGTAAGCAAGATCGGCCGCTCACCCCAACTTCGCCTTCATCCGCTCCTGCACCAGCTTCGGATTCAGCCCCTTGGCGCTCTTCATCACCATCCCCATCAGCGACCCAAATGCGGCTTGCTTGCCCGCTCTATAGTCCTGCAGGCTCTTGGGGTTCTGGGCGATCAGGGCATCAATCGCAGCATCAATCGCCCCGGTATCCGAACTCTGAATCAGGCCCAGGCTCCCCGCAACCTGCTCGGCCGGCGCATCTCCTTCAAGCAGCTTGTCAAACACCGCGCCCGCCGCCGATGCCGCCAGTTTGCTCGCGTCAATCAGCTTCGCCACTTCCGCAAAGCGAACCGGCGTGATCGGCAACTTGCCCATCGAGACCCCCCGCTCATTAGCCAGCCGCTTGCCATGCGACAGCAGCAGGTTGCAGGCTCGCTTGGCATCAGCGCCTGCAGCGATAATTGCATCATAAAAGTCGGCCGTGGCGCGATCGTCAGCGATGATGGCCGCATCAACCGCAGAAAGCCCACAGACCTCGCAATACCGCTTCAACCTCGCGGCCGGCAACTCGCCAATCGAAGCCTTGATCTCCGCCAGCCACGCATCGCTCACCTCGACCACCGGCAAGTCCGGGTCAGGGAAATAGCGATAATCGTTCGCCTCTTCCTTGTCGCGCTGGTGGAATGTCACCTCGCGCGAAGAGTCCCAACCATACGTGCTCTTCTTGCCCAGCGATCCGGTCTCGATCCACTGCTGCATCTGGCGTTGGATTTCGTAGTCGCTGGCCTTGCGCAGAGCTTCAAAGCTATTGAGGTTCTTGATCTCTGTGATCGCGGTCTTGATCACCTTCCCATCGCCATCGGTGATATGGACGTTGATATTGGGCTCAAAGCGCATGTGGCCCATCTGCATCTGGCCTTCGGATACACCCAGGTGCTGCACCAGCCGCTGCAACTCCTGCCCATACGCCGCCACTTCTTCACCGGAAGACAGATCCGGCTCCGTCACAATCTCCAGCAGCGGCGTCCCCGCCCGATTCAGGTCAACAATGCTGTGGTCAATCGTGAACCCGCCAGGCGCCTCATGCAGCAGCTTGCCGGCATCCTCTTCCAGGTGCGCCCGGCGGATGCGGACGCTCTTCGTGCTGCCATCGGGCAGCGGGACAATGAACGTGCCTTCCCCGCAAAGTGGCAGGTCATACTGACTGATCTGATAGTTCTTGGGCAGGTCGGGATAGTAATAACTCTTACGGTCCCACTTGGTGTGGCGATTGATCTTGCACCCCATCGCCAAGCCGACTTTCATCGACCACTCGACCGCCTTCTTATTCATCACCGGCAACACGCCCGGCAGACCCAGGATAACCGGATCAACCAGTGTGTTCGGCGCAGCGCCGAAATTCGTCGCCCCATTGGCGGCCGACGTAAACATCTTGGAAGCTGTGGCCAATTGCACATGTACTTCCACGCCGATCAGAACCTTAAAGCTTTTAATGATACGCTCAGCCAAGTTGCGGCTCCTATCTGTAACCGAGGGAAGTATAACGGATGATGGCCAATACCGTAACGACAAGCCAACGGCGACCGCAAAGGGACTGTGTGACACATCAGCGGCAAAAAGAGCGGTCGGGCGTAAGCCCGCCGGTTTCAGAGAATCAGCCCTGAATATTCACTGGACATTCGTCGACATGAGAGAACGCGAAGGCGAAATGGTGCCCTTTGCCCGTTCGTTGGTAATATGAAACAGCGTGCCCAACGGCTCCGGCTGTATTGTAGGAGATGGCATATGGATGAACCTACGCCCCTTGACTACGAACGTGTGGAGCCACGAAAAGCACACGGCCTGAGATTCATTCACTATGTACTAATCGTCATCGTGGCCTTACTGGTGGCTTCGATCTTCGTGCCAAGCGGTGGCCACTCGCGAAGACAGGCCAATCAAATCAAGTGCGCCAGTAACCTCCGCCAGATTGGCCAAGGCATCCAGCTCTATGCTCAGGCTAACCTGGGCTTCTTCCCTCCCGACCTGCAGACGCTCGCCGCAACCCAGCCGCTTGGACTATCCGTAATGATCTGCCCCAGCACCTCCGACCAGACACCGGCCAATATCGGGGCTATCAGTGCTGCGGGCAGATGCTCCTATATCTACGTTGGTGCGAACCTGACCTCCAAAGCCGACCCAAGTTGCATTCTGGCACTCGAAGACCCGGCCAACCACAACCTCGAAGGCGGCAACATCCTCTTCGCCGACGGCCACGTGGAGTTCTTTGTCCTCCCCGAGTTCCAGTTCTTCCTCAACGAACTGAACGCCGGCCGAAACCCACCATCCACCCAGACACCCGCTCTCTCGAAAGCCGCCGCCGAACAGGACTACCAGAAGAACTGGAAATCCCGCATGCCCCAACTCAAATCCGGCGTCTGGCGCATCCCCACCACCCAGCCCGCAAAGGCCCAATAGCTCCGTGGAGCAGGCTTGTAGCCTGCTTCCCCAGCGCCACCGTCCGCCATAACGGCCCAGACCTGTAGGTACTTGCCTGCGCTTTATGCGTGAACGTGCCCCCCATATGTTCTGACGTATGCGAACGACCATCGACATCAACGATGAGCTATATCGCCGGGCGAAGGAGATGTCCATGCGCAGCGGCCGCCCATTGAAAGAGATTATCGAAGATGCGTTGCGCCTTGCCCTCAGAGAGCCCGAATTTCCGCAAAGCAAGCGACTGAAGCTGCCGGAATCAAATGCGTTTCCTGGCGTACGGCATGGCGTGAACCTGGACAGTAGTGCTGCATTGCTGGAGGAAATGGAGAGCTAAGATGAATGCCAAGGGGAAATCGTTCCCGATGCATATCATGCCTCTCTCGCCATCGAGCATGGTTGCGAGTGGATCTCAACCGACCAAGATCACGCGCGGTTTGCGGGCCTGACATGGCGGCGCCCCTTCGCGGGCGCATCCTTGTGAAGCAGTCAGCCTGCTGTACCTCTCGCACACAAACGTAGAGCGCGGAGTCCATGCCTGCGGTGATACCCAGCGCCGGGACCTTCCCTCGCCTTCCACACCCGCGGCCAGCATTGCCTCGCTTGAGTAAGCATCCACGCCCGTAGGGCGTGGATGCTTACTTACCGCCCCACTGGTCATAACTGTTAACCAGCTCGAAATACTCCTTCATATGTCCAAACCCGCTGCCCCACTGCGTATACATGAAACCCAGAATGTTCGGCACGCCGGCCGAATCCTTCTTCCACGTCGTGATGTTCTCTTTCATCCCTTTCGTCGTTGTCTGGTCGTAATAGCCGCACAGCACCTGGCTGTGCCCGCGATCGGCGAAGAACTTTAGGCCCTCCGGAGAGCTGACCCAGTTGCACACGATGACATCCTTCGCCAGCCCTGCCTCCGCCCCGCCCCACGTGCCATGCAGCAGATAGTAGTTCGCTGGCATCTTCTCGCCCTTGGCATTGGTCCAACCGGCCGGCCAGGCGTTCTGTTGCGGCGCGTACATATCACTCCACGTGTAGATCACGCTCTTGGGGTCCGCCGCCCGGATCATGTCGTACCCGCGCTTGGTAATGTCCGCGAGCGTCTTGCCTGGCGTCACCGCCTGATTCTCCCAACCGCAGATCCGAATCTCGTCAAAGTTCATGAAGTAATGCCCGGTATCCCACACCTTGGCGCATCCACTGACATCCTTCTGCATGATCTCGTACACCGCCGGATCTTCCAGCGTGATGCTGTTCTGGTCTGCGTAGATCTTGTAACTGTGGAAGAACGACACCAGGATCTTCTGCCCATCCTTGATCCGCGAGTTATCCGTCAACTCGATGTTGTTGTAGCGCCCTTTCTCCTGGTCAAAATCTCCCGACCCCTGGGAAATCTGCGGGTCCACCAGCCGCTTAAAATCCTTCCCTTCCTCGTACACCGTCTTGCCATCTTCGCTGGTCACCTTCAGCGGCGTCAGATCCTGCTTCAGATTGTCCCGCCGCAGGATGAACAGTGGCCCGGCCAGTTCGATCTTCACATCCTTCACCAGCTTCAGATCCGCCACCTTCACCCGGAACAACACTGAATCGCTGTCCAGCGTGTTGAACGTGTTGGTCGACACCCACTCATCGCCCTTCTGTGCCATGTGCGTGTTTGTCCGCGTCAGCCAGCGCATCCCATCGCCGACATGCCCGGCCGCCCGGAACGGCTCCTTCTCATCCTGGCCATCCTGGTCCTTGGAGAACGGATACGCACTAGTCCGCAACGTCACCTTGTAATACATAAACTGCGGCAGCTTCATTTCCTGCCTGTACTCGCCATCCTCCACCTTTGACATGAACTTGGCCGCATCCAGAATCGGCGTCGAATCGGGCGCCGCCGTCTTTCCCTTGACGACAAACGGCATGTCCTTCACCGGCAACCCCGCACCCAGATTCGGGTTAAACCCCAGGTAACGCCCCGAATACCCGAACGCAAACACCGACGGCACCAGGGTAACGCCCATGTCCTTGGCCGCCTTCTTCACCTCGCCCACGCGCGCCACATATTGCGCATTATCCGCGCTGCGCAGCCAAGCGCTGTCCCCCACCAGAATATGCGTGCACCCGCAATCTTTGCTCTGCTTCATCAGCGCGATGAACTGCTTCATCCCCGCATCGCTGCTTAAGTTCGCATTGCACATGTTCCACTGCTGGGAATACTTCTCCTGCCCCTGAGCTGCACTCGCCACCAGCATCGCCAGCAAACCGCACGCACAAAGGATCAGTCGTTTCGTCATAATGAAGCTCCCGAGAGAAGAAGACCTGATCATACCATCACGGCGATGACCCGCATCATACCATCCACCGCTTCATGAGCGTATCAACATCGGCCGCCAAAGACCGCGGTTTGGCCCCAACCCTTCGCACGAAGTTATCCACACAGATCTTGCGTACGGCGTCGGCCGGCAGATTCAAACCATGCAGTTTCGGCCGTTCGTCCGGCGTCATGGCCGGATCCTCCGGCACGTCGAACCGATCATCGGTCTCCAGGAACCGCCGGATCATCATGCCGCGATCCTGTCCCCAGCCGCAGCCCATGCCAAAATCGCTGCCATAGAGAATCCGGTCGGCGTACTTGATGAAAAACGCCCGCGCCTTCGCGTGGTTGGCAGTAAAATTGTGATACATCTCCACACCCGGCGCCAGGTCCAGCGCATAGTTAGGATAGGTGTCCAGTAGCTTGGCAGCATCGTCAAGTCGATCCGAGAGGAAGAAGAAATGCGGCAGCGTCACGTTCAACTTCGGGTGCCGGAGGAAGACGCGTTCAATCTCCTCGTCGATCTGCTTCTTCTTCGGCACCGTTGAGTCATACCACCAACCGCGCGTGCGCGCCCATGGCGGCACGGTATGCTCGCTCCAGAATTCCGGCGGATCGCCCACGTGCCAGAGCACCGGGAACCGTGTTTCTTCCGCCCACTTAAGCATCGGCTCAAACAAGGCCCCATCCAGCGGATGCCCGACAAACTTGCGGAAATCGGGTTTGCCCGTAAGCAATTTGAGCCCATCGCACCCCATGTCGCGCAGCTTCTGCACCTGCTCGACCAGCGGCACGCGCGGCTTGTACGCGCCATCGGTGATATCACTAAAGTCCAGCCCGCCGAACACGAACACCTCTTCCGGCATCCGCTGTTTCATTTCCAGCGCCTGGCGAAACCCCTTCCCGTCGGGGTCATGTCGACTGCGCCCGATATTCTGGACCGCGAACTTGCGCGTGCCGGTGTACTTCAGGTCCGCCAGCAGCTTGTCACACATCTCGCGACCAGGCAGGTGAATATGCCCATCGATCAGCGGCAACGATTGATTGATCCCATCACTCACTTCATATCCTCCCGCGCCTCAGCGCGAATCTTTATGATGATGACGATGATGATGCCCCCGCCGCCAACTCATGTCAAAGACCCCACTAGAGCGCGGCGTCTACGCCCGCGGCCGTCACCAGCGCCAGGACCATGGCCCGCCATCCATCCCCACCGCGCCAGCGAACGTACGACGGCTTCGCTCCAAGCTGACGTCGCCCGCCCGACCCACGCCAAACAACATGAAATGGCATACCCCCAGCTACGGCTGTACTATGGGGGCCAGCAATGGACGAAAGACCAGTGCTTGACTATGGCCGGCCGGAACGCCGCAACGGGACGAATGTCCCGCTCCCAATTGCCTTGGCCATTATCGCTGTGGCAACGGTGCTGCTTTGGGTGGTGATTGGCCCGGGCGGCCATTCACATTCGCGCGAAAAGGCCAATCAGATCAAGTGCGCCAGCAACTTGCGCCAGATCGGCCAGTCAATGCAGCTCTACGCGCAGGATAACGGTGGCCTCTTCCCGCCGAACCTGCAAACGCTGGCCGGGACCCAACCGATTGGATTGGACGCAATGGTCTGCCCCAGCAGCCCCGACACCAAGCCCCCGAATACTGCGTCAATCGGCAGTCCATCTGGATGCTCCTACATCTACGTCGGTGCCGACTTGACATCGAAGGCCGATCCAGACTGCATCCTCGCGCTCGAGGACCCTGACAACCACGGCCTCACAGGCGGCAATGTCCTCTTCGCCGACGGCCACGTAGAGTTCCTCGATCTTCCTGCGATCCAACTCATCCTCCTCCAGCTGAACGCCGGCCGCAACCCACCCGCCTCCCTCACCCCAACCCTCTCCCAAGCCGCCGCCGAGCAAGACTACCAGACCAACTGGAAATCCCGCATGCCCCAACTCAAGTCCGGCGTCTGGCGCATCCCCACCACTCAACCCTCCACCACTCCCCAATAGCCCCCCGTGGAGCAGCCTTGCAGGCTGCTTCCTCAGCACCACCACCCGCCAACCCGGGCCGGGCTCTCCAGCCACGCCGCATGGGGGTGTGCGATTGTGGATAAGTGAGGAGATGCGCAAGTTCTTCGCGGGGTACCTCCATGGCGATAGGTGCTGTCGTAGCAAGTAGTTAGGAGAACAATGGGGGAGGAGGTGCGCAAGTTGTTCGGGCTTGTGGATAACTCGCAAAGGATGAAGGCCCGCCACGGCGGGTAAACTGCAGGATGAAGCATAGAAAGGGGGAGAAATCGAAGATGCGCAGGTTGTGTGCGCACATTCGCGCCAATCGTAACTTACGGTGGAATAGCTGGTTATGTAACATTCGGTGAGGAAGGTGCGCAAGTTTCTTCCCGGTCACCGGTCAGACGCGCAAGCCCTGGCGACGGAAAGGAAGCGCGGGTGGTAATGCGGCCCAAAGCCTACCAATCCGATAGGAGAACAGGTATTCACTTGCCAAAGAACTGGGGTTGGCGCGAACAAAACGCATCCCCCTATATATAGGGGGTCTTCGCAAGAAACCGTAGGGGGGAGATGAGTAATGACAAGCACTTAACGAAATCCAAAATTCTTCCGACGTTTTCACGGGGCAATAAGCTGCAATATGGCGACAGATTGGCTTGCGGGAGAGTCGGGCGAGTCTACGCCGCCGTGAAAATCAGTTCCTGCTTCTTCGCCAGTTCGACAACCTGTCTCGTCTCGGCCGCGGTGACCGGGACGAAGCGTTCAGCAATATCGATCGCCATCCGAAAAAGGTCAGCATGCCCGGGCGAGACCGCCGCCGTGATCGGCTGACTTAACGCGAATCGCAACCCCAACTCCGCTTCCCGCGGATCCGTCAGCGGCTCATACCAGCACTTCTTGTACTTGCTGCGCAGCGGGTGATTCTTCGGCCATTGGCCCTTCGCCATGGCCTTCAGCGCCAAAATCGTCACCCCCTGCTTCTTCGCCCGCTCAATGACCTGCGGGCCAAAGTTCCCGGCGTTGAACGTGGCAAAGTTGATCGGAAACAGGATCGAATCAAACGGATAGCGATCCAGCGCCGCAAAAGCCGCTTCCACCGAATGGGCAGAAAAGCCCACGTGTCGAATCCGGCCATCCTTCTTCGCCTCCTCAATCACTGTCATCGCCCCATCCTTCGCAAAGACGCGCTCCACATCCTCTTTCACATCCGTGATGTGGTGCAATTGATAGAGGTCAAAGTAGTCGGTGCGCAAACGCTCGAACGACCGCTTCAGGTCGGCCGCCGCCCCGGACGCGTCACGCTGCTCCGTCTTGCATGCCAGGAAGCAATTCTTGCGGTACGGCTGCAGCGCCGGTCCCAGTTTCACCTCCGCATCACCATACCCGGGCGCCACATCGAAGTAGTTCACGCCGCGTTCAACTGCCTCCGCTACAATGCGGCCTGAGAACTCCGGCGTTTCATCCGTGACGATAATGGCACCAAAGCCAACGATGGAAATGTCGATGCCGGGCTTGTAGGGACGCTTCGGAAAACTTCCTGCAGCCATCGCGTTTGCCTTCCTTCTCCGTAAGATGCTCTGACGCACATTATAGTGCTGCCGGTTTACCGCCACACGGTCCAGAGTATAATCCACTGACAAGCAACGAGTTCGAAACGCAGGGAACGACTCCATACATGGCCAGCAAACGCGACTACTACGATGTTCTGGGTATCGGCCGGGGTGCTTCGGCCGATGACATCCGCAAGGCACACCGCAAGCTCGTCCGCCAGTACCACCCCGATGCCAATCGCGATAACCCGCAGGCGGCCGAGCGATTCCGCGAGGTGCAGGAAGCCTACGACGCCCTCTCCGACACGGAAAAACGCAAGCAGTATGACGAGTTTGGCCATGCAGCGTTCGACCCGCGGTCACAGCAGCCGCAAGGTGCAGCCGCCGACCCGTTCGAAAACCTTCGCCGCGGCGGGGCAGGACGAAACTACCGCTCCTGGAAGGCCAGCCCCAATGTCACCGTTGAGGATTTTGACACCAATGCGGGCGGCTTTGCCGACATCTTTGAGCAGTTGTTCGGCCGCGGCGGAGGCACAGGAGCTAAGCGCAAATCCGAGCCTCGCCAGCAGCAACGCGGATCAGACATCGAGCATTCGGTCACCATCAGCTTCGAACAAGCCGCCCGCGGCTGCACCATGCCGCTGCAACTGAACCGCGAAGGCCAGATCGAAACCATCGACCTGAAGATCCCCTCGGGCGTAAAAGATGGAAGCCGGGTGCGGCTCCGGGGCAAAGGCCAACCCGGTCCCAGCGGCCAGTACGGCGACCTCTATATAACCACCCGCGTGGTTGAGCACCCCTATTACCACCGCCAGGATCTAGACATCTACATCGATCTGCCCGTCAGCATGTATGAGGCAATCCTGGGGGCGAAGATTGATGTGCCGACCCTGGATGGCAAGGTGACGCTGACTATTCCGCCCGGCACCAGCAGCGGAGCCAAACTGCGGATCAAGGCGCGCGGCATCCGCCGCGGTAGTGAGCAGGGAGACCAGTTTGTCGTCGTCAAAGTGATCGTGCCGAAGAACGTGGACGACCACGACAAGCGGACACTTGAACAACTGGCCGCCAAGTATCCCGTGCAGGCCAGACAGGATGTGCGCTGGCAGCAGTAGTGCACGCTGCCAACCAAAGGAGCAGGCATGAACACCAAAAGCTTACCGGCCGCGCGCAGGCGAGGTGTTTCCTGGGCGCCGGTGCTGTTCCTGCTGGCATTTCTTGTCGCCCTGGGTGTGATCGCCCTGATCTACCTTGAGCCCATGTTGCGGGCGGCGACCACCGCCACACCGCAGGATCGCGGCCGGCTCTCAGCATTTGCGATGCTGGCACTGATGGTGCTGATCATGGCGCTTCTGGTGGGACTGATGCTGGCACTACGGATTGGCCGGAACATCGCCAGGATGTCCCAGCACAAGCCCAAGCCAACGCACTACCCCGATGCCTGGGAAGAATCCGCCCGGAGAATCAAGACCCCCGAGGCCAATGAGTTGGAAGACAAGTAACAGTTCGCAATCACCAATCTCAAGGGCCAATTGCGGCCGGGCCGGCTTCCTTGGTCCGGATGCGGTAGCACGCGTCCAGCGGCAGCACGAAGATCTTGCCGTCGCCCACAGCGCCGGTAAACGCGGCTTCCGTAATGGCGTCCACCGTCGGCTGGACGAAATCGTCGTTAACGGCAATCTCCAGCTTCACCTTGGGCAGCAGACGGATCATTCCCTGGTTGCCACGATACTGCTCGGAAAAGCCCCGCTGCGTCCCGCAACCGCGAACATCGGAAACCGTCATCAGAACGACGTCTCGTTCCACGAGCGCGGCCTGGACATCTTCGAACTTGTCCGGACGCACGATAGCCACAATCATCTTCATGTCAGTTCCTCGAAAGCGATGGTTCAGGATCGAATCAACTCAGCGGCTTGTCGTGCCGTTCCTGCTGGTTTGAAGTCACTCGTGTCTACTTGCCGGAAACATGGACCGACTTCTTGATCGGCCGTGACCTGCTGACGTTCACCGCAGCGCCGGCAGGAGCTGCCAAAGCGGTAACCACATACTCGGGATAGGCCGAGATCCCGTGCTCGTGAAGGTCCATGCCTTCCAGTTCGCCTTCTCTTGAGATACGCAGGATGCCAACGGCGTCCAGCACCTTGAAGATCGCAAAGGCAATCGCGAAAGTGCTGATGACAATGGTAGCGCTGCCGATGCATTGAGCGGCGAGCACCTTCACTCCACCGCCATAGAGAAGACCGGTTAGCGCCGGATTCGATGCGGCGTCGACCACGGGAGTTCCGGTATTCGAGCTACCGGCGGCCGCATACTCACCGCTGGCGAACAAGCCCAGTGACAACGTGCCCCAGACACCGCAGACGCCATGTACCGGCCAGGCGCCGATCGGATCGTCAACGCGAAGGTACTCAAGCAGGTCAACTGCCAGAAGCACAATCACGCCAGCTATTCCACCAAGGATCAGTGACCCCAATGGGCTGACCCAGTAGCAGGGGCAGGTAATGGCCACCAGACCCGCCAGAAAGCCGTTGGTGATCGCAGCGGCATCCCACTTGCCGGTTCGGATATACATGAAGAAGACGGCGGTCAGGCCTGCGGCACACGCGGCAAGTGTCGTGTTGGCCGCGACGCGAGCGATTCCGCCAATGTCCATGGCCGACAGTGTCGAGCCCGGGTTGAATCCATACCAGCCAAACCAGAGCAGAAGACCACCACACACGGCTATCGTCAGATCATGCGGCAGCATCGGCGCGCCGCCATCACGCTTGAACCGGCGCCCAATCCTGGGTCCCAGTACGATTCCGCCGGCCAAGGCAATCCACCCACCGATCGAATGCACGACCGTAGAGCCGGCAAAGTCGTGGAAGTTCATGCCCAACATCTCAAGGAACATACCCTTGCCGCCCATGGTGTATAGGAAACCATCCGGACCCCAGGCCCAGTGCCCGATGATCGGATAAATGAAGCCTGATACGCAGATGCTGTAGAGAATGTCGCCGACGAAGCCGGTCCGGCCGATCATCGTTCCTGAGCAGATCGTCGATGCACAGTCGGCAAAGGCGAACTGGAAAAGCCAGTGGGCCAGCACCGGAATGCCGGTGGCGCCATACAAGGACATCGCGGTGATGTTCTGCAGGAAGAACCAGCTCTTGCTCGGGTCATTGGGATCGTGCCAGCCGATGAAACCATTGCCACCTCCGAACATGAACGCGTACCCGAAGGCATAGTACAACACACCGCAGAGGCAGGTGTCGAACACGCACTCGACCAGCACATTTACCGTCTCGCGCGATCTGCAAAAACCCGCCTCCAGCATGGTGAATCCAACCTGCATGCCAAAGACCAGGAACGCGCCCAGCAGCGTCCAGAGCGTGTTGATCGGATTAATCAGCGGGTTCTTGGCTGTGTCCGACAGATCCGACACCATCACCATGGTCGCCGAAGGAGCGGTGGTCGCGGCTGCCGGAGCAGCCCCGCCAGTCAGGACATTACCCGCCGGCGCCATGCCGGGCATATTGTCGACTGGAGCCTGAGCGTAAGCCGGCGTACCCGATACCAGTTGTGGACTCGCCGAGATCAGGGCGGGAACCACGATGACAATTGCAAGCAGCAGCGCCAGGCCCAGGAACTTGCCGACCGCAATCGTGGCCGCGAAACGTCGCCATTCCGGATCACCCATCCGGGTCTTCAGCCGAGAGAACTTCGCTGCCAGCGACAGCTTCTCACGCTTGTGTTCACTACGTCTCATTGAAGATTCTCCTCGATCACAGGGAACGCTATAGGGAATCCGCGCGGTTCATCACAACAGAGGTCCGGCGGCGTCCATAGCATGCCGCCGACCACCAGCGCTCAACGTACCGTCAGACTCGCTGTGGCCGAGCGGGCAGGAGCAAACATGGTGCCATATCACCGTGGGCTCTGAATGAATGCAGGACCCCTCTGCCCAGACAGCCGCCTACAGTCAGTCCACGGCGGGAGGAGCGGGGCCGCAGACGGCGGCGCTGCCACCTCAAGGGCACCGGTTTGCCGGGAAGAACCATACCGCCAGTGCCTTGAAAATGGGCAGCTTCCACCAGACGGCACGGCACCGCCCAACAAACAGCCGATCCTGGTAGATCGAACTGAACAGAAGTGCAATGCCTGGACCTATAGCGTGTACAGTCTCCGCCGGCGTTCATCGAAAGGTGGCCGCGGGCTTTCTCTGATAACAGATCGGGAATCGCGAGCCGACCCCGACCGGGCTTGACACGCCCGCCCGCACGGCTAGCATTCCCGCTCTTTGTGACCGCCGAAGTCCGGAGACGGACGCGGGGAACCCAAGGGTCGCGGTGGGAAATCATCGGCGACCAGGGGCGCAGGGACTGACAAAAGTCCCAGGGCACTTTCAAGCCCCAGCCCGTCAGCTAACCTCGTAGGCGCGGAACGAAGCAGGCAGATGTCTGCGGCGTTCCGGTTGAAAGGGCACAACGCCTCGCTCTCCTGCCGGCCGGGTCGGTAAGGTAGACTGGAGTACTGCTCCTGTCCGCCTGACAGGCCCAATCGGCCTCTTTCCGAGCGACGTTCGTGCGTAGCCTCTTCCACTGTCTCGCGGGCAGGACCACGCGAACAGTTGGAGTGAGATGCGTTCGGACAATCTACTATGAATCCTGAAGTTGCTGCGCCTGCGGGCGACCGCCGGGCGTTGTGGCTCCTTGTGAGTAAGCGCCCGCGAAATGTCGGCTGGCGCCAAGCTGCCGGTCTGCTCTTTGGCGACTGGGGCACAAGCCGCTTGTATGTTCTGGGGCTGGCGTTCTTCTTTGCCCCGCAAAGCAGCCTCTGGCTCCTGATCGCCATGAGCCTGCTGCTGCTGGGCGTCGGCTGGGCCTATACGCAGATCTGCCGTGTCTATCCCGATGGCGGCGGCGTTTACTCGGCTGCCAAGAAAGTCAGCCGCAATCTGGCAGTGATCGGGGCTTTGTTGCTCTTTGCCGATTACGTCGTTACCGCCAGCCTCTCCGCGCTCGACGCCTTCCACTACTTCGGCCTGGAGGCGACGCCATCGCTCTTTGCCTGGAACTCACCGGGCATGTGGGCCATGGTCGCCATCGCCGTGATCGGTGTGATGAACCTGCTGGGTCCGCGCCATACCGGCGGCTTCGCAGTCGTGGCCGCGATGGCAATGGTCTGCGCCACCCTTGTCATCACCTGTTATGCTATGCCGCAGATCCACTGGGCCGATCTTCCCGCGCGAGTTGGCCGGCCCGAAGGCTCCTTCGGCAGCCTCTGGCTGAGCTTCGTGGCCATCGTGCTGGCGCTCTCTGGAGTCGAAGCGATTGGGAACCTCACCGGCGTGATGAAGAAACCTATCGGCCGGACCAGCCGCAAGGCAATCTGGGTCGTCGCCATCGAGGTTGCACTCTTCAATGTCGTGCTGGGGATCGCCATGGTCGCCATGCTCCCCAACAGCCAGAACGCCGAGCACAAGGAAGACATGATGGCCTTCCTCAGCCGGGCCTACGTAGGCCACTGGCTGGAACTGGCCGTGCGCGGGTTCGGCGGCGTGTTGCTGCTCTCGGCGGTGAATACAGTGGTCACCGACATGATCTCGCTGCAGTATCTGCTCTCGCGCGACATGGAACTGCCGCGGTTCTTCCAGAAACTCAACCGCTTCGGCGTGCCCTGGATCGGCGCAGTGATCGCAACACTGGTGCCTTGCGTGGTGCTCGTGGTTTCGCACGACCTGGAGCATCTGGCGGCGCTATACGCGATTGGCGTTGTGGGCGCTGTCGCGATCAACGTCACCCTGGTCGCCCGGCATCCGCGGCTGCATGGTTGGGTGCGCAAGACTGCTGCCAGCGCATTGGGACTGTTGCTGCTGGCGATCTGGGTCACCCTGGCGACCACGAAGCTGCACGCCTTGCTGTTCGTCTCCATCGTCCTGGCCGTCGGCCTGACCGCCCGCTGGCTTACCAAGCGCTTTGCTGATCAGAGCACCCATGCCGACCTGCTGCAGCAGGCGATCAGTGAACAGCTCTCGCCTATGGTGTTCAGCGGGCCCAAGATCATGGTCGCAACCGCAGGTTCAGCGCAACTGGCAGATGCTGCGCTGGATTACTGCAAACAGCGTGGAGCTGCACTGGTCGTCACGTTCATCCGCGAGATCAACCTTACATCCACGGGGCCCGGCGACGCCCGAATGACCATCGAGACCGATCATTCCGCACAGGCGGTGTTCGCCGAGTTTCTTCACGCCGGCCACAAGCACGGCGTTCCAGTCATCCCCGCATACGATGCTGGATCGAATACGGTTGAACTGCTCGCTGAACAGGCGGCCGTTTGCGGGGTCGACGAGATTCTGCTGGGCTCCTCGCGCCGAGGGACGCTGCACAAGTTGATCAAAGGAAGCTTCCAGCGCAAGCTTGAATCAATGCTGCCTCCGGAGATCCGCGTGTGCGTGCTTGATGTAGCAGTTGGGGATTCAGCCCATCAATAAGCACGCTGCGTTTTCCTGGTGGAGTACTATCGCACGTTTCGAGGATATGAGCCGGCCACCGGACGGTTACGGATTAAGTAACAGTGAGGTGGTCCAGATGATACCACCCATCCTCGGTAATGCCTGCCATGGCCAGCTTGACGACCGGAGTATCCGTCTCGGGGTCAGTGATTCCCACCTGCACCGCATAGTTTCCGGGCGGTACAGCGTCTGAGATGGGAAATGCACTGTCAAAGACGCTGTCGCCGGGCAACCAGTTGATGATTCGAGCCGTCGTTCCAAACACGAAAGATGCGGTTTCGCTCTTCAAACGGACGGCAAACTGGAACGGTTTGTAGCAGGGAGCGACACCCAGGTTCTCAATCCAACTGGTGAAACTAAAGCTTCCTCCGCGAGCAACCTCCACCGGGAAAGTAAACCGTCGTACCGCCAGGCGATAACCCATCTTCTTGAGCCAGCGATCCATTTTGGGTTTGAGGACCGGCGGAATCGGCGAGGATTTGGCATTAAAGCTTGAGATGTGCCACTTCAGCGACTCATCGATGATGTAGTCAATATCCCAGCCCATATCGAGCCAGTGCTGCACCACCCAGCACACCTCGAAGGACACCGGCGCTTGCTTCCAGGCATCCTGCATTCCCGCGTTGATGATCATCCGGGGATACATGTCGAGCATATGACACCAGCCGCCGGGATCGAAGTATTTGTGGTCGGCTTCATATTCACTGGGTATTCGCAAATCGCCCAGACAGTCGGCGCGATAGCCGACCGCTCGCCTGGAAAGGGCGTAGCGGCACGAGTTGCCACCGTATAGGAGCATCAGGAGAGGAGTCGCCGTAAATGTGTCCAGATAGGCGTCCACCAGACTCGTCATGGAAGCGTCGGGTAATGCGTCAATGCCTTCGCTTTCACCCCAGGCGCCCACGACCGAGACATCGACGCTTTCGAGTCCCGGGTGGCCGTTGTAGCGCAGCCCCATGGCTCGGATGAAGTTCCCAAAATGCTCCACAAAGAGCGGGTTCCGGGCGTCCACCATCCATTTTCCTTCCATCCAGGCTTCGGTCATCCACTCGCGGCCCTCGCCCACCAGTTGCCGGTACCAATCGGGCACATCCTCTGCTTTTCCGTGTGAGCCATGGGGTCCCACGCGAAGCATCAAGGTTTGCCCGCGTCGCTTGGCGACGGCAAGAGCTTCATCAATCAGGTCCCAGCGGAAGACATCTTTCTCCGGCTGGATGTAGCGCCAGTAGACACGGAAATAGGCGATGGTGGTGTCGGGATGATCCTTGTTTTCCAATGACCCGGTATCGGGCTGATACACAATCGGGAAACCCTCGGTCCATTTCTTGCCTTCATTCAGCGGATCGCCATTGAAGCGCTGCAAGGTTGTAAACCCGATCCCCGGATTAATAAGAACATCGTCGATCAGTTGTGGCCTGATGACTCTGGTTTTCTTGTTCATGTCGTATTGAGCTCAAGTGCTGGCTCAAGCTCCGCTCCTTTTCGATTCGGTTGTCACATCCGTCATCCCAGCAAACCACGTCCGGCTCTCAGCGGCGGGCCGGAGCCGTTGGCGATGGCTCAGCAAGATGCAGCTTCTCGCGCCCTGTGGCATCCTCAAACTGCTGCTGAGTCAGTTTTGCATTCAGCCGGTACAACCGGGGATACAGCACCAGAACATACTCCATCAGACCAGCCGAATCTTCTGCAGTAAGAAACGCCCTTCCCAGGAGACTGCTATCAGAGCGCACCGCTGATGTCGGCGCCATCACCAGCGCCAATCCCACAGGAAGGCGCAGTTGCATGCCCATATCGTACATCGCTTCTGGTTGCGCGAAGTCGACCTCGAACTCGTTATTGCGCTTGGTCACGCGCGTTTCCCGCCGCGACGTCCGCACCACCGGGCAAACATCCATCGCGATTTTCCCCCGCTCCGCTGGATCCGGGGCGAAACGCAGCCCCCAGAAATTGTCCGAGTCCCCGTAACTTCGGCCCTGGAGCCGTCCATCCACACTGAAGAAAAAGAGCGTCTGAGACGAAACCGACCGGATATCGATCTCCGCCCTGCCCGAGCCGCGCGCCATCGACGTCCGCGACGTGACCCCCGCATGACGCTCGACCTCTGACTTCAGTGGCGACCACGCAGAAGCCTCAATCGTGGCGAAGCGCATGCCATTGGCCGAAAGGAACTGCTGCTGTCCGGGAGTGAGCATCCGGTCCGAGGTCACCTGCCAGAACGCGGGACTGCCACTGAGCGAACCCATTGGCGCGGCAATGCGAATCACCTCGACCAGTACGGAAAGGTTGTCGTCCGCGGCAATCGTCTCGCCCGGCACCAATTCCTGGTACACATAACTAGGCTGCTCGGCGAAAAATGGCGGCAGCGCCGCTGAACCTGACGGCTGCGACGTCGGCATCGTGGTCGGCTTGCTTCTGAACAGGCTGCAGCCAGACAGGACAAGCGCCGCCAGCAACATCAACGGGATGCTCAAGCGCAGCCCGCGGACAACGGCATCCGACCTCAATTGGACGTCGGTTTCTTTCATTCGCATGTCCATCCCCGCGCCGCAGATTCATCTCCTGCCATCAGACTCATTAAAGCGAGCGGATAACGCCGATCAGCCGGCTCAGGCCCTCATCGAGGTCGGCCTTGGTAATATTGATCGGCGGCGCCAGGCGCACAACCTTATCCGCTGTGACATTTACCACAACGCCCTGCGCCAGGCCCTTCTCCACCAACTGCTTGGGGGCTTCTTTCATCTCGATGCCAATAAACAGTCCTTTACCGCGGATGTCCGATATCTTCGCCATCGCCGGAGCGTCATCCCTGATCCTGGCGACCGCGTGCTCGCCGAGCAGCCGGGCATTCGCAAGCAGCCCATCGCGCTCAATGACTTCGAGTATTGCCTTGGTCACTGCCATGCAGATGCAGTTGGCGCCCAGGGTGCTGCCGTGCTTGCCAGGCGTAAGCAGCGCTGCAAGTTCAGGCCGGGCGTGCATGATGCCCACGGGAAGGCCACCGCCCACCGCTTTGCCCAGGGTCATGATGTCAGGCAGGACAACTTTTCGCTCGGAGTCGGTCAGGTGCTGATGTCCAAACCATTTGCCGGTTCGGCCGCAGCCAGTCCATACCTCGTCAAAAATGAGCGTCAGTCCCTTCTCATTGCAGAGCTTGCGGACGCGGGCGGGATAGTCGGCCGGATACAGGTTTACGCCGCCTTCGCCCTGAATCGGCTCCATGAGAATCCCGCAGGTGTCGGCGTCAACGGCCGCCGCCAGCACATCGAAATCGCCGCCATCCACCTGCACGAAACCGGCAACATCGGGCTTGAACCCTTCGCGATATTTCGCGTTGCCCGTGGCCGCCAGCATGGCAAGGGTGCGGCCGTGAAAACTCTTCTGCAGCGATATGATCTTGTATCGGTTCTGTCCGTTCGATTGGCCTCGAAGGCGGGCAAGTTTGCACGCCGCCTCATTTGCCTCTCCGCCGCTCTGGCAGAAAAACGTCTGCCCCGCAAAGGCAAGCCGGCCGAGGCGATCGGCGACGTCAATCTGGGGCAGGGTCCAGAACGTATTGCCGACATGCCAGAGCGTGGCCGCCTGCTGCGCGGCGGCCTGGATCAATGCGGGATGGCAGTGCCCCAGAATCGCTCCCCCGAAGCCGGCGAACAGGTCAATGTATTGCCGGCCATCGGCATCCCAGAGGCGCGAGCCGCTGCCGCGCACCATGGCGACCGGAAGCCGGCCGTAATTGCCGATCAGAACCTTCTTGCCCGATTCGATTACAGACTGATTGTTGAGCATTGTTGTGTTTGTCTTTAGAAAGGCACGAACGATCTCTAGTTTCCGGGTTCCTCATCGGGAACCAGCGCACGCAGCAGGTTCAACTCGTTGAGAATATTGCGCAGATCGTGCAGCAATTGCTGTTCAAACGTGCGTGACGGGATGGCCTTGCGCTCACCCAGAACAGACACAATCGTCGTATGGACCTCTTGCAGCGTGCCCTTCAGCCGCGTGTTCTCTTCGGTAAGTTGTCGTACTTTTTCATTCAAGTCTGACGCATCCATTACGCCTCCCGGCTGCAATCCTGTCGATCAGTCCACATCCACCGTCTTACCGGTGGCGCTATCTCAAGTGGGCGATGGATTGTAAGGTCGCACCGGATGAGCAGCAAGCATAGCGGAACGCCAAGCACGCACTACAATCACGTTGATAATGAACAGCCCGAGCGATTGGCAGATCACTATATCCCCCGGCGGAGATGCAACGCTGCAACGCTTCTCCCTGGACCCGGGCCATATCTTCGATGACCCGCGAATCACGGTATGGCGGGACCTCCCTGAGCGTCAGAATGCATACATGCTGGCCTCTTCCACCTCAATCGGACCTGCCCGGCTGCATATAAAGAGATACAAATCGCCGCACGGGCCAGAGGCCGCCACCGAAGCCGGGGCGGTCGAGTTGCTCCGTCAGGCTGGCATCGCGACGGTGCCACTGGTGGCTTGGGGAACCTCGCCCGACGGACGGGGTTTCCTGATCAGCAGTGATCTGACCGGCATGATTCCGGCCGACCAGGCCATTCGTAATGCGACGTCGGACACAAACATCCTTCCGCGGATTGGCGCACTGGCAGCGAAACTGCATCGGTCGGGGTTGCATCATCGCGACCTCTACCTGTGCCACTTCTT
Source organism: uncultured Phycisphaerales bacterium (assembly GCA_903871935.1). Taxonomy (GTDB): domain Bacteria; phylum Planctomycetota; class Phycisphaerae; order Tepidisphaerales; family Tepidisphaeraceae; genus CAIQIQ01. The sequence goes on from CAIQIQ010000081.1 coordinate 40,620, forward strand.
TGTCGACCCTGGAGATGATCGCTCGGAAGTCCACCTGATCGATCCCGGCCGCGTCTCCCGCCTGCCGAGGGTTCCGCTGAACTTGCGTTGGATCGTGAAGGACCTGGCACAGCTCTGTTACAGCCTCCGCGAGACCGGCATGGGCGGCAAACAGAATGACGAGCTCCTGCGCTGCTACTTCGCCCAGGGGCAAGTGCCCTGCCAATGGCTGATCCGGCGGCTGATTCCCCTGAAAACAGCTTTTATCGCGAGACACGACCGGAAACTCCGCACGCGGCAGCCGACCAGGAATATCTCAATCGGACAGGCAAACCCGAAGCAGTAACGCGGCGCTTTCATTAGCCGAACGCCTGCTTATGCTAGTACATCATGATCTGCGCGATTACAGGACGACTGCGGCAGGTGGGCGAACGCAATGTGACCCTGGCGGTCGGCGCGATGGAATATGAACTGCTCGTCCCCGCCTCCGACCTGCAATCACTTACAGCACAAATCGGGGCAGAAGTCACGTTCCACACCATCCTGTATCTTGAAGGGGACGCTGCGCGTGGAAACCTGGAGCCGCGCCTCATCGGCTTTTCCAGTGCGCGCGACAAGGCATTCTTTGAGAAATTCACGACTGTGAAAGGCATTGGCACCAAGACTGCATTGCGCGCGCTGTCGGTTCCCGCAGCGCAAATCGCATCCGCCATCGAGTCGCGCAATAACCGCTTCCTGACCCAGCTTGAGGGAATCGGCAAACGCACTGCGGAACTGATCATCGCCGAACTCTCCGGCAAGGTGAGCAAGTTCGCAGCCGGCGTCACGATCGAGGGATCACCCGATCGGCACGCGGCCATGATGAATCAGTCAGAGGTCGATGCCGTCAACGCCATGGTCGCGCTGGGCGAACGACGCTCTGATGCGGAGCGCCTGCTGGAAACCGTGAAACACGAGAACCCCGCAATGGCCACAACCGATGCCCTCCTGCGGGAAATGCTGCGCCGTCGGGCGATGTAAAGCTCGGAACTCTTTTTAGCAGATGAGCCCGCTCGCGCTCACCGATCCCAACGAAATCCATCCAGTTTTCTCGTTCCTCAAACGCATGACCCTGCCTACTGTTTAGATGAACCAAGGGTTTTGTAGAAAAAGAAGGAGAACGGGGATGTCAAACCAAGAGAGTATCGGCGTATCGCAGAGCACTCACGCGACCTCGGCCGCCGAATCGGCGCGCTTGAGTTATCTTCACGCGCGAGATGCAGCGCAACAGGTTGTCGGCCAGGTCCGGAACCGGGCCACCGATTACCTTGAACAGGGCAAGGCCAAGGCGGCCGACGTGCGGGTGAAAGTTCAAGACACGGTCCGCGAGCACCCGATCAAAACGATCCTGATCGCGGCCGGCGCGGGCGTGCTTCTCGGCATGCTGCTGCGCCGTCGCTAGAGCGCCGCAGCAACCGACCTGCCCGCACAACAGGGATCGAGGAGATAGCCGATGGTTGCCGGCACTGAGCAGCAGCGGGAAACCACCAGTAGCGCAGTACCAGATCCGTCGATCCGTCACCTGACGGATCAACTGCGTGCCCGGGCCATGGAGTTCGGGACCTACGCGAAGTATCTGGTGTCGCTGCAGATCGATCGCTTCAAGCTCACCGCGACGCGCCTGGTGGTCTACGCCATTCTGGGAACTGCGGCCCTGGCGGTCGCCGGCGCCGTTCTGATATTCGGTACCGGCTTGTTGCTGCTTGGGGTCTCCGGGCTGATTGGAAGTCTTCTCGGAAGTTTCTGGCTCGGGGCAACCATCGTCGGGTTCCTTGCGCTGGCCGTGCCATCTGCGACGGGTGTGATCGCCCTGCGTGTGATGGATAAGCGAGCGTTTGCCGCTTTGCGCACGAAATATGCCGCTATCCGGCAGAAGCAGAAGATGGCGTTCGGTCGCGATATCAAGGAGGCATCCGATGCCCGATGACTTCTTCGCACAGGAACAGAAGATGGCGACTCGTGCCCTGCTGACATGTTACCGCGAAGCCTGGCAGGCGATCGAACAGGACACGAAGATCAAGCCACTGATCCAAAAACGCCCGCTGACCTCAATCGCTGTGGCGGCCGCAGGTGGATTGGTCGCAGGCTATCTTCTGACTCCACGGCGCGGTAGACGGCCGGCAAGCCCTCCACCCGCCAATCTCTCCCCAAGTGCGGTGCGCCCGGAACACCACGGCCTCCTGGTGACGCTGGAAAAGGAATTGGCCAGCGCGATTATGCCGGCGCTGCGAACCCTCGCAGTATCCACTGCCGGGATGGTGTTCTCAGAAATGCACCAGGGCAAGACAAATGGCAAATCGTCTCATGAACAAGGGCAAGACGATCCGCCGCAGCCCCGGATGCAGCTCTGATTGCCAAGCGCACGGTCACATGCGGTGCTGTTCGATCAGGTATTCGATGCGCTTGTCGAAGTTGCGCGTGGCCTGCATGGGGATATAGCGTTCAAAGATCGTATCCAGGTCGCGCCGGGCTACTGCCGGTCGGCGCAGATACCACAGATCCATCACGCGATTAATCAGATCACCGGCCGTGCCGTCATAGAGGCACCAGGTGTGCAGCGACGCAGGGAGAAACTCGCTGTAAAAGCCATCCTTGAGCAGAATGGGAATGCACCCGCACGCCATGGCCCGCATCGCCAGGGCGTCAAATTCCTGGCACGACTGGCAGGAGATGTATAGCTCGCATCGCCGCATCGCGCGAACAACATCCGCCTCGCTCTTCATATTCACGTTGACAACCGGAATCTCATCGGGGATCCCATTCAGCGGGCCGCCCAGCACATGCACAGCCACGGGCTCACGGCGATTTGATATCTCCGCCAGCACCGCCTTGTATACATCAGGATCGGCGCCCTCGCGATTATCGATGCAGAGAGTCCGCCCCTTGCGCTCGGCATCCATCTCGCGGGCGTCGCGCGCTGGCGGCACAATCTCAACCGGGGGATGGATCAACTGGCTCTTGGCCACGATCGCGCGCAGCGGCTGCTTACCGCCAAGCTCCGGATGGGCGTCATACAGGGCGGCCGCATGCGAGAGAAACCCGCGCATGTGATAAAGGCTGTTGAACCAGACTTCGGTTGCCGTGCTTACCGTCGAGAGCAGAGCCAGACGCGTCTGCTGGTCGTTGACCGCCGCACCGGTAAGCTGGTTGCAGTAGAAGTAGGCAATGCTGGGCTTGTGGCCGAACTCCGGGTTCAGGCGCAGAAAATCAGCCAGATTGATCGAATCGCTGGTGAACAGCATGTCGCACTTCAGGTGCGGCGTCCGCGCGATCTGCTGGGTAAACCACTGCGCTGCGGTGCTCAACCGCCGCTCCAGCCGCCGGGCCGGGAGCTTAAACACCATCCAGCGGTGCTTACTATGCCGTGACAGCAACTCCAAGGTCTGCTTGCGGACCCCGCCGTAAAACGGTTCCAAAGCGATGATGTCGAGCTGCCGTGCCATGAGCCCCTATACCGTCAACCTCTCAAGAAGATACAGGAGAATCTTGTCACATGCCACGCGCTGCTGAGCCATGCTGTCACGATCGCGGACCGTAACGGAGTTATCCTGAGCCGTCTGGCCATCAATCGTCAGGCAGAATGGCGTACCAGCCTCATCCTGGCGGCGATAGCGGCGGCCGACCGCGCCCTTCTCGTCATAGAACACCGGGAAGTGCTTCTGCAGATCCTTATAGATCGCCATCGCCCGTTCGGGCATGCCATCTTTCTTGACCAGTGGGAAGATCGCTGCCTTCACCGGGGCCAGCCGCGGGTGCAGGTGCAGAACCGTCCGCGTATCCTCCTTCTTGCTCTCCTCATCAACGATCTTCTGGTCCTCATACGCCTCGCAAAGGAACGCCAACAGCGAACGCGTTGCCCCGGCAGCCGGCTCGATCACGTGCGGGATAAAGCGTTCCTTGGTCTCATCGTTGAAGTAGCTCAGATCCTTGCCGCTGTACTGCATGTGCTGCTTGAGGTCGTAATCGCCGCGGTGGGCAATTCCCTCAAGCTCGCCCCACCCCCACGGGAAGAGATACTCGATATCGCTTGTGCCTTGTGAATAGTGGGAAAGTTCTTCTTTAGCGTGTTCGCGCAGACGGAGCTTGTCGCTCTTGATGCCCAAATCCTTGTACCACTTGAACCGCGCATCGCGCCAGGTGGCATACCACTCCAGGCTGGTGCTGGGATGGCAGAAGAACTCCATCTCCATCTGCTCAAACTCGCGCGAGCGGAAGATGAATTGCTTGGGAGTGATCTCATTGCGGAAGCTCTTGCCCATCTGGGCAATCCCGAACGGGACCTTGATGCGGGTCGAATCGCAGACGTTCTTGAAGTTGACGAACATGCCCTGGGCGGTCTCCGGACGAAGGAAGACTTCCTGGCCGCTCTCTTCCACCGGACCCAGGGTCGTCTTCAACATCATGTTGAACTTGCGGGCCTCGGTCAGCTGGCAATCGGTATGCTCGCCGGGCTTCTTGCTGGGCTTGCGGGGACACTGGCTTTCATCAATCTGATCCGCACGGAAGCGGGCCTTGCAGGCCTTGCAGTCAACCAGCGGATCGGTGAAGTTCACCTCGTGGCCGCTCGCCTGCCAGACCGTGCGATTCATCAGGATGGCCGTCTCAATGCCAACCACATCATCGCGGCCGGTGACCATATCGCGCCACCATGCGTTCTTGATGTTCCGCAGCAGTTCCACGCCCAAAGGGCCGTAATCCCATGTGCCCTGCAATCCGCCGTAGATGTCAGAACCGGGGTAAATGAACCCGCGGCGCTTGCACAATGAGACAATCTTCTCCATTACGGTTGGTTCAGGCATGCGACAGCTCCCTTACGCTTGGACGAACAGCCGCCCCGGATTACCCCGGGGCGCGGTGATCTGCTCTGAAACTCCACGGACCTCCGCTTGCTTGCCAGCGAAAGTGCCGCAGAGAATTGTGCTTGCGGACCGGCGGCTAGGCGCTGGCCTTGGCGGCCTTCATGGCATTGACGCGCTTGGCAGCGCGGCTGCGCTTGCGGGCGGCCGTATTCTTGTGAATCGTGTGCTTGGATGCGACCTTCGCCAGTTTCGACGAGAGTTTGTTCAACTCCGTCTGTGCCGCACCCAGATCACCAGCGCCGATGGCCGCCGTCAGGGCCTTGCCCTGTACCTTGAGGACGCCCTTACGGACGCGGTTGCGGGCCTGACGCTTGGCGTTCTGACGAATCCGCTTTTTGGCTGACAGAGAATGTGCCACGTTCCTATATCTCCTGCAATCCAGTAATCGACCTGAAACCTTCACGCCGCTGGCGTGAAGCGAGCAATGTACATTAACAGCACACGCCGGGGTTTGTCCAGACGGCGACCGAGTGCGCGACCTTCGGGGTGTGGCCATGTTTTGTGGCAAGAGCCAGTGGCACGTGCCGACCTCGGCCGTAGCAATGCCGCCGGCGCAGCCGCTTCCTCGTAGATTGCCGCAAAATATGGCCACACCGCCCTCGGGCGTACCCGCTCTTCCGGGAGCCAGGGGGCGAGGCGAAGAGCGAAATGTGGAAAGAGCAAAAGCAGAGGGCGTGAGAGCGAGAGGGGGTGAGGACGGTTGTGGATAAGTAGGTTGCGCAGGTTGTTTTGGGCGACCCAACATGGTGCTATCTGGCGTGTTTACATGGAGTTATGGTTATCTCTCGTGAGGAGATGCGCGTGTGGATAAGTATGTCGCCGACTCGGGGCGCAGGCAAACATCGGACATGACCACCAAGGACGGGGATCAGGCACAGCTCTTGCTCGCGGTTGAGCCGGAAGGATGAGCCCTCAAAGGCTGTGATGCATTCCTAGCTGCCGTACGTGTTGAGAGCGACGACCATCCCTGCCAAGCCACCCAGAAGAGTCAATACGAGCGAAATCACCACTGCCCAAGGGGATTCGACCCTACGGCGCAAGAAGGTTAAGTGAACGACAAAGAAGATGGCAGGAGTAAGGAACACAAGAACTCCAGCCGGGTAAAGCCGGAATAGTACCGCAGCGTGAGCAATGCAGATGAGGACCTGAGCAAAGCTAAAGAGAAGTTCATCGGCGATAGCGCCGAGCGTCATTGCGGATGCTGGGATACGGCTCCGCTGGCTGCGCGATTCATTTTGTACGGGTTTCATCAGCAAGCAGTCTACCACGACCGCAAGGCTCAACGTTAGCAGATTACACCTTCCTATCACAACTTGCCCTCCGAGCAGGAATGGCTGTCCCACATTCTGGGCATCTGTCTTTGCTGGCTCGCAAGTCGTAGCCACACTTACGACAGACACCAGTTTTCGATCTTGTCGGTCGGATGAGCTGGGTAACGAGAACCAAGCCAGCCGGGATACCCAGCCACAGGTCGGTGATCGAAAAAGCCATCAGGGAGCCCGGAGAGTCCGGACCGAACCCGTATGTCATTCCCGGCGTCCGCACAGTTACGCAGTGCGCCAAGTACACCTCGGCAAACACGTGCGATGCCAGGATGCCAACCACCGCAAGCGGGAAAAACAGCGAAAATCGACTACTCTGATGGCCGTGTGCGAGGCTCCCGCAGAGCCAGATTAATACCAAGTCACTGGCGACCGGTACGATCCAAATCCAAATCGTATTCACGTGAAGCCAAAGGGCGACCGCTTTGGCAAGGCCAACAGCGCCCAACGGGAATACCCGAAGTGTTTGAGCATCCGCTTGGTCCAGAACGTACATTGCGACAACAAAGCCCAAGAGAACAAGGTGGACGCTAATTCCCCAAAACCCAATACGCCACACGAGAAGAATACGAACTGGACTCGTCTCATTGCCGGCCATTGTCGAACTCCTCATGGTGTTCGCTTCCGGCATTGCTTGCCGCTTCAACCGGAATGGCTGTTCCGCATTCTGGGCATCTGTCTTTGCTGGCACGCAGATCATAGCCGCACGTGTTGCAGCGACCATGCTTAAGACGTGATCGCCACTTCTTCCACACACTCGAACGCGACGTCAGCCATATCGCAGGCAGAACCGCTGCCGCCAGCGACAACTGCCAGTTTCGTACCCGCAGTCCAAGCCACTCGTCTGCCGGACGGGAATCGACATTGCTCCTCGTCCAGTAACGGAAACTCCAGAGCTGGCCAGGAGTGCCGGGATACTCGCGAAACTGAGGCGACACGTAGGGATGTCTGGCCGTACGCGTCGCTGCACTCACGGTCCGAGTGTACGGTGGCTCGAGTGCGTACACATGCAAGTAGCCAGATTCTGAGAGGACCTCAAGCTTATCGAATCCACCATCCCCCCAATAAGTAGTGAAATCGACCGCGTCCACAACCCAGTAGCTCCGCATCCATAGAGCTAGGACGGCAAGCCACAGCAGCAGCGACACCGCCGAGAGGATGTTGAAGAGGCGGCATTTCATCCCGTTGCCTCTTGTGCGAGTATGGCTGTTCCACATTCCGGGCAACGGTCCTTGCTGGCACGCACATCGTATCCGCAGATGAGGCAGAGACCCGACTCAAGCCGCCTCGTTTGACGATACCTCGATATGCCATGAAACAAAGACCACGTTACCGGAAGAACCAATGTAGCGGGAACGCTGACATAGAGTGGGATGATTAGATACCACCGGTATCTTGTTTCTCCTATCTCCTGCCATGTTGCGTATTTGATGCCACATTCGTACTTCTGGAGGTTGCGCAAGACTCTCTTGGGGAAGAAATCACCTGTTCCAATGAAAGTATCCTGCCACTGCTCAACCAAGATCCTCTGAGTCCGGATTGTGAGCGGAGCATGGCGATGATAGAGCGTCACGATTGCCACGCACAGCACCAGCGACAATGCCGAGACAATGGTGAAGAGGCGACCTTTCATGCCTTTGCCTCTTGAGTAGATGCCGCCATGCGCTGGTGCGACCTGTTCCATCGAACCTTGTAGACAATGCGGTCGCCAAATCGCACACGGCGGGTCTGGCCGCCTTGCGTCCAGTCGAACCCATGGCTCCACCATTCGCCGGGATCGGCCACCATCACCAGCCGGCCCCGCCGCGGATCGATGCTGACGCTCTTGATGCTCGGCCGGCCGGCGAGCCCGTCGAAGCCGACAAACTCGCAACTATCAACCTGCATCCGCCAGACGCCGCGAGCCGTGCTGATGATCAGATCGCCGGTTATCGGATCAGGCGTCAGCTCATGAGCCCCCGAATCGGGCAGCGCGATCGTCTGCAGCGGCCGCCATGGCCCATCTCCTGGCATAGGCATGCGCAACACGGTCGCATCACCCACGGCCCAGATACATCCAAGAACCTGGTCCCATACCACGCCGTGCCCATGGGGCAGCGCAATGCTGGTCCACTCCGCCCAGGTGCCGGCACCCGCGCCGGCATAACGATAGGCAACCAGGTGATCGGTGCCGATAGAGCCGGCCGCCACGATGGTTCCATCGGGCAGCAACTCAGCGCTGTGTGCGTTGGCCAGCGGAGCGGCAAACACGACGCAACCCGCCCCGCTCGCATCGACAAGAGCCACCCCGCCATCTCCGGAGGATGTCACCAACAGAAGCGGCCGACCGCACAGCACGACCGGCTTGACCTCATCGGTAAATCGGAACCACGGCCGCTGGGCATCAGCCAGGCCGGCCACAGCGCGGAAGTCGATCGCCGCGGCCCGCCGCAGATGGGGGCCGTCCTGATCCATCTGGAGCGTATACCGTTCCACAATCTCATCGCCGCAGGTCCAGAGCATCACACCTCTCCATGGCAAGGTTTCCCCCAAGGCGGCCGCACGATAACGGTGAACGTCCACTTTTGCGATCGAGATCACGGTTCAGTGATGCACCGGCTGAGCTGGCCGGACGGTGTGGGTTATGCCCGCTGGCGTCTGCGGCGCAAGAACATAGCGCCGCCGGCAGCCACGAGACTCAGGGCCATCGGTTCGGGAACGGTGCCCTCGCCGAACACGACATCATGGATCGTGGAGTAGTAAGCGCTGCTGTAGCCGGACTCGTCAGACACACGAACCGTGCAGGTGGCGATAGGGCTGGTGCTGACGAAACCGACAAAGCCCTGCGTGCTGAGTGTCTGCGTCGTGCCATCGTCCAATGTCACAATGACCGGAACATCGACGTAGTTGCCGAAGAAATCGGTCGCTCCAGCATGGAGTCCTACAGCGTTAACGGAATTCGGCGAGCCAGCGAAGCTGATGTCGATGCTTGCAGGGAGATTGCCTGTGGAGAGGGCCCCGACGAGCGAGAAGAGCCCTCCGGTCGATGAAATCGTACCACTGTAGGTTCCGTTTCCGGTGGCGAGGGGATTGGAGGTGTTGATGGGATTGCCAAACCCGATGCCGTGCAGTGGTACCGAAGCGCTGCCGGCGCTGAGGGCCGCATTGAACGCCGATTCGTCCAAGATGTACGTCGCCGCTTGAGCGGCTACCGGAGCCGCCGCGCACACCAGAGCCATCAGCAACTTGCACATGATCATACCTCTTGATCTTACTGTCTCGTATCCAAAGCCCGACCACGCGCCAAAATTCCCGCCGCGGCACCGTTGGCAAGCCGACGACGCCGCTGCAGTCTCCTTATCTTACCACCAGCCTCATCCATTACAAGCGGATTATGCCGGCCACGGAGAAGGTGATATTCGACATTCTCACCCATTACGTCGCCCGGCCCGCCCGGTGACCTCTCTGCAGACCTCGCCGCCCTCCTGTTGCCCCAATGCTGTTGGTGCTATGCCCGACAGGCATCATACACTAGACTCCTGCAAACGGGCCCGCGGCGGTCGCAGGCACGGAGTCAGTCGGCATATCCCTGGTAGAGACACGATGGAAACGAGGAGCCCGGGGCCAGCAGCATCGTGCGTATTCTGTCGCATCGTGCGTGGTGAACTGACGCCCAAAGTCCTCGCATTTCGCGACAACCAGACCGCGGTGTTCCCCAGCCTCCACCAGCAGCCGCGGAACCGCGGCCATATGCTCGTCGTACCCACCCGACACGTGGCACATATCTATGAGATCGACAGCGATCTTGCAGGCCCTTTGATGATGACACTCGCGCGCGTTGCTGCAGCAGTGAAGGCCGTGTGTCGTGCCGATGGCATTTCGATTCGCCAGAACAACGAGCGGCACGGCGGCCAGGACGTCTTCCACGTCCACTTTCACGTGATCCCCCGCTTCGCAGGCGATGGGTTCACCACCGGCCATGACCGGTTCCCTCTTGGCACGGCCGAGGTGCCCCTCGAGGAACGCGTAGCCCAGGCAACGAAGTTGTCCGAAGCGCTCCGACTGCCTACGGCGAACATGCCTCGGGCTGCCGGCTAACCCACGGTTGCTGCCAGCAACTCCGGGTGTCAAAGGGCAAAGGGCGACATTCCACATATGCGCCGATCATATGCCCCGCCGCTGCAGACAACCTCGTCGCCCTCCCACCCCTGCGACGGCGAGGTACTTGGATTGCAGCGATGCCATTGCCGTTATAGGGTATTGTGCAATGGAAGACCCACACACTTCGTCATTCCAACAGCACAATGTGTTGCCCTACGCAGGACCACAACTCGTCCGTTCCACACAGCGGATAGCGATATCGGAAACACGTGGGTTCGGCGTAGCAATGCTCTCGACGATGTGTGCGTTATACGCAGTCAGATTTCTTGGGGGAGGTATGGCAAGTGTGGTTCGTTACTATGACCAGCGTTATATCTTCCAAGCAAGCCAATACATCGCATTGGCCGTCCTACTGGTGGGTGCGACAGTTGGCGTGCTAGCGCTGATGATCGCCTGGCGTATGGAGCGTCGCGGCCGGGCGCGATACCTGGTGATTGGCGTAATCGCTGGATGCTGGCCAATGCTGGTGGTGTGGGTCAGGGCACACGACATTCTTTTTCGGTAACTTGGATGATGAACTCCGTACATAAGTCGGAAGCCGAGCAAACGCGCGAAGGAGAAATCGGGGCCCGTCGCGAGGCAACGATGTCACCACTGCCGCTCAAGGACGTTCTGCAGTTCTGTTTCTCCTTGGCGGTAACGTCGGGCGTTCTCTGGTTCGCCTCCCGCGCCTTGTTGGTCATTATGTGGGTCCTTGGTCTTCCCCTGCTCAAGAGCATGGGGCTTCTCCCGTCATCCGGACGGGCGGAAAACGCGGTCGCAAGGTTTCTTATTGCGTCGACGCAAGCGGTACTACTTGTGGCCACGCTTATCGTCGGATGGCGGGTGGCCAAGGCCACCAAGTCCTATTTCGTGTTCTTTGGCGTAGTGGCCGCATGCGCCGGCGCATTTGTGATTGCGCATCTGATAGGCCTTCTGTAAGCGCAGCGATTGGAGCCGAGACGTAGATCTCTGTGAGCAATCCGCATGCCGCGGCTCACCGAAAATAATGCGAATTTTGTTCGCACGCCGTAAACCATTATCAAACCTCAATCTCTCTTTATCGAATCTTGCAAGCACTCCCCTATTATGGAGGGACGTGTTTTTCACCCTCTCCTGGCCCCCCGGCCACGCTATTTGACAACCGAATACGCTTCTTGGTCTCGCTGAGAGGGGATGACCAAAGGGGAACAAAACTGCTTTCGCGTTCCTCCCCGACCGTCCGTGTCTAGAGGAAGATGCAGCGCGCGACACTTTTCCATTTTTAGCGCACTAACTTGCACTCAAACCCTTGTCCCATCAACACTTAACCGCGCGCGACACTGATGCATCTTGCGCGCGACACGTTCCCGTCCCTCTCCAACTCCTGCTCCCATCGCCACTTACACCACGCCCCGGCGCAACAGGATCGCCCAGATCATCCCACTGTCGCGCGCCAAGCACCTCCGTACCGTCACTCATCACTCCATCACTCGCCACTCATCGGAGAGCCTTCCTTGGTATAATGCCCTCCCGTATGGCAGATGGCGATTCATCCTCTGTTGCCACGATTGAGCCGGCCAAGGCGAAACCCGCCGTTAAGCCCCGCCCAACCGTCAAGCCCCGCCATGCCCCGCGCTACAACGTCGTCCTGCTCGATGATGATGACCACACCTACGAGTACGTCATCGAGATGCTGGGCAAAGTCTTCGCCTACCCGGTCGAGAAGGCGTTTGGAATGGCCGTAGAAGTTGACACCACCGGCCGGGTGATCGTCTTCACCGGCATGATGGAGCAGGCGGAGTTCCGCCGCGACCAGATCCGCGCCTACGGCGCCGACTTCCGCATGGCCCGAAGCAAGGGCTCCATGTCCGCGACCATCGAACCCGTGGACGACTAAACATCGCGCGCTACATGTTCTTTTCCGGCCCGCGCTCGATCGTCGCGCCCACGGCATTCAACTTCGCCTCGATCTTTTCGTAGCCGCGGTCGATGTGGTAAATCCGGCGGATCTGTGTCTGGCCTTTGGCGACCAACGCCGCCAGCACCAGCCCGGCCGATGCCCGCAGATCCGATGCCATCACCGTGGCGCCCTGCAGGTCCTTCACACCCTGGATAATCGCCGTGGCCCCTTCCTTCCTCACCCGGGCGCCCATGCGGTTCAGTTCACCGACATGCAGAAAGCGATCGGGGAAGATGCGTTCGGTGACAACACTGTTGCCATCGGCCAGGCACAGTAGCGCCAGGAGCTGCGCCTGCAGGTCGGTTGGGAATCCCGGATACGGCTGCGTAGTCATCTCTACGGGATTCAGCCGCCGGGTTGTACTGACGCGTGCGGTCAGACCATCGCGTTCACAGTGCACGCCCACCGACTCCAGCAGATCGACAACGCTGATCAGGTGATCCAGTTCGCAGTTGCGCAGTTCCAGTTCACCATTGGTAATCGCGGCCGCGATGATGAACGTGCCCGCTTCGATGCGGTCGGGGATGATCTTGTGCTCGCAGGCGGCGAGCTTGTCGACACCGTCAATGCGAATCTCTGGAGTACCATGGCCCCTGATCCTCGCGCCCATCTTGATGAGCAACTCAGCGCAGTCGACCACTTCCGGCTCGCACGCAGCCCCCACCAGGACCGTCTCGCCCTCGGCCAGGGCGGCCGCACACATTACATTGATGGTTCCCAGCACGGTCGGTCCCTGGGCGCCGCCCAGGTACATCCGCGCACCTTTCATCCGGCCGCGAACTTCACCGATCACGTCACCGGACTCAATGTGGAACTGCACGCCCAGCTTGGCCAGACCGCGCAAATGCAGGTCAATGGGGCGATCGCCGATCGAGCAGCCGCCAGGCATTGCCACCCGCGCCCGCCCGCGCTTGGCAAGCAATGGCCCCAGCACGCAGATCGAGGCCCGCATCGTCGTCACAATGTCATATGGAGCCCAGCACTGCTGTTCGCTCATCACCTCAACTTCCAGCGGGCCATTGAGGATGATGTTGCCGGCCGCCGTCTTGGGCTCCAGCCGCTTCACATCACAGCCAAGCTGCGCCAGCAGTTGGACCATGGAGTCCGTATCCGAAAGACGGGGAACACCCTTAAGCACTGTCCGCCCGCTCGCCATCAGGCACGAGGCCATAATCGGCAGAGAGCTGTTCTTGGATCCGGAAACCTCGATGGTGCCCTTGAGTCTGCTGCCGCCGCGTATGAAGAAACTGTCCGACATGTGGGCCACTCCTTGGCCGGTTGTCCACCATCGTTGGGCGGACCGCCTGCATCCCTGCACAGCCAGCGATCCTGCGGCTGCTACCGTGACAACCGCGCGTGCGTCGCTGATGTTGCATATTCTGCCATGTGCGTGGTGCGAAACAAGTTAACCTATCCCGACCACACACCGTTATTCTGCGACAGCCTCATCGGGCTCCGCCGCCGTCACGGTGGCGACGGCCGGCTGCGGGTGATACCCCACCGCCAGCAGCAACCCGGCCACCAGCACCAGCCCGGCCGCCCACCAGTATGCGGCGTTATACCCGTACCTCGCGATCGGCCCGGCTGCGAAATTGCCCACAATCCGCCCCCCACCAATCACCAGCATGGCAAACAGCCCCTGCAAGGAATGCCGAAACCGCGCCTCTCCCATACTGTTCAGCAGCACGATCGGCCCCACCTGCAGCACCAGGACCATCGCTCCGTGGCAGACTTGCGTTCCGATGGCGACGTACGGATTGGCAACCGCCGCCAGCAACGTCATCCGCACCAGGATCACGGCCGTCCCTATCAGCAAAAACCGTCGTGGTCCGAAAAACGCCATCAGCCGGCCGAACGCGAGCATGAACAGAATCTCACCCAGAACCCCAATGTTCATGATCATCGCCGACCACTCTTTGCTGATCCCCAGCCCCTTGGTGAGGTAGACGGGGTAGAACGAGTAGTAGCAGGCAGCCGCCATCTGCAGAAGAAACGATGCGATGCAGAGAATGAGCATCTTCCTGCCGAACAGAACGCGGGCGGCCTCAACCGTCGGCAGTTTGCGTTCGCGGGACATATCCCGCGCGCCAATGGATGGCAGCATCAGCGAGTTCAATCCTGCCGCGAAGGCGAAGCCGGCCGCCAGATACAGCACAACCGTCACGTCCTGCGTCCTGCGCACCAGCAGATACAGCGCCAGCCCCGGCACGATGTATCCGATGGTGCCCCAGACGCGCACGCGGTGAAACGCTACAACCGCCAGCCCCTGTCTGCCCCGCTCCTCCTGGATGGCAAAGTTAATCCCATCCTGAAGCGGATTGACCGGAATCTGCACGATATTGGTCATCAGCCAGCCGCAGAGGATAGCCAGGAATGTCCCATAGAGCGGAAGCACGATGAGCGAGACCGCCGTCAGCATCAACAGCCCGGCAAGCATCTTGCGCCCATCCAGGTGCGTATCGGCAATCAGCGTCACCAGCACCGGCGAAAGCACCACCGCCAGGCTGGCCACCCCCATCACCATCCCGATCTGCATGTTGTCCAGGTGCATCTGCTGGAAATAGATCGACATGAACGGGATCAGGCAGCCGTTGACGGCGTAGTTCAGGAAGTACTGCAGTCTGAGGTGGAACATCAGCGGCAGAAGCATACTCGCCGTGCCTAGTATTGGCCATGAAGTCCAGTGCAGCGAGCAGTGCCGTACACCCTCAGGCGGCGACAGTTGGCCAGCTTAAGGCGACAGGATATCACCCCGTAAGCGTCAAGGAGGAATTGCGCCGGAACCTCATCCGCAAGCTCAGGACCGGCGAGGAACTGTTCCCCGGCATCATCGGTTATCGCGATACCGTGGTGCCGCAGATCATCAATGGCATTCTCTCGCGGCATGATCTGCTCTTCCTGGGCCTGCGCGGCCAGGCAAAGACGCGCATCCTCCGCATGCTGCCGAGCCTGCTGGATGAGTGGATTCCTGTCATGGCCAGCATCGAGATCAATGATGATCCGATTCGGCCGCTCACGCGGATGGGCCAGCGGATCATCGACGAGCAGGGAGATGATGCCAAGATCGAGTGGGTGCATCGTGAGAATCGCTATCACGAGAAGCTGGCAACTCCCGATGTCACCATCGCCGATCTGATCGGCGAGATCGACCTGGTGAAGCATGCCGAGGGACGCTATCTCTCCGATGAATCAACCATGCACTATGGCCTGATCCCGCGCTCCAACCGCGGGCTCTTCGCCATCAACGAGTTGCCCGACCTCGCGCCGCGCATCCAGGTAGGTCTATTCAACGTGCTGGAGGAACGCGATGTGCAGATTCGCGGATACCCCATCCGGCTGAACCTGGATCTGTGCCTGGTTTTCTCGGCCAATCCGGAAGACTACACCAACCGCGGCCGGATCGTCACGCCGCTCAAGGACCGCATCGGCTCGGTAATCCGCACCCACTATCCTCAGTCGATCGAGGAAGGGATCGAGGTATCCCACCGCAACGCATGGCTTGCGCGCACCGGATCGAGCGCTTCAGGGGTGGAGGTCGTCATTCCGCCCTACCTCGGCCAGATCGTCGAACAGATGGTAATGTTCGCCCGCAGCAGTCCCAATGTCTCGCAGGCATCGGGCGTATCCGTCCGCGCATCGATCTGTTGCATCGAGGCCGTCTGCTCCAACGCCGAGCGGCGCGGCATCATGGCCGGCGCCAAGCGCGTGGTCGCCCGGCCGGGAGACTTGCATCATCTGATCGCCGCGTGCCGTGGGAAGATTGAACTATCCCTTGCCGACGATGAATCATCCGAAGACAAGCTCATCCAGTCGCTGACCGGCGAGGCGGTAAAGGCGGTCTTTGCCGAGATGGCGGATGTCGCCGACTATCAGCCGATCGCCGAGCAGTTCAAGGCGAACCTGACGTTCCCATCCGGCGATGAGATCTCCGACGATGAGTTTGTGGCGAATATGGAGCTCGTGCAGGGGCTGCCCAAGGCGGCCGCGCAACTGGCGGCGGAACTGAAGCTCGACGCCAAAGATGCCGCAACGCTGGCCAGTGTGGGCGAGTTCATTCTCGAAGCGCTCTACGTCAACAACCGCCTGACCAAGTACAGCCGCGCCGGCAAGGCGTTCTTCCGGAAGTAGCTCTAATGGATGAACCGCATTTCCCCGAAGTTGGGGATGAGATCCGGGGCGCTGTCGTAATAGAGCCGGTAACCCGCCGGCCAGTAGACCAGCAGAGCCTTGCCCAGCAGAAACCGCGCCGGCACCACGCCCGCCTGAGCTTCGACATCTTCCGCTGGCAGGTGCACGGAATCCGTCCAGTAGCGGCCATCCTGCGATAGCGGCGAATTATCGCCCAGCGTGAAATACTCATCCTTCCCCAGTACAACAGGGTTGTCCGGGCCGCCACGCGGAACTGGCGCCCCATTGCTCATCCGCACCGTATAAAAGACGTCTCGCCAAAGCGACAGGTGCGTGATGCTGCAGACCTGGTCCCGGGCCTGAATGCTGGTGGTGGGATAGGGCGGAATTGTGTTCTCGCGGCGCAACAGTTCCACGTCGGGCGCATATTGCTGTGGTGTGGTCGCCAGCACTTCCTGCCCATCAATCAGCAGGCGCACCTGGTAGTCGAGATTCATGAACTCGACCCGCACTGGCCGGGCATCGAACTTCCAGAGCTTACGGGCGAGAAGCGTTGTCTTCTCCGGATCGGACATGTCTGCCCGCAGCAATTCCACGGCATCGGGAAGCAGTCGTGCGGTAAAGATGTCCTCACGCTTGGACAGGCGCAGTTCCAGCGGGCCAGAGCCCCCGGATCGCGAATAGTTCAAGCCCAGTTTCAGATCACTCACCGGATAGAGCATCCCCTGCCCGCTTGGCGAAGCATTCTGGTCATAGGCCAACCAGTCTGTCAGTGGCCCCTTATTGCGCTCATGGGTCCTTCGATCAAACGTCAGCTTGTCAACGCCGGCCAGGTTGCTGAAGTTAAACGCACGGGCGCCCGTTTCATCGCGCGTGTAATGCCAGGAAGCGTTGCCGGAGCGCCAGGGAATGTACGACTCAACCGTCTGCGTCTCGTATGCCGCGCGCGATTCAGGCGTCAGCCCCAATGGCGCATAGTCGCTGTCATTGACGATCCGCCAGAGCGCATCCTGCACGACATCGCTCTTGCGCTGTATCTGCCAGTCCCCGGCACTGGGATCGGGCTTGGTAGCAACGTAGATATCCCCATCCAGGATCATGATGCTCTCGCCCGGCGTACCGATCAGGCGTTTGATATAGGCCTGGCTGTAGTGATACAGGTTCGGATCAGAGGGGGTCTTGAACACGACCACATCCCAGCGCCGCGGCGGCCGCAGCAGATAGGCGTACTTCAGCACCAGGATGCGATCTCCGTAATAGATGAGGGGACGATCGGCCTGTGCGCTGTCTGCCCGGAAGCCGCAGTTGGAACAATGAATCGGCAGTCCATTTTCCGTAAACCGGGGGATGTTGATCTCCGTCGAGGCCGACCTCGGACCTGCATAGTTCACATCATAGTGATAGCCGCAGTTCTCACAGATGAAGCGGCTGTGCGCCCCTTTGAGGGTTGGCGCCATCGACCCGGTGGGAATGACAAATGCCTCCACGACGAACACGCGGAACGTGAACGCCAGGATCAGCATCAGCATAATCTGGTTGAAGGTTTCCCTCCACCCCGAATGCGGCTTTGTTACACTGCTCTTTGTCGGCATCGTTGGCCAATGATAGTCGGGCCAGCGCAAGCGGCAAGCTGGTCGAAGTGTACACGCACACCTGCGCACCTTTTCACTGGCAATGCCGCAATCGGCTGGTAAGCTGGTTTCTATATTCGGGAAGAGAGGAGCCGCATGTTCCGTCTACTGGCCTGTCTCGTTCTGGCTGCCGTACCGGCATTCGCCGCCGAACAGTTCTATCGCATCTCATCTGCGGACCTGAAGCTTCTGGATGGAAGCAAATGGCCCGTAACCGGATCAGGCTCTGCGCTCGCACCCGGCCAGTTCCGCGTCGAGATGGATCCGGGCGCTGAGGCCTATACCCTGGGCTCCTGGGAGTTGAATCAGGACTACACTGGTGGTGAAAACATCCTGATCCGATCCACAACGGACAAGAGACCCTCCGGCACCCTCTACCTGCGCCCCCAGCCACAGTGGATGCGCAGCTCCGCGCCGGCAAATGTTCCCAAGGAGCCCGCGGTCACGATCGTGCGCTTTGAGGTCGCCGTGGACCCGTTGCCCGCAACCGCGCCGGCTTCGCAACAGTCCCGACCCGATGCGCAGCCCTCTGGTCCAGTGGCGCAACTCGACCCGCGGTCTCAGTTCTACTATGCCAAGGCCAGCTACTACACGCAGATGCAGAACCTGGGCAACACCGGCGCTGCGTGGTTCAGATACCAGGCCCTGCTCGCCGAAAAGGAACTCTCACCAAGCCAGACACGCCGCCTCGACATGCCGATGTTCAACCGCGGAATGTTGGAGCATCCCGAATACGACCTGTTCACAGGCGGCCGCGCTGTCAGTGAGAACCTCCAGCTCGATCGGCCAATCAGGCCGGGCGCTACCGATCAGAACGCCAACGATCAGTCCGCTTCCGCAGTGAACGTCGCCGACATTCCAGGTATCTCCGTCGCTGAGATGGACTTCGCCAAACTCCTGGGCAACGCCCAGCCTCAGCTCGATGCTGCGGCGGAACTGATCCCCTCCGACCAATACGCCGTCTTCTTTCCATCGATCACCTCGATGTTCCAGATGGTTGATCAACTGAAGACCAGCGCCCTACCCGTCGTAGAGAACATCATCCCGCCATCCACTGACCAAAGCTTTCTGCGGCGCTACCAGGTCCAGCTTGGCCTCGAATCCAGCGAACTGGCGCGGCTCTTGGGTCCACAACTGGTTACTTCCGTCGCCATTACAGGCTCCGACCCCTTCTTCCCAACCGGAACCGACGTCGCCATCCTCTTCCGCTCACCTTCCCCGCAACTGCTTGCCCCTGTTCTCCTGGCTCGCATTGCCGCCTCGGCCGGCACACAGGTCAAACCACAGACCGCCTCCACCGGCAGTACCTCCTATACGGCATTCACCACGCCCGACCGTTCCATCTCATCCTACCTGGCGACCGTCAACGACACGGTTATTGTAAGCAATTCTCTGGCCCAGCTTCGCGCCATCGTCCAGGCGTCGGCGAATAAAACCGGCTCGCTGACCTCGGCACCCGAGTACCGATTCTTCCGTTCGCGCAACCAGCTGGGCGATCCATCGGAATCGCTTTTCTTGGTCATTCCCGATGCCGCCATCCGCAAGTGGTGTTCGGCACGCTGGCGGATCGCCGACGCCCGGCGCATCACTGCTCGATCCAAGCTGCTCCAGGGCCGCGCTGCAGAGCTTGCATCGGGCAAATTGCAGGCTGATTCTCCCCGCGATCCCGTCTATGGTGACCTGAACTTCCTGACTCCGATTAGTGAGTTTCCGCTCGACAAGGTTTCCCGCGCCGAATCCCAGGCGTACACCCAGTGGCGCGATCGCTATCAGCAGTACTGGCGCGGCGCATTTGACCCCATCGCCCTGAAGATGAGCCTGAACGCATCGGGCATCTCGGCCGATCTGACTGTTATGCCCCTGATCGCATCCACCGAGTACCGCGACATGATCGCCGTGACCAGTGGCGTCTCGATCGATGCCAGCAGCGGAGATCCGCATGACGCCATCTTTCATTTCGTGATGAGCCTGAACCGCGAGTCTGCCCCGGTACGTCAGTTCGCCTCGCTCGGGTCGCAAATGGGGTTGCAGATCGACCCACTGGGCTGGTTGGGCAAGTCGCTTGCCATCTATATCGACGACGATCCCATCCTGGCCGAGATGGCCGCCTCGGAAGCACCGCAAGTGTTTGCCGAGAAACACCTTGGCCAACTCCCCATCGCCGTGCGCGTGGAATCCACCAGTCCATTCAAACTCGCCGCCTTCCTGACCGCGCTGCGCACCAAGATTGACCAGACCGCACCCCGTCTTACCGCATGGCAGACCCTCGAATCCAGCGGTTTGCCTTACGTAAAGATCACCGCCACGCCGGGCCAGGGAATGCCCGATCCCACCGAGATTGTCATCTGCTATGCCGCGCTGCCCGATTCGCTGCTGATCTCGCCCAGCGAAGCTCTGATCAAGCGAGCGCTCGCCCGAGTCGCCGCAAACGGACCGGCGACTCAACGTGCCGTCGCTGCAAAACCGGCCGCTGCCCCTACAGCGCGACCATGGCTTGGAACCAATGTTGCGGTTCAGGCCCGCTCCCGCGCCGCCGATCTGTTCCAACTCGCCAGCCGCTTCGACAACGACCCGCTCGTCGAATCGTCGTGGAACAACCTCTCCATCCTCAATGAGTATCACCGCCTCTTCCCCGATCAGGATCCCATCGCTTTGTATGAACGCGCGTGGGGCACGCATCTTGTCTGCCCGGCCGCGGGCAAGTACGTGTGGAACGAACAGTTGCGGACCATGGAATCCACCGTCACCGGCTGCCCGGAAGATCCGAAGAAGCTCCCCAAGCGCGACCTGGTCATGAACCGCTTCAGCTTTGGCAACCTCGGGCTGAGCTTCGAGAATGGTGGCCTTCGCGCACGCATGATGCTCGAGACTCCGTCTGTACCAATGCGCACAGACAAGTGAAACCCATGAACTCACGCGAACGTATTTTGGCCGCGATCAACCACGCTCCGCTTGACCGCGTCCCCACGGATATCTGGGCAACCGGGGAGGTCATGGCAAAGCTCAAGGCTCACTTCGGTGAAGCGGCCGATATCAAGGCTCTGCTTCGCATCGACGGGTTCGGCGGCGTGGGTCCGAAGTACATCGGTCCGCCGCTCCCTGCCATGCCCCCCGGTGAGTCCTGCAACGAATGGGGGATGAAGCACAAGCCGGTGAACTACGGCACCGGCACCTACATGGAACAGTACTTCCATCCACTGGCCGAGGCTCGGACGATCGACGATCTGGATCGCTATCGTTGGCCCAAGGCCGACTGGTACGACTTCTCCACCGTCGCCGATCAAGCCCGCCTCCTGCGCCCGCATAAAGCGATCCAGGCCGGCTACATGGCTCCCTTCTACTATCACAATCTCACCCGCGGGCTGGAACTGTCCCTGATGGATCCCTTCGACGATGCCTCGTTCACCAACGCCCTGCTCGACCACATCTGCGACTTCTTCTACGAATACCACTACCGCCTTTTCGAGAGTGCCAAAGGCATGATCGACGTCGCCCAGGTCACCGACGACCTTGGCAGCCAGACCGGCCCGCTGATCAGCCTCGATATCTTCCGCACCTTCTACAAGCCGCGGATGCAGCGGTTCATCGACCTCTGCCACAGCTTCAAGATCAAGGTTTTCCATCACGATGATGGTTCCTGCCGGCCGTTCCTCCCCGAGCTGGTGGCGATGGGCATCGACATCCTCAATCCCATTCAGCACAACTGCCCCGGCATGGACATGATCGAACTCAAACGTGAGTTCGGACAAAAGCTTTGCTTCCACGGCGCTATCGACAACCAGCAGATCCTCCCCTTCGGCACGCCGCAGCAGGTGCGTAAGGAAGTGCGCGATGCCATTGACGCCCTGGCGTCGGATGACACAGGCTACATCCTTGCCCCCTGCCACAACCTCCAGGCCGTCTCTCCAGTCGAAAACATCCTTGCCATGTACGATGAGGCCTGGAACTACGGCAAACTGGGTTAGCGCCCCCTCCGCCTTCCATTTGAGTCCTGGCGCGTGCCCGGCTACTCTCTGCCATGTCATGACCGACGCGTATCAACAGATCATCACTGCCCTTGAGGCGTCAAGGCACGTTCTGGTTACCACCCACATCCGCCCGGATGGCGATGCGCTGGGGTCGGCGGCCGCAATGATCCTCGCCATGCGTCGCAAAGGCATTGCCAATGAGCTGTTGCTGCTGTCGCACTGGCCGACCAAGTATGCCTTCCTCCGTGATCAGCTTGCCATTCCATGCCATGATGCCGAAAAGGCATGGCCGGCCGGGCTGGACCTCCAGGCCTTCGATGCCATCATGGTCGTCGATACCGGCACCTGGTCGCAGCTTCCTGGCCTGCAGGAGAGACTCGACGGCTTTGCCGGCAAGAAGCTGGTGATCGATCATCACCGGACACAGGAGAGCTGGGCCGACCTGAAGCTAGTCTCGACCGATGCCGGGGCGGCCGGTGAGATTGTCGCGGAACTGCTCGACCGGTGGCAGGTGCCCTTTGACAACGAAATCGCCGCCGCCCTGTTCATCGCCATCACCACCGACACTGGTTGGTTCCAGTTCTCCAATACTCGCCCCTATACGCTACGTCTGGCCGCCCGATTACTTGAGGCCGGCGTGAACATGGATGACATTTACAAGCGTCTCTATCAGGCCGAGCGCCGGGAGCGCGTCCGGCTGCAGACGCGAGCCATGCAATCGCTGGAACTGCTGGCCGGCGGGAAGCTCGCGGTCATGACCATCCGCAAGGTTGACTTCGCCGACACTGGCGCCAGCGTCCCCGATACAGAGAACCTGATCAATGTGCCGATGCAGATCGGCTCGGTAGAGGTCTCCATGCTTATCGCCGAGCCGATCGACTTCGGCCCAACTCGAGTAAGCCTGCGCAGCAAAGGCGCTGTCGATGTTTCGAAGTTTGCGGAGCGCTTCGGCGGCGGCGGCCATGCCCGCGCGGCCGGCTTTACGCTTCAAAAGGACACCGCCAACACGCACGGTGTCGTCGTCGCGGCGATGGTGGCCGAATTGGGCTATGCCTGAAGCTTACTTGTACTTCACGCTGCACCCATAGGACCGCGTCTCAGGCTGAGTCACGGTCTGGCCTGCCAGGAGCTGATCCAGCGCCTTCTCCACATAGTTTGTCCTGTCGGCCTTGTTGCCCTGCGGGTCATCGTCGATCCCGCCTCGATAGGCCAGCTTGCCCTGCTGATCAATGATGAACATGTGCGGAGTAGTCTTTGCCCCATACGCCTTGGCAACCGTCCCACCCGTGTCGGACAGGATCGGATACGGTAACGCATACTGGCTGATCCAAGCCGCATTGTCGGCGGGCGTGGCCGAACTCGTGGTGTTGACCGCTAGCCACACCACCTTGCCGTTGTACTTGTCGGCCAGCGTCTTCATCGTCCCGGTTTGGTAATGGCGCTGGACAAACGGGCACTGAGGATTGACCCATTCCAGCACCACGACCTTGCCCGAGAAATCAGAAAGCGACACGGCTTTGCCCGAGCTGTCATTCAAGGTGAACTGCGGCGCGGGTTTGCCCAGTTCAGCTTTGTCCTGAGCACAGACAAATGCATTCGCCATTAACATCACACAAGCAGCAACGATCATACGATACATGTGAATCTCCTTTGCGGGTTCCCCACGGGATGTCGATTGTAGGTAGCGGATCCGGATCACTGTCTACCAAGCTGGACCGACACCGCATGCGGTTTCCCTGACTCGGTCCAGGCAATCACGGCCTCGGATGGCTGGTTCGACGGTTTGGACCCTTCCATCGCGTGCAGAACGATATGCACCTTCAGGCCCGCCACTTCGTTGTTCACGATGGAGAGCCCGTCGGCCGGTGCCAGCAGGCACTGAACGTGTTCAGCTCCAATCCCGGACAACTCGATGCGATAGTCCAGGCCCATGGTGGTGACTCTAACTTTGGCTGGGTTCTCAGGCGAATCGGCCGGGATCGGCACGCGCGCCAGCCACTGCGCCAGAAGTTCGCCATCGGCGGGATCGGCAGCGCCTGCCGGATCCACCTGAAGTTGAAGTGAGGCCTTCCCCGGTACACACGTTGTCTCGCAGGCAAGCCAGCGGACCTCCGCCTCGATCATAGCGGGCTTGGCCCATCCTGGCAGCGGTGTCACCCGCGCCAATAGCACGACTTCATCCTCGTAACCGAAGCCCTGGATCTGCCCGGCCTGCTCAAAACCGATTGGCGTCGGCCACATCAACTCAGAGACAGCAAAGCCGTCCGGCAGTTTCCATTTCACGCTCGTCGCCATCCCTGCGTCGCCGGGATACTTCCAGTAGATATGCCAGGACGGCTCGATCTGGAGATGCACGCCCACTAGAAAACTCTGGGCGCCAGGACGCAGATCGCTCTTAAGTTCGGCCTTGACCAGATTGCGTGGCGCCTGCGCCCGCGCGGGCGCGGGCGCGCCTGCGGCCGCACAGAGCCCCAGTAATACAACGAAACTCACGAGAAACTTCATGTCTATTCTACTCCACTTTCGCGCACGCGCATTCCCAAGATGCAATTGCTTTGCCCGCCTTCGCATGGTATCAGGCATTGGATACGAAGGAGACACGTATGTCCTTGATGACGCTTCGCGCCCTGTTGCTTGGCTCAGGTCTGGGACTTGTTGCCCTGATCGGCGGTTGCAGCAACTCCCGCTCTCAACCGCTCACCGCCGCTGGCTGGCAGGGCCACTCTCCCAACTCGCCCGATGCCTTCCGTTTTGTCATCCTCTCCGACCGTACTGGCGGCCACATCGCCGGCGACTATGAGAAGGCCGTGGCCGAGGTGAATCTGCTCAAGCCCGACTTCGTCATGTGCGTGGGTGACCTTGTCGAAGGATACCAGCGTGATGAGCAGGTGCTCACGAAGCAGTGGCAGGAATTCGAAGATATCATCTCGCGTCTGGATGCACCGTTCTTCTATGCCCCGGGCAATCACGATGTCGAGAAGGACCAGCCACTGGACCCGGACAGTTCGCGAAACGTCTACCAGCGCCGCCATGGCGTGCTGGGCAAGACCTACTACAGCTTTGATTATCGCGACTGCCATTTCCTGATACTCAACACGCCAACGGCCAAATCCGATGCAGCTTTCGCCGCCGAACAGAAGGCCTTTATCGAGAAAGACCTTGGCAACGTCGACTCGATGCAACATGTCTTCGTCTTCACGCACTATCCACTGCCCGACAATAAGACCGTCTGGCCGACTCTCAAGGCGCTGTTACCCCGAAACCGATCCACCATCTTCACCGGCCACTTGCATACACTGGCGTACGAAGAGCTTGACGGCATCCCCGCGTATGTACTGTCCTCGACCGCTGCCCGGACTGACAACAGCCCGGGCAACGAACACCTCTATGCCTATGTAGCGGTTGACCGCGGGACGCCGACGATCAGTTTCATGTCGCCAGGCCAGATCAAGCCGGCCGGCTATGCGCCAGCCATTGTCGCCATGCGCCAAGTACTGCGCGTCTCGTCCGATCCGGGTGTAAATGCCGAGGGAGGCGTGATCGCCGTGCGGCCACACAACCCCGGCACACAACCGGCAACCATGAGCTATCAGTTCCTCGCCGCCGACTGGGAGATCTCCCCGGCCACAGCGCAGCTCACCATCCCGCCCGGCCAAAGCGGTGAGACCACGTTCACCCTCAAGCCACTCTCCGCCAACCCCAACGCACCAACGTTGATCCAGCAATGCAACATGGGAGGCTTCACCACCTCGCGGCAGAGCAAGTTGCCAGTTTCGTGTCGCGCAACGCTCGGCCAACTCAGCCAATTGAACCTCGATGGCCGCGCGGATGAATGGAGCGCTATTCCCGCGGTGGAGATGTCCTCGCCGGGACTGGTCATCGAGAACCGGGACCTCTGGCGGGGACCGATGGATAGCTCCTGCCGTTTCCGGGTGGCCATTGCCGGCGATCGCCTTGCCATGCTGGTCGAAGTCACCGACGACCAGATCAATACCGATCAGAAAGAATCCTGGGACAATGACGCTGTCGAGATCTGCTGGGACCTCAACGCATCCGGTCCATCGGGCTCCGGGCTAACACCAGGAACCGGGCAGATGATCTTTGTGCCGGCCGACGCCTCCGGCACTGCCAAACAAACTCTCTTCGCCCCGGCCATGCGGCTCGGCGTCCCGACCCCCGCGACGCTCCAGTCGTTCACCCGCCGGACCTCCGATGGCTACACGATCGAGTTCTCGATCCCCCTGACCGAACTGGGCGCAGCCCCCGGCGCAACTATCAACGAGATCAAACTCGCCCTCTGTCTGGACGACCGCGACATTCAGGGAGCCCAGGCTGTGACCAAGTTCATCTCGCTCACCGGGGCTGGCAACTTCCAGCGCTCCACGGCTGGCTATGCGCGGTTTGCCACTAAGCCGCAACCGTAAAGGAGCCTGCGAAGTCTGGCCCCGTACGGCACGCGGCGTTTCCGGGGTGGCCGCCTGCAAGGCGGCCCCACGACAGACATTGACGCCGGTTTGTAGCGAAACCGGCGTACATCCCATCACCTTTGCCGTGGACAATGCGCCTGTGGATAAGTGCGCAGGTGCGCAAGTTCTCGAGCGGGATACCCCATTGCGATATGTCCTTGAAGGACAGGGAGTTAGGGGCAAATAAGGGGAGGAGGTGCGCAAGTTCGATGGGCCTGTGGATAAGTGGGTCTGCTGCGCATCTTCGGCGGTATTTCCTACTTGTCCGATAGGGGAATAGGTATTTGGTTGTCAGATAGCTGGACGGACGCGACGAGCGCGAAGGTCCTCCATAATATAGGGTCAATCTGGAGGGGTCCTGTTTGGGAAGTTGAGGATTGACAGGCACTTACGCGCGGCGAAAAAAGTTTCCAGATTTTGGAGAGGAAGGGGAAGGTGGTGTATCCGCCGGCTGGGTTGCAGAGCAGTCGGTCTCGTGGCTTGATGGCAGACAGCGGCACCCACCATCATGGCCGCGTCGCCGGCACGGCTACCTCTATCGCCCAAGGCCCCAGCCCACCATCGCTCAGCCCACGCCGGTAGCGATCACGGTGCAGGATGAAATCGCTGCCCTCTGCCAGCTTCCCAACGCGGCCGGTCGCGGGATCCACAAGATAGAGCACGCGATTGGTCAGGTCCTCCAGCACGGCAACCTGAGTTCCCGGAACAAACGCGAAATCGCCGCAGGCGCGAACATGAGCCCAAACCATGTAGACGCCCGGGTTGTCGTCCAGACACATCGTCTCGTGGCTTTGTG
This sequence comes from uncultured Phycisphaerales bacterium, assembly GCA_903871935.1. Classification (GTDB taxonomy): domain Bacteria; phylum Planctomycetota; class Phycisphaerae; order Tepidisphaerales; family Tepidisphaeraceae; genus CAIQIQ01. The sequence continues at coordinate 67,869 of CAIQIQ010000081.1, forward strand.
GCTCGTGCCACCTCGTCCCGCGGGCAACCGAGGCATAGCGATTCGTCAGCATCGACCAACTCGTCACATGCCACTCGCCTGCCTGATCAGCGAACTCGATCTGGTATGGTCGTTGGCGCCACGTATCACGGCCCAATGGTCCGAAACAACCGGCCATTGGCGTCTCTGTGCCGGTAAGCTTGTTCGTGGCGAGAACGCTGCCATCCTGGCCCAGAGCGATCTCTTCGGACGGCGGTTCCACCGGACTCGCGCTGACGTACAATAGGCGGCCTGCATCCGCCCAACGGAGCACATTCGCACCCCACCCCGTTACACCCGCGCGAACCACGTGATCCTGCCGCGCATCAGCGTCCCATACGTGGATGTCCCACACCTCCGCAACGGGCCATTGTGTCTCATCACGTGACACGATAGCGGCATAGGCCACGAAACGCCCGCTCAGATCAAGGTCAGTCATGCCCATCGACGTGCCCCGGACCTTAAGAAGAGACGACGTGACGTGTTCTGTCCGCTCCCCTTTCATCCACCACAATTCCGTCCCCTTCCGGTAGAGAACCACCGACTGGTCCGGCGTCAGCAGATAAGCGTCCATCGCCGCTGTCACAAGCGTTTGCCTGCTCCCGCCGTGCAGATCGCAACTGACAAGGTATCCCGTGCCGCGGTCGATGAACGTGATACGCTCTGGCGACTCTTGCGCCCACGAAGTATCACTGGTAAACACTGCCCCGCTGAGCCTGGGCTTGGTGAGTTGATAGTAGATGGGAATGACAACCAGGTAGCTGGCAAAATTGGCGTAGACCGCGGCCAGCAACACCCTTTTCCCGCTGGTGGTCAGCCTGAACCGCCAGCCAAATACGAGCCCCTCAACGATGATGCTCAGACCCAGATAGATCACGTATTTGAAGACGCTGTACCTGAGGAAAGACTGCTCGTAGACATGGAGGTCCGATTTGAGCCATTGGCTGGCACATACGTCAAACACGATTGCCAACGGAATGGCCAGAAGCGAAGAGAGGACGTTCGCGCCCAGGCACGTCCACACCACCGGTTGTCCCTGCAGTCTTGCGAAGTAACGCCAGATCGGCCACTCGATCAGCACGATCGCGGCCAGCGGGAGCAGTCCGAACACCGCTCCGAGGATCAGGAAACCCTCGCCCGTAATCGCGTCAGCCAGAACCAAAGGAAGCATAGAACTATTACATCCACTTGCTCGGAAAAGGTAAAGTTTTCGTGCAAGGGGTGACTACGCAGGGCCGGGCACGCGCCTCCAGCCATGGCGCAAGCCGCGCGACCCCTAGCGCGACATGCGGTAGCGCGCAGCGGGTTTGACCAGCAGCATGCCACCCGTCCTCTGTCTTCGCTTTCCTCATTCAGCCGGTTGCGTTGCTGGCACGAATCCCTTGGGCACAAGATCCAGTTCCCACAGCGGCCGGACGGAGATGATCATTCCTGGATTGCTTTGCGTTACAGCTCCGCCCCTGCCAACCATGAACGGTGCGCCGCCGTTGTCTATGCGATCTACTCCAATGGTATAGATGAAGATGAAGTCTTGGTGCACCGCAAACCGTATCGGCTTGCCATCAAATGGATCAATCGGCGCGGCCGGCATCAGTTTCGCCGTCACCAGTTCATCCCACGACGCTGGCAGCCTCCCCTTCTGAAGCCGAAACCGCGTCGCCGCCACCGCCCCTCGCGATATATCCACCATAGCGCCCGCCTCGATGCCCCTCCCCATCGCTCTGCCCAGACTGGGTACCAGGATTGCGCTCAAAGGCGATCTGCCTCGCTCACGCATAAACCACGCGTCCATCGCCGGCAACTTCCCGGCCATGACCGCTGGATCGTCAGCGACGAATGCCGATGCCATCGCAACGTGCTCCTCGATCACAGTAATGTCTCTATCACCCAAGAGCACCCGATACATGCAGGGAGGAAGGGGGAACCACCATGAAGGACTTCGCCCACCCGTGGGATCTGTTTCTCCCCGGAGGACCGTTACTACGGTATTTCGGTCCATTACGCCCAATTCGCCCAGAATTCCCGCTCGCCTCGATGCCTTCATACGTTCCGCGGGTCCGTCCATCCGCAGCCGATCCAGATCTCCCTGATCCTTCACCATTGGCAATACTTCCTGCAGTGTCTCATCTGCCAATGCGTAGAGGCCTATCCCCACCAGCATCTCTACCATAGTCAATCCCTGCATCGCGTGATCGCCCATGCCATCGATCGCGTTGATATCCTCAACAGCCGATCCGATTCGACCTGCCCTGGCTTCGCTGGTGGCGTGGAGCTTTAGCGCCTGGCTCGCATGTCGCATGCCGGCCAGATGCGGAAGCAGTGTATTGATTGAGTAGCTCGATCCGGCCGGCAACAGGCCGCTGGTCTTCATCCCCGCCGCCTTACGCAACAGTGGTATCCGGAATTCCTCCTTCTCCGGAAACGCAGATGGCGGCACCATCCCACCGTTCTCATCTACCAGTTTCCAGCTATCGTCGAACGGACTGGTTCCTCTTACCAGCACTCCTGCTTGGGTATAGAGATCTGCCGCCATTGCCCCATCCTCCGAAACGATCTCGATCTCCTTTGCCAGCGTATTCGCCCTCGCCAGCGTTTCATCCATCATCCGCTGCATTCGCCATTCCAGGGCCAACCACGTCAGCGCCAGCACCCCCACCCAGCACAGAGCCGCCCGCCCCACATATCGCCAAGTGACCGCCGCCGGCCGCCCGCCCTCATCGCGCAGCCCCATGACCGCGACGATTACCGACGCCCCCAGCGCCAGGCCAAAGGCGACTCCGCATGGCCACGCGGTCACCGCAGAAAAACGAACACTCCCCCAGAAGACCATGCCGATACTGACAATGGGCAGGGGTATCGCCATCACCACCAGCACCGCAGCGCCAATCACAGCATGAATGATCGGCCATCTCCGTCCCAGGCTCATCTTCCGCGGATGACTCGCATAGTTCAGCATACCGCCTGGCCGGACGTCCTCACCCATCCCCGCAGCCACCGGTTCGGCAAACACTTCCTCCCGAAACGCCCTTCGCAACGCCACCACGAGGTACCAGCGATAGAGGATCACCATCCCCGCGCCCCACACTACCAGCACTACGATCAGGTTCATGCTTGCCTCGCAATTGCGTCCACCCAAGGCCTACGCCACTGTATCATTTCACTCCGCCCGATAACAGCAAACACCTTGCATTGCCGAGAACAAACGACAAACACTCTTGCCTGAAAACGAGCGCTGGGGGTAGAGTGACTGGTAACTCTCGAAGATTGGGCGGTGCGCGATGATGTCTTGGGAAAGAACAAGGCGGCGTGGGATTCACTCGGCGGTGCGGGCCATGGCCGAAGGCCTGGAACAGCGAATGCTGCTGGGCGCCGATAGTCCGACCATGACTCCAATCGGGCAATGGGGTGGCGCTATAACGGACGTAGAGACACTTGGCACAACGGCATATGCCACCCAGGGGCAAAACCTGGTCGTACTGGACGTCGCGAACCCCCAGAGCCCCCGCGAGATCGGACGGTTGTTCCTGCCGAGCGTACCGGGCAATCTGAGCATCTCAGGCAATACGGTCTATATCGCTGATGAGGCAAGTGGGCTTTGCATCATCGACGTCAGCAATCCCTCCACGCCTGTCCTGGTGGCGCGATATGACACCAGTGGTGATGCGGGCAAGGTGCGAACATCCGGTGCCTATGCCTTTGTCTGCGTGGACGAGAACGAGATGCAGATCATCGACATCAACACCGTCAATTCTCCGCAACTGGTGGGTATCTACACCACCGCCGCCGGGAACGTGTTGAACATGTGCGTCGAGGGCAACTATGCGTACCTGGCCGAGAGCCTGGGCATGGAGATTGTCGATATCAGCCAAGTGAGTTCTCCCTCACTGGCCGGCACCTATAACACAATGCGGTCAATCTTTGCGGTTGATGTCAGCGGCAGCTACGCCTACATCTCGGAGGATGCCGGCGGTCTGAGAGTCCTGAATATCAACGACCCGTCGGCCCTCTCTACAGTCGGCAGCTATGCGGCAGATGCGGGCAACGTTGCCATCGGCGTCAGCGTTGCCGGCGATTACGCTTACCTGGCGGATGGTTACGGTGGATTGGTTACCATCGACATCAGTGATCCGGCAAGTCCAGCACTGGCGAGCACCTATGGCTATGCAGCTGCTGGGCACAACGCCAGTGGGGTAAGCATCGCGGGAAGCCTTGCCTATGTGCCAGTAGGCGACGACGGCATGCAGATCATCAATGTGAGCGACCCGACGGCATTGGCGCTCGCGGGCGCGTACAACCCGCGGATTGAGGCTCGGGCTGTGAGGAGCGCTGGATCTCTAGTGGTTGTCGATGATGCTGATTACGACCTGCGGATCTTCGATGTGAGCAATCCCGCAGCGCCGATGCTCGTCGGCAGCTTTGCGCTGGACGAGATGATCTATGGGATGGACGTAGTGGGAAACTACGTATATGTGGCAAATGGTTACAGTGGCGTGCGGATCATCGACCTCAGCGACCCGGCTCATCCAACGCTTGCTACGACGTTCGCAACACTGGCAGCCAATGTCAGCATTGAAGGCAGCAAGGCGTATGTGGTAGCCCACGAGGACGGCCTGCAGATCCTGGACCTCTCCGATCCCGCTTCACCGGTCCTGGTCGGAGAGTTTGACACGAGCGCAGATGCAAGAAACGTCTGGGTAGAAGGCAGCCGGGCTTACGTTACCACTGATACAGGACTGCAGATCATCGACGTTGCGCAGAGCGATGAGCCCAGGTTGATCGGCCGCTATGCTGAAACGGGCATGATGCAGGCCACCGTGGCCGGAGACTACGTGTACATGCTGGGCGGCAATATGGACATCATCGACATCCGCAAGCCGAGCCACCCCAGATTGGTGAGCCAATACCCACGGTATAACAACGCGAGTGACTTCGCCGTCGCCGGCAACTTTGTCTATATTGCCAACGGCAACCCATCGGTGGAGATCATCAACATCGCCGATCCATCGCACCCGGTGACGCCCTGGACCCAATACAGCGCTGGCAACCTGGCGGGCATCAGCCTTGCCGGCAATATCGCCTACCTTGCGGAATGGCATTCCGGCCTGGTCATCGCAGAGGTACAGGACCTCACGCGCGGCAGCTTCGGCACGATCGATGGCAAACGACGAACAGTATCGCTCCAGGATGCTGACGGCGACACCGTTACGTTCAGCCTTAGCGGCGGCGGGTTTGGCGTTGTGGCGGGAACGGGCGACAGCTTTAGGGATGTCCAGATGTGGGGCACCACCGCGACGTCCAAGCTGCAGATCACGGTGAAGCGAAGCAAGGGCAGTAACAGTGACGGTCAGGCGCTCATGGGTAACATTATGAGCGATAGCCTGATGTCGAAGATAACGGCGCCTGCTGTCTTTCTTACAGGCAACATGGACCTGGACGGCTTGGGGGATTCACCCGGCAAGACCAAGTTGACGATCGGTCTGGGCGGAGTGGTCGGAGGGGCCATCCGGACCGGCATTCTGCCTGTGAAGTTGCTTAAGGTTCTCGACTGGGGCGACACGCCGGCGGCAACACAGACGCTGGTTGCGCCGTGGGCTGACTCGATCGTGGTCACAGGCCGAAAGGTAAGCAAAGGCGTGGCCGGTTTGCCCGGCAACTTCGACGCCAGCACGAACCTGCGGCAGATCGGCTCCCTGAGCGTAGCAGGAACGATCGCGGGTACCGTGCACGTCGATGGACCGATCGGCAAAATCACTGCGGGAGCGGTCACCGGAACAATTGTTGCCAACGGCGCGGGCATTGGCTCAGTGAAAGTGCTGGGCACAGTGTCGGGCGCACGAATCGCCACCAGCGGGTCGATGGACAGCTTCAGCGCGGCTGGCCTTTCGGATAGTGCGATCATTGTCGGGGCAGGCTGGCTGTTCATCCAGGAGAACTACAGCTATGCGAGGTCTAGCGACGACTTCGATCTGTCGGCGACTGTGCCGGCCAAGCTTGGATCGCTCACAATCACTGGCCACAAGCCGCCAAAAGGACAGGTTGCGCCGGCGTTTGTGCAGAACAGCCACATCTCGGCGCCCAGCTTCGGAAACATCTCACTGGTGAATGCTCCCGCCGATACAGGCAAGATGCTCCATGTGCTCAGTGACACGGGAATGCTAAAGATCGCGAAATGGAGCGATGGAATGCTGCCATCAGGACAATGGACCGGCGGAGAACCGCCCCAGACAGGTCAACCGCAGCGCCCGGACATCGTGGAAGTGGTGACGTAGGCCGCGGTTCATTTACCTGCAGCCCTCTGAACCAGCAGTTCGAAGATCGCGCGGTGCTCCGGTTCATCGCTGATCCGCTCGGGGTGCCACTGCACGCCGATGAGTAGCGGCATCGAGGCATCCTCTATCGCCTCCACTATCCCGTCGGTGGCGTGGGCGGTAATCCGCAAGCCCCGGCCAACGCGATCAACGGCCTGTTTGTGGTAGGTGTTTACGCTGATGCGCGGCTTGCCGATCGTTTGAGCGAGGATCGACTCGGACTCGATCGTGACATCGTGCCTTAATGGCACATCGTGGACTTTGCGGTGCTCAATCGGCGTAGGCCGCAACAAATCGGGAAGGAACTGGATCAAGGATCCACCACGGTGAACGTTGAGCAACTGGCATCCCAGACATATCCCCAGGATCGGCATCCGGCGGGCATCGGCAGCCTCAATCAGGGCCAGTTCCCAGCGCTGCCGATTTGGATCGACGGGCTTGGCCATCGGATGCCACGTCTGCCCATATAGTGCTGGATCCAGATCATTGCCGCCCGAGAACAGAATCGCATCAACCTGATCGAGGATCGCGCCGACCTCGGAAAGATCCTCACGGTAATAGATCGGCTGTGCTGTCCCTCCCGCCTTCTCAACGCTTGACGCGTAGTGGTCAGGCTGTGCGTCGGTTTCGCCAGGCTTGGTGCCGGCATCCTTGGTTATGCCGATAGTGGGGTGTCTGCTCATATGCTTCACGGTGGTTTCGCGGGTATGGTACGCATGCAAAGGGAAAACGCCACGCGCTCCGCGATGCTGCGCCAAAGCGACCGACATAGGCTATAAAGTGTGGCATGGATTTCTACCGGGCATCGCGATGCGGTTTGCCATACTATCGGTCGATGCGAAGGAGTCTGTAGGAATGCCCTGGATATGGATCGGCTTCATTCTGTTCGTGCTGACACTGCTTGCTATCGACCTTGGCGTGCTCAACCGCAAGGCGCATGTGATCGGCGTCAAAGAGGCCCTGGGGTGGTCGGCGATGTGGATCACGCTGGCGCTGCTGTTTACGGTCTTCATCTACTTCGGCTACCAGAACCACTGGGGTGGGCTGGGCCTGGCGGTCGATGCCATTGACGGCCGCGTCAACGATGGTGCTTCGGCTTCGACGAAGTATCTCACCGGATATATCGTCGAAGAGTCGCTCAGCGCTGACAACATGTTCGTGATTGCGATGCTGTTCGGCTTCTTCGCGATTCCAGCCATGTACCAGCATCGCGTCCTGTTCTGGGGAATTATGGGCGCCCTGATCTTGCGTGGCGTGATGATCGGCGTCGGGGCGGCCCTGGTCTCGAGGTTCCACTGGGTTTTGTACATCTTCGGCGCCTTCCTTGTTTTCACGGCCGTGAAGATGCTGGTCATGAAAACGGATGAAACAGATCCGAACGCCAACATCGTCGTGCGACTGACGCGGCGACTATTTCCCGTCACCCAGCAGTTTCACGGCGAACACTTTGTCGTCAGGGCGGGTTCAGCGGCTTCCCATGAGGCGGCCATTCCCGGCGCAGCTCCGCTGGAAGACAAATCCGTTGCCGCGGCCAAGGCCGGCACCTGGATGATTACCCCGCTTGCGGTGGCTCTCGTCATGATCGAATGCACCGATTTGGTGTTTGCTGTCGATTCCATCCCGGCAGTCTTCGCGATCACCACCGACCCATTCCTCGTCTTCACCAGCAACGTCTTTGCCATCCTGGGCCTGCGCAGCCTGTACTTTGCGCTGGCTGGGATGATCGACAAATTCCGCTACCTCAAAGTCTCTCTGGCGATCGTCCTTGCCGTTGTCGGCGGCAAGATGCTGGCCGCTCCATGGCTCAAGGAGATCATGGGCGGAAACATGAGCTTCTATCTCCTTGGGTTAATCGTGGCGATTCTCGCGATCGGCATCGTGACATCCATAATCGCCGATGCGCGCAGGCCACGGACGGATGTCCCCTCCAACCCATAGCGGCCATGCCTCAGGCAATCTGCCGCAAGCGGCTCGCCTTGCAGGCGCGCGCAATACCCGGCAGCACATACTCGCGCGCGACAACATCCCAGCTCATGCGGCTGGCGAGGTCGTGGCCGCGGTCAATAAACTGCGCGAATTCTTCCGGACTGCGCGGGAGCCGATGCAGCAACTCGCCGGCCACGTATTCAGCCACCTTGTGCTCGATCGCCTCACGCTGACTTTGGCCGATGGCAAGAAGGTCCTCCGTCCGCGGTGACCGCTCGGGAAGCTCGGTGTAGTCGGCCACGATTACATTGGGAGTATCACCACCGGCCGCCTTGCGCACAAAGCCAGCGCACCCGCAGACGTTGGAGAAGACGCAAATGCCCCCGAAGCTGATCGGCTCCACCTGGGCGATGCCGAACGGCTCGTAGATGCTCTGGCCGAACTCGACATCCGAGCCCTTGCGGATATCCATGAATTCCACGTCCGGAGGCATCCGCATTCCGCAGAGCTTCTGTTCAAAGCCGAACTGGTTGATGAAGACGACCTTGATGTTGCGGCTGCTGGCGTTGAATTCCTGCACGCCCTGGTAATAGACCGCCTCCCCCGTGGATAAATCGGGCAGACCCTCGCGATGAACCACCGGCCAGTGATACGCCTGTTCCATCCGGCAGATGTCATCGCCGCGCCGGCGGGGCACTTCGGTGGAAAGCGCAAGAAGCACTGCGGTTTCGTTGCGCTCGCGGAGCATCGGCTCCAGGTGTTCCAGCACCCGCAGATCGCGCCACATCCCCTTCGATGGCACCAGCCGGGTGACATGCGTAAACACGTAGTCGGGCTTGTACTTCAGCAGGTTCTGGCAGTACTGCTGCAGCTTGCGGCGGCTGGCCATCTTCTCATCCGCCGTGATGCGAAAGTGCGGAACGCCGTTATACGCAACCTGCGAGTCAACCGCGATGAAATCCGGAGAAAGGAACTTCATCTCCTTCTGCACGTAATCCCCGACGCAGAAGATGTTGTCACAGTGGCGGGCGGCCTTCACCAGCGAATGCTTATAGTAGGAGGACTGGTCGCCAAACACCTCATCGACGAAATGCCCGGATGCCATCGCAGCCCGCATGACGTTGTAGAACATGGTGTCATGGCCCGGGCTGTGCTCGATCAGCCGGCGCATGGTCGCCACTTCATGGGCATAAAAGATGGTGCGGAACTGGGCATGCATGGGATCCATCAATGCCGCCAGCGCTGTGGGCATCCCCATATACTCATGCGAGAGGATGACGCAGGGCTCCGCGTCGGAACAGACGCCCAACGCACGCAACGCCGCGATGGCCGGCAGGGCCAGGCGGGTGTACTGCTCGTAGTCCCAGATGTTCTCGTAACGGGCTGATTCGATGCCAAAGGTCTTCCACAAATCGAATTTGAACGTGCCGAGCTTCTTGGCATCAAAGCGAGCCACATCAATCAGCAGGACCTCAGGGGTGCTGGTAACGCCGGTATCCTTGTCGAAGTACTTCCGCCGTCCGTAAACGATCCCAACATCAAACTCCTGTTCAATCTCGCGGAAATGGCCGGCCAGAGGCGAACGGTACAACTGGTCGAGACTTGAGTAGAGCACCTCGCCGTTGGCTCCCAGCCGCTGCTCGCCGTGAGCCTCGGACGGCCAGAACGGGCCAACGAGGATGTTCCGCGGAACCGTCTGGAGGTATTCGCGGCTGGTCAGCAGCCCCTCCAGAACCGCGCCGATGCCCCCAATCTTCTGAATCGCTTCGTGCGTGACGTGTACTACAGTTTGCATAGTCCAATCAACTCCAGCAAGAAATCCATTTCTACCTGGCCATCAGGCACTCTTCATCCATCCGCGTGAACATACGCTTCGCCCAATCACCCTGTTCTGCACTGGCACCGGTCATTCTAGGACAAGCTGTGGCTCATTTAGCCGATTAGGCTCTCCGGGTTCAGGCCGGCCAGTTCCGGCGCCACAAATCGGCCATCTTTGCGGATGAGCCTGCCATCGAACCACATCTCGCCCCCGCCGGCGTCCGGGCTCTGCCGCAACACCAGGTCCCAGTGGATATCGCTCTTGTTCCCATTGGATGCTTCATCGTAGCACACCCCGGGTGTGAGGTGGATGCTGCCGGCGATCTTTTCATCAAAGAGAATATCTTTCATCGCCCTGGTGCAGTAGGGGTTAAAGCCGATGGCGAACTCGCCGACATAGCGGGCTCCCTCATCGCTGTCGAGCACCTCGTTGAGCTTGGCGGTGTTGGAACTGGTTGCCTTCACGACCTTGCCATCTCTAAACTCCAGTCGCACATCCTGGTGCGTCACACCGCGATAGAGCGTGGGGCAGTTGAACTGGATAATCCCGTTGATGCTCTCGCGCACCGGGGCGGTGAACACTTCGCCATCGGGGATATTAAGCTTGCCATCACACGCAACAGCGGGGATGCCTTTGATGCTGAAGGTGAGATCGGTATCCCCCGGTCCTCTTAGCTTCACCTGGTCCGTTGCCTCCATAAGCGTCTTGAGCGGCTGCATCGCCCTGCTCATCTTCGCGTAATCCAGTGTGCAGACATTGAAGAAGAAATCCTCAAATGCTTCCGTGCTCATCTCAGCAAGCTGCGCCATGGCACTGGTTGGCCAGCGCAACACCACCCACCGCGTCCGCTTGATCCGAACCGCATGGTGCACCTGTTTCCACACCGTAGACTCAAAGATACGCTGCTTCTCACGGGGCACATCAGCAAGCTCTGAGACATTCAAACTGCCGCGTGCCCCGATATAGCACTGCATCTTCTCCATCTGGGCACGCTCGACATCGGCAATCTGCTGCCACTGCTCCTGCGTTGCGGCATGCATTAGCGCGCGCGTCACCACATTGTGCTTCAGCAGCACAAACGGCCGGCCACCGGCCCCATGCGCTGACTTGACCACGGCAGCGGTAAACGCATGAGGAACATCAATCGCCTCAAGAAGCAGGTTCTCCCCCGGCTTGACCGCACAAGAGTAGTTCACCAGCAGGTCCGCCAGACGCTCTATACGTGGATCAGTCATAGATCTCGTACCATAAGCCAGCCCGATCCAATCTACAAACGCGCTCCAACCCGCTGCCCATCATATGCCAGGGCCATCCCCGCCGGCAGTTTCGCGCTCGTCACCGCATGCCCCAGGCCATGGGCAATATGCGTAAAGAGGGTCAGTTTCGCACCGATGCGCTCTCCGGCCGCGATCGCCTCTTCCAGCGTGAAATGTGTGGAATGCTTCTGCCATTGCAGCCCATCCAGCACTACCACATCCAGATCCTCCAGCAGCGCAAACGACTCCTCCGGAATCCGCGACACATCGGTGCAATACGCCATCTTCCCCACCCTGAACCCCAGCACCGGCACATCGCCATGCAGCAGACGGATCGGCGTCCAGGTTGCCCCTGCAACTTCGAATGGGCCTTCCACCACCCGCCTCACCAGATGCGGCCGGAAAAGCCTGATCGCCGGATCCGGTTCACGAAATGCATACGAAAAACACTGGTTCAGCACACTGTGCGTTGGCGCATCGGCCCAGACGTCCAACGGTCCCTTGCGAATGGCATTGAACCGCCGCAGGTCATCCAGCCCCATGATGTGGTCGGCATGCCCATGCGTGAACACCACCGCATCAATCGCATCCACCCCATACGCCACGCACGCCAGCCGCAGTTCCGGCGGCGCATCGATCAGCACCCGCGCCCCCCTGTACGACACCACCACCGACACGCGGTTGCGCTTATCCTTCAGATCGCTGCTCGTGCAAACCTCGCACTTGCACCCGATCATCGGAATCCCCGCGCTGGTGCCCGTACCCAGAAATAGCAACTCAAGCTGATCCATCACCTAATGCTCTTACTACCAAGAACCTGATGGCGCTACGACTGCCAGCAGGTCTTTGAGACCGAGCCTAATGTAAGCGGCCGTCCCCACTTGTCCACCGCACGCCTAATCGCGCTCTGCACCGCGGAGCAACGACCGCCACTCTTCCCTGAACTTTCTCTCTCCATCCGGTTGAGACCCGGCCATCCTCCCAATACCATGCCCGTGCCATGCGGATTGCTTATCTATCGGCCGGTGCTGGTTCGTTGCTCTGTGGAGCGTGTACCCACGACTTCCTCATCGTCGCCTCATTGCGCCGACTCGCTCATGAAGTACGAGTGGTGCCGCTCTATACGCCGTTGCACAGCGACATGGGGAATCTCCGCTCCGGCTCGCCCATCTTCCTCGGCGGGGTCAGTGCCTACCTTCGTGTGCATAACCCAGGTCTGGCCAAGGCATTGCGCGTGGCTCGGCCGGTACTCGACAGTTCCGCCCTCCTCCACGTCGCCACCCGCGGGATGATCCAGACCTCGCCGGCCAAGCTCGGCGATATGACGCTCTCAGTACTCCAGGGTGCCCAGGGCCCGCATGCCGACGAGTTTGCCCGCCTGGCGCACTATATTCGCCACGTCGTCGCGCCCGACGTCGTCGTACTGACCAACTCCATGCTGGCCCCCATCGCCACTCTCCTGAACGAGGAAAAGCCGATTCCCGTGGTCAGTGGCTTTCTCGGCGAAGACAGTTTCATCATGGGACTTTCCGAGCCGTACCGTGCCCAATGCATTGAACTGATCCGGCAGCATGCCAAGGCGTTGCGGTCGGTCCTGTGTCCCAATCACGCCGCCGTCGAACAGGCAGGCATACTCCTGGACCTGCAGCCCGGGCAGGCAGATGTCGTGCCAGCGCCGGTGGATGCAGAGCTATTCGCCCGGCCGCGCCCCAAGGCCGACGGCACCCCCACCGTGGGCTACCTATCGGTGATCCGGCCGGTAAAGGGCCTCGATGTACTGGTTCGGGCAATGCAGCGGGTGGCCGACACGATTGCCGAGCCGATGAGGCTGCTGGTTGCAGGACAGATTGTGGATCCGAAGTTTCTGCGTTCGGTGCGTGACCTGATCGGGCGGTTGCCCGCCCATGTGCAAGTGGAAGTTATGGGCGAAGTGACGTTCGAGCAGAAGGTCGCGATGCTTCACCAGTGTGACCTGGTGTGCACGCCCAGCCGGATCGCCGAAACCCGCGGCCTGTCGGCCATGGAAGCGATGGCCGCCGGCGTGCCTGTCATCGCGCCGGCGATCGGCTGCTTCCCGGAACTGCTCAGCGAAGGAGGCGGATGGCTCTTTGAACCCGAGAACGTGGAGGATCTCGCCCGACGGATTACACCCGCCTTGCGCGATCCCGAGCAGCGCAAGAGCATGGGCGAACAGGCCCTGGCTCGCGTCCGATCACATCACAATCCGCAGTCCGTCGCCCAGCAGACCGAGATGACTCTGAACCGAGTACGGCAGCCGCATTGGACAACCCAAACGCCAGCAGGCTCAAGCAGTGCCCCAGCCATATAAATAAGACTCCAAACGAAGAGCCCTCCGGCCGTATCCCGGTCGAAGGGCTCGTTCTTTCTGGACCTATCGGCCATACAGCGGCGATGCCATTCTTCGCGTCCATGCAAGCACGAACGCCCGAATCTCTAGCAGTGTTCACCGCCGGCACGATAGAGCCCATCTGCAGTTGGGCTGCAAGGGATTATTCGAACCTGTGTCTGCACTCTATCATCCCCTGCTCCAATCCACACATTCTAGCATCGTCCGCCCCAGGCGCTCACGCCAATTCCGATGGAATTGCGATGGCCGATAACCCCAGCGACGTTGCCAAGTCGCTCCAGCATGCTCAGCAGTAAAGCAGCGCGGCACCAGAGTTGATCAAACGCCCGCATGACTTGAACCCCGCTGCCCGCAGAGAGCATATCGCGTTCTACAACTCGTAGCGATCGGATGGCACCAAAGAACTCAGATCCTGATCCATTCGCGGATCTGCATACTCCGGCCCTCGCGTGCGCGCGGTGAAGATGGCAATCAGAGCGAAGATGACCGATACGCCCACGCACACCAGCGTTACGGCCATGCCCAGCGTCGGGGCGGCAAAGAGATCCTTCAGCATCTGCAACGCATCGCCAAGCGTAAATGCCGGTTGGTATTCGCGCCCGATGCCGAATTTGAATGACCCGGCAACCGCTCTGGCCATATCCCGAAGCCGATCGGAGCCTCGGCCATGTTCATACAGAGTGACTTGTACGATCGCATCGCGCCCAAAGAATCCCCACTGCCGCGAGCGGATCAGACCCACTTCGCTGAGATTGCTGGTGGAACTCCACATGTAGCGACGGTTCTCGTGCTCCATATTCAGCACGCCATCGAGACTCTCAAGTTCCGCGCCCCCCTCCATGATCTGGCTGTCAGGGCTGTATGGATTGGCCGGGTCCAAGCCGGTGTTCATCTTCACAATACTGCGGATCTCGTCATCGCTGACCTGCTGGGCATAGCCAATGCCGGAGTATGGCACGACTTCGACGATGATGAACGGATACTCAAACGGCTTGGCGTTGCGTTTGGGTTGAAAAGCAACATCGATCGTGCTTCGCTGGGTTCGGACAATCGGCAGGTCAGGGCTGCGCACCGCAAGAATGTCGTCGGGCACCTGCGCCCAGTCATCCGGAACACTCACCGAATAGCCATATGCGAAACTGTGGTAGCTGTAAGCAAATGCCGGCCGCGCCCAGGCAAGTAGCGCGCAGACAATCAGCACTCCTCCGGCGAAGCGAAGTTGCCCGACTGCCTTCCGCATGCTTACCTGCCTCAACAGCATCCTCTATGCAGTTCACCGTCGAACACACACAGAGGTCCTCTGCCGCAATCTTCCAGGCACCTGGAGTTACCGCAACAACTCTGGCGGCAACCGCAGCTTCCATGATCACATCTTCATTTATACCGTCTGCAGAGGCTGGTTGAAATAAGAAATGCTGCGATTGTCAGATTCGTAATATTGGCAAATTCCATCGTAACTACATTGTAAATATAGTCTTATGGAGAATAGTGTCGGTTCCACAGTGTAGTGCAATCCACACTCGCAACGGGAGATTTGCACATCCAACTTATCCACGGTAGCCAGCCCGGCCTTTACTTGCAGCGCGCCAGTTGGAACGCCAGGGCCAGCGCTGCTGCACGGTCGGCAATCTGATCCTCAAGCTGCGCATCGTAGACGGCATCCAGTATCCGCCGGAAGGCCGGACCCGGTTCAAGGCCCAGTTCCTGCAGATCATCGCCGTTGATCAGTGGCTCGGGCGCCACTACGGTTCCGTGAAGCTTGTCCAGTTCTGCAAGCACCGTGGCGATGCGCTGCTGATGCTGGCCGGTCTTCGCAATGGCCTCAAGCAGGCGACGTGAGTCGGCCGCTGTCGCCCGGGCGGCAAGACGCTTGTACCTGGCCGGTCGAAGCTCTTCGCGCAGCATCATGGCCGCACCGCTGAGCGCTCCGTGCATCACGTCAAGCTCGCTGTTGCTGATCTTGAGTGCTTGGCGAAACGCTCTCTCGCTATGAGTTATCTCCGTGTGGTCGAGCAGGTGTGCGACATCCGCAGTTACCGGCTTGGTGTGCGCGCGATAGGAGAGCCCCCCGGCCGCAAGCGCCAGTCCGAAACTGATCTGATCATCGGCCGGCAATTGCGCGAACGGACAGCGTCGCCGGTCATATTCCGCGGCTTCTGCCGGCGGCAGAAAACGGCAGATGGTGTCAATCAGGGCGAAATCCCAAAGCAACTGCCACGCGGTGAGGCGGCTCGTGCCCGTCAGCATGTTCCGCAATTCATCAGCGATCCGCTCCGGGCTGATCCGCTTGAGCAGTGGCGCGTGAGCTCGGATCGCCTGCGCAGTGGCCGGGTCGATCTCAAGAGCAAACCGTGCGGCAAATCGCACTGCCCGAAGCAGGCGCAGATGGTCCTCTGCAAAGCGGTCCTCGGGTATGCCAATGGCGCGCAGTCGCCGAGCCTTGATGTCTTCCTGGCCGCCGACAAAATCGATCACCCGGCCCGCAACAGGATCAAGGAAAAGCCCATTGATTGTAAAGTCACGACGTTGCGCATCCTCCTGCGCAGTTGCGAATTTCACCCGGCTGGGCCGCCGACCGTCCTGATAATCGAACTCCGTACGAAAAGTGGCGACCTCAATGGTGCTGCGATGATGCCGGACAAGGATCACGCCAAAGGCCTGGCCCACGGCCTGCGTCTTGGGGAAAAGCGCTCGCACGACCTTGGGCGCAGCGCTCGTGGCGACGTCGAAATCCTTTGGCTCCAATCCCATCAGCTCATCGCGCACACACCCGCCGGCAAAATACGCCTCATGCCCCGCATCGCGCAGGCGCTGCAATACCGCGATGGCATCGCTACGGAAGCTCGGTGGCTTGGAGTTGGGCATGACCGGTTCGGGCACAGCGATCATCCTATAGCGATATCCGTTCACCGCAAAGTCGAACCGGCGTTTCACTGGTTCTCAATGCGGTGCACGATGGGTATCCTCGCATTTGGTCATTTAACAGGAAAAAGAATATGGCACGCATACAGATCGTCTTTCACAGTCTATACGGACACGTTTGGCGCATGGCCGAGGCGGTGGCCGCCGGCGCCAAGGAATGTCCCGGCACACAGGTTGAGATCTCCCAGGTCAAGGAACTGCTCAGTGATGATATCCTGGAGAAGATGCACGCCCGCGAGGCGCGTAAACAGTTCGCCCATATACCGCTTGCCGATTCTCAGCACCTGGTTGAGGCCGATGCGATCATTATCGGTTCGCCGACTCGCTTCGGCAGCGTCACCGCATCGATGCAGAACTTTCTCGACGCCACCGGCTCGCTCTGGGCGACCGGCAAACTGATCGGCAAAATCGGCAGCGGCTTCACTTCCACGGCCTCTCAGCACGGCGGCCAGGAGACCACGTTGCTGGGCCTCTACACCTTCTTCATCCACCAGGGCATGATGATCTGCGGCGCCCCCTACAGCATTCAGGAACTGCTGAACCTGAGCGAGATCACCGGCGGATCACCCTACGGCGCAACCACAATCGCCGGTGATCATGGTCAGCGGTTGCCCAGCGAGAATGAACTGACGATCGCCCGCAAACAAGGAAAGCATGTGGCCGAGATGACTGCGAAACTTACGCGTGTGTAGCGTCAGACTCAGTCCAGTTCCGTATACTTCTTCGCTTTCCCATGTGCTTTGTGCACGGGGTACTTCGCCTCGTTCTTGGCAATCTTCGCGGCGAATGCCTTGCGCAGGTCGATGTCGTGATCGTGGGCAATTACCAGGACCCAATAGAGCACATCGCACAGTTCATCGCCGAGTTGCTCACGGTGCTTCTCTAGATGCTGCTGTAGTTCCTCGCCGCTTTTCCACTGCATCAGTTCCAGCACCTCGGCCGCCTCCAGCGACATGGATAACGCCATGTCTTTGGGGTTGTGGAACTGCTTCCAATTCCGCTCATCGCGGAACTTGCAGGCCAAGACAGTCAGGCGGTCGATCACATCAGGCATCTTCATCCTCACTGTTGATCGGCTGATCATCGCTACCGGGGAGTCTACGACCATGCTGGGCATACCACTCCGGCCAGCCGGAAGTGCCGCGGCGATTGCGCAGATCGATGGTCAGTTCCTCCAGAGCCTTGGTCACGGCGGCGACGATCTCCTGAGCGTTCATCTGGCTGACATCGATCGGCTTGCCAAAGAGGATGTGCACGGGATGGACACCGGGGAACTTCTTTCGCCGGGGCCATGCGTGATAGGCGCCGTCAATCACGGCTGGCAATATCGGCACACCAGCTTTGCGCGCGACCAGGGTAAAACCGCGTTCCAACGTCCTGAGATCGCCATCTGGCGAGCGGTGGCCTTCGGGGAAAATGGTCAGGACGTAGCCGTCTTTCAGTCGATCGATAGCCTGGGTAACGGCTGCGCGATCGCCCTTGCCCTGCTCGATCGGGAATGCGTTCAGGTTGCGGATGAACCAGCCGAGAAAGGGATTCTTGAACAGGTACGCGTTGGCCAGGAACGCCGTCGGTCGGCGCGGGAGCGCGCCCAGCAGAGCCGGGTCAAGATAACTCTGGTGCGATGATGCGATCATCACTCCACCCGTCTTGGGCATATTCTCCAGGCCATAGACCTTCAGACGATAGATGATCTTGAAGGTCAGATAGGCACTTGCCTGGATGAACCACCAGAACCACGCCCGTGTCGCAGGCGTGCACCGCCACACGCGGATCTCGCGGAGAAAAGTCGTGCGGTTGGGTTCGTATTCGAGAGTCGTGCTCATGCTTGCTTTTGCACCTGCTGCGCGAGTGCGATGATCGCGTCGGTCACCTGTTGCTGCGTCAAGAGGGTGGTGTCGATCCGCCTGGCATCGGCGGCGGCCGCGAGCGGTCCCACCGACCGGCCGGAATCGCGTGCATCGCGTTCGCGAATCTGCTCCAGAAGCGCCGCGTAATCAACCTTCTGGCCCTTGGTCTCAAGCTGCAACTTGCGGCGTTTGGCTCGCTCTTCGGGCGTGGCATCGAGATAGATCTTCAGTTCCGCATTGGGGAATACCACCGTGCCCTGATCGCGGCCTTCGGTTACGAGCTGGGGCCGATTCCGCCCGACCTCTTGCTGCAGTTTCACCATAGCGCTGCGCACGCGAGGCACCACGGCAACCTTGCTGGCGCCGCTGCTGACTTCCTCGCTACGGATCTGGTCGGCCACATCCTGCCCGTCCAGGCGAACCCGCGGCGGCGTAGCCGACCAGTCGAAATCCACCTTCACCGATTCGGCCAACGCGCCAAGCGCGTCAGCATCGTCAAGGCGAGTGCGGCGGCGGATGGCCGCCAGGGCAATGGCGCGATACATCGCACCGGTGTCCAGGAAGCCCAAGCCCAAGCGGCGCGCCACCTCTTGGGACACGCTGCTCTTGCCAGTGCCTGCAGGGCCATCAATTGTGATGATCATGGGTGCAGGAAGGATGAAGGATGAAGGCGCGCGGGCTCGCCGCTTCATCCTTCATCCTTCTGCCTTCATCCTTTGCTATTTCGCTGCCCACAGCATGCCGCGTCGCTGCATCGTCAGGCAGGGCTCGGCTTCCATGATGTCGGCGTGGTGGCCAAGGCTGTTGTAGAAGACCTTGCCCGCGCCGTACATCTTCGTCCACACCACCGGCATATCGAACTGGCCGTTGCCCACGTGGGGGCCGTCGGCAACCGGGAAGCGGGTGGTCGCCAGCACGCGAACGGCCGGGTCCACGTGCATGTAGTACTGCTCGGAGGAAACGTCAAAATCGCAGATTCCGGCGGTGATGTCATGCTTCACGTTCGTCATGCTGACGCGGTGCCTGGTGCCGTCATTACCAGGGTGCGAAACCCACTGGCCGCCGGTCATGAACTGCCATTCCGTATGGTCGCGGAACGCATCGCACATGCCGCCATGGCAGCCGGCGATGCCCACACCGGCCTTGACCGCCTTGAAGACGGGGTTGGCCTGTTCGCCGGTGATCTTGCCCATCGTCCAGATCGGGACGATCAGGTTCAGGCCCATCAGCTTGGCTTCATCTTTGAAGGCGTCGAGAGTGTTGGAGACCTCGACGTCGAACTTCTCCTCCTTCAGAACCCGTTCAAACAGCTTAGCCAGTTTCTCGGGCTCATGTCCATCCCAGCCACCCCAGACGATCAACGCTTTCTTATTCATATGACTCCTTGTTTGGGGCAGCATCTTACGGGACCAGAGGTAGCCTTCAAAGGGCGCGGCATGGATCACGTGCCAATTCGCCTGGCGGCCGCCAAAGTCGGCGGGAGACGAGAGTGGGAGAGGGCGTGAGGGGGAGAGTGGGAGACACGGAGATGCGGGGACGCGGGGAACGGATACGAAGGGCGCTTGTGGATAAGCAGGAGGTGCGCAGGTTCTCGGTGGTATTGCCCCCTGTGCGGCAAGTGCTGGGGAGACAAGTGGTTAGGTAGAGATTGGGGGAGGAGGTGCGCAGGTTCGAGGTGATTGTGGATAACTCCGAGGAATTGCGGAGAGCGGATTGCGGATAGCGGAATGAAGGGACGAAAGCGCCAAGGCACGAAGGGAAGGCGGAAATCAGAAGGCACATGCGGGGGAAGGTGCTCAAGATCGCTTGCGCATCTTCGGGGTGTAGTGTAAGCCAGCTCACCGATGCGCCAAAGGTGCGCAGGTTCGTGTGCACAATCCGTGGGGTTGCGTGAGTTAAGTCACTGCACCGACAAGGGCGCTCAAGATCGTTGCGCATCTCGAGAAGCGATTCCCACTTGTCGGCCGGAGTCCCGAGTATTCACTTGTCAAATAGCCGAACCCGCGCGAGCGCGAAGGTCCTCCATAATATAGGGATGATTTGGAGGGTGCCAAAAATGGAAGTTGCGGAATGACAGGGAGTTAGACGCGGCCAAAAATCTTTCACGAATTTGGGAGGTTTGGGAAAGCTAGGGGGCTTTTCCGCGGACGGGGATGGAGGAGTTGATGGGCGTATTGGGGCGCGGCGGTTGCGGGCCTTCCCTCGTTACGGACTGTGTGCTGCAGGCCCAGTTTGCCTACAACCTGTCTGACCCAGGTTTCCTGGCCATAGGGACGATTGCGGTTCTCGCTGGTGGTCAGGCAGGCGAGTTCCTGTGAGGTCAGGGGCTGATTGACATATTTGAGCCAATTTGCGGGGCGGCCGCCTGGCCAGGGGCTGAGGATGGACGTGAGCTCCGGGTCCGCATGTTCTCTGGCCCAGAGGCTGCTCCAGCGCCAGTCCTGGGCACGTTCGACGAGTTTGGCCGAGAGGGCGTTGCGTTCGACGTAGCGGAGGACTTCCAGCAGGGATTGGCCGGACTGCACCGGGAAGGCTTTGAAGCGACCGCGGTAGAGATGGCCATAGCCGACGCTATGGTGGGCCACGCGCCAGCGGACGGCGTGGGTGAGGGTAAGCCATCGGAAGAAGCGGCTCATCTGGCCGGCTTTGGTCGGCCGGACGAGAAAGTGCCAGTGGTTGCCCATCAGGCAATAAGCGAGGATGGGCAGGGGCTCGCGCTGGTGGGCCTGGAGGAGGATGTGCTGGAGAGCGGCAAAGTCGGGATCTTTCCGGAGCATGATAAAGCGTCCGGCAGTGCGGTTCATGACGTGGTAGAAGTATCCCGGAGGCGCGATACGTGCTTGGCGCGGCATGGATAGGAGTGTACCGAATCTGGCACGCTGCGGCAACGGAATTCGGTAATACTATTTACGTCCCCGTATCATGTCCGCCGTCAGTTCCTCCAAACTGTGCCATCGGGACGCCGCACCGAGATCTGCATTGGCACTTTTCCCCGGTGCGGCATGGAATCGTGCGTTGCCAACTCCGGCTCGCCCGTCAGCTTCATTTGGACCAAACCGGGCAGCGTCTTCGCATTTCGGTCAGCAGCGACGGTGTAGCGAATTGTCCATGCCGAGTCATCTTGCGGGTCCGGCTGCCCGGCGAAGAAGCGCAGCTGCTGAACGACGTCAAGTCCCGGCTGCGAATCGTCCGCTGCGAGCAGCGCCCCGCGAGGCACGGCGAACGTTGTGACCTCGCGCCGCTTCGCCGGGTCGTTACGATCCAACTTGATGAGCGTCACACGAAGGCCGTAGGAGCCGCTGAAATGCGGCCACGTCACCACCGCAAGCAGCTCGCGCTGGTCGGGCGTCTTGCGGGCGTGCATGAAGATCAGGGAGCCGTACTCCCCGTTGCGATGACTGCCACTCATCGGCGGCGTCGGATCCAGCGCCTCCCACTCTGGTGACACGAACGCGGTCGTCACGCCGCCGTCGGGAATGCGATAGTTCGGATTAGGAGGATTCAACCTCAGTCGCTCGCCCTCGTAACAGTCTTGCGTGAGGACAATCATATCGGGCGCGGGCGAGTACTTCATGCACGCGTCGACGATTCGCGCGTAGTCCCCGGGTCTTGGCGCCATGCCGAACGCAAGCCGAGCCACCGGTTGCGACGCAGGAGTTGCGGCGGAGGAAGCTTCGACTGCCGAAGGCACGGTCGTCGGCGGAGGCTGGGCGTTGGGCGAGCGTTCCCCACAGCCGACGCCAGCGGCGAGAAGTCCGATGATGAGAACCGCGACGCGAGTCATGTTCGCCCCCGCTGCATAACGTAAAGACATTCACTGGCCGGCCGCTGAATGTTTGCTGACCAAATCACATCGCTGCAATCGGCGCGCCGAACAGGATTGGGACGCGATTCGAATAGACAACTTCCTGTTCAAACTTCACTGCCTTCTCCTGTATGAATTGTCACTCGCCGGGATGTTCAAAGCAATGGAAATCCACCGTCGCCGCGGGAAACGGGTGCGGGGAGGGGTGAGAAGCCGTCCCGGTCCGGAAGATGCTCCGCCCGCGATCCCCATGCGCTCGGGTGCTTTCATGCCCTTCGCCCAGGCGGCCGAGGACGGCCGTAGCGCCGCAGCGGGAGACCGCTGCGCCACCTGGGCCCGCTCGCCCAAGGTGTCCCCCCACCCCACTTTGCCTGCGCCGCGGCGGTGGCCAAGGCAAACAATGATCTGAACAGGCGTTTTCGGTATCGGCGGCGGCATTGGACGAGAAACAGCGGCGAGACGCCGCTGCCACTATCGCCCGTGAGAGGCTGCACCGGGTGCCGTCGCAGGTCCGTGATGCAATTCCGCGGCGTTTGCTCCGGCATTAAGGAAGAATGTCAGAATGTGGACAAATCTATGTAATTCAAGCGGTTACGCGTTATGATGGCCGGGGCTGAATGGCGTTGACTAGTCCGATCCATCTTGAGTATTTCTCGGGGCTTACGGCTTTGGGGCTGTTTGCCCTGCTTGCCATTCCAGTGGTCTTGCTTGGGCACTTCTCGCTCAACGGGCTGGGCAGAACGCGGAAATGGGTCGCCATCTGTGCCCGGCTGCTGCTGATCTTGGGAATTGTGCTGCTGTTGGGGGGTATCCGCTGGCAGCGTCAGCATACGGCCGTTGAGGTGATGGTCCTGCGAGACCTGAGCGACTCGACATCCTACGTAAAGAACACCCCGGCCCCAACCGTTCGCGAGTCGGTCAATACCTACCTGCAGGAGTTGATGGCCGACAAGGACCGCAAGCCCGAAGACCGCGTCGGCGTCATTGGGTTCGCCAATCGGGCGATCATCGAAACGTTACCATCCACCAGGCTGGATCTGGGCGCAAGAGCCGTGGCTGAAGGGGGCAATGGCACCGATGTGGCCTCGGCGATCCAGCTTGCCCTGGCAACGCAGAGCAACGATGCCATGCACCGTCTGCTGCTGGTGTGGGATGGAAACCAGACGGTCGGGAACCTTCAGGCCGCAATCGAGGCGGCCGCATCGCAGCATGTGCCGATCGATGTCATGCCGTTGCACTACCGGGTCGACTCGGCGGTGATGATGGACCGCTTCGTCGCCCCAACCTGGCGGCGCGAAAACGAGCCGATGACGCTGGATGTCGTGCTGCGATCCAATAGCGAAAAGCCGGTGAACGGCACGCTGGTGGTGCTGCACCATGGCCAGCCGATCGATCTGGATGCCGAGACACCTGGAGTGCAGGGATCGCGGAAAGTCACGCTCCGGCCGGCCGAGGGAGGACAGCCGGGGATCACGGCCGTTCGGGTAAAGGTGCCAGCGCTGTCCGGTGGCATTCATGCATTCAGGGCAGCCTTTGAGCCCGATGTCGACCCCGCGGTGCCGGTGGCACAGAAGCCGACGCTGGTAACCGGGGCGATGGATGCGTTCACGATCGTGGAGGGGCGGGGCTCGCTGCTCTTCATCGACAACACCCCTGATCGCGGCAGCGATCGGTTCATTGGCACACTGCGCAACGAGGGGATCGACGTTGAGCGCGGGACCATCGATGATCTACCGCGCGATCTCTTCGCCCTGCAGAACTACGATGCCATCATCATGGCCAATGTTCCCAGCGGCGCTGGCGGGGTGGATGAACAGCAGGACAAGGCCATCGCAGCATATGTACATGACATGGGCGGCGGGCTGGTCATGATTGGCGGGCCCGACACCTTTGGTGCGGGCGGCTGGCAGGGAACAAGCGTGGAAAAAGTCCTGCCGGTCAACATGGATGTGCCGGCACGTAAGGAAGTCGGCAAGGGCGCACTGGTGATGATCGTGCATGCGTGTGAGTTTGAGAATGGCAACTACTGGGGTGAGCAGTGCGCCATCAAAGCCGTGGATGCCCTGTCACAGCAGGATGAGGTGGGCGTTATCAGCTTTGACTATTCCAAGGGTGGTTCACAATGGGATTTCCCGCTGCAAACCAAGGGAGATGGGAACAAAGCCAAGGCGGCCATCAAGCAGATGAAAGTGGGCGATATGCCCAGCTTTGAAGACAGCATGAAAGTCGCCCTGTACGGCTCAGGCGGACAAAAAGGATTGAAAGACTCCGACGCCCGGCACAAACATGTTGTCATCATCAGCGATGGTGATCCGCAATCGCCTTCGGATGACCTGATGGCCGCGTACAGGGCCGCAAAGGTGTCGGTTTCAACCGTCGCCGTGTATCCGCATGATCTGAGCGCCAACGGACTGCCGTGGACGATGCGGAAGATCGCTGATACGCTCAAGGGGCGGGCGTATGGGCCGATCAACGGCAACTTCAACCAGTTGCCGCAGATCTTCATTAAAGAAGCAACGATCGTCCGGCGTACGCTTATCCATGAGAACTCGAACGGGATTCCGACAAACCTGCTGCCATCGGTGAGCGACGTGACGCAGGGCCTGGCGACCCCCCTGCCGCAGATATACGGCCTGGTGCTCACCAGCCGCAAGCCCGATCCGATGGTGGATATGCCCATCACGGCCGGCAAAGCGGGTGATCCTCTGTTTGCGCAATGGCAAAGCGGACTGGGCAAGTCCGCGGTGTTTACCAGCGATGTGACCGCAAAGTGGACGCCCGACTGGATGGGATCGTCGGGATATGGCAAGTTCTGGGCCCAGGTGATCCGTTCGGTAGCCCGCGCCCCGATGTCGCGCGACATGGACATCCAGACGCGCGTCGATGGCGACAAGATCTACCTGACGGCCGAGGCGATGGATCGCGAGCATCGCGGGATCAACTTCCTCAATGTGACGGGCCAGGTGATGGGACCGGACATGAAGCCGCGGACCATCCAGCTCAACCAGACCGGCCCGGGACGCTATGAGGCGGTCATCGAAAAGGCGGAGCCGGGGGCATATGTTGCCCGAATTCAGCACACCGGACCGAAGGGAGAGGCCGGCTGGCAGGTGGCCGGGGTGGCGGTGAACAGCAATCCGGAAATGCGGGACCTGCGCAGCAACGATGGTGTATTGGAGCAAGTCGCGGCGAAAACCGGAGGGCGGATGCTGGACCCGTTCGATGCGGCGACCGCCGATGTGTTCCGCCGCGAAGGGCTGTTGCAGACGGCTTCGCCCATGCCGGTCTGGGATATTCTGCTGCCGATCCTGATGGGGTTGCTGCTGATCGACGTGGCAATCCGCAGGATTGCGTGGAATCTCAAGGCGGTACGCGACGCGGCCGGGCGGTATGCCGATACCTTCCGCTCGCGTAAAGTGGAGAAGAGCGAATCGGTTAATGCGCTGCGCCGGCTGCGCGAAGGTGGCAAGGCCGAGACGACGACAGCCAAGCCGCCACCTCCGCCACCGACGAGCGGCGGCACGCCACTGGAGCGACCAGATCCCAGGCGCAAATTCGAGGGCGCGGGCGTGCAGGGCGACCTTACGCAGGTGGTAGGCGGCGCAACGGCCGATGCTGCGAAGAAATCCGATGCAGGAGCAAAACCCAGCGATCAAGAACCCGGAGCAGGCGCGGGCGAGCATACCAGCAGCCTGCTGGCCGCCAAGAGGCGGGCACGTGAACAGATCGAAAAGAAGGAAAGAGACAACCCATGAGCCAGACACAACAGATCGATCCGCAGGTCCAGGCAGCGTGCAACGCGTTCCGTCAGGATTACCTGGCAGTGAAGCAGCAGATTCAGAAGACCATCGTCGGCCACGAGGCGATCATTGATGGGGTGCTGACGTGCCTGTTTGTCGGCGGCCATGCCCTGCTGGAAGGCGTTCCCGGGCTTGGCAAGACGGCGCTGATCCGGGCGCTCTCACAAGCGTTGAGCCTGAAGTTCAGCCGCATCCAGTTCACGCCCGACCTGATGCCCTCTGACGTGATCGGCACGAACGTGATCATGGAAAGCGCCCAGAGCGGCAACCGCGAGTTTACCTTCGTCTACGGGCCGATCTTCGCACAGATCGTGCTGGCGGATGAAATCAACCGCGCCACCCCCAAGACCCAGTCGGCTCTGCTGGAAGCGATGCAGGAGCGGCAAGTAACGGCCGGCGGAAAGATCCGCAAGCTGGAAGAACCGTTCTTCGTCATGGCAACACAGAACCCGATCGAGCAGGAAGGCACCTACCCCCTGCCCGAGGCGCAGCTTGACCGTTTCCTCTTCAAACTGGTGGTCGAGTACTCCAACCGGCAGGAGTTGAAGGAGATCCTCGATCGCACCACCACCAACGCAAAAAACGACCCGCAGCCAGTGCTCGACGGCGCGAAGATCCTCATTCATCAGCAGCTTGTCCGGCGCGTGCATGTGGCTCCACATGTGCAGGACTACGCGATCCGCTGCGTGCTGGCAACCCATCCCAAGGGCGAGTTCTCCGTGCCGATGGTAAATCAGTTCCTGCGCTTCGGCGCTTCGCCGCGTGCAGCGCAAGCCATCATCCTGGCATCGAAAGTGCGCGCTCTGCTGGACAATCGGTTCCACGTAAGCTTCCAGGACATCAAGGATGTCGCCAAACCCGCGATGCGGCACCGCCTGATCATGAACTTTGAAGGTGAGGCCGAAGGGATCACGACCGACATGGTGATCGAGAAGGTGCTTCAGGAAACCCCGACTGCGGTGGAAGGGATGAAGGTCTAAATGGCGCTATACAAGATTCCCGCCAACTCCGGCAAGTTCACTGTGGTGACCGCACAGGGCGGGCACTTCTGTGTGTGGAACAAGAAGACCGGCCGCCATGAAGTGGCCATCGCCGTCCGCAACCGCAAACAGGCACAGGAGATCTGCGATAAGCTGAACCGCAAGGACCATGATGGAACGATCGAGGTACTGCAATGAACGACCCGGGTTCATCTGTAGTTGAATGAAATGTCACAGACTACTGACACAACTTCGCTGCTCTCCTCCGACTTCATGCACCGCATTGAGGGCATGGACATCCTTTCGCGCAAGATCCTGACGGGGAAGCTCAAGGGAGAGCGGCGGAGCAAGCGGCGCGGGCAATCGGTGGAGTTTGCTGATTACCGCAATTACGTCGTCGGTGATGACCTTCGCTTCATCGACTGGAACATCTACGCCCGGCTGGAACGGTTGTTCCTCAAGCTGTTCATGGAGGAAGAGGATCTGTCGCTCTCGATTATGATCGACACCAGCGCCAGTTCGGATTTCGGCGATCCGAACAAAGCGATCTACATGAAGAAGGTGGCGGCCGCCCTCGCCTATATCGGCCTGGTGAACTACAACCGCGTCTCGATCGCGGCGATCACCGACACGGTTGCCGCCGAGACCGGCAACCTTCGCAGCCGACAAAAAGTGCCGCAGATGCTCGCGTTCCTGCAGAATCTGGAGCCGCAAGGCGGCAGTTTTCTGGCCGGAGCATGCAAGCGGTTCGCCCTGTCACACCGCACCAAGGGCGTCTGCGTCATTCTCTCGGATTTCTTCGATAAGGGCGGCTATGAGAACGGGTTGCGCTATGTCGCGGGCGGCACGTATGACCTGTTTGCCATCCAGGTGCTGGCTCCCCAAGAGATCAATCCCGACCTGCAGGGCGACCTGAAGCTCAAAGACATCGAGGACGGCGACCTGGCCGAAGTCTCCATCACCGGCCCGCTGCTCAAGAAATACAAGGAGAACCTGAACGCCTACTGCTCGAGTTTGAAAGAGTACGTCACCCGTCGCGGCGGCACGTACCTGTTCACCAGCACGGCGGTGCCATTTGAAACGCTGATACTCAACTATCTCAGGGAACGTGGACTACTCGGATGACCTGGCCACAATTTCTCAACCCGATGATCGCGATTATCGCCGCTGCCGTGGCGATTCCCCTGCTAGTCCTGCTCTACTTTCTCAAGTTGCGCCGCCAGGAACGGGTGATCTCTTCGACCATCCTGTGGCGCAAAGCCATCCAGGATCTGCAGGTGAACGCCCCCTTCCAGAAACTGCGGCGGAACCTGCTGCTGTTCCTGCAGTTGCTTCTGCTGATCCTTCTGGCATTGGCACTTTCCCGACCCGTGGTTCAGCACACACCCGGAGCGGGCCAGGTAAGCGTCATTCTGATTGACCATTCGGCGTCGATGTCCGCGAAAGACGTGAATGGCAAATCCCGCCTGGAGGAGGCCAAGCGCCAGGCGACCGATCTCGTGAACTCCATGCGCCGAGGCAGCCAGGCCATGGTCATCGCGTTCGATGAGACAGCCCAGACGGTGGAGTCATTCACCACCGATACAGCCGCCCTGCGCCGGGCGATTGATTCCATCGAACCCACCGATCGCAACACCCGACTCAAGCTTGCGTTTACCCTCGCCGATGCCCAGCTTGCATTCATCCCCGAGCAGAACCGGCCGAATGTGGCCCCGCCCGATGTGTGGCTCTATTCCGATGGCCGCGTGCAGGACAATACTGAGGAACTGACTCTCCGCGGCAACCTGAAGTATGTGAAGATCGGTGCCGATGACTCGACCAACATCGCCATTGTCGCCCTCTCCGCTCGACGGAACTTCGAGAAGCCGACCGAGGTCCAGGTATTTTCCCGGCTCGCCAATTACGGTCCGCAGTTCGTCAACACTGATGTGCAGTTGAGCATCAACGGAAAGATGGCGAAGATCGCTTCGGTTCAACTGCCGCCGGAACGATGGCACGATCCGGAGTGGAAGAAACAACATGCCCAGGAGATCCCTCCCAATTACGAGACGCGCAACAGCGTTGAGTTCACCATCGACTTGCCTGACGCGGCAGTGCTGACCCTGGAACAACTCTACAAGGACGATGTCCTGGCCGCCGACAACACGGCACAGATTATCGTGCCTCCAGCACGGCAACTGCGCATGATGATGGTGACCGAAGGCAACTACTTTTTGCGCCGGGCCATCGGCGCGCTGCCGTTGAAGGACTGCCAGATCATCAAACCATCCGACTATGAGGGAAAGATTCCGGAGAACATGGACCTGATCCTGTTCGACCGCTACCAGCCAAAGCAACTTCCGGCGGCGGGATCGTTTATCTACTTCGCTGCCGTACCGCCTGACTCCAAGCTCAAAGCCATCGAGAAGGATGGTAATGTGGTGATGCTCTCTTCGCCGGAGGTCACCGACTGGTATCGCGAGCACCCGATCCTGGAGGGTGTCTCGATGCGGGCAATCAACATCCTCGAGACCATGCAACTCGACGTGCCGCTGGAAGCACAGGTGCTAGTGGGCAGTTCCCGCGGCCCGTTGATCGTGCTGTATCGTGAACCACGGCGCACGCATCTGGTCGTCGGATTTGACGTTCTTCAAAGCGACTGGGCCATTCCCCCTCGCCAGAGCCTGCCGGTGTTCCTCTTCCAGACATTGCGGTTCATGGCGCTCTCTTCGCAGGTAAACGTACGCGAATCACTCAGCCCGGGAGATGCGCCAACCATCGAGCGCGCCCTGTTGAACCGAGTAGATCCGAACCTCGCCCAGGTGAAGCTCTCCGGGCCGATCAATCGCGTACTTCCAATTCGGCCGGAGAGTGACCTGGTACTGCCATCTCTTGACCGCGTCGGGCTCTATACGCTTGATCCGCCGATCCCCGGGGCCGAGCAACTGGCCGTGAATCTGCTCTCCGAAAGAGAAAGCAACATCGCCCCGGTAGCGACGCCGCCCGGTCAGGCCGGTGAAGTGGTCACGCCAGCATCAGGCAAAGCACGGCTGGAGCTCTGGTGGTGGATTGTGGCCGCCGCCGCCCTGCCGCTGCTGCTGATCGAGTGGCTGGTGTACACCCGCCGTGTTCATCTGTAGACGGACGCTGGTTGGGCAGGTACTCTGCGCAAGTATGCATAGGGAAAGCTACTCCATACTCGCTCGATCTCTTATTGCCATGGCCCTGGCGTTGCTGCCGCTGAGTCTCTGTTCCTGCTTGAACTCTCGCGGATCCAGCAGCATCACCTCACAGGGGAATCGTCTTGAGATGACGGTCAAAGCCCCTATCTCGCGTGTCGGCATTGCCGCGCGCGACGCCATGGTGCAGCAGAAGATGACGATCGTCGCCTACAGTGTAACGGAGAAAGCTGGCAGCATCGTTGCCTACACGCCGACGGGCATGCGGATTGAACTGACGATCCGCCCCATTGATGCCGGCAGCAGCACGTTGACCGCCCTTACCAATGGCTCGGAAGAGGCCGACGACGCGGCAACGTCGCTCCTGGCGAAGACCGCCTCCAAGGCCTCGTAGAGCCAACTACCATTCACTGATCTGCATCGACAACACGGATGTCTTCCGCATCTGTGAATACGTGATTACGGGCGAAGTTCCCGCATCGGCAAAGTCCTGGACCTCGGCCGACTGGAACTCACAGCCAGGCACAACACCACGCCGGCAAGCACGAGCACCGCCCAACCAATGTCGGGAAAGGTACTCTGCACCAGTGACAACCACTCCTGCGAAACAGGTGTGAGCCGGACCATGGTCAGCATGTAACCGAACATCATTAGGCAGGCGATCACCGAGAGCACCAACCAGAGCAATAGTCCGCTGAAGCTGATCGCGGCATAGGCAGAGAGCATCGCCGCCGGCCAAATCAAATACCGCTCAATCATCTGGGGCAGCAGTGCATACGCCATCAGCAGTGGCGCGGCGAATGCCACCAGCAGGCGCGGGTCATGGTTGCGACGATGCCGCACGACCCCGATCACGCACGGCACCAGTGCGATGACATAGAGTGCCATCATCACCTGACGAATCGGGACTTGGCCCAGACCCAGCCATGGAACCCATGACATATCTGCCACATCGGCGTACCTCCATCCAAACCGCACTTGCAGGATCGAGCCCAGATTCGGCGCCAGACACCAATAAAGCTGTCGCCAGTGCCGGGTGCCATACTTGATGCCGACCTCATACCATGCCATCGAGGCGCCAAACAGCGGTACGGTGAGCGCCAGGGATCCAGCCCACAGCGTCGCCAGAGCGGTGGGCATCCACCATCGGCTCCCAGCCAGCGCGATCGTGATCACCAAGGCACTCACTGCCGCTGTATAGAGCAGGTTCTCGTTGCTCAATCTCCATGCGGGAGCACAAAGAACCACCCCTGCCGCCAGTGCCAGGATGCTTCGCAGCACCCACCAGGCAACGCTTCTTCGCGGCAACAGACCCGCCGCCAGAATCAGCATCGCACTGACCGCAACGTGAACCATCCAGAGATGCGCCGGTTCGCCACGGGTCATCCATGGCCAGACAACCATGCCAACCCCTGCCAGCAGACCCACGCACAGCCGCAGCACCGCCCTGAAGTTGCCCAGCAGCAGCGGCCAGGCGATCAGCAGCGGCAGCGCCAGCAGGATCTGCCCTTTGGTCATCGCAGAGATCGCGACCGCCATTCCGGCAGGCAACCACCAGTCGATCAGACCGAAGAAAATCGCCCAGATCAGCGGTGGCAGCAACCACACATCCCATTGCGGATACACATGGGCGTTAAAAATCACCGCCGGATTGAACCAGATCAGCAGTGCCGCACAGGTGGCCGCGCGCAGTCCCACCGTCGAAGGCAATGCACGGAGTTGTTCGAGATGTTCGGTCCGGCCCCACCCTTGTGATATTCGCCTCGTCCACCAGCGCTCCGGCGCTGGCAGGGCGCACATTCGCATCCAGCGGTAAACAAGCAGGAACATCCCCGCGGCCGCGGCCAGCTCGCAACCCATATTCAGGCGCAGCATCGGCTCCGTGAACTCATAGTCCGGCCGCCAATACAGCGTCTGGCCCTTTGGCACCGCATATTTGTCATACGCCCAACTCGTCCAGGCATCGGCTATCAACAGGCGAAGCGGCGGGTAGTCGAGGGCAAAGCGCGCCGGCCCGGCGTAATCCCCAGTCGGCCCGAAGCGAGAGTACAGATCGTCGTACACCTCCAGCACACCAATCCGGCGTGCCTGGTTCCCCCACTCAATCGCGTTGCTGACGCTGTTTACAAAGCGGATGCTGGTGGTTTGATCCCATGCCCAGCGCCGAAGCTGGATTCCCCAGTAGATTGCACCGACAAATAGCAGCATCACGGACACCCAAGCCAGCCACACCCGCCACCGCGATGGCGCGGGCGCGGTGGTGACGACTGCCTGAGTCTGGCATTGGGCTGCTTCCAACATGCGCACTGAGCCTTGAGGCCGACATAAGCCTCCCTTTCTGCTGGTTATACAACAGGTCGGCCCGTCCGTTGGGATCACGGGACCACAAATGTGACGATAGCGCCCGGGCGGATCATCTTTGAAAGTCGGATCGCATCCCAGTTGGTCATGCGGAAACACCCGTGCGAGCCGGTCTTGCCGATCATCTCCGGATGCGGCGTGCCATGAATGCCATATCCCGGCAGGTCCAGACCGATCCACGCCAGCCCCACCGGGTTTCGCGGCCCCGGCGCGATCAGCAGCTTATGGGTCACATTGTGGACCTCCGGCCAATACTGCGGATCAAAGGTGTAATCGGGATTGCGGTGCACGACGATGACTTTCGTCTCGCCCGAGGGACGCTTCTCCACGTGCGCGGCAATGCTGCAGTGGAAGAGCGCGATGACCTTCCCCTGCTCATCCAGAGCCAATATCTGCTTATTCCGAAGGTCGATCTTGAGTGAGGCCGCCTTGGGCGCCCGGGATTCCTGAACGCCTGGGACAATCAGAACCGTGCCTGCCTTAATGCCGTCGAATCCGACGGTTGGGTTCAGCGATTGCATCATCGCTCTGCTTGTATGGAACTTCTCCGCCAGGCCATCAAGGGCATCGTAATAGCCCAACTGGCTCTGCTTGGCTCGTTCATTCCAGTCTTCCAGCAGAGGAGTAATCCCTTCCAGGTCCGACGGCTGCACCGAATACTCGATCACGGCATGATCCGGATCCGGTTTGAGATGCTCCTGTGTAGCGGCATCCATCGCTCCAGTGGCCGGCAATCCACTGCCGCGCTGATAGATCTCGGTCGCCACCCGGGTCTTCGGGCCGATCTTCCCGTCGATCAGCCCCGGCGAGAATCCCTCGCGCTCCAGGGCGATCTGCCAGGCAAGGCCCCCGGCCAGCGCCCGGTCTGCAAGCAGACGTTTGGCCGGTATCGCATGCGAAGCAGACGGCGCAGTGGCCTGTGCCAGCACCGGCACGGCGACGAATCCCAGAACGACGATCGCAAAACCCCAGTTTCGCATTTGCCTACATCCATGTAGTCGAACCAGAGGTAGATTCTAAACGACACAGATGAGGATGCCAGAGCTTTTTGCCAATCCTGGGACCCAGACCGGCCGCTATGTGCCACAGGTCACCCTGTTGCCCGCAGAACCAGGAGGCGCCATTCCGACCGACTGACTCCCCGTCTGGTTGCGAACAGCGCCCGACCGGGTACATTTACAGCCCTTACGAAAGGATATCAGAACCATGGAAACACCCAGCACACCGCCAAACCCGGCCGTACCCGCTGCATCTGCCATCCCAACCCCTCCCGCCACGCCAGCACCCGCTGCGGGCCCCGCCACCATCACCTATGATGACTTTGCCAAGATCGATTTTCGCGTCGGCACCATCCGCCAGGCCGTCGCCCTGGAAAAGTCCAAGAAGCTCCTGAAGCTGCAGGTTGAGCTGGGCAACGGTGAACTCCGCCAGGTCCTTGCCGGAATTAAGGAGCACTACACTCCTGAACAGCTCATCGTCAAACAGGTCATCCTTGTCGCCAACCTCGCCCCCCGTCCCATGATGGGCGAAGTCAGCCACGGCATGGTCCTCGCCGCCACCGACTCCGCCACCAGCAGATTGATCATCATGACTCCGTCCGAACCGGTCACTCCAGGCAGCATCGTAAAATAGAGCGGCAACCGGCTGTTCACCAATCAGCACCCTATGCTTCGCGAACTTCATATCTCCAATCTCGCCATCATCACCGATGTGCGGATCGAGTTCGCTGCGGGGTTGAACTGCTTCACCGGCGCTACCGGCGCCGGCAAGAGCTTGGTCCTGGGTGCTCTTGAGGTCCTCCTTGGCCAGCGTTCCCCCGCCGAGATGCTCCGCCCCGGCGCGGATGAGGGCAGAGTCTCGGGCCTGTTTGAGATTGCCGACGCCATGCTGGTCAAAGAGCTCGCCCATGCCGCCGATATGGATCTTGATGGCGCTGAGCTTCTGCTGACCCGCCGACTCTACTCCTCGGGCCGTTCCAGTGTCAGCCTGAACGGCAACCCGATCACTGTCTCGATGCTCAAGAACGTCGCCGAGTTGCTCGTTGATGTCCACGGTCAGCATGATCACCAGTTCCTTCTTAAGCCCTCGAACCAGCTCGACGTCCTCGACGATTTCGGTGATCTGTATCCGCTCCGCTCACAATACCACGACATCTACGAGCAACTCGCCGATGCCTGCCGCCGGCTTGAAGAGCTTGCCTCCAGCAACCAGTTCCGCAAACAGCAGCTTGATCTTTACCGATTCCAGGCCGACGAGATCGACAAAGCTGAACTAGACCCCGCGGAATACCCCGAACTCCAGTCCCGCGCTTCGGTTCTGCACAATCTCGAACGCCTGAAGCGCGATGCCGCCGCCTCGCACCAGGCGCTCTACGAGACCGACGGCTCCATCGTCGAACGCCTTCGCGGCATCATTGGCATCCTGAGCGAATCGGCCGAGCTCGATGCAAAGCTCAAAGGCACCGCCCAGGCCATCCGCGAAGCCACCATCCAACTCGAGGAAGCTTCGTTTGACCTGAATCGCTATCTTGACCATCTCGATATGGACCCGGGTGAGCTGGCCGAGATTGAGGACCGCCTCAACACGATAAACCGCATTCTTGGCAAGTACGGTGATTCCGTCGAAACCATAGTTGCCTACCGCACCGAGATCGGCCAGAAGATCGCCGATCTGCAGCAAGATGCTTCCGATCTGGGTAACCTGGGCTCTCAGATCGAGCCCCTCACGCGCAAGCTCCGCGAACTGGGCGGCAAACTCACCGAAGCCCGCAGAAAGGCGGCTGCCCGGCTCGCTCCTCAGATCGAAACCCAGCTCTCCGAACTGGGCATGGAAAAAGCCCGCTTCACCATCAGCTTCGCCGCTGCTGTACCCACGATCCCCGGCATCGATCTCCCCGCCTCGCCATCGGGCGCTGACCAGGTTGAGTTCATCATCCAGACCAATCCCGGCCAGCTTGCCCAGCCCCTCCGCAAGATCGCCTCCGGTGGTGAGATGAGCCGGATCATGCTCGCCCTCAAAGGTATTCTCGCCCAGTCCGACCGAGTCAGTGTCCTGGTATTCGATGAGATTGACTCCAACGTCGGCGGCCGGCTAGGATCGGTCATCGGCCTTAAGCTCCGTGACCTTGGCGTCCACCACCAGGTGCTTTGCATTACTCACCTCCCGCAGATCGCCTGCTTTGCCGATCGCCATCTTACTGTCCGCAAGACCGTCAGCGGCAAGACCACTCAGGCGGCCGTGCGCATCGTGGATGGCGAGGATCGCCTTCAGGAACTCGCCGAGATGATCGGCGGTGCCCAGATCACCCCCACGACGCTGGCGCAGGTGCAGGAACTGCTCGATGCCGCCGGCACTACTGGCAATGCTGGCAGACGCAAGCGTATGATTACCGTCGCTGCTGTGAAACAGAAGAAGGGCAAGTAACATGGTTTCCGGTGTCCCAGATCAATACAAGCGGGGTATACGCTAACCATGGAAGTCATCGATCGCCTGCGCGAGAACATCAGCCGTGTCTACATGGGAAATCCCCAGGCAGTTGACCTTGTCCTGGTGGGCCTGCTTGCCCGGGGGCACGTCTTGATCGAGGATGTTCCCGGCGTCGGCAAGACCGTGCTCGCCAAGGCCCTGGCGCGCAGTATTGACTGCCGTTTCAGCCGCATCCAGCTTACTCCCGACCTGCTTCCTTCCGATCTCCTGGGCGTCTCGATCTACAACCAGCAGACCCAGGCGTTTGATTTCAAGCCCGGCCCCATCTTCGCCAACATTGTCCTGGCGGATGAGATTAACCGCACCACACCGCGCACCCAGTCGGCCCTCCTTGAAGCGATGGCCGAGGAGCAGGTCTCGTGCGACAACCAGACCTTTGCCCTCAAGCGCCCCTTCATGGTCATTGCCACACAGAACCCTTTCGAATTTGAAGGAACCTATCACCTGCCCGAAAACCAATTCGACCGCTTCATCCTGCGGATCGATCTGGGCTACCCCGACCGCAGCAACGAACACAAAGTGCTTACCACCCAACCCTCGCGCGGCGCGCTGCAGCATCTCGAGCCCGTCGCCACGGCCGAACAGATCATCGCGGCTCAGGACGCCGTAGTGGATACCAAGATCGACTCGTCCATCATCGACTATATCCTCGATATCGTCGCCCAGACGCGAGCCAACGAACAGCTTCACCTGGGCGTCTCCACTCGCGGCGCTCTTGCCCTGAGCTCGGCAGCGCAAGCCTACGCAGTGCTGTGC
Source organism: uncultured Phycisphaerales bacterium (assembly GCA_903871935.1). Lineage (GTDB taxonomy): Bacteria > Planctomycetota > Phycisphaerae > Tepidisphaerales > Tepidisphaeraceae > CAIQIQ01. The sequence goes on from CAIQIQ010000081.1 coordinate 104,682, forward strand.
GGCCGCAACTACGTTATCCCCGACGATGTGAAACAACTTGTTGTTCCCGTGCTGGCTCATCGCATCATCAGCAAGAGCTACCTGAACGATGGCGAGATGCACGGCACCGCCCGCATCCTGAACCAGATTCTGGAATCGGTCGCCGCGCCGAACTAAGCGGCCACCATGCGATCTGTCAGAAGCAGTAGCGATGTTCAGATCAACGTACTCAAACCGATCCGTGATCTCCTCGGCGACGCCGGTGCGCCTCAATCCCTCAGTCGATATTTCCTTCACCGCGCTGGTCTATTTCGGCGCCACGCTCTTCATTGGCGTCGCCGCCATGAACTCCCAGACCAATCTGCTCTTCGGCGTGTTCGGGTTGATGATGGGAGTGCTGATCGTTGCCGGGTATATCAGCCGTTTCAGCCTGAAGAAGCTCGATATCCGCCGCGCCCTGCCCGATCAGCTCGTGGTCGGCCAACAGGCAACCATCGTATACTCTGTCGCCAACCGCAAACGTTTCTGGCCCAGCATCTCCGTTGCCGTCGGCGAGATCGATGGATGCGAAGCCTTCAACCGGCAGCCTTATGCTTACCTGATGCATGTGGCCGCACGTTTCAGCACGCAGCTCATTGTGCAGTTTCAGCCCAAGCGCCGTGGCGTTCACAATCTGGAGTCGTATCAGATCAGCACCAGTTTCCCGTTCGGCTTCATCCGACGCGCAGCCGTCTGCCGCCAGAAGGATACCATCGTCGTCCTGCCCGCCATCGCCAAGGTAGATCCCCACTTTCTATCGATGTGCATGTCCGCTGAAACCTCCGGTTCCCACATGCGCCCGCACCGTGGCGGCCATGATGAGTTCTACGGCGTCAAGGAATACCGCGGTGGTGAGAACCCCCGCCTGATTCACTGGAAGCGCTCTGCCCGTACCGGAACTTTGGTTGTCCGCGAGATGAGCCGCATTGCCCTGCCCCGCCTGCTCATCCTTGTCGACACCATGCGCGATCGCAGAGAGGACAATCCGCCCACCCGGGCTGAGATCGAAAAAGTCATCGCCATGGTGGCTTCGGCCGCCTCCTTTGCGCTGGATCGTGGCTATGCCGTGGGCCTCTGCGTCTGGTCCGGCGATTGGATCTTCATCCCGCCCAACGGCGGCAAACACCATCGTCGTGATCTGTTGTCCATCCTGGCCAAGCTCCCTGCTAACCCACGCGCCGACATGCTCGCGGGTATGGATGTTGTTTTCCCCAGACTCGAGCATGGAACCACACTCGTCATCCTCACCGCTCGGGCCACCCCATCCAACATCGCGCCTCGCCATCGGGGTCATATTATCGTCCTCTCCAGCATCGACCCGACGGTGAATGGCCTGTTCCTCTTCCCGCCAACCGTCCTCTTCGATCACTGCATGCCCGTCGATCAGGATTCCCCGGGGTCCTCCAGCACGAGGCGCCGCAACCACGAAAGCCCCAGCCGTGTATGACATCCGTCAATTCCGTCCGACATTCTACCTGGTGCTGATCCTCGCACTCGGAGGCTACGGCATTGCCCTCGAATCGCTGCCCCATTTTCTCGCCGGTGTCTTGCTTGCCATGCTCTATGCCCTGCTGGTATTCCGCGGGGTGACGTTTCTGATACCGCGTCTGGTCGCCTCTGCCCTGGCCGTGCTCAGCGGCGTCTGGAACCTGTTGGGCCTGGTCCTCGGCACCACCAGCCCCATGCTGGCTATCAGCCAGTGGCTGTTCATGCTGGTACTGATCACCCTCTACTCTCGCCGCGACAACCGCGCCTATGGCCAGATGCTGGTGATGAGTCTGGTCCTGATGGTTGCCGGCGCCGTCAACAGCGCCAGCTTCCTCTTTGGCATCATCCTTATTCTCTACCTGTTCACCGCGCTTTACAGCTGTTTGCTGTTCCATCTCAAAGTAGAGTCCGAACATGCGACCCGCGCTTACAACCTGACCGGCAGCCAGGCCCTGTCCGGCTCCCTGCGCCATGATCAGCGGCACTTCAATCGCTCGATGCGCCGGCTTGCCACCCTCGTCTGCTCCGTCGCGGTCACCTCGGGCCTGTTGGTCTTCCTGCTCTTCCCGCGATCGCATGTTTCTGCCGCATTTGCCATGGCGGCACAAGGACGCCAGGGCACTTCCCTCACCGGCTTCTCCGAACGGATGGGGTTTGACCAGATCGCCAAGATCACCCAGAACGACGAGGTCATCGCCGATGTCTCACTATCCGAGAACGGCAACCCGCTGCCCCCGTCAGACATCTATCTCCGCGGCATGACTCTCGATGTCTACACCGGCGGCTCCAAACCTCCATCGCGGCAGCACGACTACCAGTGGATCCGCAGCACCGAAAGCCGCGAGAGACCTGTGCAATACCATTTGGCCCCCGGCCAATGGCAATCGCTGACCTCCACCCGTGGGGCAAGGCAGATCCACCAGACCGTCCTTCTCCAGCCTACCGGCACATCCACGCTCTTCGCTCTAAATGGTATCTCCTCCATTGCCGCCGATGCCGGCTCGGACGTGCGGTATTTCACCACGGACGGATCCCTGCGCGTTTCCGATTTGTCCCATGCGGCCCTCCGCTATGACGCCATCAGCACCGGCGAGCCCCCTCCCCCTCTGCCTCTACGCATGTCCGATCCCGAGTCTCGACTCAGTCGTCTTGCCTCCTCGCGCATTGACCCCGCCATCGCCACATACGCCTCCCGTCCGGACGTCAGCGGTTCCGATGCCAACGGCTCTTTCGCCGTCCAGCGCGACAAAAACAGCGCCGTACCCACGGCCCTGGATGAAAAGATCGCCGCGGCGATCTGCCACCACCTCCAATCCGATTTCAAGTACACGCTTGACCTCACCGACATCGTTCGAGATCCGAGCAAGGATCCCCTCGTCCAGTTCCTCAATGACTTCAAACGCGGCCACTGCGAGTACTTCGCCGGCGCCATGACCGTGATGTGCCAGTCGCTGGGCCTCACCGCCCGCGTGGTCATCGGCTTCCACGCCGCGGCTGATGATTACAACGCCGTTGGGGGCTATTACGTCATCCGCCAGTCACACGCCCATGCCTGGGTCGAAGTACTCACACCGCAAGGCTGGAAATCGTTCGACCCGACCACCGGCAACTCCTCCTACACTCCCCCGACTATCCGCGGCATGTTCGGCCCCTTTGCCGATTTCTTCGATTATCTCCAATACAAGTGGGCTTCGTCGGTGGTGATCTATGACAACCGCAATACGTCCGTCATCGACAATGTCCGCTCAGGCATCAGCGCCTCGCTGGAGCATGGCCATCGCATGCTCGATTCGGCTCAGCAGTATATGCATTCTGAACAGGGCTTGCGTGCCTCTGCCCGTATTCTGGTCGCCGTGATCATTATCCTTGCGACCGGCCTCCTGCTGACCATTGCCATCTACCTCATCGCGCGCCGGCGGCTGAATCTTCGGGCCCAGCGCATCGGTCTGGGCGCTCTGCCTTCGCAAGATCGGCTGCGCCTCGCCAGACAGTTGCGCTTCTACGATGATCTTCTGCAACTGCTGGCACGCCAGCGCATCGGCCGGCCGCCCCATCTCACTCCGCGCGAATTCGCCGGCAGCCTTGGCTTCCTTCCCTCTGAGGTCTATACCAAAGTTGGCCAGATCACCGAGGTCTTCTATCGCGTCCGCTACGGCGACCAGCCGCTGGCCACTCACGAACTGCACCAGGTCGATTCGGTCATCGCCGATATCGACGCCAAACTCAGCGTCCAGCGCCCGCGCGCATAAGCCCTCTGCATGCCGGGCGGCCCGTAGTCCAGCATTCTCCCATCACGCCGATTGTTTCTGCGGCTTGAAACCGTTGAATGTCTGAGGTGTCTCGTACACGATGGAGCGGGCAATGCTGATGGCATCTTCAAAACTATACTGCCCTTGCTCGATCTTCTGAGCCAGCACCGACGCAAGCTGCTTGCGAATGAGGAATGCCTTGCCGTAGGTCCACTCGATGCAGTACGCATCCGAGAAGAATCCAACGTGCTTGTTCACCGGAACCATATCCAGCCGCTGGCACATCACCTGGCGCATGGCATCGGGATTGAAGTTGTGCCACCACACGCCGGCGAGGCTCAGGTTGGGCAGCTCGCGAGCCATGGTGCACAGAGTCTGGTCGGCATGCCGGCTGGCCACAAAGCACTGGAAACGCAGCTTTGAGTGCCGGCCGATCATCTCCGCCACCTGCCGCAGCGTCGTCTGCCGCATGAAGCTGCCCGTCTCATACGGCAGCGGCTCGGCCGCAAAGCTGAACTGGTACACCAGCTTGTCGGCAAGCTTCGCCTCCAGCTCGGTGAGGAAATGCTCCTGGATATACGAGACGTAGATATCACGTTCCGACTCGCCCGCCTGCCCCCGACGGGCAATGGCGGCCTCCATTTCGGCATCGGTAACGTTGCGGTAGTTGATGTCCGTGGAGATATGCGTTGCCATTGAAACGCACATGTCTGTCGGAATGACACTGACATAGTGCTTGATGGCGGCATGAACATCCGCCAGGCTGCGGATCACGCGCTCCGTCGCCGGGCGCGTGCCCGAACCGATGGGCGCTGGGCTTTCCGGGGGACGGCCCCAGGTGCGCTCCAGGTCATACAGCGCGGTATCGAACTCACCCCACTGGCAGCGGGCGAACATGCCCCATTCCAGCGTGTACTGGAAGAGATTGTCATCGTTCTTGCCCCAGCGCCGCGCCAGTTCCGTACTGCTGCGCTGGATATTGAGCTTATTGATCACCGAGTAATGCCACGCGCGGTCATCGCTTCGCTCGCGGATGATCGCATCCAGCTTCTTCCAGTTGGACGCCGTGATCGGCTCATTCCAGTTATACAGATCGCGCAGGATCGTCCGCACACCCCAGAAAACGTGCGTGTTGCGAATGGACTGCAGATAGGGCAATGCTTCCTGCACGCGCTGATGGCCCTCTTCCAATGTCGGGAAGCCCGGATACTCCGTCAGGCGCTTGCCGCTAGGACAGCCGGCACCGTAGAGATCGCTGACGACAAAGTGGTACAGGAGGATATCGTGCAGCCCGCGGGCTCCCAGCCGCCCGGCGACAAGGTGAGTGTGAATATCAATCATCGGAAGCTCGGCCAGAGCCCCCATGACTTTGTCCATCAACGCTGTGGTTTGCATCGTCGACATTGTGTTACGTTCCTTTCCTGTTCTGCTTTACAAGTGTGCCCGATTTCAACTCATGCCTTCCCAACCGCACCGGTTGCCCGCAGCCAGCGCTCGATCACTTCCTCCAGCGCCGCCGTGGCCACCGCCATGGTCGTTGGCACCCACTGCTGCTTCGCCCCCTGCCACTGTTTCATGAGGGCATTCCGCACCGTTGTCACCAGATCCGTCGCCACATTGACCTTTGCCATCCCCAGCGAGATCGCCCGCCGCAGATCCTCCGCCGGCGTGCCCGATCCGCCATGCAGCACCAGCGGCACGCTCACCGCCTTGCGGATGGCGGCCAACCGGTCAAAATCAAACCGCGGCAGGCGCGTGTAATGTCCATGGGCATTGCCAATGGAAATCGCCAGCACATCCACACCAGTGGCTTCCACATAGGCAACCGCTTCTTCCGGTTGTGTCAGCGTCGATTCCCTATCCGACTCCACCGACATGGTATCGGCCTTTCCGACATGGCCAATCTCACCCTCCACCGTCACACCCTTCGGCCGGCAGTGTTTCACCACCTCGCGCAGCGCATTGACATTCTCATCCCACGGCTTCGTCGAATAGTCCAACATCGCGGACGTATATCCCGCCGCCAGGCACTCATCCACCAGTTCCAGTGAATCGCCATGATCCAGGTGCAGCGCCGCGGGCACTGGATACTTCTTGATCAGGTGCCGCGTAATCGCCGCCAGCACATCCGGCCGGACCAGGGGAAACTCCCCCGGGCCGCTCATCACGATCACCGGCGCCTTCAGCTTCGCCGCGGTCTTAAGCACCATCTCTGTAGATTCGGCGTTCCAACTGCAGAACGCCGGTATGGCGTAACCTTCTTTGTACGCCTTGGCCATCAACACCGACATCGGAAGCAAATCACCCATCAGAGTATCCTTATATGGTAAAGATAGATTTATCGTAATTGCGCGGTCTTGAGAAACTCCTGGAGTTGCGACAACGTTGGTATCCCCGTCTGCCCGCCTGGGCGAGTTGCCTTCATCGCCGCCGCGGCCGAAGCAAAACGGATGCGCTCCGGCAACGCCATGCCGCGGGCCACTGCCGTCGCATAGGCGCCATGAAACACATCACCACATCCCGTGGTATCCACCACTTCGACAGCAAATGCTTTCTGATGCTGAGGGTTGCCCGCCATGCCTTCATCCAAGTACCAGCACCCGTTTGCGCCGCAGGTTACCACGACCGCTTTCCGCCCGGCCGCCCACAAGGCCTTGGCAGCATCAGATGCGTTATTCGCTCGTGTCAGATGCAGCGCAAAGTCCTGCGACAACACCAGGTGATCGACCGCCGCCAGCACCTGCCCAAACAGCGGATCGCTGTCATCCTCCATGTCAGCCACAATCGCCACACCGTTCTTCCGGGCAATCGTCGCCGCCCGCAGATTCCCCTTCATTCCATATTGATCGATAAAGATCACACGGGCCGAGGCCAGCGTAGCCTCATCCGGCCGCGTATCGTGCGCACCCAACAGGGTTCCGAACTGGAAATAGATCGTCCTGGCCCCATCCGCCGCGACGGCGATCCGCGAATGCACCGGCGCCGCCGCCGAATCCCGTACAATCGTCGCCGTCTCAATGCCTTCGCGTACCAACGTCGCCTCAACGAAGTGAGAAAGATCATCCTCACCCAGCATCCCGGCAAATGCGCACCGGGCTCCCAGCCGCGATGCCGCCACCAGCGCAGTCGCCGTCAACCCGCCACATTGTCGCTCTGACCGCAACACTCGCGCCTTGCCGTCGGCCGGCGGAATCGCCTGCACATACAGCAGTTCATCAACCGCCGTGCACCCCAGCCCCAGCACATCCAGCCGCCGTCGAGCAACATCTACAGTATTGGAAACCACTGACATAGTAATGATGGATGGGGAGAGTAAACGAAACCCGACGCAGGTCAATTGGCAGGCGATGAGCGCTTGGCACCGCGAGCGGCAACTGGGGCAGATTGGTTACAGACTCCTCCAGGGAGCACATGCGTTTGCTCTGAGAGTTCTGGCGATAGACAAGCCGTACTCTGTACGTAACATAGGGCACTGCTTCGGCAAAAGGATGCCCGCCCATGGCACGCCCCTTGTTCCGCATCAGACTGTTCCACGAGGACTGGTCCGCATTCCCAATCGGTCCCCTGTCCGCGGATGAGACCGCACGCGGCGAATACATGTGCGGCGTGGTGCCCGATGCGCCTCACGGCTGGTATCAGACCGGCCGGGAACTCAACGTGTCCGCACCTGCGGACAAAGATGCCTCCTTCTGGCGCGTGCGCGCTGGCCAGAATGGCCGCGCCATAGTCCAGCCCGCTGTCACTGCTGGCGAATGCCTGATCCTCACGACCGGACCACGGCCCTGGCGCGACATCTGCGTACAAGCCCGCGTGCGGGCTTCCGGTGCGCGAGCCGGCGGCATCATCGCACGGTATCGGACAAGCCGGGATTTCTACGCCCTGGTCCTCGAGCACGGGATGCTAAAGCTTCTGCGCCGCCTCAACGGCATCTACACGATCCTGGCATCCGTCGCAGTCTCTGCGGCCGCCACGCGAGCAGCCCTATGGGAACTGGCCTGCCAAGGGAATCACCTCAGCGCACGGGTGGGCGGGCGCAAACTGCTGGCCGCGATCGATGGGGCCATCCCGACCGGGGGCGCTGGCATCCTGGGCAACGGCCCGATAACGACGGGACCGATCACGATCTTGTCCAATTCGGCGGAGCGGGAACGGATCGTGCGGCTTGAACAGCGTGATCGCGCTCGGCTGACCAGCACGCGGCGGAGATTCCCCAGCGCGCAACTGGTCGCCGAAATCGATGTGCGCGGCCTCGCCTGCGGCCGGCAGATCCGATTCGCCGATTTGGACGGCGACGGCCGCGCGGAAATCCTGCTCGCCGTGCCGACCGCCCGAAACGGCGGCGCCGCGATCGCACGCATCACCGCCCTGGACCTGGACGGCCGCACCCTATGGCAGCGCGGACCATGGCCCGCCGATGCGCGCCACCTGACCACCGACCTGCCCCTGCAGGCCGCCGTTCGACAGGGCCACATGGAGGTCGTGGCCGCCCTCGGGCATGAGCTTCACATTCTCGATCCCCTGACCGGCAAGACTCGCCGGCGCGTACCGCTTCCTCGCGTCCCCAAAGACCCACCCTTCGCGGAACTCTATAACGAGGCCCCATCCGTCGGCGGAAGACCGCTTCAAGCCAACTGCCTGAGGCTCTGCAATGCGCTTGGAAACGGACCTCATGACGACATCCTCATCAAAAACCATCATCATCACGCCTGGCTTCTGGATGGACGCACGCTCAGGCCCGCGTGGCACTACCGGTGCAACCTGGGCCACTTTCCTTACACCGCGGACCTTGATGGCGACGGCCACGATGAATTCTTTCTTGGTTACGCGCGCGCAGACCGACACGGCCACCTACGGTGGCAGCTCCACCTTGGTGACCACGCGGACGGGACTTTCGCCTACAGGGACGAAGCGGGCCGCCTGCACATCCTGCACGCCGCCGGGGACGTGGGACTTGTGGACGACATCGAAGGGATGGGCTGGCGGGAGATCGCCCTCGGTCACGTGCAGCACCTGTCCGTGGCCGATTTCTGCCCCGACCGGCCCGGGCTGGAACGGCTGGCAGTAACCTACTGGAACGGCCCGGGCATCATCGCGCTGCTGGACCACGCCAATCGGGTCATCCGCACCACCGAGCGAGTGAATGCTGGCGCTGTGTGCCAGCCGGTCAACTGGACCGGCGACGGCCGCGAACTGATCGCCTTCTCGCCGCGGCGCGGCGACGGCGGCCTGTGGGATGAGCATTTCGACCTCGTGGTGCCCCTGCCTGACACAGACCGGCCAGCGCAGTGCATGGAGGTACATGACATGCTCGGCTTGGGCGTCGACCAACTCATCGTGTGGGATGACACCCGGCTGCAAGTCTACGCCCCGTCATTCCAGCCAAGCGGCGGCCGACGCTACGCTCCTCAGCGACCCGCCCCCAACTGGTCGAACTACCAGGTTAATTTCTCCCTGCCGGCCTGGCGCTAAAGGCCGCGTGGCGCAGTCCCGCAGACGCACCGCCACAGAAATCACGCCGCTTATCGGGATCGGCCGGGCCGATCCGCAACCTCAAGCACGGCCGGAATGGCGTCGATGACCTCACGAGCCAGGGCGCTGCGTTTGCCAACCTGCTTACCCGCGTATTCGCCGGCTTTACCGTGCAGGTGTACGCCCAGCATGGCCGCATCAAATGGCGGCATCCCTTGGGCCAGCAAGGTACCGATCATGCCACAGAGGATGTCACCTGTACCGCCCTTCGCGAGGGTCGAGTCGCCGGTCATGTTCACGGCGTAACGCTGGCCATCACTAATGATCGTCCGGTGCCCCTTCAGAACCACGATCTGCTGGAAGTGCTTCGCGGCCGCCACGGCAACCTTGATCCGCCCCGGTTGGTCGTGCGGCACGTCGAACACGCCGAACTGCCTCGCCAGACGCACCATCTCACCTGGATGCGGTGTGAGCACCATCGTGTTGGGCTTGCGTCGAAGCATCGCTTTGCCCGAGGCAACCAGATTCAGGGCATCCGCATCGAGAAGCACTGGAGCGGCCGTTTTGATGGCAAGCTTGAGCAGGTCGGCCGCGGTAGACGACTGCCCCATGCCAGGTCCAACAATGGTCGCATCACATGATGCGACAGCGGCCGCGAGGCGCGGCCCGGGCTTACTGCCCACGGCAATACCCACCAACTCCGGGGCGGCCGCGAGGATGAATCCCAGCACCTCTTGAGGGCTGGCAACATACGCCAACCCGCATCCCATGCGCAATGCCGCCAGACCGGCAAAGCCAGGGGCGCCGATCATCCCTTCGCTGCCGCCGATGACCAGCACCTTGCCAAAGGTTCCCTTATGTCCCTGCTCCGGCCGCTCCGGCAATCGCGGCAATGCTGTGACATGCTGTAACTCCTTCACGCGGATGCTCCTGTCCCGGTCACTGCCGACGCTGCCGGTGCGGGCGACTTAACCAGCATTACCTGCTGATACACCTTGCCCGCACAATACGCCGCTCCAAACCCGTTATCGATGTTTACAACTGAAACGTTTGAGGCACAGCTATTGAGCATCCCGAGCATCGCCGCCAGACCGCCGAAGCTTGCCCCATACCCAATCGAGGTGGGCACCGCGAATACCGGGCACCCCACCAGCCCGCCAACCACGCTGGGCAGAGCCCCCTCCATGCCCGCAACGACCACGATTGCGCACGCCTTCTGGATCTGATCCAGATGCGCCAGCAGCCGGTGCAGGCCACTGACGCCAACATCCACGACCCGTCGCGTGGGAACCTGCATGTAATGCAACGTGAAGATCGCTTCTTCGGCAACCGGCATGTCCGCCGTGCCGGCGGAGATAACGGCTACGAATGGAGTCTGATCGGCGGGCTCGGCCACATCAGCGCCAGCACCGAGCATTGCCGCCCGGGCGGCGCGATTGAGCACCGCATCAGGGAACTGCGCTGCCATTGCGTCCAGTTGCGCATCGCTGGCTCGCGTCGCCAGAACACGGTGCCCCGCCGTTGCCAGACGGGTCGCAATCCCCAGCACCTGCTGCACGGTCTTGCCAGGGCAGAAAATCACCTCAGAACTACCACAGCGCATGGCGCGGTGCAGGTCGATGTTGGCATATCCAGTCGATTCGAATGGCAGCTTGCGAAGCTGTTCCATCGCGCGATCCAAGTCGCATTGGCCACTCTGAACGGCCTGCAGAAGCTCGCGCAGTTGATTGCTGTCCATACAGGTGATTGTACCCGCAAACCGGCCATCGGGGTACGGCACGGCAGCGACTCCCCTATCGGATTCCCGCTTCGCGCCGCAATTCCTGCACATCGACCTCGCCCAGCCACGTCTTCAGCGGCTTACAGATTCAGATCGGTGTGCTCCAGATCATCGTGCTGATCGGCCGACGCCGGGGCAGCATCCTGAGCCTTGGCGCTGCCATTCATCCCAAGTTCTTCCACCAGCCTCGCCGGCACTTCGGCCGTGTTGTGACACTTGGGGTAGTGCGAACATCCAAGGAACGGCCCGCGACGCGACTGCCGGATCACCATCGGCGCCCCGCACTCGCTGCAGTCAATATCGGTCGGTATCGCCGCCTTGCCGGCCGCCGCTGCGCCGGGGACCGGCGGAGCTTCGCCCTTGAGCTTCGCTACCAGCTCCAGCCCTTCCTGCGCTTTTGCCTTCAACTGCGGCACCAGCGCATCAAGCTGTTCTCTGACCGCCGGTTCCACCTTCGACAGCATCTGCATGCCACGGCACTTGGGGAACTTCGAGCAGCTCAGCCACGGCCCGCGTTTGCCATCGCGAAGGTACATCATGCTCTGGCACTTCAGACACTTCACTTCAGTCACGATCGGCGGAGCCTTGGGCGGCTGTGGAATCCCCTGCTTATCGAGGTTGATGATCGTCGAGCACAGCGGCTTGCCATCATCGCCCTTGATCCCGTATCCAGCACATCCAAGGAACACTCCGAAGCGCCCCTGTCGCTTGATCATCTCGCGGCCACACTTCGGGCACTTGTATTGACTGACCTCGCGGAGCTTGGGCTTGCCCTGGGCATCCACCGGCTGTGTCGTCTTGCATTCCTTATTGCTGCAGGCAAGGAAGAAGCCATTGGCGGAGATGCGGTAGAGCATCTGCGAACCGCACTTGTCGCACTTGTAGGGCGTCTCGGTTCCGCCGGCATGCTCAAGCGTTTCCAGCGCTTTCTGTACACTGGTATGGAATGGGCCATAGAAATCGCGAAGCAACTTCACCCAGTCCAGATGCTCGGCCTCGATCTGATCGAGCTTGAGCTCCATGCCCGCGGTGAACTGCACATTCATGATCTCCGGGAAGCCTTGCACCAGCTTGTCGGTCACGATGCTGCCCAGGAGCGTTGCATAGAAGCGGCGGTCCATCTGCTCAACGTATTTGCGGTCCTGGATCGTAGTGATAATCGACGCATACGTGCTGGGCCGGCCGATCCCCAGCCGCTCCAGTTCCTTAACCAGACTCGCTTCGGTGAACCGGGGCGGCGGCTGCGTGAAGTGCTGGACTGGCGTGATCTCCACCGGGTAGACGCGTTTACCCTCCGGCAACTCCGGCAGAAGCTGATCCTCGCTCGTAACCCCCAGCACCTTCATGAAGCCATCAAAGACCAGCTTGCGGCCGGTTGCCTTGAAAACGGCCTCTCCGGCCGGAGTCTGGGCCGAGATCAGAACCGTCGTCTGGTCAAACTCGGCCGGGGGCATCTGACATGCGACAAAGCGGTTCCAGATCAACGTGTAGAGTTTCAGTTCATCGGTGGAGAGCTTGCCGGCAGCAACCTGCGGGCTGAACGCCGTATCGGTTGGCCGGATCGCCTCGTGAGCTTCCTGCGCGCTCTTATTCGATGAAGAGTAAAAATTCGGCTTCTCGGGCAGGTAATCCGGGCCGAACGTCTTTGTAATGTAGTTCCGCACCATGCCCAGCGCATCACCCGACAGATTCGTCGAGTCGGTACGCATGTACGTGATATGCCCAGCCTCATAAAGCGTCTGGGCAAGCCGCATGGTGCGCTGCGCACCCATGGCGAGCCGGCTGGAAGCCGACTGCTGCAACGTGCTGGTGATAAACGGCGCTGGCGGCCGTGATGTCGAACGCTTGCGCTCCACCGATTTCACGACATACTGCGGAAGCTGCCCCAGCCGCCCGGCGATCGTCACCAGATGCTTCGCGGGGCCTTTGCCTTCGGGGTCTTCGGTGCTCTGTTCCTGTGTAATGACCAGACCGGCCGCTTGCGCCAGTTCCCTGGCGCGGTCCTGAGTCATGTTTTCCAGCCGCTGGCCGGCCACCTCAAATAACTCGGCTGCAAACGCCCGATGATCCGACAGCCATTTCAGCTTCTCAGGCTTGGCCCGCTCACCATTGCCCGTATTGGTCAGGAAGTCGGTCCACGCTTCGGCCAGTTTCTTGCCGGCCACCTCATTCTCGGCCGCCGAGAAGATCGCGCCGATCGACCAATACTCATTTGGCAGAAACGCCCCGATCTCACGTTCGCGTTCCACGATCAGGCGCACGGCCACGCTCTGCACACGTCCCGCCGACAGGCCCCTTGCCACCTTGCGCCAAAGCAGCGGGGAGATCTCATAACCCACGATCCGATCGAGAATACGCCGAGCCTGCTGGGCATTTACACGATTAATATCGAGCTGATGCGGTTTCTGGAATGCCTTCTGGATCTCCGCTCGCGTGATGGCATTAAAGATAACCCGCCTGACGCGATCATCGGGAATATGCAGCGCTTCCTTCAGGTGCCAGGCAATCGCCTCGCCCTCACGGTCCAAGTCGGTTGCCAGATACACATCAGTGGCCGTCTTCGCCAATTTCTTCAGTTCGGTGATGACCTTATTGCGATCATGGAGGATCTCATAGCTGGGCTCGAAGGTTTCAAGGTCAACTCCCATGCCCTTGGACGGCAGATCGCGCACATGACCCATCGAAGCCCGGACGACGTAGTCGTCGCCCAGATACTTATTAATGGTCTTCGCCTTGGCCGGCGATTCCACGATCACAAGGTGTTTGCCGTTCTTTTCTGCCATTCGGATACCAATAACGTCCTGTAAATCGCCGCGGGTTCAACGGCCTGCCGGGCAGGCCAATTCCCGTTGCCACCCCCTGTCGGGACCACATTCGCCATCCCGGCTCAATGCCGACAAACGGGGCGGTAAGTTTCACCGTCCAACTCGCCCATTGTCAAGCGAGTAATCCATCTTCTTTCATAAATTACTTATGCACCGTAACTTATATCCAGCGATTTAACGCCGTACAATATGCACTTCGACACGTTTGGGTCCAAGATTGTTCATCCCATCTACCCTATCTATTCTAAATTAACTCTTGAGCCTGCCTAACGAGAGTGCCCGCTCTTTCGGGCAACGGCACAAACCACGCGAAACCCAGACCGACGCAACTGTAGTCCCGCCAAGCATATAGGATTCCGCATACGGCATCCCGACTCTATGACCCAAACGAGACGCCCGGCGCCAGCCGGCGGGTCTTGCCGACGAGATCTGCTGACTCATGGTTGCTTCAGCGCGCGGTAATGCGACCAGGAGAGTTGCGGGGAAAAGCCCTTCGCCAATTCGTCACCCGCCTTCAGAAAATGGGCCACTGGTAATTGTTTCTCATGCTCATTCTAGGTCGAGAAAAGGGGGGTCGGCAAAAGGGACATCCCACATTTCATGAGCACACCTTACCGTTCTGGCCATATCTACGCCTCTGCCTTTCTCACCCACCGGTCCTGAACCCGGATTATGGTGTCGAAACGCCGACCCACGCCGATCCCGGCCAAGCCGTTCAGCCACCACTCCACTGCCCCAACCCCTTCCCCATGGCGCAGGAAACCCGGTCCGGCCGGGTCCATGTGGCGCGACGGTCTCCCGGTGCAGGGGTGGCAGCCGAGTGAAGCCAGGAGGGCCGCGGCGGGAATCTGCGGACATCCGGGCGTTCCATAGCCGGGTGATGAATGATGATCCTGACCGCTGCAAGATCGCCCTGGTGCCCACCGGCCATTACCTGCTGCGGGTGATGGCGACGATGCTGCGCAGCGGCGAACTCTGGCGCGAGAGCGTCAAAGAAGAGGATTCAGCGCCTGCGGCACCGACGATCAGAAAGAAGGGGCCGGCCGGTAAAGGCCAGCCCGATCGTCTGGTGATCCGCGACGGCGCTCAGGTTGCTTCCCAGCAGAGCCCTATCCTCCGCGCGGACCAGGGTAGTGTGCCTCAGAGCCCCCAGGCTCTGGCTACGGTCAAAGCCCAGGAAGGATCAGACGATGCCATAGACTAAAGCAGACAGGCCAGTGGCCTGCATACAGCCGAAGCGTGAAAGAGCGTGTAAAGGTTGGATGGGACTAGAGATGTGCATCAAAACAGAGAAAGCCCAAGGAGTAAGCGAAGCGTGATGGAAGATGGGCCGGACCCCGAAGGTGCGCGTGAGTGCCTGTTTGGAACTCGCGAACTTGAATGGCGGCCGGCTTTCGGACTTATCCAATGACGCGGCCCCTGCACGAGGGAAACCCGGCATGCTGACGTCGAATAGATGCTTGAATCCATCCCGTTTCAAATTCCATC
This sequence comes from uncultured Phycisphaerales bacterium, assembly GCA_903871935.1. GTDB lineage: Bacteria > Planctomycetota > Phycisphaerae > Tepidisphaerales > Tepidisphaeraceae > CAIQIQ01. Next base: position 119,999 of record CAIQIQ010000081.1, read on the forward strand.
CGCTTCCTGCTTGACACCGGCTTGCTCATAGATGCGCACCTCCTCCCCCCTCTGAAGCGCAACTCCTTACCCCATCAGCACCAACAACCCAAAGAGATATTTGCGCCACCCCCGCGAATCTTCACGCAATCCCTGCATCCCCAGAACCTTCGCGTCATCCTGACCTCGCGGTCGCCGTTTCCTCCCTTCGAACCGCACCCGGAGCCGCCGCATGACCCCACACCAACCGCAACCCAGCGGCCGAGACCCGCCAGCACCGCATATGTTCAGTCGTGGTATCTGCTTAACCCACATGGTAAAACCCGGCCGTGATCCAATCGATCCGTGATTTCTGGCAGAAGTCCGAGGGCTATCGAGGCATTGGCGCATTTGCTTTTGCTATTCTGGCCCTCCTGCTGCTCTACCCCTCGCGCCAGCTTGATCAGTCTGCAAAGCCCGAGAACCTGGTTGAAATCGTCTATATGGGGCCCGGCGGGCCGGTTGCCGGGGCCATGGCCGATGCAGTGAAGGAGTTCGAGCGCAACAGCGACATCGCCCATGCCAGCGATCCCTCCAAACCGATCTACCGGGTGATCTCCGGCCAGAGCGCCGCACGCGATCAGGTCGCCGACCCAACACGCTTCCTTGTCGCGGTCGCCGGCGGCGCCCCGCCCGATGTGATCTATTTCGACCGCTATGCCGTCGCCGAATGGGCCGCCCGCGGCGCTTTTGCCCCACTCGATGAGTTCATCGCCACCGATATCGCCGCCAAACGCGAAGGCACGCCGACCCCCCAACGCTTCTACAAGCCATGCTGGGATGAGGCAATGTACGGTGGAAAGGTCTACGGAATACCGATCTCCGTGGACAACCGCGCTCTCTACTACAATAAGGACCTGTTCAAACGGGCGGGGCTGGTGGATGAGCATGGCCAAGTCCGTGCGCCACGCGATTGGGATGAGCTGCGCGAGTATGCCCGCAAGCTTACCGAGCGCGATGAAAAAGCGCATATCACCACCATTGGCTTTGCCCCCAACTACGGCAATAGCTGGCTCTACATGTACGGCTGGATGAACGATGCCAAGTTCATGAGCGATGATGGCCGAACCTGTCTGCTCAACGAGCCCGCCGTCGTACAGGCTCTGCAGTACATGAAGCAGCTCTATGACGATGCCGGCGGCTATGAGGCCGTACAGGCGTTCCAGGCAGGCTTCCAGGGCGGAGCGCTCGATCCGTTCATCCAAGGCAAGGTTGCGATGAAGATCGATGGGGTCTGGTCCACGAGCGAACTTGCCGCATACGGCCGCGATCTGAACTTTGGCGTTGCCCCTCCGCCACGCCCTCGAGATAAGCTTGCCGAAGGCCCGATGAGCTGGTGCGGCGGCTGGGCGCTGGCCATCCCCAGCGCATCGCACAAAAAAAAGGCGGCATGGGAGTTCGTCCGCTTCTTGACCAGCGACCGGTCGTTCCGCATCCGCATGGAAAGCGATCGCCAGGTTGCCGAAGCACTGGGCAGGATCTACCTCCCGCCGCAGCTACCCGTTGCCTCGCTCAACGAGTACGCCTTCGACAAGTACGTCAAAGACAATCCCGATGTCCCAGTAAAATTCCAGGTGGCGACTAAGCTGTTCAACGACCTCTTGCCGGTGTCCCGGTTTCGTCCGATCACGCCCGTTGGCCAGCTTCTCTGGAACGAACACATCAACTCCATGGAAGCCGCCCTCTATGACCGCATGAGTCCAAAACAGTCTCTGGACCAAAGCGCTGTCATCGTCCAACGTTCACTGGATCGAGCGCTCAATCCACCCACCAATGCGCCGATCACATCCTGGCGTTTCTTCTACATCACCTACGGTGCACTGATCCTCGCCATCGGCGCTGCCGTCTACTACTGGGACACCAGCATCCGTTTCCGCCGGCGAGTCGCCGGCGCTCTGCGCCTGACAAAGCACGGCGACGCGGTCATCGAGGGCTCCTCAGGCGGCTACTTTCGCACCCAATGGCTGGGCGGCTTCGTCTGTGCATCGCCGTGGATGCTCGGCTTCCTGATCTTCGGCGGCGGGCCGATGCTCTTCTCTCTATTGATCAGTTTCTGCCACTACGACATCCTCAACCCCGCCATCTTCACCGGCATGGAGAACTACAAGCTGATGTTCAGCGATGACCGCCTGGTTCCCATCGCACTGGGCAACACCCTCTACATGATGCTCGGCGTTCCGTTGGGCATGGCCGCCAGCCTGGCGGTGGCGCTGCTGCTGAATCAGAACATCCGCGGCATGGCCGCCTGGCGCACCTTCTTCTACCTGCCGGCCATTGTGCCCATGGTCGCCGCCAGCATCCTCTGGATCTGGATCTTCAATCCCCAGGGCGGCGCCATCAACCTAATGCTGGAGAAGATCGGCGTCGAGGGTCCCCGCTGGCTGCAGTCGGCCGACTGGAGCAAGCCCTCTCTCATTGTCATGGGCCTGTGGGGCGCCGGCGGCGGAATGATCATCTGGCTGGCTGGGCTCAAAGGCATTCCACAGAGCCTGTACGAGGCCGCCAGTGTGGATGGCGCCAACACCTGGCAACAGTTCCGCTATGTGACGCTGCCGCAGCTTACCCCCTACATCTTCTTCAACCTGATCATGGGCCTGATCGGCACCTTCCAGATATTCGGCCAGGCGTTCATCATGACCCAGGGCGGTCCCGAAAACTCCACCCTCTTCTACGTGTATCACCTGTTCAACAACGCCTTCCGCTATGGCCGCATGGGCTACGCCAGCGCCATGGCTTGGGTACTCTTTGCCATCGTGCTGGTGCTCACGGTAATCCAGATGAAACTCGCCAGGCGCTGGGTGCATTACGGGGAAGAAGCCTGATGCGCAACCTTTGGAAGAGCATTCCGATCTATCTCCTGCTGATCGTCGGCTCGCTCATCTTCTCGTTTCCATTCGTCTGGATGGCCTCCACCAGCATCAAGGTCGATCGCGAGTTGTTCACCCAGGATGTTCAGATCAAGCCGTTGACCCCGTCCGCCGCCGTGCACAGCCCTTACGTAGACACGACCTACTATGCCGACCTGCCCGGCAGCCTTGCACGTCAGCAGTCAATCGTGCCCGCCTTGGCAAAGTACGCTCGCCAGAGCGGCCACTCGCTTCCCGATGGAATCGATGCCGAACTCGCCTGGCAGCAGGTGGGACGCGGCCTCTATCTGAAACTGTCCAAGGTACTTCCCGCGTCGGTGTGGTCAGGACCGGAGCAGGCGGTCATCGCCGCTGCCAGGGATGTCGGCACCGCCGAGGTGATGAAGGAGATCCTCACCAACATCGACCGCCGGCTCTCGCTTGGTTCCATCCACGTTCGCAGCCTGCAGCTTGAGGAGGTGGACTTATCAGCCGGCATTGCTCCCTCCATTCAATGGACCAACTCGACACCGATGGTCGCCCATTTCACCGACCAGAGCGAAGGCCGGCGCCAGTATGCCGATGTCAGCTACGATTTCTCCAAGGGCGACTCCATCGGGCTTGCCCGGCAGTTCACTCTGCCCTTCGACGTCAAGGACCTGCAGCGCATCCAGATGCAGCTTCGCCCCGATGACAGTTGGCATGAAGTCGCCCTGACTCTTGAGGCCATGGGCAGACGCTGGCAGCAGCGCCGCATCGTTCCGCTTGCCAACTACGAGTGGCAGACGATCACCTGGCAGTGGCCCAGCGACGATGACACCTCCACCAAGATCAAAACCTGGATCCTGCTCGACGAGGTCGGCCAGCAACACCAGGTGACGGATCCGCGCCAGATGCGCCTCACCCTTTCGATCAACAAGGTCACACCCTCAGGTGCCTGGGCCAACAAAATCCGCATGAACTATGACCGTGTGCTCGATTACATCCCCTTCTGGCGATACCTGCGCGTCAGTCTCTTTCTGGTGATTGCCAACATTCTTCTCACCCTCGCCGCCTCATCATTCGTGGCTTACGCATTCTCACGCCTGCACTGGCCCGGCCGTGACTTCTGCTTCGCCCTGATGCTGGCCACCATGATGATCCCCGGCCAGGTGACGATGATTCCGCACTTCCTGATCTGGAAGAGCCTGGGCGCCTACAACACGCTGACACCGCTCTGGCTGGGCTCAGCCTTCGGAAGCGCGTTCTTCATCTTCCTCTTGCGGCAGTTCATGAAAGGCATCCCGCGCGATCTGGAAGATGCCGCCCGGATCGATGGCTGCGGCTTCTTCCGCATCTACTGGCACGTGATCCTGCCCCTGATCAAGCCGTCGCTCGCGGCCATCGCCATCTTCACCTTCATGGGCACCTGGAACGACTTCATGGGCCCTCTGCTCTATGTCGCCGACCAGCGGCTCTACTCTCTCGCCTTCGGCCTTTACGCCTTCTCCGTGCAGGTCGGCAATAGCCCGACTCTGACCATGGCCGGCAGCCTCCTGATGACCGTTCCCGTGATCGTGATCTTCTTCTTCGCCCAGAAGTACTTCATCCAGGGGGTGACGCTGACCGGTATGAAAAGCTAAATTAGGGACGTGATTGTCAGGGCACAAGCTGCCAGAGAAGCCCGTGCATTCCCGTCCATATCGTCGGCACCGCCAGCCGCATCGACTCGCGATAGCGTCGCTCTTTTAGCGCCGCCAAGACATAATGAAGACGCTCGCGGAACGTACTGCGGTGCCAGGCGCGGTAGGCATTGCGGACATAGTCCCGCTGAGATGGTGTGTTCTGCGGCGACCGGTATGTCTTCCACCGGACCCGCCAACCGCACCGAGCCATCATCCCAATGTTTCCTGACAGATTGCTGCCGTGACGACGGTACGCCAACGTCGTCTCTGCAACGTAGGTGAAAAGGCCTCGCCGGCTTAGTCGAAGCCACACATCCCAGTCTTCCAACCCAAGAAGCTGCGGGTCAAACAACCCCCCGCCAACCGATGCGGCCTTCACGAATCGCTTGCGCAGCAGCACCGATCCTGGCGCAATCATGAGGTTCTTGAGCACCAGGCTCTCAAAGCCAACCCGCGATGTATCATCCACCGGCCGCAGATGTCCTCCCTCCCAACGTACGGCCAATTCCTTTCGCTCCTCGACATCCGGGCTGGCAATCCGTTCGCCATAGCAGTTGACAACCATCACTCGCCCGCAAGCCCCTACCGCATCGGGCACAGCTCTCAAACGCTCCATGAGTCGCGACAGCGCCTCCGGAAGCAGCAGATCATCGGCATCCAGGAACATCACATATTCGGTGCAGTCTCGCGCCGCCGCGAAGCCCACATTGCGCGTCCCTGAGACTCCCTCATTGACGGGCTTTCGGATCACCTGAAAGCGAGGATCCTTTGCCGCCCATCGTTCAGCAATGGCCATCGAGCCGTCGGAGGAGAGGTCGTCGACGATGATGCACTCCCACTGCGTTACGCTCTGCCGAGTCAGGGCCTCGATGGTCTGATGGAGAAACGGCTCGGCGTTGTAGCATGGAATGATGATGCTGATGCACGGCTCGACGCCAGCAGCGGTTGCCTGCACTGGGGGCGTTGATGATTCAGAAGCGTTGGCCATCGGATGCTCGACTTGGCGCCGTCGGCTGCCGGTGTTGCGGTTCACACTCGCCGGGAGAACACCTCCGAGCGATACAAAGTCAATCTATCACCGGGCTGGGCAGGAAGATGCGCCAAATTGGGCCGTTTTTGCAGCGGACCACGACTCCCAGACTTCTAACCAATGGGCAGGACGTCTCCGAACATAAGGTTGCCCAAAACGAGAAAACCCCGGCTTTCGCCGGGGCTTCCCGAATGCGCCATTTAGGACTTGAACCTAAAACCCGTTGATTAAGAGTCAACTGCTCTGCCAATTGAGCTAATGGCGCTATCTCGTTGAGACGGCGTAATCTACTGGCGCAAGCTTACCTGTCAAGCCCCGCCTCGCACACCTAACCATATGCCGCCAGTCACTCCACATCCACCTGCGATCGTCTAGTGAGGCATCGGAAAGCGACGGCACACCTCTGCAACTTCCGCCCGGATCCTCACCAGCGCCGCCGGATCTCTGCGATTTGCCATAACACGGTCGAAGATGCCCGCCACGTTGTCCATGTCAGCTTCTTTCAGGCCTCGGGTGGTCGTTGCCGGCGTGCCCAGGCGCACGCCACTTGTCACCTTGGGCGGCCGCGGGTCGTTAGGTACACCGTTCATATTGGCGATAATGCCGGCTTTCTCCAGGGCCAGTGCCGCTTCAGCGCCGGTCAATTCCGCATCCTTCGCTCGCAGATCCACCAGCATCAGGTGATTTTCGGTGCCGCCGGATACCAGGCGATATCCGCGCTTCATCAACCCGTTGGCCAAAGCACCGGCGTTCTTTACCACCTGCTGGATATAAGTCTTGTACTCCGGCTTGAGCGCCTCGCCGAACGCCACTGCCTTGGCCGCGATGATGTGCATCAGCGGGCCGCCCTGCAGGCCAGGGAACACCGCACGATTGACCGCTTTGTTCAATTCCTCATCATTGCACAGGATCAGCCCGCCTCGCGGGCCGCGCAGCGTCTTGTGCGTGGTCGTGGTCACAACATGGGCATGTGGAAACGGCGATGGATGTGCCCCCCCGACCACCAGCCCTGCGATGTGGGCGATATCGGCCATCAGATACGCTCCCACCTCATCGGCGATCTGCCGGAACTTCGCAAAATCGATAATCCGCGAATAGGCGCTATACCCGCAGAGAATCATCTTCGGCTTCAGCTCATGCGCTTTGGCACGAACCGAATCGAAGTCAATCAGCTCGGTCTTCGCGTCCAACTCATAGTGTGCGGGCTTGAAGTAGAGCGCTGAGGCGTTGAGCTTCATCCCATGCGAAAGGTGGCCGCCCGACGCCAGGTTCAGGCTGATGAACTGATCGCCCGGCTTCATCATCGCCATGAACGCAGATAGATTGGCACTGGCGCCTGAGTGTGGTTGCACATTCGCGAATCGGCAGCCGAACATGTGTTTTGCCCGCTCGATCGCGATCGACTCGATCTCATCATAGAAGCCACAGCCCTGGTAATATCGAGCAGCCGGGTAACCTTCCGCGTATTTATTGGTCAGGCAGCTGCCGGCCGCCTCCATCACGGCCGTCGATACGTGGTTTTCGCTGGCAATCAGCTCCAGCGTGGTTTCCTGCCGCATCTGTTCCTTCTGGATCAAGGTGGCAATTTGCGAGTCAGCCTGTGTCAGGGTCATGGTGTTCTCCAAAGAGGGGAGGAATTGTAACGGGATAGAGCAGCGAGGTCGAATGGACATGTCCAGACCGACCACCGGCCATCACCTCCATCGTCAACCATCGGGACCTCGGTTACACTCCGCCCGATTGGCGACGACGTTCGCAGACATCGATTTCAAGAGAGCGCGATTCAGGAACCCGTATGAAACTGGCCACAAATCTGTTTCTCATTCTGGCTCTTTCGGCCTCCGCCCTTGCCGCCAATCCCTTCGGCTGGCGCGGCGATGGCACCGGCATCTACACCAATACCAACCCGCCCATCCGCTGGCAGCGGGTCAGCAAAGCCGTGGATGCCCTGCGCTACCAGGTCCAGCCGCCCGAGGGCGACGAACCCTCCCCCTCCGCCCAGAGCATGCCCGACGGCGTGATTCACGATTGGCTCATCCTGGACCCACTCGACGCCCAGAATTCCCACGACCTGAAGGCGCCACCCGGCGATGCTCTCTATGCTGAAGCTCTTCCCGATCTCGCTCCCAAGCCCGGCGACGAGATCGCCGGATCAAAATGGAAGCCCGCTCATTTCGACACCTCAAACGTCGATCTCGCCCAGGTCTTTGATTCCTACGGCAAGAAGCTCGACAAGGCCGGTTACGCTCACGTCTACATCTACTCTCCCGTTGATGCCCAGTTCACGCTCCTCATCCACCACACCGGATCTGCACACCTTTGGATCAACGGCAAGCACACTCCCAAGACCAACGACCAGACGTTGACCTACACGCCTCAGCTCGCCTCCCTCCAGAAAGGATGGAATCGCATCCTTCTTCGTATCACTCCATCGGCCGGAATTTCAGGCGAGCCCATACCTGGCGACTGGTACGCCAACATCGCCTTCCGCGCTGAACCCAAGAATGCCCAGTTCCAGGAGCAGAACATCCGCTGGACCACACTTCTCCCGGCATCGGCCGGCTACGGCGCATCCGTCGCTGCCGACGGCAAACTCTTCCTCCTCTCCGAGCCCGCCGACCTGGTCTGCGTCGATCAGGCCTCTGGCAAGATCCTCTGGGTCCGCTCCAACAACTACGACGAGCTGGTCACCGACGAGGAAAAAAAGGCGAACCCCGATGTCTTCAAGGACATCGTGCCACTCCAGGCCGCCCTCAAAGCCGAAAACGATTCCTTCGCCGCCGCCACACCCCCCAAGCTCGAGCCCATTGACGGTGGCGAAGGCTACAAGGTCAAAACCACCACCGAGAAGAAGCTCTACAGCCTCATCAAGGGCTTCGACGAAACCAAGTACGCCCTGCCCAAGGGCCAGGATGTCGGCTATGCGGGCATAACCCCCGTCACCGATGGTCAGCATATCTGGGCATGGTTCGCCACAGGCGTCACCTGCTGCTACGACCTTTCCGGGAAACCCATCTGGCGACGCCTCGACAATGAAGGTTCTTTCTTCGAACACGGATACTCCGTTTCCCCGATCCTCGCCGATGGCAAGATCATTGTATTCATGAACAAGCTCATCGCCTTCGATGCCAAGATCGGAGAGCGCCTCTGGACTACCGCGCTCACCGGCCTCGCGCCAAACCGCTTTCACGGCACTCCTGCCATTGCCAGGATAGCTGGTGCCCCTGTCTGCATTCTTCCCACAGGCAACATCATCCAACTCTCCGATGGGAAAATGATCCACGCCAAAGGGCCTGATATCAGCCCGCGGCAGCAGGAAATCCCCTCCCCCGTCGCGATCGGCGACACCGTTTATGAGCTTTCGACATTCAGTGTCTTCAACAAGGTTGTTCTCCCGACGGACCTGACCGATCCACTGGCCCTGGCCTCCGTCAAGACCCTCAAACTCGACGTCACCCATTTCCCGACCTTCTACAACGATTGGTTCATGGCATCCCCGCTGATCCATGACGGCCTTGCCTATTGCGTCAACAATTCAGGCGTCCTCGTTGTAATTGACGTTAACACCATGCAGATCGTCTACCAGAGACTTCTCGACCTTGACCATATCCAGACCCATGGCGAAGGCGCCGGCCGAGGCATCGGCGTCAGTCCCTCCTTGGCCGGAGGAAACATCTATCTCATGGGCAACTCCGGCGCCACCCTGGTGATCAAACCCGGGCGCACCTATCAGGAGCTCGCTAAGAACAAGATCGAAAGCCTCATCACGCGTTCCTGGGCCACCCGCACCGAACGCTTCGTTGCCAATCCCACGTTCGACGGCAAACGCCTGTTCATCCGCGGCGAGAAGTACCTCTACTGCATCGGCGAGTGATGACTCTGTTCTTACCGAAATCCAGGGCCTTTTCCCCAATGAAAACACTATCTTTCAAGCTTGCCTGCATCACCGTTCTTATTCTCCTGGCTGGGTCTTCCGCCGCCTTTTCCCAGCCGTCTGCAACCACCCAAGCCACTACCCAGTCGCCCGCTGCCTTCGGATGGCGCGGTGATGGCACAGGTCTGTTTCCTGATGCCACCCCACCCACTAACTGGGATGCCGCTGCTAAAAAAGGCATCCTCTGGTCTACCAAGGTCGGCGAGACTCTTTACAACTCCCCCATCGTTGCCGGCAACAAAGTCTTCACCCTCTCTGAACCGGGCCTCCTCACCTGTCTCGATGCCCAGACCGGCAAAATCCTTTGGTCCAAGTCCACCTCGTTCGACGACCTTCCCACCAAACCCGAAGCAACTGCTGCTCCGGCGGAAATAGGCAATACCACCCCCACTCCCGTGTCCGATGGCCAACATCTCTACATCCTCTTCGGCAACGGCATCGCCACCTGCTTCGATCTCGATGGCGCCCGCCAATGGATACAATACCTGAGCGATCCCTCTACGACCGGCCATGGCCGTGCCGCCTCCCCCTGTCTCATCGACGGCAAACTGATCGTGGCGGCCGGCGCCATCACCGCCCTTGATGCAAAGACAGGAACAGTCCTATGGAAAGCGGACAAGGTCCTCGAGACCTGCGGTTCCCTTGTTCCCGCAATCATTGCCGGCGTCAGCTACATCATCTCTCCCACCGGTCATATCCTTCGCTGCGCCGATGGCTCCATCGTCGCCAAAGGTCCTGGCGAACTCGCCTATACCAGCCCCATCGTCTCCGGCGAGCGCTTCTATTTCATCGATGGCACTGCCTACGCCATGCAACTGCCCCAGGCCGACGCTGCGCCCAAGAGACTCTGGCGCCAAGACCTCGATGGTGAATTCTTCGCCTCCCCTGTATTGCACGAGGGCCTCATCTACATCGCCAGCAATCAGGGGAATCTCTATGTTCTCGACGCCAAAGACGGGAACCTCGTCTACTCTCATGAGCTGGACATGGCCAACATGAGCGGCCGCCCCGGCATCGCCGCCGGCGCCCTCTATCCCAGCCTGTCGCTGGCCGGAAAATACCTCTACATCAGTAACGATCAGGGAGAGACTGTGGTCGTTCAACCAGGGAAGGAATTCCGTCAGATCGCGCTTAGTAAACTGGACGACCGCATCGCCGGCAACCTTGTGTTTTCCGGCAGGAGACTCTTCATCCGCACTCGGCAATCCGTCTACTGCATCGGAGAGTGAGTGGCGCCGGCTCTGCTACGCTCGCAGCCTGGACAGGTAATCATCCCAAACATACGGGCCGCGGTACTTCTCGGCCAGCGGCCCAAGCAACTCCTTGGCCCTCTTGGGGACCGGACGAACCGCCGGACGAATGTCGTGCAGCCCCTTGACGCCATGCACCATGTCATCCTCTGCCGTCACCTGCTCCACATGCTCACAATCGTGGTTAAAGGGCTGCTCTCCGAGGAACTTGTAGATGCCCTGGAGCACGCCTTGGGGATTGCGGGTCAGGTCGTCAAAATGCACGAAGTGCATCCGATCATGATAGCCGCGCGTCAGTGCATCCTGCATGGCTGTGTAGGCATGTCCCACAATGTGGCCCTGACTAACCCAATGGTTGCATCGCCCATCGAGGGTTCGGCATGCAGCCGGGCTGCCTTTGGTGAATGCAGCCATCGAGCTGAGCGCCTTGTTATCCCGCCACAATTTCTCCAGGCTGGCGAGAATCTCGGGAAGGTCACGCACGCACATAATGAACTTGGCCTTGCGACGCAGAATCGTCTCGATCAACTCAAGCTCGCTGGGCCATGATCGATGGCGATTGATGATTACGGGACGATCCACCCACTCGAACGAGCCGAACATCACACCGCGCAGTATTCCCACCAATTCCTGATCGTTTGGGGCAGCTTTGTACTCGATAACTTTGTCGTACCCTTCGCGCAGCCCCGAAACCATGCTCGGCAGCCCGCTGGTTGGTGTCACATGGAATCGTGGATTCTGTGCAAGGAGGTTGCCCAACATGGTCGTTCCAGACCTTGGCATACCCGAGAGGAAATGAATGGTCTTGGAATATGGATCCATGATCGAAATCTAACCCACCGCTATCAGGGAGTCAAACCGGCACATCAAGAAGGCTCGCGGTGGAATGCCCGCAGAATGCGGCCATATTAATGCTACGGTCGAAACCTGGTCACGAAATCATCCCAGATATAGGGACCGCGGTACTTCTCGGCCAAAGGCCCGAGCAACTCTTTGGCACGCTTGGGAACTGGGCGAACCGCCGGACGAATGTCGTGCAACCCCTTGACACCGCGCACCAGGTCATCCTCTATCGTCACCTTTTCCACATGCTCAAAGTTGTGCTCAAAGGGCTGCTCTCCGAGGAAGCTGTAGATGCCCTGGAGCACGCCCTGGGGATTGCGGGTCAGATCGTCAAAATGCACGAAGTGCATCCGGTCACGAAAGCCGCGTACCAGCGCATCCTGCATAGCGACATAGGCACGCCCTACAAGTTGGTCCTGGGACACCCATTGGCTGCATCGCCCTTCCATGGTGCGGAACGCAACCGCGTTGCCTTGCGTGCATTCCGACATGGGGCGCAGCGGCACATTTTCCCGCCACACTCTCTCCAGGCTGGCGAGGATTTCGGTCAAGTCCCGCACACACATGATAAACTTGGCCTTGCGCCCCAGAATCGCCTCGGCCATTTCAACCTCCATGGGCCATGATCGATGGCGATTGATGATTACCGGACGATCCACCCACTCGAATGAGCCGAACATCACGCCGCGCAGCATTCCCATCAATTCCTTGTCGTTAGGCGCTGCTCGATACTCAGGGATCCCCTCGTACGCATCTCGCATCCCGGAAAGCAGGCTCAGCACTCCGCTGGTTGGCGTCACATGGAATCGTGGATTCTGCGCAAGGATGTTACCCAGAATGGTCGATCCAGACCGTGGCATACCCGAGAGGAAATGAATGGTCTTGGAATATGGATCCATGATCGGAATCTAACCCGCCGCTATCAGCGAGTCAAACCGCCACATGAGAAGAGCTGGCGCAGGAATGCCCTTGAATGCGGCCAAAACGGTACTACGACCCAAGCCCGCTCAGGTAACCATCCCAGACGTAGGGACCGCGGAACTTCTCGGCCAGAGGCCCGAGCATCTCCTTGGCCCGCTTGCCGACCGGACGAACCGCCGGACGAATGTCATGCAACCCCTTGACACCATGCGCCATATCATCCTCTACCGTCACCTGCTCCACATGCTCAAAATCGTGGCTGAACGATTCCTCTCCGAGGAACTTGTAGATGCCCTGGAGCGTCTCTGTGGGGTTGCGGGTCAGCTCGTCAAAATGCACGAAGTGCATCCGGTCACGATAGCCGCGTACCAGCGCATCCTGCATGGCCGCGTAGGCGCGCCCGACAACGTGATCCGGATCCAACCATTCTCTGCATCGCCCTTCCAGGGTTCGGAACGGAACCGGGTTGCCTTGCGTGCAATCCGACATCGGGCGCAGCGACATGTTATCCCGCCACAGTTTCTCCAGGCTGGCGAGTATCTCGGGCACGTCCCGTACGCACATGATCAACTTGGCTTTACGCCCAAGTATCGCCTCGATCATTTCAAGCTCTATGGGCCAGGATCGATGGCGATTGATGATTACAGGACAATCCACCTGTTCGAACGAGCCGAACGTTGCGCCGCGCAATATCCCAGTCAATTCCTTTTCGTTGGGCGCTGCGCGGTACTCAGGAATCCCCTCGTACGCTTCCCGTATCATCGAAAGCAGCATCAGCAATCCGTGGGTTGCCGTCACATGAAATCGCGGATTCTGCGCAAGGATGTTGCCCAAAATGGTCGATCCGGATCGTGGCATACCCGAAAGAAAATGAATGGTCTTCGAATACGGGTCCATAGTCGCAATCTAACTCACCGTTCCCGAGGCGTCAAACCGCCACATGGGAAGGGCTCGCGAAGAAAATACCGTCAGATGCGGACAAACCAATCTCCCCGGGACCGTTCGCCGAACGGTCGCTTATGATGACCTCGATTGCAGCATCAATCCTTGCTTGGCTCCACCTTTGGAAACAGTGGCTTGCCATCACCTAACTGGTGGCCGGCGGGTAGTTTCGCGTTCATCAGTTCATCGAACGACTTGCCTGCGAAATCAATGTTGAACTGCTTCAGGCCCTCGATGGCTTTCTCCGGCAGCACCGGGATCAATGCCATCAGCGCCTTGGCGATTGCCTCGGCGGCCAGTCCCAGCACCGTGCTGAGACGCTGCGCCTTGGCTGGATCTTTGGCGAGCTTGAACGGCTCAGTGGATTCGATATAGCCGTTGGTCTGACGGGCGAGTTCCAGCGGCAGCGTCGCGGCCGCCTGCAGGTCATAGCGCAGATACGCCGCGCGCACGGCATCGCCCAGAGCATCCATCTTCTCCACCAGGGCACGATCGATCGGCTCCAACTCGGCCTGCACGAGCGGCACCTTACCGTCCCGGTATTTGCCGATCATCTTGATCGTCCGGTTCAGGCCATTGCCCAGCACATTGGCCAGTTCGTTGAACGACTTGATGAAATCGATCTCTGTCCAGTCCAGATCACTGCCAAAGTTGCCGGCCCGCACCATGTAGTAGCGCAGCGCATCGTTGCTATAGGCCTTCGCGATCGCCCGGAGTCTCTCCAGGTCAACGAAGTTGCCCATGCTCTTACTCATCTTCTTGCCTTCGCTGGTCCACCATCCGTGGGCGAAGATGCCCTTGGGCAGCGGCTCGCCCAGGCTCAGCAGCATCGCCGGCCAGTACACGCAGTGGAACCAGAGGATCTCCTTGCCGATGACGTGCACGCCCGGCCAGTACTTGCGGTAGAGGGTTTCATCCATCGACCCGAATCCCAGGGCGGTGATGTAGTTGCTCAGAGCATCGATCCACACGTAGACCACGTGCTCGGGATCGTTGGGCAGGGGAATCCCCCACTTCAGTGTTGCCCGGCTGATCGACAGATCATCGACACCCGCCTTGATCTTGCTCATCACCTCATTGCGACGGCTCTCGGGCTGCACAAAATCCGGGTGATTCTCAATATGTTTGAGCACCTGCGGCACATATTTCGACAGCCGGAAGAAGTAGGACTGCTCCTTATAGCGCAGCAGCGGCCGACCGGAGATCGCCGATTTGTACTCGTTCACCTTCGCCTCGGTCTCGGTGACGAACTCTTCCTGTCCTTCGTCATACCAGCCCTCGTAGGAGGAAAGGTAGATGTCATCCCTGGCTACCATCCGCCGAATGATCTCCTGCACAGAAAGCTTGTGGCGCGGCTCGGTGGTGCGAATGAAGTCATCATTGATGATCCCCATCTCCTTCCACACATCACGGAAGACCATGGCGTTCTTGTGGGCCAAGGCCGCCGGCTCAGTGTTCAAAGCGGCCGCCGTCTTTACCATCTTGATGCCATGCTCGTCAGTGCCGGTGAGCATATGCACATCCTCACCGCACAGTCTGTGAAACCGCGCCAGCACATCAGTGCATACGGTGCAGTAGACATGCCCCAAGTGCGGCTCACCATTCGTGTAATAAATGGGCGTCGTGATGTAGTACGTGTTGCTCATAGGGATTTCTCGCCGTGCAGCCAGCAGTATCATCTACCGAGGACTCTACCGCAATTGTGCAGCAACACCGGGCAGGGGCATGCCCGTCTTTCCAGGAAGGACCCGGAAACGGCAAGACCCGGCCAGCGCAAGTCCAGTCCCGCCAAGCACATACAATGCCCTCAGACAATCCGCTGGCACACTTCCCCCGCATCAAGGCGACGCCGCGGAAGCTGCCGGTGGTGCTGTCCATAGAGGAAGTAGAGCGATTGCTGGAGACCCCGCCGACCGATACCGTGCTGGGGCTTCGCGATCGTGCGATCCTGGTTCTGCTCTACGGCACGGGGATCCGGGCCTCGGAGTGTTCAGGCTTAAGAGAGGAAGATGTGGATCTGGATCAGCGCGTGATCCGTGTGCGTGGCAAGGGTGGCCACGAACGGACGGTGCCGCTGAACCACAAGGTGGTTGCGGCACTGCAAGTGTATCGCCAGAGGCGATCGGTGGTGGCGCCACGGGAATGCTTCTTCCAGAGTCGGCGTGGTAGAGGGATGAGCAGGGGCGTGATCTACGAACGTGTGAAGACCTGTGCCCGAGGTGCGCGGATCCCCAAGTGCGTCTCCCCGCACCGCCTGCGGCACACCTTTGCGACGCACCTGGTGAAGGCCGGCGTGGGCCTGGTGACGATCCGTGACTTATTGGGACACAGGCTGATCACCAGTACCCAGATCTACCTGCATGTGACGGCACAGGATCTGCGTGAGGCGGCCGACGTGCATCCGATCAAGGACCTGGCCGGGTTCGTCAATGACCTGTTGCCGGCCATGAAGCTGCCGTTCCAACATCCGCCGGCACGTCGCCGAGCCGGGTGATGGCGGCTGTCGCAACAACTATAAATGTAATTGCAGTGCATTCCCGCCGGGGGTATAAGGGAAAGTGCGTCCACGTGAAGGCCCTTCGCCCTCCGGGCTCAGGTCCTTCACGTGGGAATGGGTCGTATCGCTCCACCATGAAGCTCCACGAACCCCAATTACGCTCGACCAGGCTTATGAGGTCTCGTACCTCGAACCTCAGACGCCTTCTTCCACGTCATCTGGATCGAACTAAATATGCCTATGACGGTTTGGGAAGACGGATCAGCAAGACGGTCGGCGCCGATACCTTCGACTACTACTACAATGAGCAGTATCAGGTGGTGGAAGTCGGGACGAACGGCGACACCGACCCATATGAGCAGTATGTATACGATCAGCGATACATTGATGCCCCGGCAATGGTGTATCGCGATACAAACACTGATGGCCTGGGCATCCAGAGCGTGTACGTAACTCAAGATGCAAACTTCAATGTGACGGCGATCATCAACGGTGAGAACGCAACGGTCACCAACCGATTTGTGTATACACCGTACGGCGCAAGGACGGTTCTGACGGCGACGTGGACCGTGGGAACGACCGACTTTGCGCGCGGCCACCAGGGACTTTGGCTCGATACGGAGACTGGTGCATATGATAGCCGGACGCGCATCTACGGTCCGACACTCGGGACGTTCTACCAGCGGGATTTCGCGGGGTACGTCGATGGTACGAGCCTGTACCAGTATGAGGGGGCGCAAGTGCTAACAGTGGTCGACCCCGCCGGCACACAGATCCGTACTGCCGTGATGCCACCGGGGGGTTCGAACAATTGGGGCTATCCGACATTCGGAGGAGGTTATTGGGGCAACCCAGGATGGGGATTAGGCAATGGAGATCCATCAAAGCCTTACCCGGGGCTATTGGACCCACCTATGGAGCCCGGCGGTGGTAGCCCAGGCACGGGATCGGGCCCGCTTTGGCCCAAGATTTGGTGCAAGACCTGCGGTCCATGGATCAGGGACCCGAAGCAGTTCAATAAAGGATCAAGAGTCACGCATTACCAAGGGGACAGCTCTCCCTTCCCAGTGATCGGCAGCAAAACGGGCACGCCCTGTACGTGTTATGGCTGGCTCCGTTATGAGTATTGGACGCGCTGGTGCACGTGGACAATACTAGGACACACCTCCTCCGGATGGGATAACGGCAAGAATTATAAGGGCTTCCCTGATACCACGGGAACGTGGGGGCCGCCGATGCATACGTCCGACGGCGAGGTAGTGTACCATTGTCAGTGCCCAGATCCCCCAGGAATCGACGATCCCCTTCCTCCCCCCTCGTGATGTAATGCCCCTTGCATGTACGTGCTTGAGGAAACTATGTCGCATAATCCAGACCGCTCACGCGTAATTGAGTATTTCTCATTGCCCAATGAGAATCGCGTCAACTGGAAGCCCTGCAAGGCATGGTGCATGTTGGCATTTGATCTGCTCGCGCTTGCGGCTTTCTACATCGCCCAAGTGTTCGCGTTCAGCGCAGTCTTCTTTGGCGCCCTGCAGATATTGAGCCGAATTGGGCTGGCGGATGTCACAGGTATGACCCCGCCCGTCCTTGCGCCAGGAGCTGATATGGCCATGATCTGTCTTCTGCATGGCCTCCTCGCGGCGGTGGCCTTCCTATCGGCAGGCGGTTGGCGGAGTCCGGCAACTCACATATTCGATGGAGTAAAGCCGATCATCCATCGTCTCAGGCTGGCGACACAGGCTACCGGCTTGGTCGCGATTTGCTGGTTTGGCCTGTGTCTGGTCATCTTTTATTATCCGATCTTCCATAGTGATTCTCTAGGTGGCTTGTTCTTCCTTATCTCCTATGCCGGTTCGTTCCTTCCGCTGTTCCTTGTATCGCGGGTGAGTGGAATCAAGGGGACATGATACGGGGACGTAGTGCGCCGGCCAAAGCCGGCGAGGTGCAGTGAATGCAAGAGTCACACAATGAAGGCATAGCGAGCCACATTGGCCCCGAGTCATGGGGAGGCGGCCGTAAGGCCGTTTCCCAAGCGTTGACAGGGGAGTGTATGGACTGGGTATTGAGCCTCGAAAACCGTATTGTTCGGAGTGCCGACGGCTTTACGTCGTTCGGAAGGCAACATCATCCGCTTCGCCAACGCGAGAAGCGGATGAACTCCGCGTGGTCTAAGACCCCAGCTACGTACCGACACACCTCGCGGGAGTGGCATCAAGTCACTCTCTTGGGAGCCAGCAATGGTTCCTTCACGGAAGCCGGGAGATCCCCTGGTTCGACCTCGACGCGAGTCGGGGTCCGCATCGTGAATCCGCAAGGAACAAGACGATGATGCACGAACCGGGGAAGTCGGACAGGTCTAAGTACCCAGGAAGCCTGCGAAGTGAGCCCGAGGACCGGCAGTCTGTCATGGACTATCAGACCTTCTACGAGCAGGTGTATGTCAAATGGCGTTATGCCGACCGGCGCAACGCCGAGGGAAGCGACCTGACCGAGGAGAATGCCGATCCAGCAAAAGGTATGATGGGCGCGGCTACCGCATGCAGAAGGTCATTGCCGGTGGCGATACATTTGACTACTACCAGAACGAGCAGAATCAGGTAATCGAGGTTCGAAGGAACGGCAGCGCCAACGCCTATGAGCAGTATGTCTGGGATCAACGCTACATCGATGCCTCCGTCATGGTCTATCGGGACACGAACACCGATGGCACGGTGGATCAGAAGCTCTACGTCGCGCAGGATGCGAACTTCGATCTTACGGCCACGATCAACGGTAATAGCGGCGCAGTGGTCAACCGTTTTGTCTATACACCGTATGGCGCAAGGAGCGTTTATACAGCGACATGGACTGCGGGTTCAACGGACTTCTGGCTCGGGCATCAGGGTTTGATGCTCGATGCGGAAACGGGGATGTACTACAATCGCGGTCGTCAAGGCTATCACCCCACGCTAGGGACGTTCACGTCCCGTGATTCGCTAGGGTACATCGATGGCTTTTCGTTGATGCAGTATTGCGGCTCGAATCCGACTCGGTGGACCGATCCGCAGGGGACAGCCATGTGGGGCACTCCGGAACGTGTGCACTTTGATCCAGGTATACCGACCTTGGATTCATGCGACGAAGAGGGCAGTACTCGGGATAAGATCCTAGACAAGGGTATGGAATACACATACAAGCGAATAGTGAGTATCGTATGGAAGCCTTGCTGCCGACTCGTTGGTGGTGAGTTCAAGCCAGGCTACACAGTCACGACCACCTATGAGCAGGCGACCTTGCCTGAGCGCACCACACTTTGGGAGACGTGCATATGTGGCAAATGGACAGTAGTTGGCTATGTTACCGACGGGTATGTACAAATTAAGAAGACGAGAACCGTGGAGACGATTCCGTGTTTCACCAAGGAGCCCCCAGCCCTCGCATAGGCCGGCCCAAATTGCGGCCACAAGTGGTGAGTGATCGAGTACCTCATGCCCTCAGTGTAACGAGCGTTATTGGGATTGATACGAAGCGAAAGTCCTCAGTGTCCTGCATATACATCTGAAAGCTAAACTATATGCCAAAGGCAATCCCGTTGCCAGTGCTTCTCGCTCTTCTCGTTGGCGGAGGCTTTCTCGCAGGGCGCAGTTACCTCGCTGCCATCGACGGGATCGCCTTTGCGCGTGGAAATCGCCTGTTCTTTGTCGAAAGCGAGGGAGGTGCTCTAACCTTTGAGGCTACATTCGACACAGCGATAAGGAGCATTTCACAAGGATGGCACATGTACCATCGGCGCCTACCGCAGACTACATTTGTGCCTGCGACGAATCTCTATGACCTGACCTCAACCAAGACCTATGGCTACTACGTCTCCAAGAACGGCGTTCCTGTTGACGTACACGTCCGCGACTACTCCCTGCTGGAAGACGAGAAACCGCGCCGGTTGGCAGGCTTTGCGATGCGTGAAGGTTGGGGCAGCGTGCCGCCAAGTATCAGAAGTGGCCTGCCAGGACAACTGAACCTCGCCCTTGCTCGGGTACGTTTCGCGGCCGTCGTGGTCCCGTGGTGGGCATTGCTCTGTTTGTCTGCAATGCCCCTATGCCTTCGCATCTACGGGATCCTGCGCAGGCGAGAGAGAGTGCGGAAGGGACTATGTCTCCTCTGCGCCTATGATATGCGTGCAACTCCAGATCGGTGTCCGGAATGCGGATGGATGGCCAGTTTGGTCGACGATCAGAAAACAGTGGGACGAGGATCCATCTAGCGAGTACGATCTGGTGAATACGAGGACAACCACACGATGACCCGCATTCCCCTTTCACAATCCTATCTCCAGACCTCCTGGCCCATTGCCGCCTTCAACGTGATGAGCAAGCCCAGCGGCGCTGGCTGCAATCTGGCATGCGAGTATTGTTTCTACCGGCATAACCACGGAAGGCACGAAGGCAAGACAAGCGACGAAGGAAGACGTGATACGGGGACGTAAATAGTATTCCCGATTCCGTTGCTGCAGCATGCCCGATTCGGTACACTCCTACCCATGCCGCGCCAAGCACGCATCGCACCGCCGGGATACTTCTATCACGTCATGAACCGCACCGCCGGACGCTTTATCATGCTCCGAAAAGACCCCGACTTCGCCGCCCTCCGGCACATCCTCCTCCAGGCCCACCAGCGCGAGCCCCTGCCCATCCTCGCTTACTGCCTGATGGGCAACCACTGGCACTTTGTCGTCCGGCCGACCAACAAAGGCCAAATGAGCCGCTTCTTCCGTTGGCTGACCCTCACCCATGCCGTCCGCTGGCGCGTGGCGCACCACAGCGTGGGCTACGGCCACCTCTATCGCGGCCGCTTCAAAGCCTTCCCGGTGCAGTCCGGCCAATCCCTGCGGGAAGTCCTGCGCTACGTCGAACGCAACGCCCTCTCGGCCAAACTCGTAGAACATGCCCAAGACTGGCCCTGGAGCAGCCTCTGGGCCAGACAGCAGGCGGACCCAGAGCTCACGTCCATCCTCAGTCCATGGCCCGCCGGCCGCCCGGCGAACTGGCTCCAGTATGTCAATCAGCCCCTTACCCCACAGGAACTGACCCGCTTGACCACCAGCGAGAACCGCAATCGTCCCTATGGTCAGGACACCTGGGTCAGACAGGTTGTAGGCAAACTGGGCCTGCAGCACACAGTCCGTAACGAGGGAAGACCCGCCGCCGCCGTGCCCAATACGCCCACCAACTCCGCCACCCACGCCCGCGGAAAGGCCCCCTAGCCTTCCCAAGCCGCCCAAAATCGTGAAAGAATTCTGGCCGCGCGCAAGTGCCTGTCATTCCTAAACTTCCATTTTTGGCAGCCGCCCAAACACCCCATATATATGGAGGACCTTCGCGCGCGCGGGTCCGGTTATTTGACAAGTGAATACCTCGACCAGTTGAACGCCCATGGACAGCAGTCCATGGGCAAGGACCGTGAACCAAAGTGGAACAAAAGGAAACGTGTTCCGCCCTGGTCTGTGCGCGCTAACCTGCGCACCTTTGTCTGGGCAGTGATCTAGATCACACGACGCCACGGACTGCGCACACGAACCTGCGCACCTTTGTCCTCGACCGCCGGCGCCGGGAACCAATGACGTCCAGCTAACCTGCGCACCTTTGCCGCATCGGTGATTTGGGTCACGCAATGCCCGAAGATGCGCACTCGAACCTGAGCACCTTGCTCATTGAGGGTTGATCGTTCATTGGACATTGGGATCTGGTCATTGATCATTCCAGCAGGACTTATCCACAATCACCCCGAACCTGCGCATCTGCGCCCCCAATTCAACCATAACCAACTGTCCCGACAGCACTTACCGCATAGGTGGTACTCCCGCAAACAACCTGCGCACCTGCTACTTATCCACAACCTGAAAATGCACACACCGGGAGCAGAACCGTGGGCGCCGGGCGTTCCACCAGAGTCTCGCACGGAAGGAATGTATGGGAAAATCGCCTACTGCTGCTTGATCTTGGCCAAGATCCCGACGGACTCGCTGCCGCCAGGCACGCCCCGCGATATCTCTTTGTCTGACAGATCTACACGCGCTGCCTCTTTTGCTTCCAGAAATGTTCCACGAGGCAGCCGCAATGCCGAATCCTCGGTCTTGATCAGGCTCTCGCTGTTAACCAGGAAAACGAAATCCACCGACGGGCCCGGATCGACGACGATAGGGTCATCCGGCCGGGTCAGCAGCAGCCGTTCACCCTTCTGGTAGCTGCCGATCGGGAAATAATTGACGGAGTCATCCTTCCCTTTCACGACCAGCCGCACCGCCGCCGGCGTAAGCAGCGTGGATCCAGGGAGTGTTACCCGGACCACTACTGGAGTTGTGCCTTCAGATGTTATGGCAACCGAGTGCTCGCCGCGCACCACACCGACTTCGATATCCTCGGGATTATCCAGCACCGACCTTGTCGTGTAGACCTGTGAGACCGTTACTCCGTTGCTGACCGACGAGTACAGGACCGCGCTGCCGTTGAACGGTTGAGCCAGCCGCGTGCCAAACAGTTCCGTGGCATAATCCGGATGCACTTGCGCGAATGACCGGTCACCCGCGAGCGAGCCCCCAGCGCTCAACGATGAGGTTAAACCCAGAACCGCCCCATCGAGCGGCAGGGGGACCATGGATGATGACGAGGCGCTGTCATAGCGGTCGCGCTCCAACTCATCCCACACGCCTATCTTCGTATCGTAAAGCTGCCGGGGCAGGTGCTTGAGCCCGATCTCAGGGCGACTCGCCACCGGAAGCCTCGAGTAGCCCCCAATGCTGGGCCCGAATGGCAGGGTCTGCGCCGCGATCGCCAGCACGCCTACCGTAAAGATCCCCGCCAACAGGCCGAAGACGCCGGCGCCGATCTTGTCCACAAGAACACTGAACCGCACGTTCCCTGTCACCAGTCTATCTGCCAACAATCGCATCAGCACATAAGCCACGGCAAATATCACCACCAGCGCCACCGCGTGGGCTTGCGCCGGCAGAGGCTTCGCCAGCAGCGATTCAGCGACTGGTTCGTGGTAGGCGACGGCAATCAATGCCGCCATGATCGCCAGCACACATGAAATCATGGCGCTGAAAAATCCCTGGATGTATTGGTAGAAGGCAACGGCCGCCACCAGAACCAACATGATCATTCCGAAAACCATGGCTTACTCTCTTGCGTACTGACCCTGGATAGTCCTACTTGCCCGGCTTCTGCGGCCCTTGGCCGCGCCCACCGTGGCTGCCAGACTGAGTTCCTTGCCCAGGCCGTAAGCCCCCACGGGCGGCCTGGCTGCTCGGCGTACCTGAACCCGAGGGCGGGCTGAATGTGCCTGATGCCGAGGAGTGCGGGCCCGTCGCCGGACCCGTCCCAGCCGGCGCAGGCTGGGCGCCGGTGCCTCCGGTTCGAGGATCCTGTTCCTGGCCGCGCATAGCCCGCAACACTTCCTGAATGCTGGTCTCGCCCTTTTCCACCATCTCCAGCGCCTGCTCCTGCAGGAACCGTCCACGCGCCTTCCTGATCAGGCTGCGCAGTTGGTTGGCCGACGCATTGGCCATCACGACCTGCCTTGCCTCATCGTCAATCGCCAGCACCTCATACACGCCGACCCGCCCCTTATATCGCAATTCATTGCAGAACGTGCAGGCGATCGGGTTCCCCTTCTGATCCACCATGGGCTGCGTCCGCGCCTGGAAGAACTGGCCCACCTTTCCATGATCCAGGTTCAACTTCCGCAACGTCTCCGGATCGGGTTGATAGGGCTGCTTGCATGCCGAGCACAGCTTGCGCACCAGCCGGCCACAGATAATCATCCGCAGATGTTTGAGCGCCAGTGCATCATCACCGACAATCGCCCGGAAATCGTTCAGCGCGTCAACCGCACTGCCCGAACGCATGCCGATATACACGCGCTTGCCCGTCTCCGCGAACTCTATGAGTTCCCGAACACTCTTGGGATTCGCCACCCCGGACATCAGCAGCGCATCGGGCTCCTGTGATACCACCCACTTCACCTTCTCCAACTCTTCATTCGGCGTTGCGCTGCGCGGCAATATGTTCTGCGTGATTCCTTCCAGATCGTCCTCTGGATCGCGCTCAATGGAAAGGATGTGCGTCAGGAAGGCGTCATGCCGCCGCAATATCGCATACGCCAGCGAAGTCAGCCCCTGACCCTTTGGCGCAGAGAGCAATA
The DNA here is from genome assembly GCA_903871935.1 of uncultured Phycisphaerales bacterium. Classification (GTDB taxonomy): domain Bacteria; phylum Planctomycetota; class Phycisphaerae; order Tepidisphaerales; family Tepidisphaeraceae; genus CAIQIQ01. Next base: position 144,125 of record CAIQIQ010000081.1, read on the forward strand.
TGATGCCGCCGGGCTCCGAAATCGCTGCCCCCAACTGCTCCAACTGCTGGTCCGACATCCCAAGCTTTTCCAGACTGTGATTATGCCGTCCCTGGGTATCCACCATCAGCTTCAGCGATTCACCCGCCGTGCTGCCGGCGGTATGGACCTGGATCTCATGGCGTTTGCCGTCAACGCTTGTCTGGATAATGCCTACCTGTGGTTTGCGTTTCTCCTCCACATCAAGTCGCGCAAGCCGCTTCAGCGATGTAATCGCGCTGGTGGCTCCGGTGCGATTGAACTGGCCGCCGTTATAAACCACCCCATCCACCCAATACTGCGTAAGCATTGCCCCTTCGATCGGTGTCAGTTCCAGCCTGTCCATCCCCCGCCGCAACGGCTCCGTCATCATCAATTGCACAATGTCATAGATCGGCCGCTCGGGGTTATCCTGTTCAGGCTGCTTCCATTGTTTGCCATCTTTAGAGGCCAGACTCACCAGCCCAGGCACTTCATCAAGGCCAACCTTCTTCTTGACTTTCCCGCTTCCAAACAGCTTGATCTCTTTGATCTCTGTCTTCAGATCCTTAAGCCCAACCTGCGCATTGCGCATCCCAATGTATGCCCCAAAGGATCCCAACATCAGCGTCAGGAACACTCCCAGCGCCCACCAGAAGCTGATCGGCATCAGCAGGACCAGCCCCCACGCCAGGATGTGTACCCCCATCATCCCCAGATTAGTTATCTCACGGGGCAGACGAGCAGCCGGCGCATCCTTATCCACCCATGCCAGCAGCCGCCACCATGCCAGGCTCAACACCAGCATCGTCACAACTTTATATATGCTGATGTACCCGCCAACCGGCACAGTTTGCATCAGGACCTGTAAGTCCATCACCACTCCTTCTGATCACACACTATATATCAGGGCCGACAATCCGATTCTCCATTGTAGCCCGCTCTCGCTCTGACGCAAATGGCATGGCAAGGCCTCTATGCGTAATGGGATTGGAGCACCCGACAAGACCGTCCGTCGCCGTGGGGCATGCCCTCAAGAGAGCGCTTGCCGCTATCATGCCATGGCCACGCAGTACTCCAGCAGCACCCGCCATTCCAACTGCTGCAGGACCACCAGCACCTCTGCGAATTCCTCTTCGCCCTCCGGCTTCGCGTGCGCTTCGATCAGGTCAACCAGGTGATCGCTCTGCCAGCCATCTACCGTCAACTTCACCAGTCGGTTATCGGACGGCAGATCATCCAAGACCAGCGATGACTGGCTGGCCAGCGCTTGCAGGACAGGATGGTTCCGACAGCGGGCGTACCAGTATTTGGCGTTGGAGAAATCTCCTCCCCGGCGATGCATGATCGCGTGCCAGAACGCTCCGGTGTCTGTTTCAATACTCTGGGCCAGCTTGTGGGCTTCATCCAGTTCGTCGTTCCAGAGCCAAATGCCGCAAGCGACGCCGCGGAGCATCAGCGCATCGGCCGGCGTCGTGTTGATCAGTTTCGAGTAATCGATGCTTGCCAGCGCCCGGGCGCCCGCCGCACCAGGCGTGCGAACGACGAGTTGCCGGTAGGGCGCCTCAGACAAGGTAAGCAGCCGGAGCGCTGTTTCGCTAAGCTTGGGGGCCATGGGAAGCAATTGTGGGTCCTTTCATCTCGGGCGCCGTTTAGTAGTGGATCGCCCTGCCATCAACGGCGAGAGCCGCTTCTTTCATGGCCTCCGAGAGTGTGGGGTGAGCATGGGCAGAGCGGGCAATATCCTCGGCGGACGCTTTGTACTCCATGGCGATGGCAGCCTCGGCGATCAGGTCGGAGGCGTGGGCGTGAAGGATAACAATGCCCAGGACCAGGTCGGTCTTAGCGTCAGCGATGATCTTTACCATGCCTTCGGATTCATCCATGCACTTGGCCCGGCCATTGGCGCTGAATGGGAATCTGCCGATCCTCACTTCATGCCCCGCCTCTTTGGCGGCTTCTTCACTCAGGCCAACGCAAGCAAGTTCGGGCGCGGTGTAAATGATGTTGGGAATGGCATCGTAGTTCACGTGACCGGCGATGCCGTTCATTTGCTCAACACAGGCAATCGCCTCATCGCTGGCCTTGTGGGCGAGCATGGCACCGCCAATGCAGTCGCCGACGGCATAGATGCCCGGAACGCTGGACTGGTAATGCCCATCGACCTCCACCATTCCGCGGGCGGTGAGTTTGACGCCCACGCTGGGAAGTTGGAGGTCTTCCGTGGCAGGTCGCCGGCCGACGCTGACAAGGATGCGGTCGGTAATCAGAGCAGAAGTGGCGCCGTTCGTTTCGAGCGTGGCTTTGAACTCGGCGCCCTGCTTCACAGCGCCGGTAACCTTGGTGGAGAGATGGAACTTGATGCCCTGCTTTTCCATGGACTTCTGCAGTTGAGTAGCGAGTTCGCGGTCGGCAAAGGGGGCAATGTGGTCGAGAAACTCCACGACTGTGACTTCGCTGCCCAGACGGCTCCACACGGAGCCAAGCTCCAAGCCAATCGCGCCGGCACCGACGACGAGTAGTCGCTTTGGCACTTCCGTGAACGCCAACGCGCCGGTGGAATCTACGATGCGGTCGCCGTCATACTTCAGGTTCGGCAGTTCAACCGGCTTCGACCCGGTGGCAATCAGGATCCTCTTGCCTTCAAGCGTGCGCGATGCGCCCTCGCCGCTCACCTCGACGCGGTTGGCAGCAGTAAAACGGGCCGCGCCTTTTACATGCTCGATTTTGTTCTTCTTCATCAGCGAACCAACGCCACCGGTAAGCTGGCGGACGATCTTGTCTTTGAAGCCCATCAGCGCAGGCAAGTCGACGCTGATATCACCGACTTTGATACCGCGAGCCGCGAAACGATCCTTGGCAAAGTGATACTGGTGGGTGGCATCCAGCAGCGCCTTGGATGGAATGCAGCCGATGTTCAGGCAGGTCCCTCCGAGGAATTGCTTCTCAACAATGGCAACAGTCATGCCTAGCTGCCCAGCACGAATAGCGCCGACGTAACCTGCCGGCCCGGCACCGATGACGACCAGATCGAATGTGTCCATATCAGGACATTGTAGTCTGAAGTTGTGCGGTTCGGCTTGCTATGCGCAAACCTGTAACCCGGCAAGGGGTCTGCGCATCAGTCCATGTGAGTAAAGGAGCGATGATGAGTCAGATCACCCATGTGAGTGCAGAAACATTTGAAGCGGAAGTTCGGAAAAGCGACGTGCCGGTGTTGGTGGATTTTTATGCCGACTGGTGCGCCCCCTGCCGAATGATGGGCCCGATACTGGAAAAGGTGGCCACCCAAATGGCCGGCCGAGCGAAGATCGTGAAAGTGAACGTGGACGAGGAACCGGAATTGGCCTCGATGTTCAAGGTATCGAGTATCCCCGCTCTTGCCGTGCTCTATCGCGGAGAACTGATTAATGCACGGGTGGGCGTGACCCCGGCGGATCAGCTTGTGCAGATTCTGGAGAACGCAGGCCGTGCGGCGGCACCGGCGACGACGGCGAGGAGATAAACGATGTACCTGCGACTGTTTCTTGGAATGGCGGCCGGTGGCGGACTGGGCGCGCTGATGGGCCACTTCGGCCAATGCTCCAGCGGCGCCTGCCCGCTGACGGCGACATGGTGGCGCGGAGCGATCTTCGGCGCGGCCATCGGGGCAATGATCGCAGGAAGCATGGCAACGCCAACGCCGCAGTAACCGTTACTTGGGCGCCCACTTCCTCCAAAGCCTGGGGGCCGCCAATACCTTGATGAACAGGCCGCCCACCACGGAGCGGGCCTGGAACGCCATCTGCCGGCCGTCCGTCGTCTCATACCAATCGGTCATGGGAACCCGCGTCGGCGTCTCGTTCAGCCAGGCGTAGAGCGGCTCGATGAAGTCGCGGAAATCGGCATCGTCGCCGGCCATCGCGGCCGACCAGACAACCCAGTCGATCTTCGTGTACGTCTTGCGGCTGTCCAGCGGCAGGCCGTACTTCTGTTGCATGTTCACATAATAGGCCACTTCCGTCTTCGCGACCGCGGCCGGGAAGAGATCCAAGCCCAGCACCTTGTCCCACACGAGGTTGTACTTCTGGCTCCACGTGCCTGGGCGGTCGAAGGCCAGGCGATAGTGGTCCCCGTCAAAGGCCATCTTCTGCCACTTCTTCGCCATCGACTCGGCGAGCTTGCGATACTGCGCCTGAACCTTCTTCTCCCCCAGCATGCCTGCCAGCTTTGCATACACTGCCAAGGCGACGATTGCCTTGATCGCCAGATTCGTGTTGTGTCCAAGGTGGCCGGCGAAATCGTCGGTACATAGCTGTTCGTCCGGATCGAGTCCTTTCTCCTTGAGATACTCAGCCCACTGTGAGAGCGTACTCCAGTGCTGACGGGCATACTCAGCATTGCCTTGCACATGCGCCAGTGCTCCCACCAGGATCAGCATATTGCCGCATTCTTCCACCGGCATCTGATTGCGCTCGGACAGCTCGCCGCCGCCATAGACCTGCCCATTGGCAAGCGGATACTGGCCCAGATCGTGCGGGGCAAAGGGGAACTTCCATCGCGACATCCCGGCATAATCCAGGATCGGTGTCAACATCCCCTGCAACAGCTTTGGCTGCAGCAGCAGGAACAGCGGCGCCGACGGATAGGTCACATCAACCGTGGCGATACAACCGTTGGAGAAGTTCTCCTTGGAGAAGAACAGCGGCGTGCCGTCGATATCGGCAACCAGTTTGTGCGCAGCAATCGCCTGACGATACGCCAGCGCGCACAGCGCGGCATATTCCTCGCCGCCGGCAGCGGCGAGATCGGCCACCAGCTTCCGATCGAATGCCTCGCAGCGCTTGCGCAAAGCAGGCAGCTCGCGCCAGGCGGTGCTCAACAATTGCCCGAAATCCATGCCATTGCGCCGCCAGTATGCCGGCAGCCTCCGGCGGTGGTACTCGATCGCAAAGATGTCATCGTAGCCGATCATGAACGTCCGGCTGACGGGTTTGCCGCCAACCTGAGCAAAGTCCATTGCGATGGCCAGGGCGGGCCAGCCGTGGGTGACCTGGCGCTGGGCGATGATCGCATCGGAGGTGGGCAGCCGCCCGGTGCGGCAGAAGCCAGTGCGGGCCTCATCGGGAAAAACAACCACCTGTTCGCTGGCCGAGACTTCGGCCGCCAGGTAGAGGTATCCCCATTCGATGCGCAGATTGTCACCCGAGCGAGAGAGCATCTTCTGTTCACTTGCGCCGGCACGTAGCGCACACAGGTCACCCAATTTCAGCCGGGCGGCATCGACCTTCTGGTCGGGCGAATCGACCGTCCATTCGCAGGTCACATCGACGTGGGCTTGCACCTTGTGCGGCCGGGCGTCGCGGCTGCGAACCTCGAGGGTGATGTAGGTAATCGGGCGTGAAAGCAGGTCCAGATCGTCGCAGAGCGATGGCGTGAGGAACGTGAGGGCTAGTTCGACACCCGCGGCGGCAAAGCGGTAGACGGTCCGCGTCGGCCAGACCTCGCGGGCAATCTGCTCCATCGGAGCGGCCGCCGAGTAATTGCCAACAAAGCGATACGCCCTGCCATCGATCCGCAGCATGCCGCACATGCCTTGGCCGGCGCCGGTCCAGTGGCGCGGGAAGCTGTCGGTCAGACGATCGTTGAACGACCAGACGCTGAAATAGGGATCATGCACGATCAGAGGTACTGCAGGCGGACGAAACTCGCCTATCTTTACATCCATGAATAGGTTCCTTTGTTAGTGCGCGGTATCGTCGCTCATGGAGCCAAGTTTTTCCATTTATCTGCGCCTCCCCGCGGCTGGGCGAGAGGGCAGACGGGCGGTCGGCGTTGCCTCAACGGCCAATCTCGAGAGCCGAGCGTTTGGGTATCGTCGACGACAACGAAAAGGCCGCCCATGCCGTGCACCACTGTTTATCTACGGTGCTGTTGCCGTAGGCCTGGTAGGTCCAGAGCAGATTGGGATCCGATGGATCAATGCAGGTTGTGCTGTAGTGGCTCAAATTGATGGCCTCAAGGCCCGCGTATCTGTAGTAGGTGGTTCCCGGCACCGCCAGTATGGGCGCCCGCATAATGTTGGCCGGATCGGTGGCCGCATGCATCATCACATAGACCGACGGGAACTCGGTCTCCGAGGTCCTGGTGCAGCCCACTCCGATGTTGCCCCTGCTGTCCACCGCAAGCGAGCAATGGAGGTAATCGCACTTCGGGTCGTCCACGAAGCCCTCCTGTAGCAGGGCGCCATCGCGTATTCGCAGTTCGTACCAGAGTATCCCCGGACGTGAACTGGCCGTGCGCTTTGCTCCATTGCAGCCGAATACGCTGCCTCTATAGACGAAAGCACTCTCAAGCCGTCTGTTCCCGCCGCCCGCACGCAGTTTTGGCCCAGGCGCCGGCTGGACCGCGCTGTTGGCGGAGGGAGTCTGGTACGTCTTGCTCAATTGAATGGTCTGCACCTCGGAGATGCTCGCCGTCAGCCCCGACCAGGTGAGCTTGTACATGTAAAGCTTGCCACAGGTCCCATCACTGAACTCGTTGACCAAAAGAACTTCCGGCGCGTTCGCCGGCTTGTTGGGATCGAGATCGGTGGCCGGCATGGCTGCAAATCTCAAGTTTGTGAATGTCTGTCCATGGGTCAGGATCGGGCCGCCAGGAGCGATGACATCGCTCTTGGGGATGACATAGCAATTCATCCCGCGTCGCCAGTCGCTGTCGCCGTTGCAGGAGCAGATATAGAGCCCGTTCTTGTCCACGCCCATCTTCATATAGGGATCAATTGGCGGCAGTGGGAGTTTCACTCCCCGCCACTGCTGCGTGGGATCGGACGTTGTGGATACGGCCAGGAAGCAATCCGCGACCGTGGTCCCGGCGGCGCAGGCGAACCATCGCTGGGACAACGGGTCATAGAGAATCCTGGGATCGTTGGGGTCCTTTTGTGGATCCATGGAGTTAGCAGGTTCCACTTTGCGCCAAAACTCTCGCGTCGAAAACCGCTGGCGTTCTCTCCCTGTCGTTTTGTCGTGTACCACAAAGCCGCCTTCATCAAAGTCGACCGCGTCCTTCGGACCAACTGCTCCGGCGACATCAATCGTCTGTTTCCAACCGGGACCTTTGTTGGCCGGGTAGGTGGTGACAACGGTTACATCGGCCGCCAATGTGGGGGCCGCTTGACCCAACATGAGCAGAAGGCTCAGGGCTATCACTTGCCGTTTCATCGAAACCTCGTGTGCTTGACACCGCGGTTGTGTGGTACCAGGCCGTCAACCGAGAGTTGCCAGAATCGGAAAACGAGGCGCAATTCGCATCAAGGGCCCGGCAGTTATAAGGCGGTAGATGAACCCGCCAAGAGTCTTCCTGGCCGTTCGACTCATTCTGATAACGCTACATCAACCGCATCCTCCGATCAATCCTTTCCTAAATCGAGATCACGTCCTGTTTATTATTCTGTCTCAATCCGCGAGGATTCCAGGCCTATTGATCTGCGTTCTGTTCGGTGATCTGATTCAAATCCTGTTTTCCCAGTTCAGGAGCACGCAATGCAGCGACTGACACGAGAGCATCGATTCCGAAACCACGGCGATCTTGGCACGCTCCCCAAGGTGCCCCCTTTGCGCGTCGGCCTGGGAGAACCGTTCATCATCGAGACGGTGGACACCGGCGACATCTACATGACCAGCGAACAGGAGATGGATAAGCCCCAGGGCCCGATGGCGGGCAATCCGTCAACAGGGCCGGTCTGGATCGATGGCATCCGCGCGAGCGAGGTGATCGCTGTCACCATCGAGGAGTTGCGCGTTGTCGGGCACTGCAAAATCGGTATTGGCGATGAGACGCTGTTGCCGCCCGAGGAGGTGATGAAGCGATCTGACTTCGTCCGCATTGCCGATGGCTACGCATATTTCCGCGGCGGCTTCCGAGCCCCGATCCGCCCCATGTTCGGATGTTTCGGCGTCGTCCCAGCCCAGCCCAACTCCCCCGAGCCCTGGCACCATGGCGGGAACCTCGATCTGCCGGATATCTGCGCTGGCAGCACCATCCACCTGCGCGCTCAGCGTGATGGCGGCTGGTTCTGTTGCGGTGATGGCCACGCTTTGCAGGGCGATGGCGAGATCAACTGCTACTCGCTGGAGGTATCGTTGGAGGGCAGACTGCGGATCGAGCGCTCGGAGTATCAGGACCTGCGAACGATCCTGATCGAGCGACCGGACAGGTTCATCACCGTGGCGGTCGAGAGCGCCTTTGGCGATTCGATCCGGATGGCCGAGCAGTCAATGGCCGAATTTCTCGCCGCCCGCAGCGGCGCTGACCTTTTGGATGCGTATCAGGTGGCGAGTCATGTCGGCGATATCCGTGTTGGCCCGTTGTGGCTGGCCGTGCGCGACGGCAAGTGGTCGGGCAGTCTTCCGGTCCCGGCGTGTGTGCAGTTGCCGAAAGAGTGCTTCGGCAGACATGGGTAAGGGCGAATTTGGGGTTCGATCTCTGACCCGTTTTTATTAAGTGCCGTGCCGGAAATTGTTTGACCAGGCGGCTTGTGGAAGATACATTACAGAAAGGTGTTTGGAGCCGAGTCGTGCAGGTCATGGGAGCCGTCAGATAGCATCAAATTGGAGGACCGTGTCATGCCTACGTTCGTGGAACCGCTTGAGTCGCGCGTACTTTTGAGTGGTGGCGCAGTGGCGGAGCCTGCGCCAGCGCCGGATTTCGTTGCTTCACTGAGCGGGAAGTATCCGCCGGTTATCCTGCCGGCCGCGACGGTGAAAACGACAGTGCGCCTGACCAACCAGGGCGGGGCGATGGGCGTGCAGCAAATGGTTCCCGTGGCGGTGTATGTGAGCGCGACGCCGGACCTGGACGCTTCTGCCACGCCGATCTACGAAACGACGGTGAAGGCCAAGCTCAAGACCGGGCAGACCAGAAGCTACAACCTGAAGATGACAGCGCCGGCGAGTCTGCCTGGCGATGGCTATTACTTCATTGTTCAGATCAATGCCCAGGGGACAGTGGTTGAATCGGACCTGAACAACAATGTGGTGGCCGGGAGTTTCCTGTCCAACCCGTTCGGGCATTACTCCGGTACGGTTTCGATTCCGACGATGGGAGACTATCCCATCAGCTTTGATCTTTCACCGGGCATTGGCAGTGCTATCACCAGTTCGATGTTTGGCGGAGGGTCGGACTATTCCGGGATTCTGAACGCTACAGATGTCAGCGCCAGTCTTACCTCCAGCGGCCGCTATCAAGTAAAGGTCAGCGGCACGCTGAATGACACCCCCTACGGCGATGTGCGGTTCAGGGTGAACGCCTCAGGCACCATCCACGGACAGACGATGGATGGGACGATCGGCGTGTCAGCCATGGGTCACAGCATTCGCCTGAGATTCACGGTAACCAAGGATTGGTAGAGGGTGCCTTCTCGTACTGAAGCAGAACGCCATGGACTCTTGAAGGCCATGGCGACGCGCGACGTTCCTATGCTACGGTATACTCGATTTCATCCTCTAGTGTGCTGTGGTTAGACGTCAATACCAGCAAGACTCCGGTATCTTCTTTTGAGACGACTCGATGAGCAATCCCTGTTCGCACATAGACAGCCTTCTTTTCTTTCGCTGTTAACAAGAGGGTCTCCCTGATCTTTGTTCTGGTATCTTCAAGATAGATCTCAAACGCCCCATCTAGAGGAATGAGAATCTCCTGTTTCACCCTGTGGAAATGATTACCAGAAGCGTTGTCCTTTACCAGAAACTCGGAGACGTAGACATATTTGACGGGAAACTTCAGGGGGAATCGCTCATCAAACATCGGTACAAACAACCGACCTTTCTTCGAATCTCTGGGGTTTAGCCAGAATATCGTTGATAATTCAGTCGTCTCTTCTCTGATGGGTTTTGAGTATTGGTCCAATGGATTGATCCTTCTATTCTCGACCATCGACAAACTCCTGCGAAATCAGATCTCTCGGCAGTTTATCAGGAGTTCGCCGTAGTTGTATTGTGTCTGGCGGTATCGCCCATAACGGCCGGCCGTGCGTTATAATGCCATCGAGAGGGAGGTCTGCTGGTGAGATCACTATTCGTTGCCGGGCTTGTTAGCGCGGGAAGTGCCGTTGCCTGCGGCCAAAGTATCCGACCGGTAGAACTTGCGCCGATGCGATGGCTGGAACAGGTAATCCCCGAAGACCTGCCAAAGCTCAACTACCCGGGGTATGCGGATGCATTGGACAAGGCAAAGATGGAGATGCAGTCCGGCCGTTACAAGCTGGCGCTACAAACGCTCTATCTTGCTGAAGGTGTCGACCCGGCAAAGCGCGCGCTGCTGCTGGGCGAGACGCTGTGTCGCACGGGGCGTTTCGCTGAAGCGCAAACGGTCTTGGCCCAGCCTGAGATCGCCAAAGACAGCCGGGCCAAGGGCCTGCTCGCGGATGCCATGGCCGACTCGGGCAAGCGCAAAGAGGCCATTTCCCTACTCCAGTCGGCCATCGTCGCTGAGCCGGGCAACCCCCTTCTGCACTGGTCTCTGGCTCGCACTCTCCGCAGCATGGGTCAACTCGCCCAGGAGAAGGTGGCGCTGCAATGGTTCGCACAACAGGACTATGTACAGGGCTGGCGCAAAGACCGCCTGGCGGCGATCGACTCGAGCGATACGCTTCTGGCGATTGCCGGGGCATTGGATCGGCTTGCGGTGTTGTCCGGTGAGTATCGCACGAACCGCGGACTGCATCAGGATGTGCTGAACATGCTCATCCGGGCATACGATGAGATCGACCGTAAAGATGCCGATGCACATGTCGCGGCCGCCGAGTTCTTCCTGGCACATGGCGACGCGAAAAAGGCGAAACTGGAACTGGCCCGTGCGCTCGAGCTGAACCCATTTCATTTGGATGCGCTGCAGATCGCCGCCGAGCAGTCGCTGCGTGAGCACAATGCCGCACATGTCGACCAGGTGCTAGGAACAATCCGCTCGGTGAATCCCGAGTATCCCGCCATCCGATTGTTCAATGCCGGCGTACTTATGATGCTGCAACAGCGTGAAGAAGCATTGCAGGTGCTGCTGCAGGCGCAGAAAGCGGATCCGGAGGGCGCGCAGGTCATGGCGATGTTGGCCGCCTGTGATGCCATGAGCGCAGAAGAGTCCGATCTGACCAAACGCCTGGCCGAGGCGGATGCGATGATGCCTCTGGAGTCAGTGGCGCAAGTGGCCGCCGCGCAGTCTTTGCTGGCCACTCGGCCTCCGCAGGCGATCCCGCTGCTGCAGCAGGCGATCGCGCGCACACCGCACTGGAATCTGCCGCGGAATCTCCTTGCAGTTGCACTCATGGTCGGCACCGACACCGAGAAAGCCCGGCCGGTACTCGAAGCAGCGTACGACCTCGATCCGTTCAGCGTCGAAATCACCAACTATCTCCGGCTGCTGGATCGGCTGAAGGCGTTCCAGACAAACACGACTGAGCACTTTGCCGTGCGCTTCGATCCGGTGACCGACCCTTTCCTGGCCGATGAGGTGCTCTCCTTCATGGAAGGGAACTACGCAAGCATCTGCGCCCGCTTCAAACATGAGCCGGAGGAACGGACGTTTATCGAACTGATGCCGGAAAACCAGGATTTCTCGGTGCGCGCCACCGGCCGACCGTGGGTTGAGACCTACGCCGTTACCCTGGGCCCGGTTATCACCATCCTCGCTCCACGCACCAGCGGCAAGACCATGGGCCAGTTTGACTGGGGCGATGTGCTTCGCCATGAGTTTGTGCATACAGTGACCCTCTCACAGACCCAGGGGCGAATCCCGCGCTGGTTCACCGAAGGGCTGGCCGTCTCCGAACAGATCTCACCGCTATGGAGCACACGCTATAAGCTGCTTGCCCAGGCGGGCGCCCGCGATCGACTCCTGCCGGTGAATGCCCTGGACCAGGCAATCGTCACCGCCACCAATCCCGAGTTGGGATACTCGCAAGGGTACTGGATTGGCCGGTATGTGGAGGAGAAGAAAGGGCATCAGAAGATTCTCGATATGCTCGACTCCTACCGCGCCGGGTTGTCGACCAATGCGGTCTTCCAGAAGGTGCTGGGAGTCTCAACTCCGGAGTTTGACGTGCAGTTTGCCCAATGGGCGAAGTCCAAGCTCAGGGAACTTAGGCTCGATCCCGTATCACAAAAAGAACTGGCGACCCTGGCAAGGCAAGGCAATGAGCTGATCAAGCAGAAGGACTACAAAGGCGCCTGCGAAGTTTGGGAAAAAGCTTATGTTCTCTGCCCCGTCAATCTTCAGGTGCATCAGCGACTGGCCGGGCTCTACCTGCACAAGGATGTCAACCAGCCCGAGAAGGCTCTGCCCCATCTGCATGCCCTCGATGACGACCAATTGAAGGACAACCGCTATGCGATCCGCCTGACCAAGCTGTATCTGCAGCTTGGCAAGCCCAAGGAGGCTCTTGCCAGCGCACAGCGGGCGTGTCGGGTACACCCGTACGATGCCGATGCGCGACAACTGCTGATCCAGGCGCTCACGCAAACCGGCGCGAAAGATGAGGTGGCAAAACAGGAGAAGATCGTCGCGTGGCTCAAAGACCTGGCACGAAAACCCGCTGCCGCCCCGGACGCGGATGCGCCAAGTGAATGATCTGCTACTTTACGATCTTCAGAATCCGCTTGAAGTCGTCGGTACCCGCCTGACCGAGAAGCTCAAAGAGCACGCTCTCTGTGGTGGTAATCACCGCGCCGGCCTGCCGCATGCGATGGAGAGCCATCTCACAATCGAATGGCCGACGGCTGGCGATCGCATCGGCGCAGACCCAGACGTCCGTCTCATCGCGAAGCAAGTCCAGGACTGTCTGCTGCACGCAAACGTGGGCTTCGGTGCCGGTGATGATCAACTGGTCGCGGCCTCGCGCGGCAATCGCATCGCGCACGCTCTGCACGCAGCCGCTGAACAGGAGTTTTTCAATGGGAGCCTCGGTACCGAGTAGCACTCTGACACTTTGGCAGGTTGGCCCAAGGCCGGCAGGGTATTGCTCCGTGGCGATGACCGGCACGCCAAGCGCCTGGCATCCACGGATCAGCTTCACTGCCGCAGCGACGCAGGCATCGGCCTCATGCACCGCGGGGAGTAGTTTCTCCTGCAGATCGATAACAAATAGCAGTGCCCGTTCGCGACTGAGTCTGGCCAGCGGATTTGCCATAGAGGGCCCTTTCACAACCAATAGATCAGGTGAGCATTTGAACCTCACCGGCCAATCAGTACAATCCGCCTGCGATTTTGAATGGCCGAGGGCCTGGTGGCGCCTTGGCATGCAAAACGAGGAGAACCAGGTAACGGTATGCCCAAGATTCACCCAACCGCCATCGTCGATCCGATGGTGGAGCTGGCCGACGATGTTCAAGTCGGCGCGTTTTGCATCATCCGCGGCCTGGTAAAAATCGGCGCCGGGACGATTGTCCAGGATCGCACGCATATTCAGGGCGATACGGTCATCGGCAAGAACTGCAATCTCGGCCCCATGGCGATGGTAGGGCTTGATCCGCAGCACATGCGCTATAAGGGTGAGCGTACCCGCCTGGTCATCGGCGATGGGGTGGTTATCCGTGAGATGGCCAGCGTTACTCGGGCGTACCTGAGCGGTCCGGAAGACTGCACCAGAGTTGGCGACCGATGCTACATGATGAGCTATTCGCATATCGGCCATGACTCGCGCGTGGGCAATGATGTGATTATCTCCAGTTCGGTGCTGCTGGCCGGGCATTGCACGGTAGGCGACAGGGTATTCATCGGCGGCGGCGCGGGAATCCACCAGTTCTGCCGGATTGGCCGGCTGGCGATCATCGCCGGCAATGAATCCATCAGCCGCGACGTTCCGCCCTTTGCGGCCGCCCGCTATGGCGGGCTCAAGGCGTATAACGCGATCGGCTGCCGCCGCGCGGGAATCACGCAGCAGGCGATCCATGCGATCCGGGCAGCCTTCTTTTGTATCCACCATAACCGTTCGGTGGCGAATGTGGTGGCGGCCATCCGGGAACAGGTATGCGAGACGCCCGAGGTGCGCGAGCTTCTGGAATTCCTGACCCATACCAAGCGCGGCATCCATCCCAGCGTCCATTTCCGCCGCCTGATCGACGATGAATGAAGAAGACAGGATGATTGAGAAAAGCTTTCTCATCCAGAAGTATGCCCGGTTGGGATTTGGTTCAGTGCACCTGATCGGCTACAGCGTGGCCGGCGAAGAGAGCGTGGTGCAGGTGCCGGAGCTGAACGTCTGCTTTGACATCGGCCGCTGCCCCTATTTTGCGCTCACCAGCGATTACGTGTGCCTGACCCACGGACACATGGATCACCTTGCTGGTCTGCCCTACTACCTTTCGCAGCGGGCATTTCAGGGAATGAAGGCCGGCACGGTCGTTGTGCCGCGCGAAACAGAACGCGGCATCGATGGCATGCTGCGCTGCTGGCGCGAGGTGGAGCGCCAGGGGACACCATATCAGCTCGTCGGTATGAGCCCCGAAGAACTCTGGGAAATCCGCAAGGACTTCGGTATCCGCGCGGTGGCAACCCACCACGGCGGCCCGAGCCTGGGATATGTCCTGATCAGCATCCGCGAAAAGCTCAAGCCCGAGTATATGGGCAAGGTCTCGCACGAACTGGCACAACTGCGCAAAGAGGGCGTGCAGATCCAGTACCGGATCGAGGTGCCACTGGTCGCCTATCTGGGCGACACCTGCACTGGCTCCGTGTTCGATCATCCCGACGTGCAGAACGCCGAGATCCTGATAACCGAAGTGACGTTCTTCGAGCCCGGCCACCACACTAAAGCCAAGGCCGGTAAGCACCTGCATCTGGAGCACTTTGCCCAGATCGTGCCCAAGCTCAAGAATAAGCACATCGTCGTAAGCCATGTCTCGCGTCGCATCGGCATCCGCAAGGCCAAGGCCCTGATGCGCAAGAAGTTAGGTGATGAGCAGATGGAGCGCATCACTTTCCTGATGGATTTTGAGGGCTCGACCGACGCCGGGGATGTTGAATCGACTGTCCCACCCTCTGAGAACGAGTAGCATCGCCCGCCAAATTGTCGGCGCGTTCCCACGGAACCTTCGGACCTCTCGCGCATCTGAAGTGATACCAAGGAGAACCTGATGCAACGTCTTGCACGCTACGCCGCGCCGGCGGCTTTGGTCCTGTGCCTGCTGCCGTCGGCCGTCTTCGCAAGAATCAAGCTGATCACCCTGCCCGTTCGCGAGCGGGTCGAGATCCAACTCGACAATCCTGATGCCACACTGGTGGAGGAAGAGCGAGTGGTGCCACTGGTCAAGGGCGAAAACCAGGTGGACTTTTCATGGGCCAATACCAACATCGACCCGGGCACGATCGTCTTCCGCGTAATCGGCCCGGGCGAAGGCAAAGCCGTTGACGCAAAAGTGTTGTCGGTGAGTTATCCGCCCGGCGAGGCGGCCCTGGTCTGGACGGTGGCGGCCACCGACTCGGGTTCTGCGCGGGTACGGATCAGCTATCTGCTGGGCAACCTGAACAAGAGTTTCGCGTATCGCGCCACCGCGTCGAATGATGAGACAACGCTGGACCTTTCGCAGTACATGCGTCTGCAGAACCTGGCGAACGAGGAATATGGAAGCACCGAACTCTGGGCCGGCTTCGGAAAGGAATTCCTCAAGCCCATCGGCATCAATGAGACCAAAGAGATGCTGATGAACCGTTTCGCGCAGGTGCCGATCCGGAAGACGTACACCTGCAACCCGCAGGAGTTCGATTATCTCGACCGCGGCCAGAACAAGCTGCGCGTGCCCATGCACTACGTGATCAAGAACGACAAAGCGAGCAAGCTTGGGGCGGCATCGCTGCCGGCTGGCAAGGTTCGCATCTTCATCCAGGGCGCGGGAGCGAACGCCGAATCGGCTACCGCGTTCCTTGGTGAAGACTGGGGGAAGTTCACGCCGATCGATGATGAGATGCGCCTCTACCTGGGCGTGGCCCAGGACATCGTCGTCCAGCGCACGATCGAGAGGCGCGACCAGACGCGTGTGGCCGGCAACCTGTACAACCGCGAGATCATCATCAAGTACGAGGTTGAGAACTTCAAACCGCAGCCGGTCACGCTGGATGTGGCGGAGAGCATCAGCTTTGTGCGCAATGAGATCTTCGGCGACAACGGACGGGAGATCCAGTGGGAACTGGGTCCGCAGACCACCTTCCAGGGCGGTCCGGACGCAGAGAAGAGCTCGATCGACAAGGTGCTCTTCCATGCCCCGCTGCCTGCCAAGAGCGCTGACGGCAAAGCGATCAAGACCATCCTCAAGCTCCATCTGATCCTGAAGAACGAGTGGTGATGATCATGAAATATCTGACTCTCATTTGTGCACTGGCCATCGCGGCGACGACGCTGCTGGCAAAGAACATCGACCTTTCGACAGTTCCGAACCGCAGCACGGTTCAGCTCACGATCTATAACAGCGATGACCTGACGCTGGTGCGCGAGACGCGCACGGTCACGTTCAAGAAGGGCGTCAACCCGCTGCAGTTTTCATGGGCCAACACGCTGATCGACCCCACCAGCGTGGAGCTGAAGTTCCTCACCGCGCCGGACAAGCTCGACGTGCTTGACACCACCTTCCCCCATGACAAGCCACAGATGCTCTACTGGAACGTACAGAGCGACATCGATGGGGAGGCGACCATCCAAATCACCTACTTCACCAGCGGAATCACCTGGTCGGCCGATTACCTCTGCATCGCCGACCAAGATGAGGCCAAAATGGGCCTTGAGGGATTTGTCCGCGTCTCCAACAACTCAGGAGAGGACTACGAGAACGCCCAGGTGCGCCTGGTGGTGGGCAAGATCAACCTGGTGGAGAAGATCGCGCAACTCGCTCAGGTGCCGATGAATCAGGTCAAGGATTTGCGCGATGAAGATCGCCAGCAGCTCAAGAACAAGGCCATGCTCAGAATGGTGGAGCGCGCCGCCGGCATGGGCGGAGCAATGGCCGCACCGGCGACCGCCGCCGAGAAAGAGATCGTCAAAGAAGGCCTGAGCGAGTACTTCCTCTACACCATCGAAGGCACCGAAACCATCCGGCACGGCTGGTCTAAGCGCATGCGTTCCTTCGAGGGGCAGACCGTGCCGCTGCGCGTGCAATATCGCTATCGCCCGGCCGAACACGGTGACCACCTCGTGCGGATGTATCTGCTGGCCAACGACAAGGAATCAAAGCTCGGCACCACCCCACTGCCCGATGGCATTGTCCGCGTCTTTCGGCAGAGCGAGCGTGCTGGCCTTTCCTATCTCACCCAGCAGCAAATCAAATACATCCCCATTGGCGACAAGATCGAGCTGAACCTCGGGCCAGACCCCAACGTGATCTTCGAACTGGTCAAGCTGCGCACCAGCCGCAGCGACATCTGGATGCAAGTCAACGGCATGAACGTCTTCCGCCGCGTGGACGATGGCGCCGCCCAGATCGAGGTGAACTCAACCGTCGCCGGCTGGGATGACCACGGCATCTACACGCAGCGCATCCGCAACTACACGGCCAAGCCGATTGACGTGGAAGTCCGCCGCAGCTTTGACGGCCACATTGTCTTCCGCTCGTCCCTGAAGCCCACGCTCTTCGACTACCGCACCGTCCAGTTCCAAACTCAGATCGCGCCCGCCGCCAAAGCGAATCTGCTTTTTGAACTCGTCCAGCATCAGGGACACAACGCCAAGCAGAACAACATCACGCTGGAGGAAACACAAATAGGCCAGTAGCATGGAATGAAGGAGGCCAGACCCATGAAGAGCCCACTGATCCCCTCGCGCGTGGCACCGATTCGGATCAGTCCCAATGGGCGGTACTTCGTCGACCGGTCTGGTTCTCCCTGGTTCTGGCTCGGCGACACGCAGTGGCACCTGTTCCGCTCGTTCAAGCTCGAAGATGTTCAGGCCATTATTCAGAACCGCAAAGCCAAGGGATTTGGTGCATTGCTAATCATGCTCATGGGCTACGAGGGCGACCCAGTGGCAAACGTGCACGGAGATCTGCCATGGATCGATAACGACCCATCCCGGCCCAATGAGCGATACTTCGAGCACGTTGATGCCGCGATGCGAATTGCCTGCGAGTTGGACATGATTCAGGTGCTGGGCGTCTACCACAAAAGCCAGGCGCGTTACCACACTCCCGGGAAAGCCGAAGCTTTGGCCACGTGGATCGCGCGCCGCTATCGCGATGTGCCGCAGATCATCTGGTCGATGTATCCCGAAGCGCGGAACCAGTACGCCCCGGTCGTCCAAGCCATTGCCAGAGGCCTGCAGCACGGCGATGGCGGCGCCCACATGATCAGCGTACACCCTGATCCATCGCCGCAATCGTCCAGTTTCCTGCACGATCAGCCGTGGCTCGCGTTCAACATGCTGCAAACGTGCATTGATATCGAACTGATCCAGCCCATGGTGGCCGCCGACTATGGCATGACTCCAATCAAACCCGTCGTGATGGCCGAGGGCGGCTATGAAGGAGTCGAGTTCAACCGGCCGTTCACGCCCCTGGACATCCGCAGGCAAGCCTGGTGGACGCATCTCGCGGGCGGGCACCACGTCTATGGACACAACGACCACTACCGCCTGCTGCATCAATGGCGCGAGTGGATCGACGCGCCGGGGTCTCTCCATCTGCGTACTTTTAGGGACATAGCCACATCGCTCAAGGCATGGTGGAACCTCATCCCCGACCAGTCGATCATCGCCAGCAGTGCCGACGTCGGCGCCGACCTGACGGTCGCCGCGAGATCGCAGGCGAGCGACTGGGCCCTGGTCTACTTCGCCTCACCTGGCAGCAGAACGATCCGCATGGACCGCATCCGATCTGCCGACACGATCGTCACATCGTGGATTCATCCGATTACGGGCGACCGCAGCATGGCCGGCGAATTCCCCTATACCAAGCCGGTCGAGTTCACGCCCCCACAGAGCTGGGAAGATGCGCTGCTGCTCATGGAAGGCAAAACATGATTGAGGCACGGGCTGAAGCTGTTGGCTAATACTGGATCACCGAGTGCACGGGATACGGAGCCAGCTTCGCCTTCCCGCCCAGACCCAACAGCTCGATCAGTACGGTCAAGCCGATGATCTCACCGCCGAGTTGTTCCACCATCTGGGCACAGGCTTTGAGCGTGCCGCCGGTCGCCAGCAGGTCATCGATCAGGACCACCCGCGCGCCCTTAAGGATTGCATCGGAGTGCATATAGAGAGCATCCGTCCCGTACTCCAGTTCATAGCTGCAATGCAGCGTCTTGCTGGGCAACTTCCCTTTCTTCCGTACCGGCACGAAGCCGGCCGACAGGGCGCACGCCACCGCAGTGCCAAAGATGAAGCCGCGGCTCTCGGCGCCGACGACTACATCCACCCGCTGACCGCGGTAGCGGTTCGCCATCAGCTCAATGGACAGCGCCAATGCCGCCGGGTCTGCCAGCAGCGGCGTAATGTCGCGGAATAGGATGCCCTTCTTTGGAAAATCCGGGATTTCGCGGATGCGTGCCTTGAGTATGTCAACCATGGCATAGCAAAGTAGAGCAGAGCACGCTCTGCTGCAAGGATATTCATGGCCGGAACGTCACCCGCGCTCGCGTCAGAACTTCCACTCCAGGCGGATGCCCGCGCTGGCTTCTGGGGTAGCGAGGCCCGTTTCTGGACCCACTCCTCGTACAGTACCGCGCGAGCCGTCGCCCATCGCGCGAAGGTAGTACACCGACAGGTCCAGCCCGCGCCCCAAGCGCACACTATGGCTGATAGACCACGCCGCATCGGTGCCCACACCCAGCCCCAGCCCGCTTCCCAACTGGTACTCCACGCGGTCACCCTGGGTATAGACCGGTTCATAGATGAACCCGCCCAACTCATCCGACGAACGCGGTGGGCGCAGCACACGTGCATCCAGCGAAATCGGCTGCTCCAGGTTCACGATCATCTCTTGCGGAGCAGGCTCTTTGAGATCCACTGCAGCGGCTGACTGATCAACATGCCTCTGCACGGTGGGCAGCGGCGAGAGCGTCAACTCATCCTGCCATGGCGGCAGTGCCTCAGCGGCAAGAGCAGTACTCGCCAGACTCAACACCAATACTGTCAATCGAACCATGGTATCTTCCCCATAGATCTTACGTCCAATGGCAGGCCGGGTTCCCGATTGCCCATTGCAGATCAGGCTATTGCACTTCCAAGTATGTGAGTGTATGCTCACATAATCTATGATAGACCAGCACACTTGGGACCTCTATGACCGGCAGGCCGATGTGCTCAAGGCACTGGCCCACCCGATCCGCGTCGCCATCGTGCACATGCTTCAGGATGGCGAGCGCTGCGTTTGCCAGATCATCCCGGAGATCGACTGCGACCGCACCAATATTTCCAAGCACCTCGCCATTATGACTCGCGCCGGCGTTTTGCGTTCGCGCAAGGATGGCCTGAAGGTTTATTACAGCTTGCGTACGCCCTGCGTCGCCAATTTCCTTTCCTGTGCGGCCAGCACACTCAAAAACAAGGCGGCCGAGGACGCTAAGGCCCTCGCCCGTATTTAGACACTCAACACAGGAGAACGTATGGCCTCTTGCATCTGCAATTGCGACACCGTCAAAAAGAATGTCCTGATCTACTCCTGCTCGGGGGCGGCCAATGTAGCCGAGATCTCCGATCGCGTCGCCCGGCGCCTGACCAAAGAAGGCGCGGGCGCCATGTTCTGCCTCGCCGGCCTGGGCGCAGAACTACCGAACATGGTCGAGACCGCCAGGAAAGCGGATTTCAGCCTCGTACTCGACGGCTGTCCGGTCGATTGCGCCCGCAAGATCGTCGAGAAGGTGAAACTCGCCAACGCCAGAGTAATCCGCATCACCGACCTCGGGATCACCAAGGCCAAGGGTGTGCCTGTCACGGACGAGCAGGTCGAGAAGGTCTACCAGGAAGCCAAACGCATCCTGGCGACCGCCTGATTGAATCCGATCCACAACCGATCAAGGAGCTAACAACCATGAAAACGATTCAGGTACTGGGGACAGGCTGCCCCAGGTGCATGCAGCTTCACGACAACGCAAAGAACGCGGCCGAGCAACTGCAGGTTCCTTACACGATCGAGAAAGTTACTGATCTGCAGAAGATCATGATGATGGGCGTGATGAGCACGCCCGCACTTGCGGTGGATGGCAAGGTCGTCGTCTCTGGCCGGGTGCCGGATGTTGAGGCAATCAAGATGATGCTCCGATAGGCGCCGCCAAACGCGCGCCCAATCACCCATGACCACGACCCCAGACATAACCTGCGCCCAGCCGTCTGCCCCGCATGGCCGGCGGATGGCCAGCCCATGGCTTATGCTCACACTGGCGATTCCGGCATGGGTCGCCGTCTACAGCGTTCTGCCGCGGCTTTCGCGGCTGATCACCTACCACCTGCTGGGCATCGGCGAAGGGACGCACCTGGGCAGTTCGGTTGAGTTCTTCTTTTATGACGTGCCTAAGGTGCTGATGCTCCTGACGGCGGTGGTGTTTGTCGTCGGCGTCATCCGCACGTTCTTCACGCCCGAGCGGACACGGAAGATCCTGGCCGGCAAACGCGAGTCTGTCGGCAACGTCATGGCCGCCCTGCTCGGCGTCGTCACGCCCTTCTGTTCCTGCTCGGCCGTTCCGCTGTTTATCGGATTCGTCACAGCCGGCGTGCCGCTGGGTGTAACCTTCTCGTTCCTGATCGCAGCCCCGATGATCAATGAGGTGGCACTGGGGCTGCTGCTGGCAATGTTCGGCTGGAAGATCGCGGCCATCTACGCTGGCACCGGCCTCGCCGTCGCCATCGTTGCCGGCTGGATCATCGGCCGCCTCAATATGACCCGCCATGTAGAGGACTGGGTCTATCAGATCCCCGTCAGCGATAGTCAGACGCAAGAACGTCGACCATTTGCCGATCGTCTGGGCGACGGCGGGACGGCAGTGAAAGACATTGTTGGCAAAGTCTGGCTCTACGTCCTTCTGGGTATCGCCGTTGGAGCGGGTATCCATGGCTATGTGCCGGAGACTTTCATGGCCTCCATCATGGGCAAGAGCGCCTGGTGGAGCGTCCCGCTGGCGGTGCTGATCGGCGTCCCTATGTACTCGAACGCGGCCGGAATCATCCCGGTCGTGCAGGCGCTGCTGGGCAAGGGCGCTGCCCTGGGAACCGTGCTGGCCTTTATGATGTCCGTGATCGCCCTCTCGCTTCCCGAGGCAGTCATCCTCCGCAAAGTGCTCAAGCCACGGCTCATCGCCACGTTCTTTGGCATCGTGGCAACGGGGATTCTGCTCGTCGGCTATCTGTTCAATCTGATTCTGTGAGTTGACAAGGAGTGACGGAAATGAACCAGTTCGGACGTATTGCGATTGTGGTTCTGCTCGCCGCGGGCATGGCTGGCGTGGTTTTGATGAAGCGCAGCGCTGTGCCGGCCCCGAAAGATGGACTGACATCCACGCCCGCAGTGGCGCAAGACCGCCCGGCAAACATGAACTTGCCACGTATTCTGGATTTGGGAGCCACGCAGTGCATCCCCTGCAAGATGATGGCCCCAATCCTGGAGGAGCTGAAGAAGGAGTACGCCGGGAAAATGCAGGTGGACTTCATCGATGTCTGGAAAGACCCGACGGCCGGTGAAAAGTACGCCATCGAGGGCATCCCCACGCAGATTTTCTTCGATGCCTCAGGCAAGGAGTTGTTCCGCCATGGGGGCTTCATGCCCAAAGATGACATCCTCGCCAAATGCAGGGAACTAGTGCTTCGTCACCCTTGAGATTTCGGATAGGATGATGGCGTCAACCAAGGAGGGTTGTGCCATTATGCAAAAGAAGTACATCGTTCGCCTCACGGATGAGGAACGGGAGACACTGCAGCGGATTGTCAGCAAACCCA
>CAIQIQ010000082.1 GCA_903871935.1 uncultured Phycisphaerales bacterium
CACCGGGGTGGTCACCAGATTGCTGCTGAAGCTGCTGTCGGTGGATCGATCCAGGTAGAAGCCATCCTCATTGCTGGAATTGTCCGTCCAGGAGAGGCTGATCTGCGTTTGGGAAATCACCGTGGCACTGAGCCCCGAGGGCGCTGCCGGGCCAGGGGCCAGGGTGATGGCGCTGGCCGGATTGCTGTTGGCCGACTGATTGGGTCCATTGGTGGCGCGGACGCGGAAGTAGTACAGCGTGGTGGGATTAAGCCCGGTGATCGAGGCGACGGTGGCGTTCTGAGCAGCCGTGCTCGTCACCAGGTTCTGCGTGAAGCCGGCATCGGTAGCCCGGTCAATGGCAAAGCCGGTCTCATTGGCGGAATTATCCGCCCAGCTCAGGTTAATCTGTGAGGAGTTGATGGCGGTGGCAGCAAGATTGCTGGGACCTACGCCGCCGCGGATGATGCCCCCGCCGAAGGAGGCGACCCAGATATCCTTAGAGTTGTAAGGGTTGACGAAGACGCGCTCGGTCATGGCGAAGGGGAATGAAGCGACACTGATGAAGTTGGCAGCCGACAAACCCGGAACGGTAACATCCGGGGTGTAGAGCAAGCCCCCACCCTCGCCTGCCACATACATCTCCTTCGTGGCGGGGTTGATCGTGACCGATTGGATCGGCAACGAGCCATAGAGAGTCGGAATAACGCTGCCGAGGTTCATCTTCGTCCAGGTCAGGCCGCGGTCTGCGGTACGGTAGAGATCGCCTCTATCGTTGCCCGTACCATTCCAGCCGTTGTAGACACCGACATACCAGGTGTTCTGGGCTGGATCAGTAGGATCGATCGTCACCTCTTTCGTATACCAGTGCATGTTCGGGTCGGAGCGGTCAACCCAGCTTGTGCCATCGTCGGTACTGACGAACACGCCACTGCTGTCCGTGAAGAGGTTGTTGACCATCCTGCCCGAATACGTGGCGATCAGCGTCCCATCGTTCAGAACTTGAAGGGTGTAGGCATGGCCCTCCGTCCGCGGCGGGTTTGCCAGATGAGTCCAGGTCGATCCCGTACCTGCACTGAGGTTATTCGTGACCCAAACTCCACCGTTGGTACCGACGCCATCAACGGTCATCGCGTACATGCGGTTGGCATTGTTCGGATCCATTTGGATCCAGACCACCGGAACGCCAAAGCTGTGGATGCTGGACCAGGTGGCTCCCTGGTCGGCAGAGACTACTACCGCTCCGTATTGCCAGCTCGGATTGCAGCGGGCATCAGTCAGGTAGGTGGTTTGGTACATATCATGCACATTGCTCGTCGCACCATAGAGCTGACCGTTGAAATAGATGGTCTTGTACAAGGTGTTTTGCACGACACCGTTGTAATTCGGATACGACCACGATGCTCCACCGTCAGTGCTGCGCCAGCCCAGAATATCCGTGTAGCTGGCCATGATGTTGGTGGGGCTGGTCCAGGTGATGTAGTGAACGCTGGTCTCAGTAAGTCCAACACCACGATAGGCTTTGTGCTGTGGCGTGTTCTGCCCCGCAGGATTGCTGTCGGCCTGATTCTCGTAGGTCTGATGCCAGGTGACACCGCCATCACTGGTCACATGCGTAAAGTTCTGGGCGATAATCGCCTTGTTAGCATCTGTGGCACACACAGCAAAGCCCGAAGCCTCGCCGCCCCAACTCCAGTCCAAGTCTCCGCCTTGTCCCTCATAGGCTGTGATGGTGTTCTTGTTCGGAGTATTCGGCGTCACATCCCATGGCACGGTGAAAAACGTATCAGCCCACGTATTGCCGCCGTCCGTGCTCTTGAGCACCTGCGGCCGACCATACAGGTCAACGCCTGCTGTATATACCATGCTGATATTGTTCTGGGCCATTGAGATATAGTGCATATCCCCGCCGGTAGGAATCGCCGCAATCCCACTGCCTACATTCACCCAGCTTCCCCCGACATCCAGGCGATACGCTCCACCATAGGCGAGATTCTCAGGATTCGAACTCGGCGCCGGACTGCTGCTGGTGGTCAGCGCCAGGAGACGCACCGTGCTGCCTTCTTTAGCGCCGGTAAACGACATGATCGTCTGGCCCGGCTGCTGCGCGGCCAGGGAGAAACTCGATCCCCCGTTACTGGAGATCAACAGACCCTGGTTCGTGCCGACGTAGACATTGCTTCCATCGAAGAACGCCCCGGCCACATAGAGATTGCTGGATGTATAGGCAGTCGTGAAACTCGTGCCGCCATTGGTGGACAGGTACAGATTGGACCCGTTGGAAACCAGCAGTTGGGTTGTCGTGGAGACGTCGGTCCCGATCCAGTACGCCGTGCCATTGGTCCATCCACTGACGCTGGCGAAGGTGTTTCCTCTATCCGTGCTCTTCGCCAAATTGAGACTGCAATTGGCGATGTAGAGGATATTCGGATCGCTGGTAAAGCGAACCTGCATGGTCGAGCCGCTATTCACCCCGCCGACACTGCTGTGAAAGTTGACCATCTTCCAGCTTTGGCCAAAGTCGCGGGAATGGTAGATGCCGCTCATATCGCTGGAGATCCAGAGATCCTGCCCATTGGGAGCGATGACCGAGCCATACAGCGCACCACCGCCGCCGGGACCATCGGTGTTCCAGAGAGTGGGCATCGCCAGGAGGATGCGCGCCTCCACCGCTTCGATCAGCGGACGGGTGGCAAGCCTTAAGGCAGTGGACCGACTGCGGGATTGATTTGCAGTGGAACGACCGATAGCAGCGCGAAACAGCGGCATCTGTGCCTCCAGCAGGATGACAGCCTCATCAGTGTACTACTGATTACCACGTCTGATGTGGGGAGTCCAACGCAATAATGGGAGATACGGCACATACCGCCATGAGGATCGCGTCTCCTCAGATAGGTGTGTAATACGGATCATACTGGTGGTTCAGTGCACGGCTGTTCGGTAGAGTACCGCCATGACAAGACGGCAACGCTTGATGGCAACCATCCGCGGAGAGGCGGTAGATCGACCTGCGGTGAGTTTCTACGAAATCGGTGGAC
Source organism: uncultured Phycisphaerales bacterium (assembly GCA_903871935.1). Lineage (GTDB taxonomy): Bacteria > Planctomycetota > Phycisphaerae > Tepidisphaerales > Tepidisphaeraceae > CAIQIQ01. Next base: position 3,018 of record CAIQIQ010000082.1, read on the forward strand.
TGCCCGCCAATCCGGACGATCCGAGTCCATTCAATATTCACAACGATCCCTCCTGGCGGCCACTGATCAAGCTTGCCGAAGAATGGACGGACCTGATCCGCCTGCGCACACCGGACGTACGGCCGGCATGCCCGCAGGTCGTCAGCGAACTGCGTAAGGAGGAGACCTGGACCGAGCAATCGGCCCATGGCCCATCGCGTTACCGGCGGACGACCATCCGCATCGGCGGCAGAACACTGACCTCCCTGACACGTCGCGATGCCGGGATCGATACGATCTGGACGATCGAGCACCTGCTCAAGGGGGCGGAGGATCTGCGGGCGTACCTGGAGTTGCCTGATGAGTATCTGGAAGAGACCATCCATTGCGCAAACCTGCACGCGGAGGATGCACTGGTGGGCGACGCCGGCATCGTCATGGTTGATACCTCGGACCCGCTTTGCCTGGCGGCCGCTCTGTTTTCGATGGAGGATTACACGACGCTCGCGTTCACGGAGCCAGCCCTGTTCCATCGGTTGCTGGAGAAATTCGCGAAGCCGCTCTATCGGCGAACAGAGATCGTGGCCGCCGCTTTTCCCGGGCATCTCTGGCGCATCTACGGGCCGGAGTACGCTTCAGAGCCGTTCCTGCCGCCGGCGCTCTTCGATGAATATGTGGTGCGCTACGTTGAGCCGATGGTGCGGATGATCAATCAACATGGCGGCTTCGCCCGCATCCACTGTCATGGACGGGTGCGGAACATCCTTCCGAAGATGGTGAAGATGGGCGCGGCCGGCACCGACCCACTGGAGCCGCCGCACCAGGGCGATATCACGTTGGCCGAGGCGCGAGCAATGGTTGGGAAAGATCTGGTGATCTTTGGCAACCTGGAGGTCAGCGACATCGAGAACCTCCCGCCGGCACAGTTCGAGCAGGTCGTTCGCCGATCCCTGGCCGAGGGCACTGCAGGCAGCGGACGCGGATTTGTCCTGATGCCCAGTGCTGCCCCCTATGGGCGAATGATCACGCCGACCACGATGGCGAACTATATGACGATGGTTCGGCTGGTGGAGGCGATGGCGTAACGCGCAAGGTCATGAGCTCGTGTGACGATCATGGGCCAGCTGGTCGAGGATCTTGGCGACCAGACCGGTCCAGCCGGTCTGGTGCATAGCGCCCAAGCCCTTGCCGGTATCGCCGTGGAAGTACTCGGGAAACAGCAGCAGTTCGCGGAAGTGCGGGTCGTGCTGCTGCAGGTCGTTGCTGTACATCGGCCGCCGGCCTGACGCGTCCGGGAGAAAGAGGGCGCTAAGCCGCCGGCCGATCTCCATCGCGACCTCGTTCAGGTTCATCATGCGGCCGGAACCGCTTGGGCATTCGACGGTGAAGCTCTTGCCATAGAAGCGGTCATACACCCGCAGGGCGGTGATCAGCATGAATGCCATGGGGAACCAGATCGGCCCGCGCCAATTGCTGTTGCCGCCGAATAGACCGCTGCGCGATTCGCCCGGTTCGTATCGAACCACCAGTTCGTCGGTGCCACAGCCAAGCACGAACGGGTGCTCCAGGTGGTATCGTGAGATGGAACGCAGGCCATAGGTCGAAAGGAACTCGGTTTCATCAAGCACGCGCTGCAGGATGCGGCGAAGTCTGCCCTCGTGAGCGATGCTTAGCAGGCACTTGTGGCCATCGGGGGTCCAGACACAGGCGATGCCCCCGGAGAACTCCGGCCGGTTGGCGAGCAGCCACTCATAACGTTCGCGGAAGTGCGGCAGGTTCTGGAACCAATGCTCCTCAAGCACTTGTGCGGCAAAGAGCGGGACGATGCCCACCAGTGAGCGGACCAGCAGCGGTTCAGCCTTGTCGGTGCCATCGTGCTGTCGGTGGATGATGTCGTAATACCAACCATCCTGCTCGCTCCACATGCTCACAGCGCCGGGGGCTTCGGCGTTGATGGCGGCCGAGATGCTCAGGAAGTGCTCGAAGAACTTCGCGCCCAGGTGTTCATACACGGTGTCTTTCTGCGCCAGTTCCAGGCCCATGGCCATCAGGTTGAGACAGAATAGCGCCATCCAGCCGGTGCCATCGGCCTGCTCGATCCATCCGCCATCCGGCAGCGACTGGGAGCGGTCGAAGACGGAGATGTTGTCCATGCCCAGGAAGCCGCCTTCAAAGATGTTCCGGCCGGTGCGGTCCTTGCGGTTCACCCACCAGGTGAAGTTCAGCAGCAGCTTGTGATAACAGCGCTCCAGGAATTGCAGGTCGCCATGCTCCTGGCGGGCATGTTTCTCCATGTTGTAGATGCGCCAGACGGCCCAGGCCTGCACCGGCGGATTCACATCCGAGAAATGCCACTCGTATGCCGGCACCTGGCCGTTGGGATGCATGAAGCGCTCATTGATCAGCAGTTCTAGCTGGCTCTTGGTGAGGTCGATATCGACCATCGCCAGCGGGATGGCATGAAAGGCGCTGTCCCAGGCGGCGAACCAGGGATATTCCCACTTGTCCGGCATCGACATGACATCGCTGGCGAACAGGCTGTTCCAGGATGCATTGCGGCCATCCAGCCGCTGCGCGGGAGGCGGGAAATCCGGGTTGTCGCCATGGAGCCAGGCATGGACATCGTAGAGGTAGAATTGCTTGGTCCAGAGCATACCGGCAAGTGCCTGACGCTGAATGCGGCGTTCCTCTTCAGTAAGCAGGGGGGCGTGGATGTTGTGATGAAACGTATCCGCCTCGGCCATTCGCGCTGTGAAGGTCTGATCGAACTGGGCAAATGGTTCGGCAAGGGCGCGATCGGTGAGCAGCAGGCGCAGCTCCGAGGTTCGTCCCGGTTCGATGGACAGGTTGTAGCGCAAGCCCGCTTTGGTGCCGCGCGGTTCGGCAGAGATCGCGCCCTGCTCGCCGTGAACGATGTATTCATGGAACGCATCCTTCACGTGTGGATGACGATTGGGCGCGTGATACAAGCGTTGGTTGTCTGTTTCGTTGCAGGTGAATAGTACTTCGGGCGCGCCCATTGCATACAAATGGCGAATGCCCAGCGACGACCCCGTACACAGCAGTTCAACATATCCTGCATGGTGCGCCGTGAGTTCGATAGCGGGCTCGGACGTTGCTGCCGGTTGCCATGCCCAGGTGTTGCGATACCAGAGCTGCGGCAGGAGGACCAGGCCGGCGGCGGCCGAGCCACGGTTGGTGGCGGTGATGCGGATGGCGATCTCCTCGGGGCCGGCTTTGGCGTACTCGATGAGGACGTCGAAGTAGCGGCCTGCATCAAAGATGCCGGTGTCGAGCAGTTCATACTCCCCATCGTTGCGCGTGCGCCGGGCGTTCTCCTGAGTCAGTTGATCGTAGGGGAACGACTCCTGGGGATACTTATAGAGCATTCGCATGTACGAATGGGTCGGCGTCGAGTCGAGGTAGTAGTAGAGCTCCTTTACATCCTCACCATGGTTGGCCTCAAGCGGGGTGAGGCCAAAGAACCGTTCCTTAAGAATTGGGTCTTTGCCATTCCAGAGGGCCAGGCCAAAGCAGAGGATCTGTGCTTCATCACAGAGTCCGCCGATGCCATCTTCGCCCCAGCGATAGGCTTTGGAGCGCGCCATGTCATGGGTGAGGGATGTCCAGGGGTCGCCGTTGGCGCTGTAATCCTCGCGAACGGTTCCCCAGGCGCGGTCGGCGATGTATGGTCCCCAGCGTTTCCAGTTCGCCTTGCCGGCGCGGTGTTCGCGCAGACGCTGGGTTTCCCGATCAGCACGGGGCATGTGGGCCTCCTGTGCCGATCATAGGATGTGGTAAGTACAGGTGCGCAAGTTCTCGGTGATGGTACCCTCTGTGTGCTAAGTGCTGTAGTGAATGGTGGTTACGGCGAAATCAGGGAGCAGGTGCGCAAGTTCTTAGGGGACCTTCTCCCAGAAGGAGGACGAGCAAGACGGGTACGGCACCCCTCACCTCGGAAAAAAGTGTGACATTGAGTGACAAAGTGTGACATTGCCCCGCAAGAACGTAATACGCAATACGTCATGCGTGGAAGATCTCGTTGCGCTAGAAAGCGGGGCGCTGCCTTAACAGCCCTTGTGGGCCTGCTACGAGCGTATTCGATTGAGAAATAGCGTGGCCAGGTGAGGGCCAAGAGAGGGTGAAAAAACAGGTCTCTCTACCATATAGGGGTCCTTTGCAAGATTCGATAAAGAGAGATCGAGATTTGACAATGGTTTACGGACTGCGAACAAAATTCGCATAATTTTTGGAGAGTCGTGGCATGCGGATTGCTTGGCGGTGATGACCCTCTTGGCTGCGGCCGGATGCGCAGACGGACCTCCGCTGATGAAGGGCGGCCCCAAAAGCATCGCCCGTCGCCGCAGGCGACTGGACGACCGCCGTGCGGGCGTCAGCAAGGCGAAGGCGTACGTCGCCGGGAGACGAGGCAGGCCAGATGCAGGCCCGCCGGTGAGAGAAGCGAACAGCAGGCGCAGACTTTCTCACGCCACGGCGCTACGTTGCAGGAGAGAGCAAGAGAAGACTCTGAACAGGAGATAGCGGATCTGGAGCTGTGCCGGGCATCTGGCATTGCTTTGGCGCGGTCGTATCATTTGGTGGCGAGGATGGCCAATGGGTGACACCCGGACGATTGCCGTTGATGCCGAGATGCGGGTTGGCAAGGAATGGCGGGCATGCCGTATCACCGCTCGGGTGAGAAAGGCAATGGCGGCGTTGGTGCTGGGTGTTGTGATCGGCGTGGTGCAGATGGCTTCGCCGGCACTGGGCGAACGTCTGGGGTTCCTGACGCTCAATCCTGCAACGTACTCATCACCTTCGGGTCAGTATCGGCTGGAGGTGAATCCCAGCACTCTCTATGGCCAGGGAGATGGCACTTGTCGCGTCACGCGCGCGGGCGTGGAGGTCTGGTCGAAGACACTTCCTGTCACGCTCTGGCAGGCGGCCATCGCCGACGATGGGACGGTCGCCGGTTACGGATACAGCCATGGCGCAGAAGGGGCCGTGAGAGAGGGACGCGCCCGCGATGATCGTCCTGGGACTTTTCATGTCGTCATCCTCGATCCCCAAGGCAAGTTCCGGCTGAATCAGGTGACGCCCAGGGAGGAAAGCCGGTTCGAGGATGGGCTACCGGACCCCAAAGCTGCGGGCATGTGGGTGGATCCAACTACCGACCGGTTCGTGGTGCGTATCGTCGATGCGGATGTCAACCGCAACAGCGAATCGTGGTAGTGCTATCGGCTCTCGACAGGCAAGGCGCTGAGCAAACTGGAGCCCCGCCGCGCCCCGGCCGACAAGGCCGATGCGCTGTTTGTCTGTGATGCCCGACCGGTGCGAGGTACGCCGCTGGTGCTGGTTCACTGGTACCGCTTTCAACAGCCACAGATGGGCGCGATCTTTGCCCTGCTGGATCCGGAGGGCTCGACCGTCTGGCGATTGGATCTGCCCGAGGACTACATGGTCCGCAATGACGAGGGCGCTCAGTATCGACTTCTGAGTGAGGTCCGACGGCCGGGCGTAATCCTGGACAGCAATGAGTCCGGCCGGTTTGAAGTGCGGTTCGTCGCCGAGAGCCAGCGCGTGACGTTCGCGGTGGAGAAGGCGCCGGACCAGGCCAAGGACAAATGGCGCGTGCGTGAGGTGGGCCGGGCTCCTTACGTGCCGGCCAGCCAACCGGCCGGGGTATTGCCGGTGGTTGAGCTTCGGCATGTGGGGGCGATCGCCCTGAAGGATGGCCGCGACGAGCCGCATCCGATCCGCAGCGTCTGGCGGTTTGACCTGGACGGCAAAGGGCAACTGGGATTCCTGCGCCATGACACCGGACAGAAGCCGGTATTCGTGTTGGTGGACACCGATGGACGGGTGCAGCGTGAGGTCAAGCTGGACCAGACCAAGGTGAGTGGCGAATTCGCTCTTGCCCACATCGCGGCGCAGCGGTGGCTGGTTCTGGCGAGCGAGTGGGGACTGGAAGCCAAGTCGGATGGTTGGTGGATCGACACGGACACGGGGAAGGTCCAGCCGATCAGCGGCCTGGACTGTCCGGCCGCCGAATCGGTCGTGGGCACAGGCGATGGCGGCTTTGTCGTCTTCTCCGTGCAGCATCAGCGTTTTACGATCAGCAAGGAAATCATTGCCTTCGATGCTGAAGGCCGTGTGCGCTGGCGGCTGCCCAGCGACTATCAGGATCCGGCCATGCCATGCATGCCGAGCGATATTGCGGTTACCGCAGAGGGACAGATTGCTCTCTTGGATCGGTCGGGTCAGATCAAGCTGTTCTCCTCGAAGGGACAATTCCTCCGCACGATCGACCTGGCGAAAGCTTGGCAGGCCAATCCGAACTATCTCTCCGGTCTGGGCGCTGACGCGGCCGGCCTGGTGGTCTACGACTTCGACGGCCGCCCGCCGGTTTGGCGCATGAACCTTGACGGGAAGGTGACGGGCCGGCTGACGCCCCATTTCGCGGACGGCCGCCAGTTCACACCTCACCAGCGTCTGCGAGCCGGGCCCGACGGCCGGCTTTGGGTTACCGACGGCGAATCTCTGCTGCGTTTGAACGACGATGGCAAGGTGGACCGGGTGCTTGGCCGCGAGCCGCGGCCGAAGCAGTTGGCCCGCGTGCGTACGTTCACGGTCGATCCGGTTGGGCGAATCTATCTGGTTGATGAGCGCACGAGCACCGTGCACCTGTTCGAACGAGACGGCACGCTGCTGCGCCGTTGTCAGCCTCTGCCCAAGGATTTCGAGAGCAACATGCCCGCCGATGAGATCACCGTTCGCGGGGATGGGAGTGTGTACATCGCCCAAAGCCTGTCTATCGGCCATCCGCAGCGTTACTTGCGCTTCGACCCCAATGGCCGGCGTAGCGGGTTCGAGGAACTGCGCGTGGACTCGATCAACGAGCAATGGCAGTTCGTGCCTGGGGGCACATCCCGCTGGGTTGCCGGGTATCAGCAGGTATACCGGGTGGACGACGATGGCAAGGTGGTCAAAACGATTGGGCGTCGGCCCGATGGGAGGTGGATGGAGCACGTGAACGCGTTGGCGGTGGCGGCCGATGGCAGTGTGGCGGTGGCGTGCTCTCGAACGGTAGGGTTGGGCCAGTCGGATGTGGCCGTCTGCACCTATGCGGCCGACGGGCGGCCGCTGCGTACGATCGCGCTGCCCGGGGATCCGCAGGTGCTCGAGGTGCAGTACAAGGGTGGGTTCATCCTGGCGTGGGTCGGGGAGAAAGTGCTGCTGATTGGCGCCGACGGCCGTTTCATCGGGCAGGTGCGGGTTGACCTGCCGCAGCGTAGCCAGTACTCGGATCGGCCGCTGCTGAGTCCTGATGGGAAGGAATTGTGGCGGTTGAGTGAGGACCAGCGCCGGATCGAGCGGTTTGCACTTCCGGAGCAGGAGGAAAAGCACGGCGCGAACTGACTCGATTGAGGACTGATGGTCCGAATCGCGTCCTGTTCTCTGATTGTTTTGCGATTCCTGCCGCCTTTCCGGAAGGGCCCCGGGGACGGCAGTTGGCCGAGAAGGGGATACGGGCGACGACCTTCGCGGCAGACAGGGCCTAGAATGCCACATTCAGGTTCAGTTTCATCATAGGGATCGCCATGAACACACAGAGCGTCACCGAGTACATGCAGGCACTGGCGAGGCTGCGCGAAGGTGATGTCGCGGCCAGGCTGCGCCAGACCAGTTCGCAACTTCCGATGTATTCCATGCAAAGCTCCGTGGATCAGGGGCAGTTGCTGGGAGTTCTGGCCAGGACTGTCAACGCGCGGCGGGCGATTGAGGTGGGCGTGTTTACGGGTTACAGCACGCTGTGCATGGCAAGACACCTGCCCGACGGTGGAGTGTTGGTGGCGTGTGATGTGTCGGAGGAATGGACTTCTATTGGCAAGCGTTTCTGGGATGAGGCGGGCGTCGGCGAGAAGATCAGCCTGCGGTTGGGGCCGGCCGCCCAAACGCTTGACGCGCTGATCGCGGCTGGGGAGTCGGGCAGCTATGACCTGGCGTTTATTGATGCCGATAAGGAAGGTTACCCTAGTTACTACGAACAATGTCTGACGCTGATCCGCTGCGGCGGCATCATCCTGATCGACAACATGTTCATGGGTGGCAAGGCCATCGAGGAGAAACCTAAGGATCGCTCTGCGGCAACGGTTCGGGCGCTGGCGACGGTGATCTATGCCGATCGGCGTGTGGATCCGGCGATGATCCCGATTCGGGATGGTGTGCTGCTGGCGTGTAAACGCTGAAGAGAGTTGTCAGACAAGTCTAGAATCGCCGTGCGGAGGCAGGTAGGATTTCGGCATGGGCACGCGCTCGCAGAATGAGAAGAAGTATGGCCAGTGGGATGATCTGCCTGGCGGCCGCAGGCGTTACCGACTGGAGATCGCAGGGCGGCTCGGCTGGCGTGCCCGTCATCTCAAGGAAGTTGACGCGAACGAAAACACGTTGCGTTTCTGGCAGGAGATCTTCGACGATCAGGGCAGACTCGTTGAGATGCACGAAAAGTTCCCCGTAGATAAGGGCCACCGAAAAGTCTAGGATTAAACCATGACGATCACGAAACGAACGGTTGCGGACCAGATCGCCGCGTATCTTCACCATGAGCTCACGTTGGATCAGTTGGTGGATTGGTCGGAGCGGGCGATGAATGATGGCGAGTTCCTCGAACAGGACGCCACGACTCTTTCCTTTGTGATCGCTCGTTTGGGGGTGGCGGATGTACGGGCCTTTGGCCTGACGTGGGAAGACTGCGAGGAGTTGCTCCACAGACTGGGGTTCGCACCCCATGTGGAAATTGTCACGGCGTAGGTCCAGGAATAGCCCCTGTACCCAATTCGCAGGCAGCCCGAAGGCTGGACAACAAACTCAAGCCAGAACTTGAACCACGAACTCACAGTGAAGTGGTACTACGAACGGCTGACCTTGACTTCGGGAGTGTGGGCTGCGATTCATTACGGCGTTGATGAGCGAGATGGACATCGTCGTGATCGGAGGGGGGCATGCCGGCGCGGAGGCGGCCTGGGCGGCGGCGCGCCTGGGGATGGCGACGGCGCTGGTTACGCTGGAGCCCGGTCGGATCGCGCAGATGTCGTGCAATCCGGCCATCGGTGGGCTGGCAAAGGGGCAAATGGTTCGCGAGATCGATGCCCTGGGCGGGCTGATGGGCATCGCCACCGATAATACGGGCATTCAGTTCCGCATGCTCAATCGCTCCAAGGGGCCGGCCGTGTGGGGACCGCGGGCACAGGCGGATAAGTACAAGTATGCGGCCGAGGTGCAGCGGCTGCTGGGCACGTGTGCGGGATTGACGATCGTGCAGGGGGAAGCGGTACGACTGATCGCGTCGGCGGGTGCCGCTCGAACGATCACGGGCGTGGAACTGGCCGATGGGCGCATCATTCACTGTCGCGCTGCCATCGTTACCACCGGCACTTTCCTCCGTGGGCTGATGCACACGGGAGAGAAGAAGAGTGTCGGCGGGCGCTATGGCGAGGCGGCGGCCAATCACCTTTCGGACAGCCTGCGCGAGCTGGGGCTGGAGCTTGGCCGGCTCAAGACCGGTACACCGCCGCGGCTGCATCGTGATTCGATTGACTTTGCGGCCTTGGAAGAGCAGCCGGGGGATGATCCGCCGTTGCCGTTCTCGTATTTGAATGAATATGCGGGCGCGGGCGGGACATGGCGGCCGGCCCTGGTGCAGGTGGCGTGCCATCTCACGCAGACCAATCAGGCGGCACATGAGATCATCCGTGCGAATCTGCATCGGGCCCCGATGTATTCAGGGCAGATTCAATCCACCGGCCCGCGTTATTGCCCGAGCATCGAGGACAAGGTCGTGCGCTTCGCGGAGAAGCAGCAGCACCATGTTTTCCTTGAGCCCGAGGGCCTGGATACGCCAGAGGTGTACTGCAACGGCATCAGCACCTCGCTGCCGGCGGATGTGCAGGATGCGGTGGTGGCGCGGATCCCGGGTTTGGAGCATGCGAAGTTCATCCGCTATGGCTATGCGATTGAGTATGACATGGTCTGGCCGCACGAGATCCGCAGTACGCTGGAGACGCGGAAGGTGCGCGGGCTCTTTTTGGCCGGGCAGATCAACGGTACCAGTGGCTATGAGGAGGCGGCCGCACAGGGGCTGATGGCGGGGATCAACGCAGCGCAGTATCTGCGCGAGGGTGAGGCGAATTTCGTGCTGCGCCGCGATCAGGCATACATTGGCGTGCTGGTGGATGATCTGGTGACCAAGCCGCCGATTGAGCCTTACCGGATGTTCACCAGCCGGGCGGAGCACCGGCTGCTGTTGCGGAATGACAATGCGGATCTGCGGCTCACGGAGATCGGCAGAAAGATCGGGCTGGTGCATGATGGGCGGTGGGAGGCGTTTGGCCGCCGACGGGAGGCGATCGCACTGGCCATGGAATTGCTGCGGGTGGGGCGCGTGGATGGTGTGCCGGCGGGTGAGTATCTGCGCCGGCCGGACGTGACCTGGCAGGATCTGGCGCAACACCTGCCGGAAGCGGCCGCAGTGGATCGGCAGGCCGCCGGCCAGGTGGAGATCCAGGTGAAATACGAGGGGTATATCCAGCGTCAGGACCGGATGGTGCAGAAGCTGACGCAGTTGGAGACGAAACTCATCCCGACCGAACTGGACTATGGGCTGGTGGCCGGTCTGCGGAACGAAGCCCGGCAGAAGTTCGCGAAGTTTGCGCCACGGTCATTGGCGCAGGCGCTGCGGATCAGCGGGATCACGCCAGCCGATGTGACGGTGCTGCAGATCCATTTGGACCGGGGAAGGAAAGCCTGATCTGAGGTGCCGGGATGAATCACCGCACTGCAGATCAGATATCAACGCCATCGGTGTTTGCCGGTGGTTGAGCGGGAGTCCCTGCAGGGCTCCCGTGAATGCGCAGGGACTGAGTCACATAGAAGAGCAGGGCTTCATCCGCAGGTGTGCGCTGGCCGGTGTTTTGCGAGTCTACGGTGACGGTCTGGCCGGACGCGAAGCGCACCTGCGCAATCGAGGCGATCGGATTGTCATGGGCGTCCACGAGATGGATGATTGTGCCTTTGCCGCCTGGTACGTCCACTTTCTCATCATGCCTGACTAATTCACGCTCTCCCATGCTCAGGGCGATTTCCTCACTGCGCGTGAAGAACTCGGTCGGATCGAAGGAGGCATCAGAGGTGATGGTCAGTACGTTCCGGCCGCCCGGTTCGCGGGCGGTAATCCTCATGTTGCCGTTGCGATTCCGGCTGGTGACTTGCCATCCTTTTGGCAGGCGCACCTCGATGGGACCAAAGGTGGTCGGTTCCTGGAGGCCAGCTTGCCAGCGCCCGGTCCTCAAGTGTGTCAGCAGGGCAGCACCGGCAACGGTAAACGCCAAAAGCAGCCATAGGAGTATGGTCCTGATCAGGCGGCGTTGCGGCGTTGGTGGAGCCGGTAGTGGCATTGCCATCATTCTAGATGGCTGTGGATGATCACGCTACCTTGGTCGGCGGCGCGGATGCACCGGCTATTCGAGCTCGGTGCTATACACCATGGCATCGGGCGCTGGCACCAGGACGATCAGCGAGTTCTCGCCGATGGCTTCGCTGACGTGCCGGATGAGCTTTTCGCCAATTGCTTCGGCGGCATAGGCGCGGTCAACAATCAGGTCGGACAAGTAGCAGCAGCCACTGACTTCCTTGAGCCCGCGGGCCAGGCCCACGAGCTTGTGGCCGTCCCTGGCTGTCACCACGATGTTGGCATCGGGCACAATCCTGACCAGACGATGAGCTTCATCAGCGCGCCGTTTCAGCTCGGATCGTTTGAGCAGGTCAAGAGCATCCTGCGCGTCCAGGATTTCGTTTACCGCAAATGTGAGTTCCATATGAATCGCTTTGTTGAGGCCAAAGGCATTATACACGCCAAACAATTCACATTGCTAGTGCTAACTACACCGTATTCGACGGTTATCTTTGCGATGGCTCGCTTGGCGAGGAGGCTGCTTTGGCTAAGGCTGCCTGTCCGTGAAAACGGGGCTGCCAAGAGCGGCTTGACCGCTTCGGCAAAGGGCCGGATAATTGCAGCGCAACCCATGGCAGCATCGATAGTTAAGTTGACTACGCTTGCGGAGGACGCTGAGGCCCTTCGGGCCTGCGCGCAAGTGCTGTCACGCGGCGGACTTGCCGTCGTTCCGATGGAAACGGTTTATGGCGTGCTTGTCAGGGCCGACGTCCATGGCGCGGTCAAGCAATTGCAGGCGTTGCGCTCCAGCGCCGAGGCCAAAGCGTTTGCAGTGCATGTTCCTTTTGCCCGTCGCGCGTTGGATTACATTGACCCACCTGGGCAGTATGCGCGTCAGGCGATGCGCAAACTCTGGCCGGGGCCGGTTTCGCTGGTGTTTGCGGTGAATGAGACGACACGGCGACGCATCTGTGCGCAATATTCACTGAATGAAGGGGATATCTTTGAACAGGGCCAGATCACGCTTCGGTGCCCAGGGCACGTGGCCGCCCGGCGCATCCTGGAGCAGTGCGACTTTCCGGTGATTGGGTCGGCCCTGTCGGGGGATGCGACGCGCGTGAGCGAGTTCCTGGCCGCGGTATCGGAGAAGGTGGAGATGATTCTCGATGATGGCCCAGCGCAACTCGGTCGGCCATCGACGATTGTTCGGCTGAATGAAGGCAGTTTTGACATTGTCCGGCCGGGCGTTTATGACCGGCGGATCATCAGGAAGATGCTGCAGACGACGATTCTATTTGTGTGTTCGGGCAACACCTGCCGATCGCCGATGGCCGAGGCCATCGCCAGGAAGGTGCTGGCCGAGTCCCTGCACTTGCCGGAAACGGAATTGGAGAACCAGGGATATACCGTGATGTCGGCGGGTACGTCGGCGTGGTCGGGCGCCAAGGCGAGCGACTATGCGGTGCAGGCGGTGCGCGACATGGGCGCCGACCTGCAAGGACACCAGTCGCGGGTGCTGACGGCGCAGCTTGTGCAGCAGGCGAGTGTGGTGTTTGTCATGGGCGACGGGCATCGTAAGGCGATAGAATGGCTGGATCCCCATGTTGGCGACAAGGTGGCGTTGCTTGATCCGGCAGGTGATATCGAAGACCCTGTGGGTGGCGACCGCAGTCTCTATGAGGCGACGGCGCGGAAGATACGCCAGGCGATCGAGAATCGTCTGGCCAACGGAACGTTGCTGGGCCTTGGGGTGGAGAAGTAGATCATGAGAATCGCTGTGGGTTGCGATCATCGGGGCTTTGAAGGCAAGCGCAAGCTGCTGCCGCTGCTGAAGGAGTGGGGGCACCACGTGCATGATTTTGGTTGCGAGACACACAGCGCCTGTGATTACCCCGATTACGCCGGCGCGGTCGCCAAGGCGGTTGCCTGCGGTGACTATGAGGTGGGCATCCTGCTCGATGGCTCGGGGATTGGCATGTCGATCGCGGCCAACAAAATCCGCGGGATTCGGGCAGCGCTGGTTCACGATGAAGTGACGGCCCGGCTGGCGCGGGAGTCGAACCACAGCAACGTGCTGTGCATTGGGACCGACCTGCTTTCGGAAGAGGTGTTGCGCAGGATTGTGGGGATCTTCCTGAACAGCTCGTTTGCCGGCGGCAGGCATCTCCGGCGCGTGGCGAAGATCGATCAACTGGAAGCCGAAGGCCTGGGGGGAGCGTCAAAGGCAACGGGTCATCCTCATCATTCGGTGCGTCCGGCACATTAGTCGCTGTCTGAATACACCATCATTCATTGGTTTGCTGTCAGGTCCATGGTTCAGTCCCGTTCGCTTTGGCTGGAGCGTTCGAACCCTCCTATCATTCCCCAGCGAACAGAGGAGAGCTGTGAAAACCTATCTGATGGGAGTGATCGCCATGGTAGTTGGATCGGCATGCAGTGTTGGAGTCGTCGGCAGCGACCTGCCGGTGCCGAAGGAGGATATCCCGCTGACGAGCAAGTCGGAGACCCGGACGGCCGTGCTGGCTTCGGGATGCTTCTGGTGCACGCAGGCGGTCTTTGAGGAGATCCCCGGCGTCAGCGGCGTTGTATCCGGCTACGCCGGCGATTCCAAAGACAAGGCACTTTATGGCATCGTTTCCTCGCACACGACGAATCATGCGGAATGCGTACAGGTGACGTATGACGCCTCCAAGGTGACCTATGGCCACCTCCTGCACGTCTTCTTCTACACCCACGATCCGACGACGATGAACCGGCAGGGACCTGATGCAGGAACGCAATATCGGTCGGCCATCTTTTACGAGAATGAAGACCAGAAGCGCGTGGCCGAGGCGTACATCAAGCAGCTTGACGAGGCCAAGGTGTTTGCCAAACCGATTGTGACAACCTTGGAAAAACTGCCGCCCAACGGCTTCTACCCGGCCGAGCAGTACCACCAGGACTACGCGAAGTTGAATCCCTTTCAGCCGTACATTCAGACCTATGCGCTGCCGAAGGCGCAGAAGGCAAAAGCGAAGTTTGGCACGACCCAGCCGAGTGCGACGGATTGAGCGATCAATAGAGAGATCAACGCCAAACGAGGACGCCACCGCAATGCGATGGCGTCCTCGCTTTGATGGGCAACGTGGGGCTAGTGCATATTGGCCGACTGGATGAAGGCCAGAATCTCTCGCTCCTCCTCGCCGGTGAGATCGGCTCGGACGCGCATGTGATGGACGATGATCTGCCACTCACCATTGCTGAACTGCGTTGGCGGCCGCAGATTGTGGCAACGCATGCAGGTATCGGCCCAGAGTTGGGCGCCGCCGCGCTTGGCGGATGCCATGGTCGTCGGCGCTGAGCCTTTAGGGGCATTGTCCTGGCAGCCACTGCCGATGAGCGAGCAGATGATGACGCTTGCGGCGAGCGCGACCCATTGGAAACGTCTGTTTTTCAGTGTGTGGTATAACATGGTTAGGTTCTCCTACAGGCCAAAGGCGCACTGAAGCATCAGGGCATCCTGATCTGACCCGACTTCAACGCTGTCGAACTGGTATGCGACCTTAAGCACGACATTGGGCTTGACCCAGTAATCTACGCCAAACGTCCAGCGGTCTTCGTTGCCGCCACCTGGGGCGGATTCGGATACCTGTACCCTGTCATAGCGAGCGATGAACTCGAGGTTCTTGATGACCTTGTTATCCACCTTGGTTGGACGATAGGCGACCATGATGTACCCGCCGTTTCGGTCGTTATTGAACGATATCGGCCCGAAGCCGAGACTGCCATCGGGGTCGTAGGTGGTGTCGCCAACATGCGACCAGATCCACTCGCCGCGCACTTCCAGTGTGCCGGAGATCTGCTCGAGTTCCTGTTTATACTGAGCGTCAACAGCCTGCAGGAGCACGTGAACGTGATCACCGAAGCCATCGGGTGCGGCTTCGCTGTACTGTACCGAATAGCCAACATCGACGACCGGGATGGGGAGGAATCCGATGCGCCCGCCAACCGCCTTGTCGCCGTTAAGATCGGTGTAGTCATCGAAATTCAGGCTGCCCGCGGCGTCGGGGTCATTCACGATGAGATTGGGCCCGTTGGCCACGTAGAGGTTGTATTCCACCTTGGTGGTGTCGATGGGCACCGCACCGCCGAGGAAGATGCCTGTTTCGGAACTGGGCCCGAGGGCCCGATCGCCGAAGGCCAGCGGATCATCAGGCAGTTTGTTGATCCAGGATGCATCAAAATGCGTGTGATAGCGGCCGAACGGGACGGCGAATACGCCGCCACCGACATAAAGGCAATCCGATACGGTAAAGGTGATATTGGCCAGTACCAGGTCCGCGGTCGTATCGGAACTGTTCTGGTCGTCGGTTGAGCCGGAGATGTCGAGGGCACCCTCAAAGATGATGTTCTTATCAAGTTCATAGAGAAACAACGGTGCGAAACCGGCATCGAACGTCGAGTTGTTGTCGTGCCTGGCGGTGAAGCCCACCTCGCCGTCGCCGGCCAGCATGAAGCGATTGCTGCCAAGATGCAGTTGATCGATCGCTCTCTCGTTGTTGTGGATGTTCTTCATGATCTCCTCGATCGTGTCATCCACCTCCTTTTGCGACGTGGCCTGCTGGGTCTTCATGTCGGCCATGTCTTTGGTGACGGTGTCGAGTTGAGATCTGAGCTTCTCATACTCCTCCCGGGTGACATAGCCCGATGGAGCGCCCGCCGGTTGGCCCGCAACGGGGGCTTGCGGCGTGGCCGCCTGTTGCGCCAGGCTGAGCGTGGCGGGGGCCGCCAGGCTCAGCAAGCCGCATAATGCGATGCAATGCCTCATGATGCCTCTCCCTGTGTTGAAAGAGCTGTGCATGGACTTTCTTCGCCGGCGCGGGCTACTTTCCCGCGGGCCTGGGCGCAAGCGTGCGGACGTAATTCACCACTGCCCACCGCTGCTCATCGGTGAATTTCTGCTCGAAAGTGGGCATGGGTTTGCGCCCGTTGGTGATCTTCCAGAAGAGCGCGCCGTCGCTCTGCTCCCATAGTTTGGGGCTGGAGAGATCGCCGGGCTTCTTCTCCAGAGTGGCGGCCGATGGCCCATCGCCCTTGCCGGCATCGCCGTGGCAGGCGCGGCATTCCTGCAGGTACAGTACTTTGCCGGCCGCAATGGACTTCTCATCCGCGGGCACCGGGTTCGCTTTGCGCGCCGCCCGAGCCGGGGCTGTCCACTGATCGCCGGCGGAAGGAGCATCCTCGGCCCACAATATGCCGATTCCGCCAATTCCGGCGAGAACCAGAGCACCATATAGCCAACGTCGCATAGGTCACCTCGCTTTGTACAGAGCCCTCAGTTGAATAATGACGAAAACAAAGGTCGTCCACACGCCAGCCAGAGCGAGGGCCAGTGTGAGGATCAGTGGGATCGGGGCTTTAGGGGCCCAGATCGCACGGGGGAACGGATCCGGGTCAGGCACAACGATGATATCCGCGTCGATGGTTGCGTCGGTGGATGCCGCGGCATACCGCGGCGTGCCGGCGACGCGAACGATGATATGAAGTGTTCCGGCGGCGCCTCCGGGAAGGCCTTCGGGGAACTTCACGGCCGCAACGCCGTCGTCGAGTGTTTCATCGTGACCGATATTCATGATGCCGAAGCTGCGCTGCACAAGAAAGCTGACCTGCGCGCCGACAAGGGGTTTGCCATTGAGCGTGACCGTGGCGCCGAGCATGCGGTTGCCTTCCTCAACGCGGGGGGCAACGACGATGGTGGGCACTGGTCCAGCGGGCGATGTGGTCGTGGCCGCGGGGGCGGTCATTGCGTGGGGCATGGACATATCCATGCCGGCCATGTCGTCGGCAGCCCGCGCTGTCATGGGAAGGGCAGCCAGCAGGATCATCACCAGCAGTGAGATCATGGGTTTCATTGGATCTCCTTGCCGGCGAGTTTCTGCAGCTCTGGGCTCACGCCTGTGCGTTCAGCACCGAGTGTCTCGACGCCTTCAACGGTTTCCCAGATGGAGATAATCGGAAGGAACTTGGCGAACATGGTGAACAGGAGCAGGAAGAAGGCGAACGCGGCGGCGGTGATCATCCATTCGACGAAGGTCGGGATATAGGAGGGGGTCGCGCCGGCGGCCTTGGGGTCGATGAACGGTGTGAGCATGGTCGGGATAATGATGAGGTAACGTTTGACCCACATGCCGATGTTGACCAGGATGGCGGCGATGACGATGGGGGCGATGGTTTTCTTGATGGGCAGGACCAGGAGTATGGCGGGAACAAACAGCCCGAAGACAATGGTTCCCCAGAATAGCGGGCCGAAGTGGCTGGCGCCCATGAGCATGTCAACCAGGCGCATGTCCACGCTTTCGCCGCCGTACCAGGTGGTCAGATATTCGCTGAGGGTGAAGTAGATGTAGAGGATGTTGAACACCAGCAGCAGAGTCCCCAGGTAGCGGAAGTGGCGGTTGGTCAGATACTTCTCGAGCCCGTAAACGCGGCGGAAGACAGCCATCGCCAGAACGATGCCGGCGGTGCCGGAGAAGATCGCGCCGATGACAAAGTAGGGGCCGAAGATGGTCGAGTGCCAACCGGGCCGCAACGTCATGCCGAAGACCCAGGACACGACGGTGTGCACGGAGACGGCGACAGGAATGATCACGACCGCCATCGTGCCCAGAGCACGCTCCAGGTGGTGTTTCTGCTGCGGTGTGCCGCGATATCCCAGCGAGAAGAAGTTGTAGATGCGCAAGCGCAGAACCGAGAACGTATTCCCCGTGGAACCTTGTCGAGCGAGGATGGCGAAGTCCGGAATGCTTGCGACATAGAGATAGAGGAAGCTGCCGGTGATGTAGGTGGTGACGGAGAGGACATCCCAGAGAATGGGGGAATTAAGCCGGCCATACAAGATGACGTGTTGCAGACGGTCCGGCCGGCCCATGTCGACGATCACCATCGGGGCACCGACGAGCAGGGCGAATACGGTGATGCCCTCGGCCATGCGGGTGATGGGACGACGCCATTCGGCGTTGGTGACGCGGAGGATGGCCGAGATCAGGGTGCCGGCATGGCTGACGCCGATGAAGAACACGAAGTTCGTCATGTAGACGCCCCACGAGACGTAGTCGCGCATGCCCGTTACGGACAGCCCGTAGATGAGCTGCATGATGTACGCCGCAGCGCCGGCGGTGATGACCAGCAGGAGGAAGAGTATCCAGAGTCGCTCGCCGCCGCGCGGCAGCGCCAGCGTTGTGCCGATCTCGGTCGTGATGTGTCGCGCCAGCGCCGATTCGGGCGCGGGCGGCGGTGTCCCGTCTGCCGAAGAGGCAGAGGGCACAGACGGACCGTTAACCATAATACTCCTTCACCTTTGGAGTCGGCCTAAAGAACGTTCGCGGAAGCGATCATTCACCACCGACTCGTTATCGCGCCAATTACCGACGGCGCATCACATCGTGGCCGAGGACGGCCGCAGTTCTGTCGGGCGGCGCATACATGCGGTTCTTGGGTGGCAGGTAGTACACCCGCGGCTTGGTCCCGAGTTCCTCCATGTATTGATATCCCGCCCGGTCGGTCAGCAGGGTCGACAAGCGCACCGTTTCACCCTTGGAGTTGGTGACGGCATCTTCATTCTGATCGCCGAAGTAAATCACGGCCATGGGACATGCCGCAGCGCATGCAGGGAGCATCCCCTGTTCGGCCATGTCGGGACAAAAGTCGCACTTCTCAACCGTGCCGATGCGGCGCGGGGTCCCGTGCTCGGGCGAATAGGGCTCGGTGAGCACTTCCGGCGGATCGTGGGGTCGGCTCCAGTTGAAAACGCGCACCGAGTAGGGGCAGGCAGCCATGCAAAACCGGCAGCCGATGCACCGCTCATTGTCAATCAGAACCGTGCCATCCTGCCGCTTGAATGTGGCATCGACCGGGCACACGCGCGTGCATGGCGGGTTATCGCAGTGGAAGCAGGGGCGGGGGAAGAAGTAGGGCGCGGTCTCGGGGGAATCCTGCATCTTGAAGACTCGGATCCACTCGCGATCGCCGGGAATCGCGTGCATCTTGCCGCAGGCCCGCGTACAGGTTCTGCATCCATCGCAGCTTGCCAGGTCGATGACCATGACCCATTTGCGGCCGGGAATTCCTTGGCGGACGGCCAGTGCGGGCTTTGGTGCAGCACTGGCATGTACCTGAACAAGCCGGCCGTCGGCGGTCAGCGCGGGCACCATGGGGCCGCTGGAGGGACCGGGAACGGGAGGGGCAGACGCGGACGCGGCATCTGCAGGAGCGGGCACGGCGGCAAATGCACCCCCAGTGGCTTTGGCGGCGACCGCGCCCCCCAGGACGATCAGGCTGTTCTTGATGAAATCGCGTCGGTCATTACTCATGCGGGCAACCCCCGAAACAAACCGGTGATACGGGCACATCTGCTACCATTTGCCTCAACCCAGGCACTAATGATGTACGCGAAAAGGGAATGGGTAGTTCCATCGGACCCCACCGAACGTTTCACCATTTCGGTGGCAGTCTCATCGTCATGCAGATCGGCCATGATTTGTCCTCCGCGATGATCGCACGTTCGGAGCCACCTGCTATTTGGTAGACTCGGTAGACGGATTCGTGGCTGGAATAACAATCAGCGTTCGCAAATAGTTGACCACATTCCACCGTGACTCCGCCGGCAGCGTGCTGTCAAATTGAGGCATTGGCGTGTGCCCGTTGCTGATCCTCCAGAATAGGGTCCCATCGGTCTCCTTCGCGTAGCGCGAATCCGTCAGGTTGGCCGGCGGCGTTGGCAGCTTGTCTGCGACCGGCCCGTTGCCCTGGCCCTTGGCGCCATGGCAGGGCTGACAATTGCCGGCAAAGATATGTTTGCCAGTAGCACGTGAGCCATCATCGGCCGGGATCGGGTTCTTCCTCCGTGCGTCACGGGCGGGAACCTTAGGCGCACCAGGCGGTCCAGCAGGCGGGTCGGCAGCGATTACCATGCACGCCAGAGCGCTGCATACCGCCACCACCCACCCACCCATCACGATGCGTTGCCGATTCTCAAGCATATTCGGCCTTTCCAGCAGGTCTCGTGGACTCCAAGACTCGGCAAAGACAACAGCGTACTGCCAACATGCATTGCCGCAGCAGGGCATAGTGAAGCGTTTCGCATGCGTTTATCTGATTCGTGACCAAACCAAACGGACTCATCCGGCGAATTCCAAAGATAGTAGGCACCACTTTGGCAAAGTGTCAAAGCGGTGTGTCGACAACCGTAGCGCACAAGATCCGCCGACGACAGGCGAATGCTCACGAATTCGCCCGTGGCTGCCACGTCAGGCCAAACGAACTCGGCCGGATGAGCAGTTCGCGCATAATAGATTGGAGCTCAACACCCCGGGAACGGGAAAAAAGACGGGTTTGTGTAAGATGAAGCCGCGGTTCTTTCGTGTCAACTGCGTGCTTCCGTCTGCTCTGAGGCAACGAAATAGCGCCGCACGTAGAGCAGGTAGCCCAGGCATAGCGCTCCATAGATACCGATCATGATAGGCAGCATCGGACCCCGAGCGAAGGATTGTTCCAGCACCTGCAGTTGCTGGTCCGGCAGATGGGCCTGGCGGTAGAACTCCATCACGCCCGTCAGCGCGAACGTCACGCCCGTCGAAGTGAGCCACAGACCCATCACCAGCAATACCGTCCACCAGCCGGAGGTCCGCAGGTGATAGCACGACCATGCGGCGAAGGTCAGAGCGGCGGAAACGCACACTATCCCACCCAACGCCGGTGTTCCGGTGATGTAGGCTCCAAAGAACGGCAGGCAGCGGAACTGGAGCATAGACAGCGCCGCGAGTCCGGTGAGCCCCGACCAGATGCTCAGGCCCAGCACAGGGATCGGGCAGCGATCGGTCCAACGTGGCTGGAGATCACATTGGGCCAGCGCTTCGGCGGTTCCTCGTCGCTGGTAGAAAGCGATATATGCCCCCGGGAGCAAGATGTAGAATACCACAAGCACGCTGATGGAGATGATCGCCATGACCACGCGAAACTGCGGCGGCATGGCCGGTGCGCCCGGCTGAGTGGGAATGGGCATGGTTGCCAACATGGGCACCATGAAAACCATCGCGAGGATTCCGAAGATCAGGCCGGGCCATGCAATGCAGAGGATCACGGGACGGACCCACCGCTGGCAGCGGCAGGAGCCAATGCCAGTCCAGATGAGGGCCGTCGCGGCGCCAACATAGAACGCCATCGCCAGGATCATCCCGCTGATGGTCATGCCAGGAGCCTGCTGCTGCGGAGCCATTCTCGCCGCCAACATGGCCAGTGGCATGGTCAGTGATGCGCATCCGGCCAGTGCGCCCAACACAATGCTGATAATACCGAAGGTGATCAGCCCCGCCCGACCGGGGATCGGCTGCGGCGCCGGCATGTAGTTGGGAATGTGCGTCATGCGGTCCTCCTAAGTTCGCAGCATGGTACCGCATCTGCTCGCGCAATTCCCGACTTCCTGCGACTGCGTTTCAGGTCCCGGCAATGATCCGCTGCATTTCCCCGGCGACTTCGCCGATTGCGGTCAGGGGCAGGGCTTCTACTTTCTCATGTACGGGGTATCGCGTATCGCCAGGGTAGATGATCCAGGCTCGCTGGAGTTTCAGGTCTTCCAGGGCGATGCGCATGGAAGGTGTCATGCGGGGGGCATCGGTGCACTTGAACTCAAAACCCCAGCGCCGACCGTGGCGAAGGAGCATGAGATCAAGTTCGGCACCCGCTTGTGTAGCGTAGAAATAGGCGTCTTGTTCGCCCAAGGCACTTAGCACCTGTTCGATGCCAAAGCCCTCCCAAGATGCACCGTAGCTCGGGGAACTCTGCAGGTCATCTTGTGTTTCCAGACCCAGCAAGGCGTGGAGAATACCGCTGTCGCGAATGTAGACCTTGGGGCTTTTTACCAGCCGTTTGCCCACATTCTCAAACCAAGGTGTGAGAACACGCAGCATGTACGACCCGGCCAGCAGATCACGGTACATGGTCATAATCTTGTGCGTGGCGTCCATGCTTCGCGCCAGCTCAGATGCGTTCCAGATCTGGCCGTGGTAGTGGGCAGTCATCATCCAGAACCGGCGCATGGCAAGGGCGGGTATGTTGCCCGAGGTGATGCCGAATTGGGGTAGATCACGTTCGACGAAGGCGGTGATGAACTGCCGTCTCCATTGCAGACTCAGAGTGTCGGTCTGGAGCGTATAGGAATCGGGAAAGCCGCCGCGAAGCCACAGTTGCGGCAGGTTTTCGCGTCCGACTTCGTCAAGCGAAAGCCCAGGAATATCCATGTACAAGCACCGGCCCGCAAGGCTTTCGGAGACACCTTTGACCAGCGTTGGCGAGGTGCTCCCTGTCAGGATGAACTTAGCCGGGAGTGGCCGGCGGTCGCATAGCGGACGGAGCAACGCGAAGAGCTCCGGAAGTCGCTGTACTTCATCGATGGCAACGATACCGGAGAGCTCTCCGAGTATCCGCTGAGGCGCGCGAGCAAGATGCTCGAAGTCAATCGCATTCTCCAGATCGAACAGCCGCGTGATTCGCTTGTGCTCGCCAAGCATTCGTAGCAAGGTGGTTTTCCCGACTTGGCGGGCACCCAATAAGGCCAACGCTCTGAAATGCTCCAAACCGTTCTCAATGCGGGCGAGCAGGGCATTGCGGGGTATCAGAGCCATGCCTTGTATTTTGGCATAATACATACCAAAATACAAGTCTAATTCTTAAAACATTTCGGACACGGCACTTACGTCCTATCACAGACGGTTCTTTCCATGGAACAGGCCGCTAGCGGAGGTCCTGCTTTAGCTTGCGTAGCAGGTCGAAGGCTTGGATGGGGGTAAGGGCGTCCAAGTCAGCTTCTCGAAGCTGGCGGGCGAGGGATTGGGCGGGGTCGAGGAAGAGCTGAAGCTGGAGGTCTTCCTCTTCCTTCCGGCGGTTCTTTGGGGCTTTGGCGTTGCCGACGTGGTGGACGGCCAGCTCAGAGAGAAGCTGTCGGGCGCGATCCAGCACCGGGCGGGGGATGCCGGCAAGGCGGGCAACATGGATGCCATAGCTGCGGTCGGTGCCGCCATCGACAATCCGATGCAGGAAGATCACCTGATCCTCCCACTCGCGCACGGCGACGTTCAGGTTCTTCACACCTTTGAACCTCTCGGCAAGCTGCGTCAGCTCGTGATAGTGGGTTGCGAACAGGGTGTGGCAGCGAATGTTCGCCGCGATGTGCTCGGCCAGCGCCCACGCCAGTGACAGGCCATCCAGCGTGCTGGTTCCCCGGCCGATCTCATCCAGGATCACCAGGCTGCGGTCGGTAGCGTTGTTGAGAATATTCGCCGTCTCCACCATCTCGACCATGAAAGTGGACTGGCCGGCATGCAACTCATCGGAAGCGCCGATGCGGGTGAACAGGCGATCAATGATGCCGATGGTGGCGCTCTTGGCTGGCACGTATGAGCCGATCTGCGCCATCAGCGCGATCAACGCCACCTGGCGGATATAGGTGCTCTTGCCGGCCATGTTTGGGCCGGTGATCAGGAACAGCGAATCTTCCTGGCCAAAGCGCACATCGTTGGCGACAAACTCATTGCCCAACTGCAGATCAAGCACGGGATGCCTGCCGTCAATCACCTCGAAGGTCCGTTCCGTGGTCATCGTTGGCCGGCAGTAACGACGCTCCTGCGCCAGCGTGGCCAGGCCGCAGAGCACATCCAGCCGCGCCAGCCCATCGGCCAGTTCCTGAAATCCCGCTACGACAGGCAGCAGAGCTTGACGGACCTGCTCAAAGAGCCGCTGTTCCAGGACAATCGCTCGGTCGCGGGCGTTTAGGGCTTCGCTCTCGAACTCTTTCAACTTCTCCGTGATGTAGCGTTCGGCGTTTTTCACGGTCTGCTTGCGCGACCAGGCGACGGGAATCTTGTCGCGGTGGGCGTCGGTCACCTCGATGTAGTAGCCGAACACCTTGTTGAAACCGATCTTCAGGGTCGGGATGCCCGTTTCCTGGATCAGTTCCGCCTGATACTTCGCCAGGAAGCCGGT
Source organism: uncultured Phycisphaerales bacterium (assembly GCA_903871935.1). GTDB lineage: Bacteria > Planctomycetota > Phycisphaerae > Tepidisphaerales > Tepidisphaeraceae > CAIQIQ01. The sequence continues at coordinate 27,460 of CAIQIQ010000082.1, forward strand.
TGAGTTCTCGGCGATCTCGCGCAGGCGGTCGAGCTCCGCGTCAAAGCCCCCGGCGATCACGCCACCCTCGCGAAGATGGGGCTCGGGATCAGGCAGAATGGCCGACTCGAGATACGCCGCCTGTTCCGCCGCGAACTCCTTGAGTGAAAGAAGCTCGGGTGCGATGAGCTGATGCTGCGGAAAGGTGCCCAAGGCGATGAACAGATCCGGCAGGCAGCGCAGGCACTTGGTCAGCGATGCCACATCGCGCGGGCTGGCACGATTCACGCACAGGCGGGCGATGATGCGCTCGATATCCACCACGGCCGCCAGCTTCTCAACGAGAGTCGATAACCCCGGCGGAGAATCGAGCAGGGCGGCAATGGCATCTTGCCGCGCGACGATGTGCTCGATATCGCGCAGCGGAGAGCGCAGCCACTGTCGCAGCAGCCGGCCACCCATGGTGCTGCGAGTTCTGTCGATTGCGGAGAGCAGCGAACCTTCCGTAGTGCCGCTGCGGACGGTGCGGTCAATCTCCAGCGAACGCCAGGATGCCGGATCGATTGCCAGGTGGGTATCGACGCTGTGGCGTTTGAGCGGGCGAAGGTGTGCCAGGTTGCTCTTCTGCGTCTCTTCCAGATAGGACAGCACCGCGGCGGTCGCGAAGGTGGCCGGATCATCATCCACAAAACCAAACCCGGCCGCCGTTGTTACACCCCACTGTTTCTGCAGCAGTTCATGGGCGTGATGCGGAGTGAACTGCCAGCCCGGTCGTGGCGTCAGCGACTTGATGCCAGCGGCCTGGATCTGTTTGGCGACATCGTGCATCTGCCCGGAGGGAAGTTCCGGCACCAGTATCTCGGCCGGGCGGAGCCGGGCAATCTCATCGAGCACCTGATGTTCTGTGCCCGACATGGCTGTGCATTCGCCCGTTGACAGCTCCACCCAAGCCAAGGCTGCGCGATACCCTTCATGCTTCATCACATGAAAGGCAACGGCCGCCAGATAGTTATCGGTCCGGCCATCCAGCAGTGGCTCATCGGTGAGCGTGCCGGGCGTCATCAGGCGGACGATTTCCCGCCGGATCAGGCCCTTGGCGCTGGCGGGATCTTCCGCCTGTTCGCAGATCGCCACCTTATAGCCGGCCGCGATCATCCGGCGCAGATAGCCATCGACCGAATGAAAGGGCACCCCCGCCATGGGGATGGCATCCTCAGCATCAATCCCGCCGCGCGAGCGCGAGGTCAGGGCGACGCCCAATACCTTGTTCGCTGTCCGCGCGTCATCCCAGAACATCTCATAGAAATCACCCATCCGGAAGAAGAGGATGTAATTGGGGTATTGAGCCTTGAACTGCTGATACTGCCGCATGGCCGGCGTCAGGGCGGCCGCTTCAGGAGCCTTGGGCGTTTCGGGGGAATTGCTGCTCATCGTCCGGGAACGAGCGTATGGGCAATCCTCGCTTGCTTCAAGTGCTGTGCATGAAGCGTTTTTGCGGGCATGGTATGCTCATGCCATGAGTGACGAGCAGTCTGGCAAGCCTGGTGATCGACCCGGCAAGCTGCGCGGGAAGTGGGTAACGGTGCGCACCTTCAGCACCGCCGAAGCAGCGCATCTGGTAAAACTGCGGCTCGACCGCGCCGGCATCCCCTGCTATATCGACAACGAGAACACCGGCTCAGGCCTCTGGCATGTCCGGCCGGCCATCGGCGTGCGTGTACCAGCACCGTTCGAGCAGCAGGCAAAAGAGGTGCTGGAATCCGGTGGCCGGCCCGCCGATGAGGATGTGGATGAAGACGACGATGAGGAGCAGGTGCGCCTGGATGAATTCGCCGACGAAACGGATGAGGAGCAGGCACTTGACGAGTCAGATAGTGATGTATCAGCTCAGGCATGCCCCGCATGCCACAGTGGCGACATCGCCCGTTTTTCATGGGTTCGGCGGATAGGGCAAGCGTTTCTGGTGCTGTGTCTGAGCGCGCTGTGGATCTACCATCCGGCGCTGCTGGCCCTGTCGGTCGGAGGCGCCATCTACCTGCTGATCACCAAGCCCGACTACCGCTGCCTGCAGTGCGGGAAACGGTGGATAGCAGGAAGGTAAGCTAACCATTCCCCTTTCCCGGTGTCTTCCGCTATCATCCGAGCCTTTGTCGGCAACTTACCAAGCAGAGGCCATGCAGCAGGAAAATACCAGCTCTTACGAACAGGAACGTCGCCAGAAGGCACAGAAGCTCCGCGAAATGGGCATTGACCCGTTTGGCGGCCGCACCGAAGGTGTAACCGCGATCGATCAGGTCCGCGCCCTGCATAAATCCGAGTTTGGCCAGGATGGCGGACCGGTCGTAAAGGTGGCCGGGCGCATCATGCTGCTCCGCGATATGGGCAAGCTGGCGTTCCTGCGCCTACGCGATGCCTCCGGTGATATCCAGGTGGCCGTTGATAAGCGGCGGCTGGACGAAACGTCATGGAACGTCCGCGGCCTCCTGGACTTGGCCGACCAGATCGTGGCCGAGGGCAAGCTCGGAACCACCAAGACCGGCGAGATCACCATCTGGGCGACGAAGGTGACGATGGCGAGCAAGGCTCTGCTGCCGCCGCCAGCCAAGTGGGAAGGCCTGACCGATGTCGAGGCCCGCTATCGCCAGCGCTATGTGGACCTCTGGGCGAATCCCGAGGTGATGAAACTGGCCAAGTTGCGCATCCGCATTGTGGAAGAAGTGCGGGCGTTCATGCGGGGCAGAGGGTTCGTCGAGGTGGAGACCCCGATGATGCAATCCCAGGCGGGCGGGGCGGCCGCCCGGCCGTTTAAGACCCATCACAATGCCCTCGACATGGATATGTTCCTGCGCATCGCCCCGGAACTCTATCTCAAGCGCCTGCTTGTCGGGGGAATGCCAAAGGTCTTTGAACTCAACCGCAATTTCCGCAATGAAGGCATCAGCCCGCGTCACAATCCCGAGTTCACCATGCTTGAGGCGTATGAGGCCTATGGCAATTTTGAAACCATGGCCGAGATGGTTGAGAGCATGATCTGCCATGTCGCCCAGAAGGTGTTCGGGACGTTGCGGATCGAGCACAAGAACGCGGCCTGCGAGGTCACTAAGACAATCAACCTCGAAGGCGACGCGAGCAAGCCCACCGGCCAGCGCTGGCGTCGGGTTCGCATGGACGAGATCGTCGCCGAGCGCACGGGCTGGAAGTTCGATGGACAGCCGCTGTCGGCGGAGTTGATCGAGGGCTTGCGCAAGGCGAATCCGGGCAAGGATCTCAAGCTCAATGGATCGCCGGCCGAACAGCTCACCGAAACCTACGAAAAGCTGATCGAGCCGACCCTGATCGACCCGTGCTTCGTCACTCACGTGCCTTCTGTGGTCATCCCCCTGGCGAGGGAGAACAAGGACAATCCGTTCTTCGCCGATGTCTATGAACTGGCGATCAACGGCCAGGAAATCAGCCCCGGCTACACCGAACTGAACGATCCCGATGTGCAGGCGAAGCATTTCCAGCACCAGGTGGGCGACAAGGAAGAGCAGCAGAAGACCGATGATGATTTCCTCACCGCGCTTAAGTACGGCATGCCGCCGGCTGGCGGCATGGGAATGGGAGTTGACCGGCTGATCATGATGCTCACCGGAGCGGAGTCGATTCGGGACATTATTCTGTTTCCGCTGATGAGACCCCAGGAGTAGTGATTATTGATTATTCCGTAACAGCCGCCATGACATTTGAGGAATGGGAACAAACCGTGCCGGAATGCATTCGCTTGGACTCCTTGTGGCGGATGCGCGTTTACCGTTTGGGGTTGTTTCTTTCGGATCTGGCTGTGGCCGATGCCGCGAGACTGCTGCGGACCCCGGCGGTGCGCGGGAGGGTGGACCAGTTGGTTCGCGCATCCGGCAACATCAGTTCCAGCATTGCGGAGGGATATTCGCGAGGTACAGGTAAGGCGAGGGCGACGTTCTACGAATATTCGCTGGGCTCTGCCCGAGAGACTCGTGACTGGTACTACAAGTGCGGCAAGGGACTAACCACGGAAGTTCGCGACCACAGACTTCTGATTGCCACGGAAGTCGTCAAGTTGCTGATCTCAATGATCGCTAGCGAGCGGAGAACCAATCAACGTCTCACGGCACGGCTGGCTGTTACGGAATAATCAATAATCACTATCATTCATGTATAAGTTACATCTCATCCTCAAGTATCTCCGCAAGCGCCGCATTGCCTGGGTCTCGCTCATCGCGGTTACGCTTTGTACCGCCATGGTGCTGGTCGTCATCAGCGTCATGGGCGGCTGGCTGCGGATGTTTGAAGAAAAGTTCCACGGGCTCTCCGGCGACATCATGATCACCACATCGCTGCGGGGGTTTTCCCATTACCAGGAGATGGTCGACCAGATCGAAAAGCTGCCCGAAGTGGTGGCCGCCGCCCCCGTCATTGAAGCGTACGGCCTGCTGGATATCGGACGCCAGAAACGCGATGGGGTTCAGGTGATCGGTTACCCCATCGACAAGATCGGGAAGATCAACAAGTTTATCGACTCGCTCTACTTCCAGCACCAGCAGTATGTCGAAGCAGCGAACCAGCCGGGCGCCAGCTCCGTCCAGAAAGCCGAACTGCTCAAGCAGGCCCGGGATGCCGCCGCTCACGCCTCGTTCTCGTTCAGCCCGCTGGATGCAGCTACTCGCGCTGACCTGGCAAAACGGCAACAGCGCAATAACTGGCCCGGGATGATTGTCGGATCGGGCGTTCTGGAAATCCGCAAGGACCGCAATGGCGATACCGTCGGCCGGGAGCTGTTCAAATACGAAATGCCCGCAACTTTGGTCCTTTTCAACAGCCAGGCGAAGAACCTTAGCGACCCATCCGAGATCACTCGAAGGGCCTACTGGATCGCTGATGACAGCCATACCGGCGTCTATCAGTACGACGGCCAGGCGATCTACATTCCCTTCGACATTGCGCAGCAGGACATGGGGATGGCAGCCCAGCAGGTGACAACCGCCGACAACCGGCAACTGACGCAGCCGGCCCGCACACACCAGATTCACGTAAAGCTCAAAGCCGGCGTCGAGCCGCTGGCCGCCAAAGACAAGATCCGCGAGATCGTTGACAACGTCATGCAGGAAGCCCGCCGCAAGGATGAAGCGCTCGCAGCGCCGCTATCCTGGACGGACATCGTGCCCAAAGTCGAGACTTGGCGCGAGAACAAGGCCATGTGGATCGCCGCTGTGGAACACGAGAAGATCCTCGTCGTCTTCCTCTTCTCGATGATCAGTGTCGTTGCCGTCTTCCTGATCTTTTGCATCTTTTACATGATCGTCGTGGAGAAGACGCGCGATATCGGGATCATCAAGAGCGTGGGCGCCACCGCCACCGGCGTGGCCGGCATCTTCCTGGGCTACGGGGCGGCCATCGGCATCGTGGGTGGCGGCCTGGGCTTCTTCGCCGGGTTCATCATCGTCAGCTATATCAACGAGATCCACACCGCCCTGGGCAGATGGATGGGCATCCAGATCTGGAACCCGGAGGTTTACGTGTTTGATCGAATCCCCAGCCAGATCGACCCCACCGAAGCCTCAATCATTGTGGGCGTTGCCATCCTCTCCTCGATCGCCGGCGCCATTGTTCCCGCGATCCGCGCAGCCCGGATGAATCCGGTAGAGGCGGTGCGATATGAGTAATCAGACCATCCTTACCGCCGCCAACGTGACCAAGACCTTTCGCATGGGCGAGAGCGTCATCGAGGTGCTTAAAGGGGTTGATCTCTCTCTCAACGCCGGCGAGTTCCTCGCCATCGAAGGGCGTTCCGGCTCCGGCAAGAGCACGCTGCTGCATATCCTCAGCGCTCTGGACGAATGCAACTCTGGCTCCATCCACTACGACGGCCGCGACATCGCCGGCATGTCGCCCAAAGGCAGATGCGAGCTTCGCAACGCGCAGTTTGGTTTTGTCTTCCAGTTCTACTACCTCCTGCCCGAACTGAATGTGCTGGAGAACACCCTCCTGCCGGCCATGGTGCAGCACTCGGTGCTCTCCTTCCGCCGCAATAGTGGCGCACTGCGAAAACGCGCCATCGACGTGCTGACCGAACTGGGCATGGAACACCGCCTGAAGCACAAGCCGCAACAGCTTTCCGGCGGCGAGCGCCAGCGCGTGGCGATTGCCCGTGCCCTGATGAATTCGCCCAAGGTGCTCTTCGCCGATGAGCCCACCGGCAATCTCGATATCGAGACCGGCCGGCAGATCATGCACGTTCTGGAGATGCTCCACGACAAAGGACAGACCATCGTCATGGTTACCCACGATCGCACCATCGCCAGACAAACCGACCGCGTCGTGGTGCTCGCCGAAGGCCGACTCCGCGAAGTGCATTGACCTTTGCCCGAAGTGTTCATTCGCCCATATCCCGACTAATCTATGCGCCCTGATCATCGCAGGAGGCCGTTTTGACCTTACAGACAATAGAGAACTTCGACCTGGTTAAGAAACGGATGGACGCCTGGTGGCATCACGACCTGATCGATCGCGTCGCCGTCATGGTCACCGCTCCCCGGGCCACACCTCTTGCCATGGCGCAGGAACTGCCCAAACCGGCAACCATCACCGAGGAATGGACGAACCCCGAGTACTATGCCTACAAGATCCGCAAGTGGGCCAGCCAGACCTACTTCGGCGGTGATATGTTTCCCACTTTCCCGGCTTATCTCGGGCCCGGGCAACTGGCCGGCTTTCTCGGCTGCCCGCCTACCTACGCCGAAGATACGGTCTGGTATCACGCGATCCTGAAAGACATCAATACATTTCGCCCATACCGGTTTGATCCGAATCATCCGCATTACCAGCTAACCAAATCCCTGCTGCGTCTGGCGTTGTCGAAGCATCAGGATTGGCTGGTACCCACCACCGCCGATCTGGGTGGGCCTATGGATGTGGCCCAGGCGGTCCGAGGGAGCGATCTTCTTCTTGATGTAATGGATGCACCGGAAAAGGTGCATCAGCTCCTCCGCAACCTGCAGGAAATCTGGTTCGCGTGCTTTGACGATCTGAAGAAAGAGATGGATGGGAAGATGGACGGCTTCTGCACCACCTTCAATCTCTGGTGCGAGAAAGACTACTATCCCCTCCAATGCGACTTCTCCGCGATGATCTCGCCGGCCATGTACGGCGAGTTTGTCCTGCCCTATGTGGCCGAGCAGGTGGATCGGCTGACCTACTCTCTCTATCACCTGGACGGGCCCGAGGCCATCCCGCACCTGGACATGATCCTTCGCCTGAAAAAGCTACACGCAATTCAATGGGTGCCCGGCGCGGGCAAGCCTCAATCCGATGATCCGGTATGGATCCCGCTGTACAAGAAAATCCAGGCCGCCGGCAAATCGTTGGCTCTCTGGGATGCAAAGAAGGGCAACGTCCAGCAGATCATCCGCGAGCTCAAGCCCGAGGGCTTGCTCATCCATATCGCGCCAGACCAGTTCACCAGCGAAGCCGAAGCCCGCGACTTTGTAGAGCAGGTGGAGAAATGGACCACCAGTCGCTTGCGCAGGCAATGAGAGACGCACGCCTGGGATCTCTTGCCTCGTCCCGGCGGTGCCATAGGATGGCCGGGCATGACCATTCAATACAACCAAGACTCTCCCCGGCGTGTGCGCCTGGCGGCCATCGGCTGCGGCGGGCATGCCATCCGCAACATCTTTCCCACGCACGTGTACGCCCCCGTCGATTTGCTGGCGGTGTGCGACCTCGACCGGGCCCGGGCCGAGCACTGTGCCCGGATGTTCGGGGCGGGGCGGGTCTACAGCGACTATGCCCAGATGCTCCGCGAGCAGCGCCCCGAGGCCGTGCAGGTGGTTACCAATTACGACGCCCAGGGCTTCCCGCGCTATCCGCAGATCGCCATCGACTGCATGCGTGCCGGTTGCCACGTCTGGATCGAGAAACCGCCGGCCGCCAGCGTCGCCCAGGTGCAGGAGATGATCCGCGTCAGCCGCGAGACGAGGCGCTTCGTGGCGGTGGGCTTCAAGAAGATGTTCTTCCCCGCCAATGTCAAAGCCAAGGAGATCATCTCGCGACCCGGCTTTGGCCCCTTAAGCACGATCACCGCCCGCTATCCGCAGGGGCTCCCGCCGCTATCTGAACGCGGGGACCAGGCCAGGATACGTGGCTTCCTGGACCACATGGTCCATCCGTGGTCGGTGTTGCGCTATCTGGCCGGGCCCACCCGCTCCATCTACGTGCAGCGGGCGGCCAACGGCGGCACAATCACCAGCATCCAGTTCGTCAACGGCGCGGTGGGGTCGCTGCACATGCCCCAGGGCGCCGGCATCGGCGCGCCGCTGGAACGGACGGAGATCGTGGGCAGCGGCGGCAGTGTCGTGATCGACAATAACATCCGCGTCACCTTCTACCGCCCGGGTTCCGCGCCCGAAGGCGGCTACGGCCGCTCGGGAAACTTCTTCGGCGCCGACGAGGCGGCCGCCGTGACCTGGGAACCCGAGTTCTCGCTGGGCCAGCTCTACAATAAGGCCATATTCCTGCTGGGCTACGCCCCGGAGATCCGGTATTTCTGCCAGTGCGTACTGGACAACCGCGCGCCAGAGCGGGGCAACCTCGAAGATGCCTTGGAACTGCTGCGGATCCACGAGGCGTATCGCCAGCCCGAAGGTCAGTGTCTAGAGATCACCGGAGATCACTCATGAGTAACTTCCGTTCTGCCGCCGATGCGGCAGCCAAGACAATCGAGGATGGATGGGGCACGTTGACCTGGCTGGCCAGCGAGGTCTTGACCGCCAGTCCGGGCCTGACCCTCGGCCGCGTGGTCATCCGCAAGGGCCAGTCCAACCCCCGCCACTGCCATCCCACCTGCGAAGAGGTGCTCTACCTGCTGCGCGGGCGGCTGAAGCACTCGATCGGCGACCAGAGCGTGGACCTCAAACCCGGCGATACGATCAGCATTCCCGCCGGCGTGTTCCACAATGCCCTGAGCGTGGGCGATGAGGATGCCGACATGATCGTGGCCTATTCCTCCGGCCGGCGCGACTTCCAACTGGAAAAAAGCTAAACCGCGAACAGGAAACCCGGCGGCGGCTCAGACCATGCCGATGGCGAAAACGGGGACATGATTTACCTCGCCACCCATGCCGTTGCGTCAATATGCGCGCTATCAACTGGCCATCAGGCGCGGCGGCGGCGAAGCAGCAGGCATGCGCTAATGGCAGCGAAACCAAGAATCGTCGGCTCGGGGACCGTTACCGTGACCAGCGGATCGCCGGGCGCATTAAGATAGAAGTTGTCACCGTTGTACAGCCCGCCAACCAGGCCCACGTTAGGGCTGTACGCACCCACCGGAGTCAAAGCATCGGCGCTAAAGCTGCTATGGTCTCCCGTGAGGCTGTCGCCCGGAGCGACCGACTTGTTGAACCAGTCCCAGGCGGGGTTGGGAAAGAACGAGTCGAAATTCAGAGTGTTGGCGCCTTGGGAAACCGCGCCCACAAACCAGGTCGTGTTCACCCACGTTTCCGTCGAGTCGTTGTTGGTCACAGTCACGCCCAAGACGGTGCTCTGGCCGGCGCTGATCGTGCCGGGCGTGGCAGTGATACTGGTGATCGTCACCTGCACACCGTTGGCGATGCGGATCTGGTACGCAAGGTCACCCAGGACATCGGTAGCAGAAGTATCGTAGCCGCCTTTGACCTGAACGCTGAAATCGTAGATGCCGTTGCTCACGCTCGAATCCACGTTGCCGGAGCGGCTGACGGCGTTGTACAGGAACAGGCCGGTGCCGGGAGCGATGGGGCTCCCCAGTGAGTAGGAGCCGATATTGGTATCAAAGACACCGGGGGCGCTCAGGCCGATGTTGGCGTCATAGCCAACGCCGGGAACCAGATCGATGGAATTGATGTAGAGTGCCGGATCCAGCGCTCCGTTTGAAAGGCTGAACCCGTACTGAGTCGTCGAACTGGAGAAGTTCGAGGTATCCTTCAGTCCGCTCAGAATGGATTGATTGGGAGCAAGACCAGGGTAGGCCCCGAATAGCGGAGCCGCAAAGGATAGCGCCAACGGGGCCGCCAGAACAATCAGCTTTCTCATGCTCGCCTCCAGGAAGAGATAGAAGATGCGCGTTCCACCAGCCCCAGAGGGTAGATTGAGCTGCTCCAGAAAGCAATCTCAAGAATAACGAATGCATAAAAAATGTTAGCACTAGCTAGCGCATCTCAAAGTCGGCGATCCGCGATCGAAACCGGGACGTAGCTGCAAGCTCCAAACGTCAGGCGGTATCGTCGTCCTCGTACGCTGGGATGCGCGTGCGAACGGTGTCACTTGCCTTCTCTCCGTAAGAACAGCTATTCCTTCCCTCACCGCATATGCCCCTCGACCCACTCCAAGATCTCCTTCACATGATTGAGTCGATGCCGTGGCTCGCCGATCCCATGCGGCTCGCGCGGATACAGCACCAGCTTCGTCTCCACCCCGTGATGCTTCAGCAACCGGTAATACTCCGAGGACTGCCCCGGCGGCACGCGCACATCCGCATCGCCCGTCACCACCAGCGTCGGCGTCTTTACCTTCGACGCATAGTGCGTCGGCGACTGATCACGCCAGAACCGGTGCGAGAAATCCGGCGATGCCCCTTTCGCCGCGTTCACCATGAACTGCGGGATATCCGTCGTCCCGAACATGCTCACATTGCTCGTCACCGGCGCAATCGCGACAGCGCAGCGGAATCGTCGAGTATGCCCGATCGTGTACGTTGTCAGATACCCGCCATAGCTGCCGCCGACAATGGCCAGCTTCCGCGCATCTGCAACGCCGCGTCGCACCAGGTAATCGACGCCCGACAGCGCATCGCCCATCGGCCCATCACCCCAGTTGCCGATAATCCGCCGCATGAAGCGGATGCCATACCCCGTGCTCCCGCGGAAATTCGGCAGCAGTACCGCATAGCCGGCCGCACAGAAGTAGCTGGGCATGATCCCCGCCGCACACGAATTGACCGAAGCCCCATACGGTCCGCCATGCGGCATCAGCACCAGCGGCAATGCCTTCACCGCCTTGCGCCCGGCCGGCAGGTACAAAATCCCCTCGATCTCCAGCCCATCGGGCGCCTTCCAGCGGATCACCTGCGTATCCGCCGTCTGCACCCGCCCAAACCCGCGGTTCACCCGCGTCAGGGCCTCGGGCTGCGCCCCGCCCGCCAGGGGCACGCGGTACACCTCTTCCGGCCGGCCAGGCTCGGAATTGACATAAAACACCTCGCCCAACTTCGTCGCCACCTCGGCCGGTGCCGCCGGCCCCGGCCCCGTCTGCACTTCCGTCGGCCGTCCGCCCACCTTACCCACATACAGCCGATACGAAGCCCCTTCCCCGGCCACCAGCATCACTTGCCCATCCCCCGCCCACCGTGCCGCCACCACCGTCCGGTCAAATCCCGGCGCCACAAGCTGTCTCTGCCCCGTCTTCAGGTCCACCACGCGCGGCATGTACCAGAAGATGTCGTCCTTCGAGGTGCTCTCGCAGATCAGCAACTGCCGCCCATCCGGCGACGCCGCCATCCCGGCATCCGCGAGCATCCCAATCATCCGCGTCAGTTCACGGCGCCCGCGCCCTTCCGCTCCCACAATCTTGATCGCCCCCTGTGTCCACTGCGAATCCGTCGTCGCCAGCGGGCTCGCCGCATACGCCAGCCGTTTCCCATCGATCCAGCACGCCGCCATGACATGCTCATCATCCGCCGAGTACTGCTTCGGCCGCGGGTTCCCGCCATCCACGCCCACCACCCACAGCCGCCTTCGCCGCTCATCCGCATCCACCGTCCACCAGTCCCGCTTATCTTTATCGCGTGCCTTCTCCTCCTCGGACTTATCCGCCTTCGCCAGCACCAAAACCCGCCGCCCATCCGGCGACCACTTAAAATCCTCCACCCCCTCCTCAAAGCTCGTCACCTTCTGCCCTTCCGACAACCCCAGCCGCATCACAAAGAGCTGTTTCTTCTCCCCCGCCCGATCCGACAGGAACCCCAGCGCGTCACCCCGAGGCGACACCCGCGGCGCCGCCGCCTGTCCGCCAAACGTCACCTGCCACACCCCGCGCTCCGCCGACCAAGCCCACAACTCCGAAACCCCCTTATTCGCCTTCTCGTCCGCCGATGACACGACGAACACCAGCAGCCGCCCATCCGCACTAACCGTCAACCCGCCAATGGTCTTATAAGCCAGAATATCCGCCAGCCGCATCCGCCTTTTACTCACTGCCATGCCGCGCCGCCTTTCATATCCATAAAGGTTCTGTCGAATGATGCCGTTTATGCCAGGGCGCACTCATTCTGGCCCGCGCCCCGCGCAAAGGCAACATCCCTCACTCAGCCTGCTGCGTTGCCGGCACGAACCCCTTTGGCAAAAGATCCATCTCCCACAGCGGCCGATCCGCGATGACCATCCCAACATTGCTCTGTTTGACGAATCCTCCCGCACCGACAATGAACGGTACACCACCATTGTCAATCCGATCCGCGCCAATCGTATAGATGAACAGAAAACCATCATGCGCCGCAAACCGCATCGGCTTACCGTCAAACGGATCAACCGGCACAGCCGGGATCAGCTTCGCCTGCACCAGTTCATCCCACGATGTCGGCAGCCTCTCCTTCTGAATCCGGAACCGCGTGGCCGCCACCGCTCCATGCGAAATACTCGCCATCGCGGCCGCCTCGATGCTCTTTCCCACCGCTCTGCTCAAGTTTGGCATTAGAATTGCGCGCAAAGGCGTTCTCCACCGATCGCGCACGGATAATGCGGTGAGTATTGGCAACCTTCCGGCCGTCTCTGCCGGATCATCCGAGACCATCTCCGACGCCGTCGCAAACCATTCCTCCATGGCGATAATGTCTCTGTCACCCAGAAGCACACGGTACATCGGAACGATGAGTAGCAACGGTGAACTGTTCCTCGTGATCGCCGGTGACACCAGGTCTACCTCTTGCCGTAATGCCATCACTGCCGTCCGCCGGGTAAAGACCCCCAGTTCACCCATAATCCCTGCTCGCCTCGACGCTTTCATGCATTCCGTCGCCGCGTCCATCCGAATCCGATCAAGATCTCTCGGATCCGTTACCGTCGGCAACACTTCTTGCAGAGTATCGTCCGCCAGTCCATGCAGGCCTGTCCCAACCAGCATCTCTACCAGAGTCAATCCCTGCAATGCGTGATCGCCCATGCCATGGATAGCATTGATATCATCAATGGCCGAAGTGATTCGTCCTGCTCGCGATTCACTGATGGCGTGTTGCCTTAACACCTTGCAGGCCCGACGCATGCCAGACAAATGCGGCAACAGAGTATTGATCTGGTAGCTCGATGCCCGCGGAACAAGACCGCTGGTCTTCTTCGATGCCGCCTCACGCAACAGCGGTATGCGGAATGCCTCCCCTTCCGGAAACTCCGGTGGCGGCGTCATCCGGCCATTCACATCCACCAGTTCCCAGTCACCGTCGAATTGAATCGTTCCGCTGGGCAGAACTCCGGCTTTCGTATAGAGCGATGCCGCTAATGCTCCATCCTCCGAAATGATCTCTATTTCCTTCCCCAGCAGATCAGCCCGCGCCAGCGATTCATCCATCATCCGTTGCACGCGCCAATCCAGCAGGCCCCACGTCACGACCATCAACCCCATCCAGCACAGCACCGCCCGCCCCGCATGTCGCCACGTCGCCGCGGCCGGCCGCCCGCCGGCATCACGCAATCCCCTCACGGCAACCACTACCGATGCCACCAGCACCGCAAACAGGGCGACTCCACAGGGCAGCGCAATGCCCAGAGCCCCACGCAATAGGGCAATCTCAACCAGACTGAGGATTGCCAGTGGAATCGCCATCACCACCAGCACCCCAACCCCCAAAATCGCATGAATCACCGGCCATCTCCGTCCCAGGCTCATCTTGCGCGGCGGCCTCGCATAGTTCAGCATATCCCCCGGCCGCACCTGCTCACCCATCTCCGCCGCCGCCGGCTCCGCCACCACTTCCTCCCGGAACGCCCTCCGCAACGCCATCGCCAGATACCAGCTATAAAGATGGCATGATTGGTTGTCGGGCAAGCCGGTTAGGGCTAGACCCGACAACCTATGAAACACAATGCATCACAACCTAGTGCTTCGTCACCCTTGAGATTTCGGATAGGATGATGGCGTCAACCAAGGAGGGTTGTGCCATTATGCAAAAGAAGTACATCGTTCGCCTCACGGATGAGGAACGGGAGACACTGCAGCGGATTGTCAGCAAACCCA
>CAIQIQ010000083.1 GCA_903871935.1 uncultured Phycisphaerales bacterium
GGAGGGGGTATGGAGGGTGGGGCGGCGGGGTTGGTGGAGAAGGTGATGGCGGGGATTGGGGGTGGGGGTGGGAACGGGACGGCCGGGCTGATTGCGAAAGGAGCGGAGAAGATGATGGTGTGGGCGAAGGTGAAGGTGGTGGCGGCGGTGATTGTTCTTATGGTTGCGGCCGGGGTTGGAGTGGGCATCGCGGCAGGGCAGAGCAAAGCGCGGCCGGCACCGGCTGTTGCCAAAGCGGCGAAGCTCCCGGTGGAAGTGAGTCCGCAGACGCGCCAACTGGCGGCGAAAATCGCGGACGAGATCGAGGCCAACATGGCCAAGACGACGAGGATAGGGTACACATTTCGCATCGATTACGGGCTGCCGGAGGATACGGATATTGCCGGGAAGAAGATCGGCCCGCCGAGGCAGATCAGCGCAACGGGTGAATACTCTCTTGATGTCGCATCAGGGCGCCAGTATCTGCTTCGAATCACGCAAGCGGACAAGCCGGCGGATCGGTTGGAAACGGAGATTGGCGGCATCCCCGGCCGATGGACCGTCTGGTACTCAATGGATCCGGGTTCGGCGTACCGATGGGCACAGGTTACGAGCGATCCTCCTGCTGACCTGAGAGACGAATTTCGAATCGGATATTGTCTGATAGGCACATCAAGCTTGCCTGAGGTGATTCGTACCGCAATGGATATCGAGATCAGCAAAGATACTTTGGACGGCGATGAGTGTTATCGCATTGCCATGATTGCTCATCAGGGCGTACGGACAATCAGGGACGAGAAAGCTGGTGTGTTTATGGTTGATGAGCCTCGCTGCATCTGGTTGTCGATCAATCATGGCCTCCTGCCGATTCGTGTTGACGACTACAATATCGTACCCCCGCCAGACCAGTGGAACGTTGCGACGCTGGTCAAGCCGGAACGACTCTTCAGCATGAGCCTGCAACTGGATCTCAAGCAGATGGATAACGGTACGTGGCTCCCCTCGCGAAGTGTGAACTATATGTTTCATCCGGGTGGCATCCGATGGGGAACGCAGATCAACTATGACGAGGTTGTGGTCAACAATGCCGTAACCGTGAAGACCGTGGCGATTCCGGCAGCCGAGCGCAAGGCCGTGCTCAAGGACATGCTGCGGAAGTGATGGGCGGCCAAGTCGACCGCATGGGGTGGGGCTGGGAACGGGACGGCCGGGCTGATTGCGAAAGGAGCGGAGAAGATGATGACGTGGGCGAAGGTGAAGGTGGCGGCGAGAAAAGAGCGGAGAGCGAAAAGCGAAAAGCGGAAGGATGAGGGATGAAGGCCCGCCGCGGCGGGTAAACTGCAGGATGAAGGATAAAGGCGGAAAGCATGCGAAAGAGATGGACGTGAGGCGACGCATTTTCGGCATTCTCTCGGCATTGTCGCTGCTGCTGTGTGTGGTTCTCGTATTGCTGTACCTCGGTGGTCTGAAGTCGGCTTGGACTGTTGGGTATGCCGCGACCGGTCACTACTACGCCCTGAGCACGGCCCCCAGACACAGCCTCTTCCTGATTGCCTTTCATGACCGGATGGTGGTCGGGAGTGGCTGGGTGTTACGTCGTGATCCGCCTGGCGCATTGCCGATGCCACCGTCCCCCAGTGGCACGTCGTATGTTGCCATAGCCAAGCCGGACTGGAACTGGTATGGCCGCACTGACCGAATCAAAGCTCCACCGCTGTTTGATTACGCATCCTTCAACGCTATAGCTAACCCCGGAGCCACCGAGCGGATCGTACAAGTGTGGCCTATCCCTTACATCGTAATGGGCATGGTGTTGCCGTTCTGGTATGTAGTGCGATGGGTCAATGCGAGGCGGCGGATCAGGCAACGGCTGGCGGCTGGTCTCTGCCTCACCTGCGGGTATGACCTGCGGGCGAGCAAAGAGCGGTGTCCGGAGTGTGGGACGGCGATTCCGGCAGATTCGGCGGCTGGCAGCGAATCTAAGGCGAAATAAGATTTGAAGAAGAAGGAGGGTGGAACTTCTGACGTGGGTAGGGAGATCATGCCAAGCGGGGCGTCAGCAGCGCATCAAAGCCTTTGAGCCCTCCGCCTATGCGGCCGAGGACGGCCGCGGCACCGCAGCGGAAGACGATTCTGCTGAAAAAGTTGATAATCACCCTAACTCGCATGCAAAAAGTCCAGAAAAACGCGTTGCAGAGTCCTGCGAAACGCACGTTTTGAGGGGTTCTTCAGCAGAATCGAAGACCGCTGCGCCACGTTCCCACTGCGCGAGTCGCACTCAAGCAGGACAGGTGGTGTGTGGCGAGTGTCTGTGCTCCCTCACGTTCCAAGGTCTTCTTCGCGTTCGGCACCCGCGGCCGAGGTCGGCACGCTCTACCAAAACAAGGATGAAGGCGGAAGGACGAAGGATGAAAGCGGACATGGAGAGGAGATTGGAGATTTGGGGGACCGGGGGACAGCCTGAAGGCTGAACTACGAACGTACGCTGAAGCGTGTACTCCTGTCGGGTCACGCCTTTTCAGGCCAACCCGAAATCACCCATGGGTGATTTCGGGTTGACCTGAAACCGCGGTGTGAGTCAGGTGCCCGATCCCATAAAAAGCGTGCCTTACTTAGCCTGTTTGCGGAATTCGGCGGGGGTCATCCCGCGGTATTTTCTGAAAACCTTGGTGAAGTAGCTTTGATCGGGGAAGCCGGTTTCCAGGGCGATGATCTTCAGGTCGCGCTGGCTGTTGGCGAGCATGTCGGCCGCCTTGTCTACCCGCATCTGGTTGAGGACTTGCGTGAAGCTCTGGCCGAGGTGGTGCTTGAAGTAGCGGGAGAAGTGGGAGGGTGACATGAACGCGGCATCGGCCGCCTGATCGCGCGAGATGTTTTCGCAGCAGTGCTCGGCCATGAACTGCAGGGCGCGAGAGAGCATGTCCGGGGCGCTTTGCTTGCGATGCCGGTGGATCGAATTCATGATCCGCTCAAGGATGTCGGAGAGCCAGGGGGAGAGTTCCTCATCGGAGCGGAGGCGGGCAAGCTGCACGAGGCTGGCGTAGTTGGTGCCCAAAAGTTCTTCGGGTTCGCCGCCGGCTTCCACGGCGGTGCGCGAGAGCATGACCACCAGTTCCATGAAGAAGCTCTTGATCAGGTCCAGGTTGTCGCCGGCGCGATGGATCATGGCGACGAGCATATGGTTGAGCATGGCGCGAGCCTGTGGCCGGTCGCCTTTGCGGATGGCGGCCAGGAGCATCGGTTCTTCAAGCAGATAGGTTGCCCGCATGTCATAGCTGCTGCCGGCCTTGAAGGTATGAATGGCCTCAGCACGCAGGCGTTCGCGATTGGATTCGGAGCGGCGGGCTTCCAGCAGGGCGGCGTTGGTCAGGTTCGCCTCTTCGGCCAGCCGGCGCAGGTCGTGGCAGGCTGCGCGGATATCCAGGGCGGTGGACATCGTGCCATCGGGGAAGACGACATCCTCGGCGATGGCCGCCACCAGGCCGCCGAGCACCTTGGCATTGTGCATGAGCGGAACGGCCCAGACGATCATCCCTTCGGCGGCCGGCTCGACGGCCGGTTCGCCCCAGCGCAGGGCCTCTTCAATGGCAAGGTGGCGTACCGAGATGAGTGGTTCACTGTCGCGCCCGCGCCCGGTGATGGGATGAACCAGTCGGCCATCTGGGCAGGTTACCTGCAGAGGGATGCTCCAGTGCTGGCGATAAACCGCATCGAGGCGTGCAAACGTTTGGGCATCGATTCCACACTCCATGAGCGTAGTTGCATCACCATCGGTGGGCGGGTTGTTCCTGCGTTGAGTTTGCATTCGCCGGCCTGTTCCGTTTCAATCTGCCACCTGAGCAATATGGTAATCACTACGCATGCCTATGCACGCGCGGGAATCGTCGGCAACCCTTCCGATGGGTACTTCGGAAAGACGATTTCCTGTGCGATTCGCAACTTCAGGGTAACGGTTCGCCTTTGGGAGTCTCCTCGGCTGGAGGTCCTGCCCGGCTCGGGCGACCTGTGCCAGTTCAATAGCGTCAATGAGTTCCTGCGCGATGTCAAGCTGCACGGTTATTACGGCGGCATGCGTCTGATCAAGGCCACCATCTACAAGTTCCACTCTTATTGCCGAAAGCAGGGGATTACCCTGCATGGCGGCAACTTTACCATTGAGTTTGAGTCGGATGTGCCTCGCCTGGTAGGCCTGTCGGGGTCGAGCGGCATCGTCACTGCGACCATGCGGGCACTGATGCAGTTCTACAAGGTCGAGATCCCGAAGCATTATCTGCCTACGCTCGTGCTGGACTGTGAGAAGGGCGAATTGGGCATCGCTGCCGGGCTGCAGGATCGCGTGATCCAGACGTATGAAGGCATCGTCTACATGGACTTTGCCAAGGAACTGGTCACCACCCGCGGGTATGGCGAGTACCGGCCGCTGCAACTGCGGCAGCTTCCGCCGCTCTTTGTGGCGTACGACCCCGCCCGTGCCGAGATCAGTGAGGTGGCGCACCGCAACCTGCGGGCGTTGTGGGAAGCTGGCGATCAGGCGGTTGTCTCGTCGATGAGCAAGTTCCGCGATTTGACCGACCAGGGCAAAGAGGCACTGCTTAAGAGCGACTGGGATGCCCTGGGCAAGGTGATGAATGCCAACTACGACCTGCGGCGCACGATCATGGATATTCCGCCGGAGAATCATCGCATGATCGAGGTTGCCCGCGCCAACGGCGCCAGCGCTCATTTCACCGGCTCGGGCGGCGCGATCATCGGTCTGTATCGCGATGAAGAGCACTACCAGAAGCTCTGCCAGGCACTGGGCCAGATCCGCTGCACGGTGATCAAGCCGATCATCTATGGATGACGGATCAGGTCGCGATGCATTCCTCGCCATCTTGCCGGCTCAGCGGACGATCTCGCCTTCCCGATTCACTGCGTCGTGCTGTGCTCCAAACAAGAGACCTCATCGCCCGACGTGTGTCGGGCGATGAGGTCTTGTACTTCTCTTGTAACGCTGCGGCCAGGCGCTAGACGACCTGGACTTTCCGGCCGGCGCGACGCTTGCGGTTGATCGTCTTGCGGCCGAGGGTCGTCTTCATCCGGGCGCGGAACCCGATCTTGCGTGCACGCTTGATGTTGCTCTTCTTATGTGGGTAATGCATGGTATTTGCGGTCCTTCCTGCTATCTGTCCTGCACCGTGATGATTAAGGTTTCATAGGCCGTATTGCCCGCGGCATCGGCCGCCCGTATCGTCACCTGATGCGGTCCGGCCGCGAGCTTCGTTACGACGAACTTCACCGTTTCATCCGGAGAATCGTAAAGCATATCAGAAGAATAGGCGGCCTGCCAGTCATCGCGGGCGTCAACGGCATAGTCTACCCCGGCCACCGTGCCGGTACGGTCCACCACACGCAGCGAGATCTCAGCCCCATCCTTCGTCGGCACGGACTTCAGGTCGCCAATGACCGGTGGCGTGTTGTCGATCATGACAGGATCGCTGAACCGGCTGCCAGTCTTGCCTTCGCCAACGGGGTTGGTTTGCTCATCAGAGGCCGTGACCCGCACCTGATACCGGCCATCGGCCATCTTGCGCGTTTCCCATATATAGCTGGTTTCTGTCAGCTTGTCTTTGAGCAGGATCCACGGCCCCTGATGGCCCAGGCGGTAGTGCAACGCGTAAACAAGGCGATCGCTGTTGGCATCCGATGCCTCCCACTTGATCGTGTAGCTGGCGGGTGATCTCGCCGGCGGAGCCTTTTTCCCCGCGTCCACATCATCGTTGGGCACCGGCTCCACCTCAACCGAGTTCACCTTGGGAGCGATGTTCGGCACGATGTAGTTCGCCTTCACCTGCTCGATGGTGGGTGTGCTATCGGGCGCCTGGGTGCTCAATGTCAGGCGATACTGCAGGAATCGCGCTGGCGGTGAGGAGATCGGAATAAACTCGGCGGCCGGCATCTCATCCGACCAGGCCGACCATCCACCGGCATCCGGGTCGCTGGTATTGCCCGATCGGCTCGCCACGGTCACGGCGGTGCGGGCGGGCAAGGTTCCATCAAGCTGCAGTTTGCCAAATCGGGCGACCTGCGCTGCATCCAGGGCGTCACTTGTCAATGTGCCCTTGCTGGCGTAGCCGCCACCCATCTGCACGAGCATGCCGGGATTCGACAGTCCAAGCAGTACGCTCGCATCGGGCAGCATCGCCATGGCCGATACCTGATGTGAATCGCTCCGCCACAGGGCGGTGCATTCATCGTCGCCAGGCCGATACTCAAGCACCTGTCCTTGTGACCCCGTGCCCAGCAGCAGTGACTTTCCCGTCCAGAGCATGCAGTAGACCGTGCCCGAGCGGCGCAGGACCTCGGTGACAAATCCCGACGGTGAAATCCGATACACCGCCATGCTGCCTTCGGTATCTTCTGTGCCCAAGGCTGCGGCCATTGCCTGTGTCGGGGTCTTGGTCGGCTGTGTCTGTGGTGGCGTGGGCACATCCCCTTCTTGGGGATCCGTGTCCAGGATCCTCAAGCGCTGCGAGGGCACCGCTTTCTTGGGAATCGGCTCGGGCTCTCCGGGACTGGGGTTTGGCAGAGCAGGAGGCTGAGGCGCTGCTGCGGGCTCTCGGCGCAGTGGAACGTCCGGGCTCAAGCGGCTTCGGCCGGCGCTTGGCGGCTGCTCGCGTCCACTGACCTCAGCGGCAAGTGCGGCGGCGACGTAAATGTTGCCCTCGCCATCATGCGCCAACGCGGCGACTTCCGACTCACCGGCATCATAGAGGACAAACCACTCGCCGGTTTTCACGTTCACCCGCAACACCAGTGCGTCAGGGTCGGTGCCGATGATGACGTCGTCACCCTTGTCCGCCATGAGATGAGTCAGATTGTGCTGTTTGGAAGTTAATACCACACGCGGTTTGCTCTCGGGCGAGACCTCGATCAATTTCCCTGTCGGCCCGGTTGCCAGCAGGATGTTCCCATCCGGACGAAGCAGGATCCCCCAGATGAACTGCAGATCATCAGGCGAAAAAAGCGCCTTCGACTCGCCTGTTGCCAGGTTGATCCGTACCAGACCAGGCTTTCGGCCGCTAATGCCAGCGAGCAGTTGCCCATCCGGCTGAAGCTGCATGGCCGTCACCAGCGTGTCAGGACCGGCCGCGTATAGTTGCGTGACCTCGCCGGTCTTGGATCGCCGCAGGATTACGCCTTCTGGACCGGTGCCGATCAAGGTTGTCCCGTCGGCCGTCTGCGCCAGACAGTAAACGACGTCCAGGCGAGGATCATCTTTGATCAGTGGCTGGGTACTGCGCGAGAGCCTGAGCTCGCCATGGCTGGCGACGACCACCTCACGCATGGTGCCGGAGCCGAAATCGTCAGCGGCTCTCTGCACCCAACTGGAGGTAGTCACGGCCCAAGACCATGAAGTAGCGCAGAACAGGACGAATGAAACCATTATCCGCATCAGAGCCGTGCCTTTCTTGCAGCCAAGTCTATCCTGTGACAGTGATTAGGAATAGGTTCATAGTTCTGCCATGGGGCCTGTAATGCTCTTGATCATAGGGGCGGAAGTTTGCGAAAGTTCCATCGTGACCTGCGCCCCGCCACGTGGTATATCCATGGTATGCCCAAGACTCTAACCGGCCGGACCGGTTATCTGATCCGCGTTGCCGGCCCGACCATTCGCGACATGGAGCTTGCTCCGGACCGCTCTCCAGTAACTCTTGGCCGTCACGAGCATTGCGACCTGCAGACTCCGGCCGATGAAGAGCGCATCTCACGATATCATGCTCAGTTCAGCACTGATGGCACGGGCTGGTACATCACGGATCTGAGCAGCACATGGGGAACCTATCTGAATGGATACCGCCTGCCGCCGGACAAGCCCCATGTGTTGACTGAGGGAGACCTGATTCGCCTCACACCATGGACGTTCAGCTATCGCCATGTCCCAGCGGTGGCTCACAGCATCACCTCATCCGATGACCTGAAGCAGGCGGTGACGGCGATCCGGTCGCTGGCGCCGACGGAGCGCTCGGCCATTCCCGATCCCGTGCTGATGCTGGTGGAAGCGGCGGCTGGCATTCATCAGGCGATCGACGAAATAACGCTTGCCCGTCTCATCCTCGATTTCGCTCGTCGTGGCACCGGTTATTCTCATGCGGCATACCTGCGCCCTTCGGATGCCGATGGCAGCATCGAAGTGATTGCGACCGCGCCTGAACGAGAGCAGGGAGTGTACAGCCGCTCGCTGCTGATGGCCGCAAGCCGCGGCGAAATGGCGATGCTCGACCCGCTGCGTTCGCCGGCATCCCACAGCATCATCACATTGCACATTCAATCGGGGCTGTGCGCGCCATTGATGCTCGGACAAACGGTGGCGGCGTATCTTTATCTTGATTCCCGCAGCGACTCGCTTCAGCAGCGTGCGCATCCTCGTGCCCCGGAGTTTTGTCAGGCCCTGGCTCGGATTGCATCGCTCGCCCTGGCAAATCTCAAGCGCATCGACATTGAGCGGCGGCAGGCCGCGATGACTGCGCAGCTTGCCCAGGCGGCGGCCATGCAGCGGTGCATCCTGCCGCCGCGCTGCGTGGAGTTCGCGGGATTGCGTATTACCGGCGAAAGCCGCCCGGGCCAACTGCTTGGCGGCGACTTCTTTGACGTTATCCCACTCGGTGAACATCGGGTGGCCATCACGATCGGCGATGTCTCGGGAAAGGGCGTTGTCGCGTCCGTGCTCATGACCACGATTCATGGTTTTCTTCACGCCCTGCTTTCGGAAGATGTGCCCTTGGATGTGGCGGTGTGCCGACTGAACGACTTCATGGAACCGCGCCGCCCCGAAGGATCCTTTGCGACATTGTTTGTGGCGATGATCGACACGGCGGCCGACACCATCACGTATGTCGATGCGGCACATGGATACGGGATGCTCTGGGATGGGAAGAATCTGACGCCGCTGCGGAAGGCTGGGGGACTTCCGATGGGTGCATTCTCAGGCCATGGATATACAGCAGAGACCGTGCCGTTCCCGCTGGGGACGATGCTGGTGGCGGTGAGTGATGGGATCGTCGAACAGCCGCGCACTCGCAGTGAAGATGGGGATCGGCAGCAGTTTGAAATGGCCGGGGTGCTTCAGGTGCTGCGCGGGTGCGATGTGTCCGCCGATGCTGTGGCGATGATGTTTGATGCGGTGCAGCAGCACGCAGGAATGACGATTCTGGCCGACGATGCGACCATGGTCATCGCACAGCGGCTCTGATGTGCGTGGGTGCTCCTCGTTCAATACGCGCGACGCTTGAACAGCATGGTGAGCAGCGCCAGCGTGGAACCTGCGATGATCGCCGCAAGTTGGGCGCGGTCGCCGGCAACCTGCTGCACTACCGGCAGATTGGCGCCAAAGAGCACAAGCCCCGCAGCGCAGTACATCGTCAGCCCACAGAATGAACTCCCGATGAATGAGCTGATCAGCAGGATGAGCCCGGCCGTTCCACCGGGCCAACTTCCCATCATATCGCAGAGGCGATCAGGCATGCCGCGGACCCGCAGGGGCCTGTCACCTTCGGCCACGGACGTTGCCAGCTTCTTGGCGTCCAGCCCTGTTGGGGGTTTGAGCACGATTGTCTGGTCCATGTCCTGCCCCTGTATCTGTTCAACCTGAGCCATCAGGGCAGCGCGGTTGTCGTAACGCCATATGAGGAAGCCCGTCAGCAGGAACGCGGCCAGGAAGAAGCGCAGCCGCGGCGCCAGGATGATGCCCAGGGGGCCGCCATATCGGCGCGAAAGGTAGCCGCCACGCATCGGTCTCTGGCGAACATCGTCTTCATCCGGATCATGCACGACTTCGGTTACAGGCGGGGCCTGAGGTGGCGGAGGGGCGGCCTGCTCACGGCGTTTGATGGACTGCTGCGCGATCTGCTCGGCTTGCTGTGTCATCAATTCGGCCATGCGGCGGGCCTGCATCACATGCTCGGTTTCCGTCATAGGTTTCACCGCGGTGCCGGCATCGGTCGCTTTGGCAGAGGTATCAGCGCTTGCAGCAACCGGCGCTGCATCCTCCTGGTTGCGCTGCCGTTGTGCGTGATCAAGGCGGCGGTTCAGCCATGCGGCAATCGGGTCGCGCCAGCTTGCGTGTTCCGGGCGTTCATGTCCGCGGATCGCTTTCCCCCACTTTTCGCGGGCCTGGAGCTTCGACTCATACCCAAAGAGTGTTTCGTAGAACTCTTCCCAGCCATCGCCGCCAAATTCACAGATGAACTTGCGTATGGACTCTTCGTCCGCGCCGGCGAGGCGCAGCCGCTTGAGCATCTCCTGTGCTTCGGCGATCGGCGCTGAGCGTTCCGCGGCCACGGCGCGATCGATCCCATAGTGCATGCCCGCCGCGATGCCTAATCCCAGCAGGACTAATGCAACTGCCATCGGCGCCAGGTCCAGCACGAGGATCGCCATGACGATCAGCGCCACGCCGATGAAGAGGCGCGCCCAGTCTTTCCACCCCCCGGCAAACAGCAGGGCGGTTGCCCGCTTATAGAGATAGCTCCGGCCGGAAAGGCCCGCCAGTGCCTCATACAGAACCCATGCCAGGATCATGCACAGGACAAAACCGCCCGCCCACGCCCAGAGTTGTGCGGCAGCGAAGAGGAGCACGATCACGGCGGTGCCGATCAGTACGCCGCGGATGGCCCAGGTACGGAGGTTCGCCGCGGGAGCGGCATGGAAGCTGTGGACGAGCCGTTCCAGATCTTCGATCATGCGATGGGGATTGGCGGCCGGGGGATTCCGTGTGGCTACCGCCGCAGCGGCAGGGGCCTGCTCCACAGGCCGTAGTTTAGGCTGGCCGGGAGAAGTTGGATCGACAGGGATGACAGCCGCCGGTTTTGAATACTTCCCGACGACTGGTTGGCCGCCGGCTTTGGCAACGGTCACCGGGAATTGTTTGGCGCACCCGGAACAACGGATGTAGAACGATCCGGGGTTCAGGCCGTTGACCTGCATGGCCTGCTGACAATATGGGCATTGAACCATCGCCAACTCCGCGCACTTTGATGTGACACCGCCGGGAACCATCCGGCCAGGATGATGCAGTATACCATGGATTTGGCGGGATTGGCGAATGCGCACCCGGATAATCGAAGCGTCCGGATCATCGGCTCCATTGATCGACCTGTTTCACATACGCCTCCATATCGAACTTCCGCCTTAAGCCGGCGGCGTTCATGCACCGGATCTGGCCGAAGATGGGTCGATTGGTCCATGGCCGGTCATGTAAGCCAAAACACCAACCCACGCCCGCGTATCCGTTGGCGTCCCGGCCATCGAGGAGATATCGGTTGTTGAGGTACAACAGGTCATCGAACGCCTCGCGCGGGTGCCGCTTCCAGCCGATCACACATTTCCCCCAGTACATGCGCATGTAGTTGTGCATGTAGCCGGTATGGATCATCTCACGCATTGCCGCGTTCCAGTACGGATCGGTCGTCTGGGCACTCTCCAATTGCTCCCGCGTGTAGAGTGCCTCCCGCCGGTCCTTGGCATGGTTCTCCAGCGATCGCCTCGCCCACGCGGGCAGGGCATCGTAGGTCCAGTACTGCGGGGTAAACTGCACGTAGTTGCACGAGAGTTCGCGGCGGATGATCAGTTGTTCCAGGAATGCCGTCTTGTCGAGATCGGGCACATCGGCGTTCATTACCGCCAGGGCGATCTCCAGCGGCGATATCTGGCCGAAATGGAGGTAGGGACTCAGATGTGAGCAGATGCTCTCCGATGGTTCATTGCGAATGGTGGCATATCCCCGCAACGTCTTCTTTAGGAACTCCGCCAACAGGCCTTGTGCCTGGTCGGTGCCGCCAACAAATCGCCGCGAAGGTGGGACGCTGCGGTCGAGTTTCAGCTCGGCCAGAGCGCCCTCGATATCGCTGATGTCCAGGTCATCTTTGATGTTGAGTGAAAGGGAATCACGTATCGGCGTTTGCTGCTCTAATGGTACGAGATGCCCTTTGATCAGCTTTGCGATTTTGGGGCGGATGGTGCGAGCGGCATACTCAGCCTTCTGCGATGCCTGCTCCACCGGCACGACCACATCGCTCTCTATCTGTACCAGCCGAACTGGCAGGGCATCGGCCAGTTGGTCGCGCCAGCGGCGTTGATGCAGAAGGTAGCCGCGATCACAGACGACAATGGCCGCCTCGCGTGCAAGATCGGCGGCGATGGTGGGGGGATTGCCTCTCCTGATGACCATGCAGATGCCGCGCTGCGTTGCCGCGTGCTTCGTGGCCTTGAGTCCCTGCAGCATGAAAGCATAGTGCCGCAGATTGGCATCGGGGTAGTCATCCATCAGCCCAAACCCAATGACCACGGGCAACTTCAGCAGATTGGCCTGCTCGATGGCATACTCCAAGGCATGGTTCTGGCTTACCCGCTGCGCCTGCTGCATCCAGTAAAGGACATAGTGGCCAGCGCGTGCTGGTTGGCCGTTCAGAACTGCGATGCGGGCGGGATGGATCATGCGAAACATTATAACTCCGGTTCCATACCGTCAGCTGTGGTAGAATGCACCGGCACAAGGAGGCACCATGAACGGCGATAGGAGTGACATCGGTCGACCGACGGATGCGCGCGGCGTGCTCAAGGCTCAATACCGAATGGCACTGAAGATGCTCGATCAGGCGATCGACCAATGCCCGGAGTCGCTATGGCTCTCCGGCGAAGGGCATGGTGCGGCATATTGGCGGCTTGCCTTCCACACGCTCTTCTTTACGCATTTCTACCTGCAGAAGGACCAGCACAGCATGGTGCGGTGGTCCAGGCATCGCGGCCAGTTGCAGGACCCCGATTGCCCGCTCGGCTCCTTCGCTCCCTATACAAAAGCCGAGATGACAGAGTACCTCGAATTCTGCCGCGGCATGCTCGATGGCTGCATCGATGCGATGGACCTCTCTTCTCCCGATTGCGGTTTTCCCTGGTACAAGCAGGGGAAGCTTGAGCACCAGATCAACAACATCCGGCACATCCAGCACCACACAGCGCAGCTCGCCGATCGCCTTCGATCCGCCACAGGCACAGGGCCGGAGTGGCGCTAGCAGTAGAGAAAAGGTTCAAATTGGAGGCAGACCGGTGAATCATTGATCGGACATTGCCGGCGAGATACCTTGTAGCGCAATTGAAGCGCGTCCTGTTTTCCGATCCTCGAGAAATGGGCGAAGACGGGTGGCCACAAGAAAGCACAGAAGTCGCAAAAGGGGCTCTGCTCTTGTGCCTTCTGAGCCTTTTCGCGGCCCATCTTCTCTGCTCTTGCGTCTGCACCTGTTCGAGCGGCCAGATCATCCATCGATTCGAATCGCGTCCTGTTTTTCGTTTGTTTTCCGTTTGGTTTTCCGTTTGTTGGCCGTTTGACCCGGCTGGCGGATTCATTGACGTACTCCGGCGCAGCGGTAAGCTGGCGCAGGACTGGAAGGAGCAATCCATGAGGAATCTGACTCTCGCGGCGGCGCTGATCTTCTTTGGCGCAGTGGCAACGGGTGTTTGGGCGGAGCCTACGGCTGCGCCGCCCACCAAGGAACTGACCCTGGACCTCGGCAACGGCGTGGCGCTGAAACTGGTGGAGATACCGGCGGGCAAGTTCACCATGGGCAGTCCGGAGGAGGAGAAGAAGGCAGCCGTCAAAGAGGCTGTGGCCGCCGGGATTCCGGAAGCTGCGACCTCCGACCCATTCAAGAACGAAGTTCGGCATGAGGTGACGATCAGCAAGCCCTTCTACATGGGCATTACCCATGTGACGGTGGACCAGTTTGCGGCGTTCGTGAACGACAGTGGCTACAAGACTGACGCCGAGAAGGACGGCTGGGCGGTCGGATTTGAAATCAAGGACGGCAAGATCGACTTCAAGAAGATGGACGGCTGTTTCTGGCGCAACCCGAGTTTCGACCAG
This sequence comes from uncultured Phycisphaerales bacterium, assembly GCA_903871935.1. Taxonomy (GTDB): domain Bacteria; phylum Planctomycetota; class Phycisphaerae; order Tepidisphaerales; family Tepidisphaeraceae; genus CAIQIQ01. Next base: position 13,877 of record CAIQIQ010000083.1, read on the forward strand.
AAGGGCGATCATCCGGTGGTGCAGGTAAGTTGGAACGACGCCAAGGCGTTTTGCGATTGGCTGTCGAAGAAGAGCGGCAAGACGGTCGCGTTGCCGACGGAGGCGCAATGGGAATACGCCTGCCGCGCCGGCACGAAAACGGCGTATCCGTGGGGGGACAATCCCGATGATGGCAAGGGCTGGGCGAACTGCTCGGATCAGAGCCTGAAGAAGAAGAATCCCAACCAAAAAGGCGGGACGTTCTTTAGTTGGGACGATGGTTACGTGTTCACCTCGCCGGTAGCGAGTTTTAAGGCCAACGCCTTCGGGCTCTATGACGTGAACGGCAATGCCTGCCAGTGGTGCCAGGACCGTTACGGTGACTATGAGAAAGGGGCGGCCACAGACCCCACAGGAGCGCCCACCGGTAGCCTCCGCGTGCTGCGTGGCGGTTCCTGGCTCAACTTTCCGGGGTTCTGCCGCTTGGCGGGCCGCAGCAGGATCCCTCCTGCCTTCCGGTTCGACTACCTCGGTTTCCGGGTGGCGGCGGTGGCGGCGGGCGTGGACTTGCCGTAACCCATTGCACTTTGTCCTCTTACCCTTTGCGGACGGGCGTATCGGACGATTGGATTGGCTATTTTGGACAGAGATTGCGTGAGGCTGGCGGCGTGGTGGAACCGGAACCCTTCGAGGCGCTGTCGGGTGCGGTCTCGCTGCCGTTTCCCGGCGGCGAACACAAACACGTGGCGGTGAAATCCATCGATCCGCGTGGGAACAGGTAATGCAAGTGCCCCAACTGGAGGCTGTACGACATGGATGAAACGCTATTCCGCCAACTCGTGGCAGACTATCTCCTGCCAATGTTCTCTGGAACCTCGCTGGACAATCAGAGCTACATCTCACACACAAAGCATCAGCCGGTTTCTTTCGCCGATCCATGCGCCCTATGGCTCAAGCCCACTCAAAACACGAAATACCGTGTGAAGATCATCCGAAGCCAGCCTTTCGACAGTAAGGGCACAGGGAGGTCTGCCGAGGTGATAGCTGCCAAAGCGTTTGTCCACTGCGTCTCGCGCTTCGATTCGATAACCGATAAATATGTTCTCGTCGATGTTAAACACAACTTCATGCGCAGAGTGATTGCCCGCGCACTTGGTGAGACTCACGAAACGCTATTCTTGGAGATCATCGACCGCTTGACCGCGTTCAGCGTGGAGAAATACGAGGGGCATGCTATTCGCATGTCCATCGGCGTTGATACGAAGTCTGTGCCCGTCGCTGTCCCTGGTCCGCTACTGGTTGACCTCCTGAAAGAGCCATTTGCACCGGTGCTCGCGAATGGCGTAGACACCATCGTTACATGCGATGGCAACGGCGCGGTGATGGAGCATCAGCACCTTGCGACCCCCTCAGAATCCGAGATGCCAATGTTCGCTCCGTCGCGATTTGCACCCGTGGCATCGTGGGCCAAGGACGGAAAGGTGGCGATCTGCCTCACTCGGACGGGCGACATCGTTGTTTTCAAATTCGGCAGGCTCTATGCCGCGCGACGCGGGTCGAAGTGGATGGTGTTCTCGCACTCACCAGTCATCACACAGATGAGCCTTCCAAACATTCCCGATCATCGCAAGGCGGTGTATGCATCATGTTTGGACGTATCATTCGCGCACACTGGGGGTTGCATCGGTGTTGTGCGCTCAGACAAGGTCAACCGCCTAAAGAGCGTCGTGGAGAATCGCGACTGCGTCGGGTCGGAGAGCGTAAAGGGCAAATACTTGGCAACGACTATTGGACAGCCATTCCACCTGCTGCCAAGACCGACTAGACAAGACCTTCTCAGTATGGATGGGGCGCTGATTCTGGACAGCAACTGCGAGGTGCTTGCCGTAGGTGCCATAGTGAGCGTGCCCGGCGGAAGCATCGGAGGCGGGCGCCTGGCTGCTGCGATCAAACTACGGGAGTTGGGGCTGGGCATTAAGATCTCTCAGGATGGCCCCATCACTGGATTTCACATGAACAGCAGAATGGACGGAGATCGCGTACGACCGAAGTTTACGGCCGGCTAGTCAACAACCGGAGGATATGGATGCCAGATCAGAAACCATCCATCCAGCCCGTTGATAGGCCAATCTTCTGACCCCCAGTAAACGGAAAAGGTTCCAGGAATCGTCGATCGCGCACGACACTGATTGAATCCTGGCAGTGGCCATAAGCCTGCGGCGTGTGCTACTTTAGAGTAGCTTATGAACTACCAGGACATCATCACCATCGAACCTGGCAAGCGCAGCGGGCGTCCCTGCATCCGCGGCATGCGCATTGCCGTGGCCGATGTGCTGGGCTGGCTCGCCGCCGGGATGTCTCACGAACAGATCCGCAGCGACTTTCCAGAATTGACCGAGGATGATTTCCATGCCAGCCTTGCCTACGCGGCCGACCGCGATCGCCGCGTCTTGACGGCAATGACATTCACGCCGCAGACACGCCCACTCGTATGACAGAGTCCGCTTTCCGATCTCCCCCCCCTCGCCCTCTCTCCCATTCTCGCCTTCCCGCGCCCCTTCGCGGGCAGCGGGCGTGCGATGCCTCCTTCAACATATGAAGCCTTGCTCATGCGCGCACAGGCGCGCACCGCGACTTACAGCAATCTTTCCAGATTCTTCGATCCCGACACCCCAAAACCAATGGAAAATCGAAGTTCCGCCCCCAAAGTGGTGCGCTTTGTGCGCACAAAGCGCGACACCGCCTGTATAGGTAGAGGCCATTGCGCGGCCATCGTTCTTTCTCAACTGAATACCCAGAACTCCTATCGGACAAGTAGGCGATGCCGCTCAATCTGCGCACGCGAACCTGCGCACCTTTGTCTTCCTCAAGCACCAAGTTACCAAGGAGCAAGCACCACGCCTCCGAGTTATCCACATGCGCATACAACTTGCGCACCTCCTCCCGCGAATTCATCCTAACTCCCTGCCATGCAAGCAGATAGCGCGATGGGCGTATTCCCGCCAAGAACCTGCGCACCTGCTACTTATCCACAACCGCTTTCGCCCCCTCTCGCCCTTCGTTTCCGCCTCTCTCCCTCCCACTCTCTCGCCCTCTCCCACTCTGGCATGCGGGCACGCCCTCGGCGGATGCCTCGGCATCGCAATGCCAGCGGGTTGGATCATGGGAATCATCATAAGCCCCGGCCACAGCACGGCTTGTGATGCTTGCATTGAAACAGCGCATCAGCGATACTACCCGCCCCGGTCGCGAGAGCTTCCGGGTGACAATTGCATACGGGCGTGTACCTAAGTGGCCAAAAGGGGCGGGCTGTAAACCCGCTGGCTTACGCCTTCGTAGGTTCGAATCCTACCGCGCCCACTTCCCTGAACCCCTCGATTTCGAGGGGTTTTGCATTCCCTTGATGCAGCAAGTGCCAAAGACGGAGCATCGCCTCCGATTTTCGTCAACGCAGGAGATTCGCATGAGATCGATGAGATCATTCCCGGCTATCGTATGCCTGGCTGCCGGCCTCTTGGTTCAGCAAGGCCTGGCCCAGCAAAGCTCCGCTCCGGCCGGTGATGTCGCCGGAAAGTTCGTTCAGGCGAAGGTTGGTAATCCGGAGTATCGCGCCAACGAAATGTTCCAGGCTTATGAGAACTATTACAGCCCGCGGATCGCACTGCTTCGGTCAAAGTACAAACTTGATGAGGTGGTCAAGAACGAAAACGACGAATGGCGGCGAATACTCCTGCTGCGCCATTGGATCGCCGAGCATGTACGCATCGATAATAACCCCGTGCCGGTGGAATCGGATGCCTTTGCCATTCTCGATTCAGCTGCGAAGGGCAATGGGTTCCATTGCGGCCACTTCAGCCTCGTGCAGCATGCGGTGTTGAATAGCTTTGGTTACGTGACGCGCCGGCTGGGCTGTGGACCGGGCCGAACCGGTATGGACGGCTTCCACGGCACCAACGAGGTCTGGGTCAACAAGTTCAGCAAATGGGTCGTAGTCGACGCCAAGTACGACAAGCATTTCGAAAGAGCCGGCGTGCCGATGTCGGCTCTGGATATCCGCGACGAGGTCATCAAGGATGGCGGCAAGAGCATTAAGAACTGTTATGGCCTGGACGGCCGGGAGACCACCGACAGGTTCAGCGAAGATGTCGAGAAATTCGGCCCGACGGCCGAGACATATCGCTGGATCGATTGGGAAGTCGCCACGAATTACTTCACCAACACGCCCGGATACAAACCCTCCTCGCAGGTGCTCTATTCTGATGATTTTTCCAGCAAGAACACCTGGGTGAGAGGCGGCAAGAAGAATTGGATTATCGGCTCGAACTATGCCATCGTCACGACCAATCGTGGCTGGATCGAATGGACGCCTAACGTCATCGATTCCAATGTGAAGATTAATGGCGACCAGGGTACGATTCGTCTCGACTCGTTCACGCCAAACCTTCGCAGCTACCAGATGTCCAGCGCCAAGGGCTGGGAGGATTGCTCCGACAACCTGAGGTTGAAACTGCAAAAACCAGGTAACAAGTTCGCGTTCCGCACGGTAAATCTCTTTGGCGTGGTCGGTCCGGTGCATGAAGTTCAAATCGACTGGCAGGGAGCTTCGAAGTAAGGTTTTGTGGCAGGCCTTGAATACAGGGAGGCGGTCATGCAGAGTTGGCACATCATTTTGACGGGAGTGGCAGCGGCGTTTTGCCTCGCGACCCAAGCGGTGGCCCAGACTCCCGAAGGGGGAGCGGCCACGCCCGCGATCAAAAACCCGGAATGCCGGCCCAATGAGTTGTTCCCCGCTTTCGAGAACTTCTATAGCCCGCGCCTCGCCGAGCTGCGCAATCGCTATCAGCTCGACGATGTGGTCAAGAACGAGACGGATGAGTGGAAGCGCATGTTGCTGCTGCGGCATTGGATACACGCCCACATTCGCATTGAGAATGAGCACCCTACCCCGGCAAGAGACGATGCGATTGCCATTCTCGATGCGGCGCTAAAGGGCGGCGGATTTCATTGCGCTCATTTCAGCCTCGTGCAGAGTGCGGTCCTTAATAGCTACGGTTACGTCGCTCGCCGCATGGGATGCGGGCCGGGCACTATGGAAAGGGGCGGCCACCACGGCGTCAACGAGGTGTGGGTCAACAAGTTTGCCAAGTGGGTGCTGATCGACGCCAAGTACGACCTGCATTTTGAGAAGGACGGCATGCCGCTCTCAGCGCTGGAAATCCGCGACGAGGTGTGGAAAGACAATGCCAAGTCAGTCAAGCAGTACTTCGGGCTGGATGGCAAGAGCCCTAGCCAGACGTTCCCGGATTGGGAAGTGAGTCCCGAGACTTACCGCTGGTGCAGTTGGGAAACCAGCACCAACTATTTCACTGCCATGCCCGCGACGCACAGTTCCTCGTTGGTCATGCTCGACGATGAGCATTTCCGAAACAACACGTGGTATCGCGATGGCAAGCCCCATTGGGCTTACAAGACGCCGTATCTGCTGGCCACCACGCGCCGGGACTGGATCGAGTGGACGCCCAACGTCATCGCTTCGAATGTCCGCGTGACGGCGCAGAAAGCGATGGTCTCGCTTACATCCTTCACGCCCAATTTCCGCAGTTACCAGGTCAAGATCGGCAATGTCGCCTGGGCCGACTGTGACGAACAGGTTGAACTGGCGGTAAAGCCAGAGACCTACCGCGTCAGTTTCCGCAGCATGAACCTGTTCGGTGTTGCCGGGCCGGAACACCAGGTGCAGATCGGTGCTCCGGCCGCGGCCGCGGGTGCCAAGATCAATTAGTCGCGGCCTGGATTTTCCCTTTCCATACGCCGCCGCCGAAGGTCGTCACCCAGATGACGCTGTCATCGCCAGGCTCGACGGTGACGCGGTGGGTGCACACAAAAGGCGGCTCGGCAAGGGGCACGAAGGTCTTGCCCGCGTCGGTGCTGCGGTGGATGCCACCGTTGAACGTGCAGGCGTAAATGGTGTCAGGCTTGTTCGGGTCCACGGAGACATCCCAGCAATAGGGGCGATCGAGGATCTTGCTCCAGGTCTGGCCGCCGTCACTGGTCTTGTAGACACCGCCGTGACCATTGCCCTTGACCCACGGCACCTGTGTCCCCAATGCCGGGGAACCTGCCGGCGGCACCTCGAAGCAGGAGATGTAGAGAGTGCGCGAGTCGCGCGGATCGAGCCTGAGCCCAAAGATCCAGTCAAAGGGCTGATCGGCGCCTACAGCCTGCCAGGTGGCAGCGCCGTCTGTGGAGCGGAACAGGCCGCCGGGCACGTGCTTGTTCCCGGGGAAATTCGCGGTGATGGCGCAGAAGAGGGTGCCATCAGGGTGGCGGGCCAGGCGCCAAACATTGCGGCGTGGCGATTCGGGCAGCCCCTGGTTGGCCTCCTTCCACGTCTTGCCGCCATCGACGGACTTGAACACGCCGCGGTCGAGGAACCCGGCGTAGAGCGTGCGGTTCTCCTTGGGACTGGCGGGGTCGAGCACGACCGTTGTGCATGCACCACGGTTGGTGATCAACCCACCTTCAGCGCCGATAGGTTTCCAGGTCATGCCGTAGTCTTGGGTTTCGCACACGCCGCCCGTCGAACGGTTTACATCACGCGAAGTCATCTTCCAGTGCGGCAGGTCATGGAAGTTTGACCAGGCGCCGTAAGCTTTGCCGGGGACGGCCGGGTCCAGGGCCAGTTCGTAGCAGGTGTTTTGCCATGACGAACCTTTGGCGGCCAGGGCCCAGCTTGAGCCGCCATCAGCGCTGGTGAACAGGCCAATGTCGGTGTAACCGATCCAGCGGCGCTTCTGATCGAAGGGATCGTTGTAGACTTGGTAGCAGGTGAGAACTTCGGCATTACGGCCACGGTAGAATGGTTTGTTGACCTCGTCGGTGAACATCGCGGCCCAATTTGCGCCGGAGTTCGTGGAGACGTAGCCGTTGCCGCCGTTGGTGAAGAAAACCCGCTCGGGCTGGGTGGGGCCACAGGTGAGATCATCGGGGCCGCCACTCCAGCCCCAGCCACCTTCCAGGTCAAGGCTCATCCAATCCGGTTTGACATTGCACTGCTTCCAATCCGGCCGGCCGAAACTGACGCAGGCCCAGTTCTTGCCGCCGTCGTTGGTCCGCCACACAGCGCGGTCCATTCCCGGTTCTTCGGCCACTCCAGAGGCGATGGCGTAGACCAGGTCCAAGTTGGTCGTGCCCATGACCAAGTGGCTGTAAGTCATCAGCCCGCGTTGCCCTTTGGCCAGGCCACGGTACAGGCCATTGCTCGCCTCGACCCAGTGTCGCCCGGCATCAACGGACTTGTACACGCCGCCGACGTACTTCCCGTCCGTGACACTTCCGCCGACAGAAGCGTAGAACGCGCTCTTGCCCTGGCCGGCCCATGCGGCCGAGAATCCGGTGAGCTTGCCGGCCGGCAAGCCCTGCTTGAGCGTGATCCAGGTCTTGCCCCAATCATTGGTGCCGAGGATGCCGTCGGCGCCCATGGTATAGACCACGCGTGCGTCGTCCGGGCTGGTCGGGTCGATGAAGATGGGACTCGGGTCGATGAAGATGGGGCCCGCTGGAGCGGTAGGCCTCCAACTGTCAACGTGGCTCCACGTTTGTCCGCCATCGCGACTGCGCATCAGACGCGTCGTCTTCTCGCCGGCGAACAGCGAGAACATGCTGTAAACGATGTCCGGATTGAAGGGGTCGAAATAGATTCCCGGGCCGGCATATTCCATTTGGCGTGGCGAAGGGCCGTCACCGATGGTCTGCTTCCAAGTCTGGCCGCGATCAAAGCTGGTCCAGAGCCCGTTGTAGCAAATCAGCAATATGCGATCAGGATTGGTGGGATGGAATCCTGGCGGGGCCTGGAGACGGCGAGTCAGTTGTCCGGGGAACATGTGAAAACTCTTTGTTCCATCCAGCGACAGGTAGATCCCACCCATATCACAGGCGAACAACATCATGTTGGGATCGGCCGGGCTGATGCCCGGGAGCATGTGTCCACCCCCGCCGCCGGGGCCGACATTCTGCCACTGCACGGGAATCGCCGCCGTTTCGGCCGCAAGGGTCATAGTTGGCCTCCCAAGCCCGAGTGTCACGAGAAGAAATACCGCCGCGCCAATCGTCCACCATCGCCGAGTTGTCATAGTCGCTCCAAGTTTGACAATGGGATGTTATAACGACTGGCCAATGAGATTGCACTCGGAGAACACGGCCTGGCAGGCGCTGGGGTATTGATCGACGCACAGAACACAAGAGAGGTCCGAGAGGGATCGGGATTCGGGCAGGTAGTCACGGCGAAGAGAACCGCACGCAATGCTCGGGAGTTCGTCAGCTTTGCTCAAACACGCCCTGTTTCCAGAGATCAACCGCTTCCTCTTTACTCTTGGCGGTGGGCGTCTCGATACCGCATCCCTGGCAGACCGCGTAGAAGCCCCCGTTGAATGGTGACCACACAACGGTGTGGGTCTTGCCGCACTTGGGGCATACTTTGACTTCGGCTGTCTTCCCGTCCGACGAGCACATGGTGATGTGCCCTCCGATGCATCAGTGTACCGGCTTCAGCCGCGGGATGCCATACAATAAATGACAATAAACGACAGAATCAGCGCAGCCGTCAGTGTGATCCATGCGGGACGCACTGCGGAAGGGCGCGAAAATCGAGGGCGTGTAGCAATGGAACGCGGGGTCCGCGGTTAGGGAGTGAGAGACAGCGAGTTGGGTGGATCCTGATCGAAGTCTGCGACGACGCTGGCGATGGCATCGGCGAGGCGCGGCATGGTAACCGGCTTGACCAGGTGGAGGGCGAATCCCGCGGCGCGGCTGGCCTGGATGTCCGCTTCCTGACCGTAGCCGCTGAGCGCGATGCCTGGCCGAGCCAGTCCCTGCGCTCGCAGCATCCGCATCAGATCCAGCCCGCTGCCATCGGGAAGGCCCAAATCGGAGAGCAGCAGGTCAAAAGGCTGGGCCGCGGCCAGTTGCAGTGCGGTGGCGACGTCTGTCGCATGCTCGACGTGGTTGCCCCAGCTCTGCAACAACCGCCGCATAATGCGAGCCGTATCACTGTGATCCTCGACGAGGAGGATTCGCAGGGGGCGAATTGCTGCGCCTGTTGCCGGCTTCGGATTCGATGTGGTGGTTCCGTCGGCTCGGGTCAGCAGCGGCAGTGTCACCGCGAACGTCGCCCCCTTGCCCTTGCCGTCGCTGTAGGCGGTAATCGTTCCGCCGTGCAGATCCACCAACGCCTTGCTGATAGAGAGTCCCAGCCCCAAGCCGCCGAATTGGCGCGTCGTGGTGCGCTCGCCCTGTTCGAAGGCATTGAAGATTCGGCCCAGCGCCTCGGGCTCGATGCCCACGCCACTGTCGCTTACCTCCACCACCACGAGGCCATCATGGCGATAGGCCCGCACGCCCACGCAGCCATCGTGCGGTGTGAACTTCACTGCGTTTTTGATCAGGTTCCAGAACACCTGCTGCAGGCGGCCGGCGTCGGCGTGGACGAGGTGCGGGGGGTGCTTGATCTCCAGTTGGAAATGCTGACGGCGGGCCGCGATGTCCGGCTGGCAGACCTCTAATGCATGGCGGAGGATCGTGCATAGATCCACGGATCTGCGATCGAGGTCGATTTTGCCTTGGGTTATGCGGGTCATGTCGAGCAGGTCGTCGATGAGTCGAGTCTCCATTTCCACATTGCGCTGGGCCATCTCCAGCAGAGCTTTGCCTTCACCGCTGAGCATTGGTTCCAGAATCGTCAGCGCCGGCACAACAGCAGTCAGCGGCGTGCGCAGTTCGTGGCTGAGCACGGCGAGGAAATGATCCTTGGCGTGGTTCGCTTCCTCGGCGACGGCCTTGGCTTTCTCAGCGCTGAGTTTGGCGGCGGCCAGACCTTCCTCGTCCTGTTTGCGCCGGGTTATGTTACTGGCGGCGCCGAACCACTCTACGATTTCGCCGTTGCCGTCCAGCAGGGGAACTGCATGTGAGAGCATCCAGCCGATGCTGCCATCCACGCGCACGACTCGATGCTCCAACTCGAAACTGCTCCTGGCCCGGATGGCCTGGTCGATTGTAGCGAGGATGCGTGGTTGATCGTCTGCGTAGATGTAGTCGTGAATCCAGGTACGACTTGGGGTTTCGGTGTCGCGAATGAATCCGCCGCCACGGAGCCAGCGCATCTCGCTCCAATCCGGGCTCATGCGATACAGCACCTCCGAACTGGCGGTTACCAGGGTGCGGAATCGTTGTTCGCTCTGCTCCAGCGCCTGCTGCACGGCCTTGTGCTCGGTGATGTCGCGGAGGATCTTGGCGGCGCCGCTCACCCGGCCGCGTGCATCGGTCAGTGGCGAGACCGTCGCCCACACGTCGACGGGGCGGCCGTCCCTGGCGAAACGCACCGTCTCCAGATGCTCGATCCGTTTGCCCGCCCGCAGCGCGGCCATGATCTGCTGCTCCTCGTGCAGGCGATCTGGGGGCAGCAGCACTGTAACCGGGCGGCCGATGATCTCCTTTGCCTCATACCCGAGCATGCGCTGCGCTCCATCGTTCCAACTCTGGATGATGCCGTCGGCATCCGTGGATAGGATGGCGTCATCGGAGGCCTCTACGGTTATTCCGAGGCGTGCCAGAGCCTCGCCGAGGCGAATCTGGCGAATGTGCTGGGATCGCAGCCACTGTGCCGTCAGGCTCGCCACCATAGCCCCGAAAACAAACATTGCCCCGCGGGACAGCGAGAGAGGATCGCCCAGGTCCAGGTGTCCCGGCGTGTTGTCGAAGAGAATGTCCGAGCTGACCAGGGAAAGGATGGTCGCCAGCATGCCCGGACCAAACCCGCCGAGCATGGCCGCGGCAGCCACGGCGGGGTAGAACGGCAGGTACGTGCCGGTGAGCACTTCCGGCAACGTCCATCGCAACACACAGGATACCGCCACCAACGCCACGGCCATGCCGTAGCGTTGCAGTGGAGCGGCGCGGATCGCCGGCCATTGCATCACTTCTCCCCCCTCACAAAAGCATGCCTGACCCACCAACTGCAGAATATTAGGCTGCACTTGCATCTCGCGCTGCACCACGGATGCGGCGGCTGGATAGGAGTGAGGGGCGAGGGAAGCGGAGTTCTCTTGCAGAGTTCGCTCGGTCTGAACGGCTGGGTTTGCTTGGACGAGATTGCTTAGGCCGGAGCTAAGAAAAAGACAAAACTGTCTGGCTATCCACTGAGAAGATACGTGACTATGATAATATGACGAGCCGTAAGAACGGGGAGGCGACATCTGGGGAAGTCGCCCGAGAGGGGATTGCGGAATGCCTGCCACCTCCCGGCTCGCTTGTCTGCCAAGGGAGGCTCGTATGAGCAAGGATCCTGTATGCAGCAGTGAGGTCGAGGAACTGGATGCGATGCAGGCGGGATTGACCAGCGACCACCTGAGCCGTGTGTACTACTTCTGCTCCAGCGCATGCAAGACACGGTTTGACCGTGAGCCTTTCGCGTTTGTCGAGCACTCCATGAATTGGGAGGAGTGGGACATCCCGGACTGGGCCTGGACGACGAAGTAGGGACGGGTCGGTGCATGGCGAGGAAGCAGGGGAGAGGGGCTGCGCGGGTTGCACATGCCCGGCATGGGGCATACATTCCAGGGACGAGAATCCCCAAGGAGATGTATGTCCGCACCATTCTGCGACATTCTGCTCAAGCTGTGCCGGCGTGAAGACCTTTCCCGCGATGAAGCGCGTGAAGCGTTTGAGCTGATCATGTCCGGACAGGCGACCGACGCCCAGATCGGGGGGCTGCTCATCGGACTGGCCGCGAAGGGATCAACGGTAGAAGAGCTGGTTGGTGCCGCAAGCGTGATGCGGCAGAAAGTTCTGCGCGTTGAGCCCGACGCTGCCGACAAGGATGCGATTCTCCTCGATACCTGCGGCACCGGCGGCGATGTGCGTCACACCTTCAATATCTCCACGGCGGCAGCGCTGATCGTCGCGGGCGCGGGCGTGAAAGTCGTCAAGCATGGCAACCGCTCGGCATCGAGCAAGTCCGGGTCGGCCGATGTGCTGGAGAAGCTGGGGGTCAAACTGGAGGTGACTCCCGCGTGCCTGGCGCAGTCGCTGAAGGAGGCGAACATCTGCTTTGCCTTTGCCCGCGCCCATCACCCTGCGATGAAATTCGTCGCCCAGGCGCGCACGGCGCTAGGGATACCGACGGTCTTCAATGTGCTGGGCCCTTTGACCAATCCCGGCGGGGCAAGGCACCAGTTGCTGGGCGTTTTCACCCCGGAACTGACGGACCGCCTCGCGGCCGTGCTTCGCGAATTGGGCTCCACCCGCGCCTGGGTTGTACATGCTCATGATGGTCTGGATGAGCTTTCCACCATCGGACCGACGCGCATCTCGGAGCTGCGCGGCGGGCGCATCACGACCTTTACGATCAGCCCGACGGATGTGGGCCTTCCCTATGCGCGGTTGTCGGATTTGCAGGTGAACTCAGTTGACGAATCGGCCGCAGCCATCCGCGAGATTCTCGGGGGCAAACCCGGACCGCACCGGGATATTGCGGTGCTCAATGCGGCCGGGGCGCTGGTTGTCGCGGAGGCGTGTGAAGACCTTAAGGCGGGTATGGCCCGGGCAAGCCAGGCGATCGACAGTGGCGCCGCCAGGAGAGCGCTGGAAAGCCTGGTTCAGATTACGGCAGGATAAACACTGGATAGTATAAGGAGACTCATATGCGATTTGGTAAGACCCTCATCAGAACGGCTCTGACGGTGTTCATCGGTGTGTCGCTGCTGCTTGTCGGGGGCTGTGCATCGGATCGTCAGGTCATCTCGCAGGCCGAGCAGACTCACGCCGGGCTGCAGCCGGCCGTGATTACCGACCCGCAGCTTGCGACGTACATCCAGAGCGTCGGCGATCGGATCATTGCCGCTGCCCAACAGGCGACCAAAGAGGGCTATCACGCACCCACCAAGAGCAATGAAGACTCTTCCTGGATGTTCTCGAACCAGATGAAGTTCCACTTCGTCGCCAGCGACCAACTCAACGCCTTTACTACTGGCGGCGAACACATGTATGTCTACACGCAGCTTTTCCAACTCTGCCGATCGGAAGATGAACTGGCGGCGGTCATGGCGCATGAGTTTGCCCATGTTTACGGTCGGCATGTGCATAAGGGAATGAACCGGCAGTATGCGATGATGGGAGCGGCGGCGGCCGCCGGCGCAACGGGCTATGCCGTGGGTAAGGACGATCAGCGCCTGACCTATGCGGCGGGGTTCGCCGGGGCGGCGATGGCGGCCGGGCAGTTTGTGGGCATGGGTTATACGCGCAACGATGAGCGCGAGGCCGACGATATGGGCTTCGATTTCTATGTCCGCGCCGGCTGGGATCCAGCGCACTTCGCCGATTTCTTCAAGCAGATGATCGAGAAGGGGTATGACAAGACGCCAGAGATGATGTCAGACCACCCGTCGCTCGCCAGCCGCGTTCAGACGATCAATGCCAAGGTAGCCAAACTGGGTCCATCGTCGGCGCAGCTCCGCAAGGCGCCGGTTGCCGACAAGGTTCAACTGAGTGCTCTGCAGCAACGGTCGCAGCAGGTTGTGGCGGCCATGCCCAAGAATGATGCGACCAAAGGCGCGGGGCTGCTGCTGGCATCGTTCCCAAGCTGCGTAGCAAGTGTTGATACTCCCACACAGAAGGATGCGCAGCAGCGCGTGCAGGCGATCGTCGCGAAGAGCAAACAACAGACGAAGTAACGAATGACGGGTCGATTCACGGCAAAGCAGAGCTGATGCAAACAAGACGATGGAAGATCCTCCCGCGGCAGCCACAGGCGGAGGTGTTTGCACAGACACTTGGCGTCAGCCCGATCGTCGCCCAGGCGCTCTTGAACCGCGGAATTGCTGATGCCGAAGTTGCGAGGCAGTTCATGCAGCCGAGCCTGTTGATGCTTCATGATCCGGCACTGCTCAGTAATATGGGGCGCGCCGCCGGCCGCGTGGCGCAAGCCATTCGCGCGGGCGAGAAGATCGTCGTTTATGGCGACTACGACGTCGATGGCATTGCCGGCACCACGATCCTCTGGCACGCCATTCGCATGCTCGGCGGCAACGTTGACTACTACATCCCTCATCGAGTGGACGAAGGCTACGGGATCAATTCCGACGCGATCGAGGAGATCTGCACGGGTGGGGCGAAGGTGCTCATCAGTGTCGACTGCGGGATCACCGCCCTCGAACCGGCGCAGCTTGCCCGCGATCGCGGCGTTGACCTGATCATCACCGATCACCATGAGCCCCGTCCTGATGGCAAGATGCCCGAGTGTTTCTGTATCGTCCATCCGCGCATGGCGGCGGATAACCAGAAGCCGTATCCCAACCCGCATCTCTGTGGCGCAGGCGTGGCGCTGAAACTGGCGTGGGCCAGCGGACAGCAGTTTGCCGGCGGCAACGGAAAAGTGCAGACGGAACTGCGGCAACTGCTGATCAACTCCACTTCGCTGGCCGCGCTGGCGACGATTGCCGACGTGGTGCCCCTGGTCGGAGAGAACCGCATCATCACCCATTTCGGCCTGATGGGGATCAAGCAATGCTCGCTGCCGGGGGTGCAGGCGCTGCTGGAATCGGCCGGGCTGCTGAACGAAAAGGTGGACAGCTATCACGTCGGCTTTGTGCTGGCGCCACGCCTTAATGCCTGCGGGCGCATGGGCCATGCGCAGGAGGCCGTTGAAATGCTTACCCGCGCCACACCGGAGCGCGCGCGAGAGATCGCTGCCGGCCTGGAGCAGCAGAACAGGGAGCGGCAGGCGACGGAGAAGCAGATCCTCGCTCAGGCTCTGGGTCAGATCGCTGAATTGAAACTCGATTCAGAGGAGCATCATGCGATCGTCGTTGGCGGTGAAGGGTGGCACGCTGGTGTGATCGGGATTGTTGCCTCGCGGATCGTGGATCGCTTCCATCGCCCGGCGATCGTCATTTCACTGGAAAAGGGTGAAGGTCACGGCTCCGGCCGGTCGATAGCGGGGTTCCATCTTGCCAATGCTCTGGCGGGGATGGGCGATCTGCTCGATGGCTCCGGCGGGCACGAAATGGCCGCGGGCCTGCACGTGAAAGCCGGCAGGTTCGATGAGTTCCGCACTCGCTTCCTCCAATACGCCCGGAAGTTGATCGCGCCGGAAATGCTTGTGGCAGAATTGCGGATTGAAACTGAGGCCGAGTTGTCCCAGATCACCAAGCCGCTGGTCGATCAATTCTATCGGCTTGGCCCGTTCGGTCAGGGCAATCCCAAGCCCATCCTCTGCTGCAACGATGTGGAACTGGTGCAGGATCCAAATGTCGTTGGCAAGAGCGGCGATCATCTGCAACTGCGCATTCGCCAGGGACCGACCGCTATGAAATGCATCGCGTTTAAGTTCGGACGGCTGGCCGGGCAACTTCGCCGCGGCATGCGGCTGGACTTGGCCGTCGAGCCCACTCTAAACACCTACAACGGCTACACGAACGTTGAGTTGGACGTGAAAGACCTGCGCGTGCGGATGTAGGCAAAGCGGCGGGATTATCACGTGGCACTGGAGTCAAAAACGAGAAAAGCGGGTATATTCATGGTTCCAATTCGCAGTTGACGAGTCAACCGGGAGATGACAATGCGCGTTTCGATGCCTGTTGCGGTGGCGATGGTGGTCCTGATGTTCATGCTGGTCGGCTGGTCAGAGGTCAACGCCGCGGAAGTGTCCGGGCCACGCCTGGAAAAGATCTCCGACAGCCTGTACCTGCTGCGGGATGCCTGCAACGTGTATGTGATCAAGCGCGGCAACCAGGCGATTCTGATCGACAGTGGCGAGGGGGCCGTGCTCGGGCAACTTGCCGGGATTGGTGTGGAAAAAGTGGAATGGGTATTGCAGACCCACGCCCATCGCGACCAGTGTGGCGCCACGCCCGCGCTTCGTCTGCTGGGGGCGAAAGTGGCGGTTCCCGAGGGGGATGCCAAGTCGTTCTCGGATGTGGAGAGCTACTGGGACAAGTTCGAGATCTACATCCGCTATCAGTTCAAGCCGGACACCTACAAGCCGCGGGCCAATATCGCCGTGGACCGTGCGCTGGCGGATGGCGAGAGCATCACCTGGCAGGGAATCGAGTTCCGCTGCATCGCCACACCCGGCCATACCGAAGGAGCGGGGACCTACCTCGCGGAAATCGACGGGCGGAAAGTGGCGTTCTGCGGCGACATGATCCATTCGGCGGGCAAGCTCTGGAATCTTTACAGCTTTGACCACAAGTACTGGGATGGCGGATTCATCGGGATCAGCAAGAACCTGAAGGGACTGGACCGTGTGCTGGGAACCGGAGTCCAGCGGCTTCTGCCATCACATGGTGGCCCAATTGATGACCCGGGAGCGGCGGTGGCCCAACTCAAGGCCAACCTGACAAAACTCTACAATCTTGAGCCGGAGCCGGCAGCGCCCGCTACCCGGCCGGCGGCAAGGGTAGCCGCCGCGCCCGCGCCCGCGCCCCCGGCAACCCGACCAGTTCCCAGCCGCTGGACGAAGGTGAGCGAGCATCTGTATCACGTGAAGTACACCTCGTTCCTGCTGCTCTCGAACGACGGTTCGGCGTTGTTCTACGACTATTACGCGCTGCCCAACGTGACCACATATGAGAACTATGATGCGATCGTTCCATTGCTGCGCGACGTGGGCGCGAAGACGGTGGACCTGGTGCTGGTGAGCCATTTCCACGAGGACCACGTGCGCGGAATCCCTGACCTGGTTAAGCGCTATGGCGCCCAGGTCTGGGCCTATGACAACACCGCTGACATCCTGGAGCATCCCGACCGCTATAACCTTCCGTGCCTGGCCCCCGAGCATATCAAGGTGGATCGGGTGCTGCACGACAACGAAACCATCCGCTGGAAGGAGTACGAGTTCACCATCTGTCATTTCCCCGGGCAGACCATGTACCACCAGGGGATGTACGGGGTCGTAGACGGGAAGAAGGTGTTCTTTGTCGGGGATACGGACATCACTCCGATCGGCGATCCGAATCTGATCAACCGCGACCAGAAACTGCACGGGATCAGCACCTTCCTCAATTACTACCTTCTGGAACCGGGACAGGGCTACGTCAAGGCCATTCAGCGGGTGATTGACTATAACCCGGAGGTCCTGCTTTTTGCCCATTCTGGGGCCCACCCGGGCAATCCTGAGATGTACAAGGCCAACATGGCCTCGATGAGCGCACGCCGCGACCTTGTGGCCGCGGTTCTGCCCTATGAGGACCCCAATATCGGCACCGATCCGAACCGGGTGCACTTTTATCCCTATACACTAGCGATTGCCCCAGGCGAGGCGTTCGAGACTTCGGTCGTGGTTCGCAACCACCTGCCAAAGGCGATAGCCACTCAGGTGTCGCTGGCTACGCCTGAACGGTGGAAAGTTGAGCCGGTGACGATCCCGTTGTCTATCGAAGGCAGGTACGAGCAGCGGGCGACGTTCCGCGTGTACCCCGCCGGGGTACCGTCGGGCCACCGGAGGACCGTCATAACTGCCCAGGTGCAATCGGGAGATGAGAACTGGGGCGAACCGGCGGAAATGCTGCTGGAGTGGAAGAAGTGATTGAACAAGCAAATAGCAGGAGCGACCATGTCAAAAGCGCGGAAGAAATCGTCGTTCGATGCCTTTGAACTCTGCAAGCTCTACAAATACCTCCGTGTGGTCGACGTGGTCGATGCGATGGATGGCATTGGCTACTTTGACATCGGACTGATGGCCCCGGAGGTCCGGCCGCTCTGGCTGGGAATGAAATTCTGGGGAGTAGCATTTACGGTTCGATGTGTGCCGGCCAACCGGCCGATGTGGAAGCTCAAAACCACCGAAGAGATCGTCGATGCCCACGGGGTCTGGTTTCGCGAGATCCCCGGCGTCGACTACCTGGATCAGATCCGACCCGGGCATGTGATCGTCACCGACGCGGGCGGAAGCGGAGAAGTCGGCTTTTGGGGCTCGGCCAACAGCCTGAACATGATGAGCCGCGGCGCGGTGGGCATCGTCACCGATGGCTACTGTCGCGATACCGGGGAAGTGGCCCTGCAAAAAACGCCCATCTGCTCGCGGGCGCGCGGGCGGACGATCATCCCCGGCCGAATCGAAGCGGTCGAGGTCCAGGCGAAGGTTGGTTGCGGCGGCGTGCAGGTTCGGCCGGGCGACATTGTGGGCTGCGATGATGACGGCGTGGTTGTCGTGCCGCTGGAAGTGGCGGCGGAAGTGGCCGGGCACGCCCGCGCTATCCTGCTGGCGGACATGCGGGCCCGGCGAGGACTGTACAAGAAGCTTGGCATGACACCGGACGCAACCGTCGATCATGACGCAGTGGAAGCGTACTACAAAAAGCTTCACCCAAACACATGAGGTCTGACATGGCCATAAGGTATTTTCGAATGCCAGCGATTTGCGCCTTTGGCACCGGCGCTTCGGAGACCGCGGGGGATGAAGTCAAAAGATTGGGCTGCAAGAAAGCGCTGATTGTCTCCGATTCAGTCATGGCGAAACTGGGGCAGGTTGCGCGGCTTCAGGAAAAGTTGTCCGCCGCGAGCGTTCAATTCGCCGTCTATGACAAAGTGGACGCGGAGCCGACCGACGCCATTGTCGCCGAAGGTCTGCGACTGTTGCGTCATAACGACTGCGACGCACTGGTGGCGTTGGGGGGCGGAAGCCCGATCGACACGGCAAAAGCGATTTCGATTCTCGCGACCAATGAGGGGAAGATCAGCGACTTCATGGGAATCGGAAAAGTTCCCAAACCCGGTCTTCCCGTGGTCGCCATTCCCACAACCGCCGGAACCGGAAGCGAGGTTACCGGCTACACCATCATCACCGATACACAGAAGGACACCAAGATGCTGATCGGCTCGCCTTACGCGATGCCGATCGTCGCCCTGGTGGACCCGGACCTCACTCTCAGCATGCCGCGCGGAATTACCGTCGCCACGGGGCTCGACGCGCTTACCCATGCGATTGAGTCTTATGTTTCTCTAAAATCCCAGCCTCTTACCGAAGTCTATTCTTTGGAGGCGATTCGCCTCATCTCGGCTAACCTTCGACTGGTTTACGCTAATGGAAACAATCTCGAGGCTCGATCCAACATGGCGCTGGGATCACTCATGGCGGGCATCGCGTTTTCAAACGCATCGGTTGCGCTGGTTCACGGCATGTCGCGCCCGATTGGCGCTCACTTTCACGTGGCGCACGGCGTATCCAACGCTGCGTTGCTCGGTCCGGTGACGGGATTCAGCCTAATGGGAAATCCCAGGAAATACGCGGATATCGCCGACGCCATGGGCGCTGACACGGAAGGAATGGGCGACGATAAGGCGGCGGGAGCTGGCCTTTGGGAGATCAAGAACCTGATTCGGGACCTGAAGGTTCCATCCTTGAAAGATTTGGGAGTGGAGAAGTCAAAACTGGACCGGATTGTCGGTCAAATGGCGAAAGACGCGATCGCCAGTGGCAGTCCCGGGAACAATCCGCGGATTCCGACGGAGCAGGAGATCGTGGAGTTGTACTACATCGCGTATGGATGACCATCATTCTTGCGCATTTGACGAACGGCCGGACCTTGAACAGACATGCGCCCAGCTCAGATGTGCGGAAAGGGAAACAAGACTATGACCGATACAACGCGAAGCTCAGTTCCGCGCAAGATACTCGTTGGGGGAAAATGGATCGAAAGCCGAAGCGCCCGCTTTGAGTCGGTAACCGATCCGACAACCAACGAAGTGATTGGACGTGTTCCGCTTTGCTCCAAATCCGAAACCGACGCGGCGATCGAAGCCGCCGCCAAGGCGTTCGAGATCTGGCGCGACGTTCCTGCGCCACGCCGCGCCGCCATTCTGTTCAAATATCAGAACATTCTCTTGCGCGAGCAAAACAACCTTGCCCACCTCGTTTCCCAGGAGCACGGCAAGGTTCTCAGTGACGCCGCAGGATCGGTGCGGCGGGGCATTGACATGGTGGAGTTCGCCACGGGCGTTCCGTCCCTAATGCAGGGGCGCACCCTGGAAGATGTCTCATCGCAGATGGATTGCCACTCCTGGCGCCAACCGCTTGGAGTGTGCGCTGCAATATGCCCGTTCAATTTCCCGGTTATGGTTCCCATGTGGTTCGCGCCCATCGCCATCGCCTGCGGAAACGCCTTCGTTTTGAAACCGTCGGAAAAGACCCCGCTCACTTCGCTTAGAATGGCGGAACTATTTGAAGAGGCGGGACTTCCCCCTGGCGTTCTCAACGTGGTGACAGGCGACAAAGAAGCCGTGGACGCCCTGATTGAAAACCCAACCGTGAAATCCCTCTCCTTCGTAGGCTCCACTCCCGTGGCTCGTTACATTTATGAAAACGGTTCAAAGCACGGCAAGCGCGTCCAAGCCCTGGCCGGAGCCAAGAACCATCTCGTTGCCATGCCCGACGCCAATATCCAGGAAACAGTCGCCGCTCTGATCAGCTCCGCCTTCGGCTCCGCCGGAGAACGATGCATGGCGATCAGCGTGTGCGTAACGGTCGGTGACGTTGCCGAACCGCTGCTCAAGCGACTGGTCGAAGAAACCCGAAAACTCCGCGTTGGGCCGGGAACTGACCCGGCATCCGAAATGGGGCCTCTTGTCACTCGCGAGCACATGGCGCGCGTGCTTCGCTATATTGACATCGGAGCCAGAGAGGGCGCATCGCTGCTGGCCGACGGACGCGGTTATAAGGTGCAGGGTTATCCCGAGGGCAATTGGGTGGGTCCGACAATCTTCGACAACGTAAACCCCTCCATGACCATATACAAGGAAGAGATTTTCGGGCCCGTGCTCTGCGTGGTTCGGGTCAACACGTTCGACGAAGCGCTCAACCTGATCAACGCCAATCCTTTCGGAAACGGCACAGCCATCTTCACCTCAGATGGAATGACTGCGAGAACCTTCCGGAAGAAGGTTCAAGTCGGCATGATTGGCGTCAACGTCGCTATCCCCGTGCCCCTGGCTTTCTTCCCCTTCACCGGGTGGAAGGATTCCTTCTTTGGGACCCTCCACGCGCACGGTCAGGACGGCGTTCTCTTCTTCACCGAGCAGAAGATCGTCACATCGCGTTGGTTTGACGAAAAGAGTGATGCGAAGAAGAGAATGAGCATCTGATTCTATGAATCAACAGAATAGACCACTTGCGTCGGTCATCGAGGCCATTGGAGACACTCCTTTGGTCGAGTTGTCTCGACTTACCAAAGGAATGAGCGGCCGGATTCTCGCCAAACTCGACTATCTGAATCCTGGCTTCTCAAAGAAAGACCGCATTGCCCGTCAGATCATCGAAGATGCCGAAGAAGAAGGCAGACTCAAACCCGGCCAGACAGTCGTGGAATTGACCAGTGGCAACACCGGCACGGGCCTGGCGATCGTCTGTGGCATCAAGGGACATCCCTTTGTGGCAGTCATGTCCAAAGGAAACTCTATGGAAAGAGCGCGCATGATGGCAGCGCTGGGGGCGGAGGTCGTCCTCGTCGGGCAATTGCCGGATTCCAGGCCGGGGCAGGTGTCCGGCGGGGACCTAGAGTTGGTGGAGAGAGAGGCGCAGCGCATTGTCATGGAGCGCAAGGCTTTTCGCGCTGATCAGTTTCGCTTGGCCGGTAACTTCCGCGCGCACTATCTGCACACCGGGCCGGAGTTCATTCGGCAGTCGGGCGGGGGCTTTGACGCGTTCTGCGATTTCGCCGGCACGGGCGGCTCCTTCGCGGGATGCGCCGCCGCATTCAAGGAGCATAATCTGTCGATCAAGTGTTTCGTGGTCGAACCAGAAGGCGCGGCGGTGCTCGCAGGCGAACTGGCGACCCGCCCCAACCACCGCATTCAGGGAGGCGGCTATTCCATGCCCGACTTGCCACTGCTGCGGCCCGAGCACATCGATGGGTATCTGAAAGTGAGCGATACGCAAGCCGTGCATATCGCACGCCGGCTGGCGCGAGAAGAAGGTATTTTTGCCGGATTCTCCTCCGGGGCCAACGTGGCGGCGGCTTTGCAGCTATTGCGCACATCATGCAGGGGCAAGACCGTCGCGGTTATCATGTGTGATTCGGGTCTGAAGTACTTGAGTACGGATCTGTGGGAGTAGATCGATTATGACGAGCTACAACGCTGACTTTCGGCGGAACGTTCGCTACGAACTGATGCTGGGTCGGGAGGCAAGTGAGGCGATTGCGAAGTTCCCGGTTGGATATTTGCCGGTGGGATGTCTGGAGCGGCACGGGGATCATCTGCCGATGGGATTGGACGTCATCAAGGCGCACGGCATCTGTTGCCTGGTGGCACAGGTGCTTGGAGGTGTGGTGTTTCCGCCGCACTACTATTCCGGCATCCACCTGATGCCGCCGGAGCGGATCCGCAAGTACACGGGCGAATGGGGAAACGTCTATACTGATGCCACTGCGGAGGCGAGCCTAGTGGACACAGGTCGGCAGTTCGCGATCGCCGGGATCAAAGTGCTGGTCCTTTACAGCGGGCACTATCCCACGTGCCAATGCGAGATGGTCCAGCGCGTTGCGGATCAGCTCAATGGCGAAGGCTCTATGCGGGTCATTCCGTTCTGGGAGCCGCAGATCCTTCCCGGCGATCATGCGGGCATCAATGAGACGGCGCTGATGCTCTACATCGATCGGTCGCTGGTTGACATGTCGCGGATCGGCGAGGTGAATTTCCGCGATCACGGTTGGAGCGAGGAAAACTCGCCGCGGCGGGCGACAGTTACCAAGGGCGAGGCAGATGTCGCGGCCATCATTGAACACCTGCGCGCGAAGATCCAGGCGGAGTTGGGGCGCCCGGCGCGATAAAAGACCCAATGGCCGAGAGACCATTGGGTCTATTAGTCGATGCTTTATGTCGCACGGTAGCGCGGCGAACGACGATCAATGCTCAGGCTGGGCTTCGCCTGTCGTGGAAGCGGCCCAACTGGGGTACTCGTCCACAAGCTTAAAGAACTCTGCCATGTTCGAGTAGTTGTTCTTCCAGGTGGTGTACATGATGCCATCGATCCTGGGCGATCCCTCGGTGACCTTCATCCACTGGAGAATGTTCTTCTTGAGCCCGTCGGTGCCGGAGACATCATAGTAGCCGCAGAGGACCTGCTCGTGGCCACGGTCGGCGAACCACTTGACGTTCTGGGAAGTGGGGCTGTACCAGTTCATGATGATGATATCTTTGGGCAGTCCTTCCCAGGCGCCGGTCCAGTCGCCGTTGACGTAGTAGTAGGGGCCGGCCTTGTCGGCGGGGCGGGCGTTATGGAAGGGGGTATACATGTCGCTCCAGGCGTAGACCTTGGCGCTGGGCTGGTACTTCTTGATCAGGTCGTAGCCGAGCTTGGTCTGTTTGGCCAGAAGTTGGCCGGGGGTGAGGTTCTGGCCGTCGGGCTGGACCTCGTACCCGCCTGCGCGGACCTCATCCTGCTTCATGAAATAGCCGTAGGTGTTCCAGATCTTGGCCATGTACTGCATCTGCTTGTCCATCAGCTCGAAGACCTTGGGGTCCTGGATGGAGATGACGGTCTGGCTGCCGTAAATGCGGCCGGGGTGGAAATAGCTGACCAGCAGTTTCTGGCCGGCTTTGATGCGCGAGCTATCGGTGAGCTCGATTGTCGGGGCGGCGTGGTCGAATCGGTAGCCGTTGAAAGGCTTGGCGGCGACGCCGGGGTCGGCGGCGGGCTTGAAGTCCTTGCCTTCCTCATAGACGGTGGTGCCGTCCTCGCTGGTTACCTTCAGAGGGCACATTTCGCGGCGGAGGACGTGGAGCAGGCCGGCCGGCTCGATACTCAGGTCGTCGATCCAGAGCGTGCCGCCGGTGCCTCCGCTTACGCCGATGGAGAACTTGAGTTCGCCGCCCTCGAACGTGTTGAAGGACAGCTCGTGTTTGGTCCAGTCTTCGTTATTGCGCACGCCCAGGTTTGCGTAGATCGGTCGGCGTTTGGAACCGGCGAAACTGGAGCCGAGGAAGCTCTCCTGGTCGGCTTGGAGGCCTTGGGCCTTGGTCCATACGGTTAACCGGTAATACTGGTAGGGCTTGACATTGAACGTCTGCGAGACGCGGGAAGTGCCTTTGCCGAGGATCTTCAGCGAGCTGTTGCCGCCGTGTTTGACCTCTTTATCGACGAAGGTGTTCTGCCCCGGGGCGGGCTGCTGCCAGTCGGCGAGCTTGTCACCATCGGCGACCTCAAAACCGCCATTTTTGAGCTGTAGATCCGCATCGGGCGCAGGAGCGGCAGCGCCACCCTGGACGAGGAAGAGGACGTTGCGTGCGGGAATGGCGGCGCCGAGGTTGCCATCGTACCACAGCCACGCCCCGCCGTAGCCGATCGGATAGACGTGGGGAACCACCTGCATGTTGAGCTTCTTGGCCTCGGCCAAGACGCGCTGGACATAATCGGGGTATTCCTTGGGCGCATTGTCGGGGCGGTTGCAGACACCTTCGGCGGCAGCGATGTGGGTCACGCCTGATTTCTTGGCGTCATTCATCTCGGCAATGAAGCGGCTTACATTCTGCTCGGAGTTGAAGCTGCCACCGAGGTAGAGCCACTTCTCCTTGAGGTCCGCGGAGCGAAGGGGCGCCGCCCAGAACGCCGTGATGCCTGCAACAAGAACAAGTGACCATTTCATGCGATGCTCCTTTGATGACGAAACTCGAACGCCGATTCAAGTCCGAATGAGGACGGGTCGATGCTACCGTTTTCTGCTGAACGGCACGGATTACATCAGACAATGTATCACTGATCACAGCACTGACAAGCGCCGATCCCTCCATTCCACCGCGGCTACTGGGCTGGTGCGCCTAGAGACTCGATTGCCTCGACCAGTTGCGTTTTGACCTTGTCGATATTCAGACCGGATGGCATTTTGCGATCGCCGATGTTGGGCTTGGCCAGGTCATCCAGGACAGACTTGGCCTTGGTCTGGGCGGCAGCGCTGCCGGCGCCACTCTTGACGAGATTCGAAAGTGTCTGGCAGAGGTAGAAATCCTGGGCGCCTTGACGGGCGTTCTCGAACAGGATTGTCGGGTAGAGCGTGTCCTTGCCGTAGCAGACGGCCGCGAAGTCCGGCGTACGACCGTCGAAGTCGAAGAACTGGTACCCGCTTAGGTTGCTCATGTGCCATTCCAGGCGGCTCCGGACTCCCTTGACGTACTCATTCCACTGGTACAGGCCCCAGGAGTAGCGGTCAGTGCCCTGGTTGTAGATGTGCACTTCCTTGCCAAGCTTCACGGCCTCATCCATGACAGACTGGTCGTGAGAGTTCAGCGAGCTGGCATCCAGGGTGTTGAAGATCTGCTGTTCCCAGCACTGCATGTCTTTCTTGTCAGTAGGCCGCTTGTTGAAGCTGGCGCTGTAGTAGCCGATGGTGCGAATGCTCTTGGCGTACTGCTTGCTGATCTTGGCCATTATGGTCATGTACTCAACCTGGAGCTGGGCGGATTCGGGCACGCGCGGCTCATCGCACAGCTTGACCTGAATCAGGGGCCAGTTGGCGTTGCGGGCGTGCTCGTCAACAGCCCCCCAGGCCTTCATCAGGGCCTGTTCATACGGCATGCCGGATTCGGCGGCGACCTTCTTGGCGGTTTCGCCGGCGGTGTCGCCATCGCTCGAGCCGGCCAGACCGGGACCGCCATACCCGCTGATCGGGCCGGTGAAACCGTGCTTCTGCGTGAGCGAGATGAACGCATCGGTGGCGGCAAAGTCAATGATCGGCTTGCCGTTCTTCCAGCCTTTGAGAGTAAAGCTCGGAGCGCCGCACACGTAATTCATGCCATGCTCGGAGAGCATCTGCATCGTCTGCTCCAGCACCGCCTGCTGCCGGTCGGCGGGAATCGCATCGGGAGGCATGATGCCGAAGAAGCCCATCTGGTAGTCGCTCTTGCGATCCAGCTTGATGTTGTGGATGTTGAGCGCGAGCGGCACGCGCAGCCGAGTCGCTTTTGCGGCATCCTCAACGATCAGCGTCAGCTTGGCATCGCCGGGCTTGGCCTTGTCGGTGATGTGGCAGTTGACGACCACTTCGCGGGTGATGTCCTTGGGCAGGTTGACGGAGGTCTGATCGCGGACGGTGTGGGCATCAATGGTATAGGCCATAGATCCGAAGCCGCGGTTGGTGTTGTACCAGATGACCTGGGTGCGGGCGTCGATACCCTTGGGTGAACCTTCGATCCGCAGGCTGCACGCGCCGAGATCCTGCAGCGGCCGGATGGCGATGCAGAGAGGCTCATACTCATTCATGACCGCCAGCCGCGACACTTGCAGAGTGGCCGGGGATGCGATCTTGTCGGAGGGAACGGATGTCGGCTTGATCGGCGTTTGCAGATCCACGGGCCAGGCGACCAGCCCGAGCTTCTGCCAATCGTCGCTTACCTGGAAGGCCTGGGCAGGCTTGTCCAGAGCGACAGCAGCACTGCGGAACTCGGTTGCCATGGCGTCCACCTGCTGTTTGACCCAGGTAGACGCGGTGTTGTCATCGGCGCGGCAGATCACAATGCCGGCGACGCGCGAGCCGAGCGGGCGGTCGGCGTCGAAGTTCAGGGCAAGGCCCTGGCTGCCGGCGGTGGCTTCAAATACGGCGGGCTTGGCCAGTTCCGAGGCCATGTAGGTGTCCCAGATGTCCACATCGATCGGCTCGACGTTCTCGAAGCGCGTCAGGTAGTGCATCGTCCCTTCGGGCCGGTTTTCCTGCCAGACCGTTTTGCCGTCGACGCTAATGGTGCGCTGCGACTGCATGGCCTGCTCGCCATCCCAGTAGCCGGCGTTCTCATAGAAGACGGTGACGCGGTACCGCCCCTGCGGCACATTCACGCGGAAGGTCTGGCCGCCACATTCGATGCCATCGCGCAGCATGGCTGGGCCAAAAGTCGTGTCGCGGGCGTAGGCAGCATACAGGGCGGCGTTGAACCCAAAGCTCTTCTGGGGGCTGTAGACCGAGTTGTTGGACACCGGGGTCCAGCCGAGCATGACGGCCTGATTCTCCGGCCCGAAATCAAATGCCCAGACATCCTGGGGCCGGTCGGCCTTGACCAGGCGAAGGTTGTCGACGACGACCTTGCCTTGCGAACCCGTTGCGCCAAAGTTGAGGTTGAGGACCACAATGCTGTTGGGGTCGATGTTGCGCTGGATGTCGTTGTTGCGACTCCCGCTTTCGCCGCGGTACATACCTCGGACGGAGATGATCCATGTGGTCTTGCCTGGGGCGAACGTGGTCGAGGCGTTGTGGCGGTTCCAGTAGGTCATCTTCTGCTGCCAGGCCTTGTCGCCGATCAGCACGCTGGCGGGCAGCGGGGCACCGGTCTGGTTGGTGACATCTACCATCAGAGCGTCATAGCCCGACCAGTCAGCAGGAGGTCGCTTCACGGAGATGTAGGATACCTCGGCCTTGGGATCGAGGGTGATCTCCAGAGCTTTGCTGCCGTGGGTGACGCCTTCGGTGACGAGTTTGCCACCAAGGGCATGGACTTCGATGGCCTGAAGATCGGCATCGGTCTCGAAGTCATTGATGATGAGTGCTTGGGACTTATCCTGCGCCGAGGCCGAGGGAACGATCATTCCGGCCAACAATAGGGCGGCAACCCATGTGAACTTCATTCTTCACTCCTGTGTACTTACGATTCTTCCCTGACGCTCAGGTGCTTTGTGCAGCCGCACAATATGGTCTGCCAGCCGCTTTCACTGCAAGTAAAATGGCTCAGCGAACAGGGGCTGAGGGTCTGCGGCAGAGGTTGGCCGACGATGGAAAGCGCCATGCCGGCGACGGAAGAACCGTGGCCGATAAAGAGCAGGTTGCCGGTGAATTCCGAGATGATCGCTTTGATGGTGGCGTCGACCTTGGGCCAGGCGTCGCGCTGCTCGTCGGCCTCGGGCCAGACGCGATTGCCACGGCTGCGATAAGTGAGGTCGACACGGGGACAGAGAGCGTGCAGTTCCTCCAGTGGAAGCAGTTCGGGAGCCTGCGGCATCCATTCCGGATTGAGCCATTCGCAGATTCCCCGCTCGACTTTGATCTCGCAATCGACGATATCGGCTACGGCGGAGGCGGTTTGCACGGTGCGGAGGAACGGCGAGCTGAAGATGTGGTCGATGGCGCAGTCCTTGAGGCGGTGGGCCAGTTCGCGCGCCTGGGTGAACCCGAGATCGGAGAGGCCTGGGTCGGATGGACGGGCGGCGGTCTTGTGCCAGTGTTCGTCGGCCATGTCTTGGCGATGGCCGTGGCGGGCGACGAAGATACTTCTTGGGTTCAGCATCGCGGGGAGCATACCAAAGAGCAACGGGTCTGGCATTTGTTGCGGTAAATTGCGATGCGGCGATCAAAGAAAAAAGACGGGCGGGAAGAGATTGCTCTTTCCGCCCGGATCATCCAATTCCTTCGGCCACTTACCGCCTATAGCTGAATCCAAAGTTTATGCTGTTTCCATAGTACTGCGGGTAACACGGTGCCGGGGCATAAACGACCGGAGCCGGAGCATAGACCACCGGGGCCGGGGCATAGACCACTGGTGCCGGGGCATAGACCACTGGAGCCGGAGCATAGACAACCGGCGGAGCGGCGTAGACTACCGGAGCCGGGGCATAGTAGACCGGCGGCGGGCAGTAGGACTGGAAGCCGAAACTAAAGGAATTGCCGTAGCCGTAGCCATGTCCGCCGCCATGGCCATACCCGCCGTAGCCGTAGCCGCCACCGTGGGAGTAGCCACCGCCGCCACCATAACCGTGGCCGCCGCCGCCCTGAGCGTAGCCGATGCCGATCGAGTTGTAGCCGTTGCTGAAGCCTACGCCGACTGAGTAACTGGTATGACCGGCCATCGCCGTCGCGCCCAGACACATTACCGCCAAGCCTGCCAAAGTCGCTTTCATTTTCATAGTGCTACCTCGTTGCCATATTAGACACACTTGTGCCCGAGAGGTTAGCTGAATCGTATGTTTCTACCGTTGCGCAGGTTACATCGGCCTGCGCGGTCCCCAATCCCTACTTACCTTCGATCACCATATTATCACGATGGACCAGCTCTGCATAGGCGGCTTCCCCGAGCAGTTGCCGCACTTCGGCGCTTTTGCGGCCCTCAATCTGGCGAACCTGATCTGCATCGTAATTGCTTAGTCCACGGGCAATTATGTCGCCGGTGGGTGAACAGACGGCGACGCAGTCGCCATGCTCAAATTCACCTTCAACCTTCGTCACGCCGGCCGGCAGGAGGCTCTTGCCCTTCTCAACCAGGGCCGTAACCGCGCCGGCATCGACATGGATTGTTCCCTTTGGCCGAACACTCGATATCCATCGTGTCCGGCTCGAGAGGCGATTCTCGGCCGGCAGGAACAGCGTGCCCAGCACTTCTCCCTCTAGCAGACGCGGCAGGACATCGCGGTCGCGGCCGTTTGCCACCACCATGGCATCGCCGCCACAGGTCACCATGTGGGCGGCCATGAGTTTGGAATCCATGCCGCCTTTGCCTAGCGTGCTCTTCTCTTTGCGCACGAGCTTCCTGGCCTCCTCAATGCTGGGCACGACGCGGACGCTTTGGGAGCTTTCATCGAGCAGGCCATCGACAACCGTCAGCAGCACCAGCAGATCCGCTTGTGTGGCGTGCGCCACCATGCCGGCGAGGATGTCATTGTCGCCGAAGGTGATCCGCGTCATCTCGTCGGTGCTGATGGTGTCGTTCTCGTTGATGATCGGTACCGCGCCCAGTTCATGCACCGCATTGATGGTGTTGCGGATATTGAGGAAGCGGCGGCGATCATCGATGTCTTCGCGGGTAAGCAGGAGCTGCGCCACCGAGGCGCCATGCGACTCAAACGCGTGGGCCCAGGCATGCATGAGCTGCGGCTGTCCGACGGCGGCCACGGCTTGCAGTGTTGCCAGGTCGGTTGGCCGGCTGGACAGGTTCAGGACTCGCAGGCCTGAACCGACGGCGCCGGAGGAGACCACCGTAACGCGAATCCCGCGTCGGCGGAGGACCATCACCTGACCGGCCATCTGCGTCAGAAACGCCGAGTCCAGGCGCTTCTGAGAATCTGAGAGCAGTTGCGTGCCTAGTTTCACAACCAGGCTGCGGACACCGGACAGATACTTTTTGCGCATCTCGTGCATGGCGGAGCCCAATCCTTATGAGGCGCTCAGATCATAAACCACATCGGAGAATTCCGCTCCGTATTCGTAGGTGATATCCGCGGTCCAGGAGAAAGTCTGCTCCTCTTCACTCTTGTACCAGAGCGTGTGCACCCAACTGCCAGAAGGCGCCTGGGTCTTGCAGTAGTAATCGAGCAAGCGAGTGGCCGTCTCGGCGAAGACACGCTCGCCGGTGATGCGATAGAGCTCTGCGCCGGACCACATGGTCTTGCAGCTCGCGTAGTTGATCCAGGCGTTTTCCTGGAGCTTGTGGAAGAAGAAGAATGCCTTCTTCGCGCCTTCGAGGTACTTCGGCTCTCCGGTCGCGGTGTACAAGCGGGTGAGGAACTTGGTCGGCTTGCCGATTAGCCAGGTCAGTTCGTTGAGGCCATCGGCCTGGGTGCTGAGGCACTTCTGCTTGCGGCTGTGCGGATCCCACTGGTCTTCGGTGCGGAAGACGTCGGTGTGCAAGGAGCCGTCGGGGCGCATGCAGGAGAAGTAGTATTTGTCGGGTTCCGGTTGGAGTTCCAGGAGGCGCAGGACGAAGTCGCCAGCGCGTCTGGCTTCGGCGGTGCGGCCGGCCATCAGCAGGGCCATGCCGGCCGATGAGGTGCTGGAGCTGTCCATGAGGCTCTTGTCGATCTGGCGTGCCTTGGGATCGAAGGCGTAATAAAAACCGCCGTGGCGTGGGTCCTGGAACTTGAGGATGAAGTTAAGCGCCTTGGCGACCACGTCGTAGGCACCCGACTTCTGCATGCCGACGGTGAGCCAGCCGTTGGAGTAGATGTACTGGTTGACGGTGGTGCAGGAGAACTGGGTGAAGCCCTTGACGTCATCGGACATGCGGAAATCGCCATCGTCACGGAGGAAGCGGTCGACGATGAGTTTGCGGTGCATGCCGGCCATGTGGGCATCGCCGACGGCGGCCCAGAAGGCCGGGGCTTTGTAGTGGCCTTGGAGGTCCTTTTCTTGAAGGATGCGGTTCCAGTTCCGGCAGGCCCACTGATGGGTCTTCTGTATGGTGGTTCGGTAGCGATCCAGCTGTTCGGTCGAGAGATACATGGTTTTCCTCAAACAAGTAAATCCGGGCGTCATGATAGCTATGGTGGGCGGTAAGTGAAGTAGGGCGTCTGGGGGAAGGTGTGCAGTGCGCGATGACTACGGGTGGAGTGGATAGTTATTTTCTGGCGTGCGGATGGAGAAAGTGGTAATGTCTGATTCATTCTCGGCTGGCCATGTGGGCCAGGAATTCTCATGGGCTATTGGTGGGAGCGGCTATGATGCGGAAGGTTGGATCGGGTGTGGCGAAGCGGCATGCGCTGGCGGACGGAATGGGATCTTCGCGGCGGAACTCTGAAAAGCAGGACTTGGCCGTTCGGCGGGCGTGCGGCTGCGTTGTCGAGCAACTGGAAAAGCGGACGTTGCTATCGGGAGTTGTTTCCGAACTTAAACCAAGTGCGATGTTATCGGATCAGGGCGGTGGGGAGCAGGGACAGTATGGCCAAGCGACGATGGCGCAAAGTGCGCCACTGGAGGTCGTGAACATACCCGATGCAAATCTGGAAGCTGCGGTTCGGGCGGCGCTGAGCATGCCGACAGGTGAGATTACCAGCGAGGATATGGCAGGGCTGACGAGCCTGGCGGCGCGATTCTGTGGGATCCATGACCTGACCGGTCTTGAATACGCCACCAACCTGGAGCAGTTGGATCTGCGGGACAACCACATCAGCGACCTGACGCCACTGGAGCGACTGACGCACCTGCGCGAGATCAATGTGAGTTACAACGATCTTCGCGTAACGCCGGGATCATATTCGTTGTGTCTCATCCAACGCTGGATTGATCTGAGCGCGAACGTGACGTATCTGCCGCAGAACGTTAACCAGCGGCCGATCGATATTACTATCTCCGCCAACCGCGTGGCCGCCGACCAGCCCGTCGGCACCAGAGTGGGGGCCTTTTCTACCACTGATCCGGATGGCGATGAGGATTTTACCTATACGCTGGTGGCGGGTGCCGGCGATGGTGACAATCCGCTTTTCTCCATCGATGGGGACACACTGCGGACGGCCGATCTTCTTCATTTCCGATTCGGGATGGACCATTACTCCATTCGCGTGCGAACGATGGATCAAGGGGGATTGACGTTTGAGAAGGTGTTCTCTATCCGCATGGCGGATCCTGTATCCCTGGCCGGGCAATGGGGCGGATCGGTGTTGCAGGTGGTGACCCGAGGCACAATGGCGTACATGTGCCAGGGACAGAGCCTGGTGGTCATGGATATATCTGAGCCATCATCTCCCAGAGATGTGGGGCGAGTGATTATCCCGGAAGTGGCAGTGGACGGAAGTTGCGGCACAGAGAGTCTGACTGTCGCGGACAACTATGCGTACGTTGCCGTGGGCGACAAAGGTTTGGTGGTGATCGACATCAGCACACCCACAGCACCGCGGCTGGTACGCAAGTACGACACCGCCGGGTTTGTGGCGGATGTCAGCGTAGTGGGTCGTTTCGCCTACCTGGCGGAGGATGTCGGCCTGGAGATCATCGACATCACCAAGCCATTGGTTCCCGGAAGCGTTTCCTGGCTTGCCAGCATCGGTATCATTAGTCGGGTGGCGGTGGCGGGCAACTACGCCTATGTCGGGGGCGGGCCTGGCGGGTTTCAGGTGATTGACATCAGCAAGCCCACTTCTCCGGTGCGGGTCGGGGGAACTACCGGGACGGGCGAGTTAAGCATGACGGGCCTGACTATCGCAGGGAACTATGCATACGTGGCGCACATGTATCATCTTGCGATTATTGACATCAGCCAGCCCGCTAATCTATCG
Source organism: uncultured Phycisphaerales bacterium (assembly GCA_903871935.1). Lineage (GTDB taxonomy): Bacteria > Planctomycetota > Phycisphaerae > Tepidisphaerales > Tepidisphaeraceae > CAIQIQ01. The sequence goes on from CAIQIQ010000083.1 coordinate 46,800, forward strand.
CTTGTGGCAGACTACGCGACCGTCGACTGGATTTGCGACGTGAAAGTAGCGGGCCATTACGCATATGCCGCGGATAGTTATTACGGGCTGGAAGTGATTGACGTCAGCAACTCAGCGGCTCCGACATTCGCGGGTAAGTATGATACCCCTGGATACGCGTGGGGCCTGAGTGTGGCGGGCAGCTATGCCTATGTCGCGGATTACAACAGCGGCCTGCAGGTCATCGACGTCAGCACAGCATCAAGCCCGACGTTAGCCGGAGAATTCCAAACGGACGCGATGGCTGATCGTGTACAGGTTGTCGGCAACTATGCCTACGTTGCGGACGGCAACAATGGGCTGATGGTGATGGACGTCAGCACGGCATCCTTTCCCAAATTGCTTGGCACATACAAGACGCCCGGGCAAGCCAGGGATCTGAGCATCGTCGGCAACTATGCGTACATCGCCGAGAGCTACAGTGGCCTGGAGGTGGTCGATATCAGCGATCCAGCGGCGCCCGTATTGGTTGGCCGGTATGCCACGCCAGGAGAGGCCTGTGGCGTGAGCGTGGTGGGCGACTATGCCTATGTCGTGGGTGAACGCAGCATGGTGGTGCTGGATGTGAGTACACCGTCTGCCCCAGAGTTTGTGGGGCAGTGGATGGGTTCAGATAACATGAGGAGCGTGAGCGTCGTTGGCCGCTACGCGTATGTCGTGGATTTTCGGAATGGGCTTGAGATCGTTGACATTAGTGTCCCGTCGGATCCGCAGTTGGTCGGGATGGAGAGTGACCCTGCATACTTCAACGAAGGCGTGAGCGTGGCGGGCAACTATGCCTATGTCGCGGCTGATTCCGACGGCTTGGACGTGATTGACATCAGTGTGCCATCGGCCCCGGTACGCGTCTGTCAGTATTCCTACCCGGCTTTGTTCACCAACGTGACGGTGGCGGGCAGCTATCTCTATGCTACGGTGATCAGAGACTACAACCAGGGCGGGGGGCTGCTGGTGTTTGACATCAGTACGCCATCGGCGCCGGTGCTGGTGGGCAGCCAGTGCACGGCTGGATATTCGTATGATGTGAGCCTGGCGGGCCACTATGCCTACGTTGCGGACAACTGGAATGGTCTGTGCATCGTGGACCTGGAAAACCAGGTTCCTACAGATATCACACTCCTGGGGACGACGGTGGCGGCAGACTCGCCTGCCGGGACAGCGGTAGGATCGGTCTACGCTTTTGACCCGGATTTCTCTGAGGCATTCACCTATTCGCTGGTGGATGGTGCGGGCTCGGATGACAACGCCCTGTTCTCGATCAACGGAAGCACGCTGCAGACGGCACAGGCCGTTGGCAGTGCGTCGTGTTTGCAGATGCCCGCATCTTTTGCGCCCAACGCCAGCGGCACTTATTCCATCCGGGTGCGAACGACGGATCAGGGCGGGCTGTGGTATGAGAAGGTCCTCACGGTCAGCGTGACGGACGCCAACGAGGCGCCCACGGATATCGCGCTCTCTTCCACGAGTGTGAGCGAGGGCCTTCCGGCGGGGACCGATGTGGGGACCTTTGCAGCATCCGATCCGGACGTCCGCGACACGTTTACCTATACTCTGGTCGGCGGTGTGGGCGGAGCGGACAACGCGAGCTTTGCCATCAGCGGCAATCAGCTTTTGACGGCTGCCTCGTTCGACTATGAAGCCAAGAGCAGCTATAGCATTCGGGTACGGACGACGGATCAGGGAGGCCTGTGGTTTGAGAAGGTCTTCACGATCAGTGTGACCGATGTCGATGAGGTTGCTCCTACCGTGACAGCAGTGTATGTGAGGGGTTCGAGCTGGAACACGAACTTCCTTTCCTTCCTGGCGGCCAATATGAGCGGTTCGAGTTCCACCTATGGCTATGCCATTCCGGTGGGCTCAGGTGCCACACAACTGCAGACGCTGCCCTGGCGGAATCTCAACCGCATCTCCATTGCCTTCAGTGAGGATGTGTCGGTTTCCCAGGCGCAGTTTGCCATTGTGGGATCAGTGGGCAGCTATAGCGTGTCGGGCTTTAGCTATAGCGCAACGGATCATGTGGCCACCTGGTCGCTCTCGGCGGCGATCGGTGCGGATAGGCTCTATGTTGCCCTTCCCGGCGATGGAGCTACACCTGTGACTGACACAGCCGGCAATGCGCTGGACGGTGAATGGACGAACCCGGCCAGTTACAGCCAGGTGGGCGCTACCAGCGTCTTCCCCTCTGGCAATGGGGCGGCGGGAGGCGATTTTGCCTTCCGGGTCGATGTTCTGCCGGGGGATTCGACCGGTGGGAGCCTGGGGAAAGTGAATGTTGCGGATATCAACCAGACCAAGAGTCGCAGTAGCCTGCCGGAGACGACCAGTAGCTACCGATCGGACTTCGATGGGAATGACCTGGTCAATGTCGCCGATATCACTTACGTTAAAACCAGGTCCGCGGTCTCTTCACTGCCGGTAAACCCGCCGGTGCTGCCGACCTTTGGCTCGGCGTTCTCGCAAGTGAGCCTGCTGCTGAGGCGAAGGGTAGGAGTGGCCAAACTTGGGAGCCTGAAGGTGGCGGGGGTCCGGCCGACGATTTGGGAAGTGGTGTAGAGAAAAGTGGAGGTCGAAGGGCGGAGAGCGGAAGAAGGAAGGCGGAAGGCGACGGGATTGTTGCCACAACGTCTTGGGAATGTCGTCCACGCGCTTGGGGGCAAAGCGAAGATGCGGACGGGGACGTCCACGCTCCCGGGATGAGCGTTCGTGGGGGGTGGTTTTGCCCGCTTCGGTCCCTTCTGCTATCTTCCGTCGCGCAGTCATTAGGAGAAGGATCACATGCCTGACCTGGTTAACATCAAACGTGCTCTGATCTCGGTTTCCGACAAGTCCGGGCTGGGGCCTTTTGCCAAGGCGCTGGCGCAAGAGTTCGGGATTCAACTGATCTCTACCGGGGGGACGGCTAAATTCCTGCGGGAGCAGGGGTTGAGTGTGACGGACGTGTCGGCCGTCACGGGGTTTCCCGAGATGATGGATGGGCGGGTGAAGACCTTGCATCCGAAGATTCATGGGGGGCTGCTGGCACTGCGCGATAATCCCGAGCATGTGGCGAAGATGAAAGAGCATGGGATCGAGGGGATCGACCTGGTCATCATCAACCTCTATCCTTTCCGGCAGACGATTGCCAAACCCAATGTCCACTTTGAAGAAGCGATTGAGAACATCGATATCGGCGGTCCGTCGATGGTGCGCTCGGCATCGAAGAACCATGCGTTTGTGCTGATTGTCACATCGCCGGCTGACTATGAGGCGGTGCTGGCGGAGATTCGCGCCAATAAGGGCGGCAGCAGCTACAAGACCCGTCTGGCGATGGCGCAAAAGGCGTTTGCTCATACATCCGACTACGACTCGGCCATTGCGAACTACCTCGCCAAACAGGCGGGGATCGAGAGCTCGGGGATGGTCGTCAGCCTCTGTAAGAAGCAAGAACTCCGCTATGGCGAGAACCCGCATCAGAAGGCAGCGCTCTATGTGAGCGGAGCTTCGTGCAAAGAGGCATCGGTGGCGTTCGCGAAGCAGCACCACGGCAAGGAGCTCTCGTATATCAACCTGCTTGATGCCGATGGCGCTCTGGCGGCGGTGAAGGAACTGGCGACTCCGACTGCCTGCATCGTCAAGCATGCCACACCTTGTGGTTTCGCTACAGGTGCGGATCTCAAGACGGCGTTTGAGAAGGCGTATGCGGGCGATCCGGTGGCGGCGTACGGTGGGATTATTGCGCTGAATAAGCCGGTGGACCTGGCAACCGCGCAGGCGATGACCAGCGCTGAGGGTGGCAAGTGGTTCCTTGAAGTGATGGTGGCGCCGAGCTACGCGGCGGATGCCTTGGAACTCTTGAAGACGCGCTGGAAGAATGTGCGCATTCTGGAAGTTGGCCCGGTGAACACCTATGAGCAGGCTGACCCGGATGAGTTGCACATGCACAAGATTGTCGGTGGGTATCTGATTCAGCAGCGCGATCTGCTGGGCGTTGATGAGTCGGCTTGGAGGGTGGTATCGAAGAAGCAGCCAAACGCGGCCGACAGGCGGAACATGGCGATTGCCTGGCTGGCGTGCAAGCATGTGAAGAGCAACGCCGTCACGATCGCGAACAATGACATGCTGGTGGGCGCTGGGGCCGGTCAGCAGGAGCGCATGACCTGCTGTAAGATCGCTACCGACAAGGCGGGGGCGAGGGCCAAAGGCGGGGCGGCGGCCAGCGACGCGTTTTTCCCGTTCAAGGATGGACCGGAGTTCCTGATGAATGCCGGCGTGACGGCGGTAATCCATCCCGGTGGCTCGATCCGCGATCAGGAGACGATCGACCTGGTGGATAGCCGCGGCGGGGTGCTGGTCTTCACGGGGCAGCGGCATTTCCGACATTGATTTCACTGGTGTGCAGTGCAACACATTGCATGTAACGTGCAAGTCCAGATAATCGGACTCCAGATAACTGTTTTTTCGGAGAACTAGTACAGATGTGGACCAAGAAGTACGGCAAGACAGGCAAAGATGTTTCGGTGATCGCGTTTGGCGGGATGCGCTTTCTCAAGCCAGAGGATATTGACGGCTCGGCGGAACTGGTGACGTATGCTCATTCCAAGGGCATCAACTACTTCGATACTGCGCCGTACTACTGCAACGACAAGAGCGAAGAGATCATGGGCGCTGCCATCAAGCAGATGCCGCGGAACTCTTTCTACATCTCCACCAAGTGCGGGGATGCAAAGGCGGAGGACCTGCGCAAGAGCCTGGAGCGGTCGCTTAAGCGGCTGAACGTCGACCAGATCGATTTCTTCCACATTTGGTGTCTGACTTCTCCGAATCAGCTTCCGGAGCGCATCGAAAAAGGAGCGGTAGGGGAGGCAGTGAAGGCCAAAGCAGAGGGCCTGATCAAGCACCTGGTGGTATCGACGCATCTCAGTGGCGATGAGAGCACGGCCGTGCTTGATACCGGCTATTTTGAGGGCATGACGATCGGATATAACGCGCTGAATTTCCCGTTCCGCGCCAAGGCGCTGGAGGCGGCCGAAAAACGCAAGATTGGCGTGGTTACCATGAATCCGCTGGGAGGCGGGCTGATCCCGAATAATCCCGATCGCCTGGGCTTCATCAAAGGGCCAAAGGATCGGAATATCGTTGAAGCCGCTATCCGCTTCAATATCTCTCAGCCGGCGATTACGGCAGCGCTGGTGGGATTCTCCAGCAAGCAACAGGTGGATGAGGCCGTGGAGGCGGTGAACGACTTCAAGCCCTATTCGGCTGACCATATCGAGCGGGTGAAGACCCACATTACTTCGAGCTTCGAAGGATTCTGTACCGGCTGTGGGTATTGCCTGCCGTGCCCGTCGAATGTCGAAATCCCCAAGCTCATGGATGCCTACAACATGAAGATTCTTGAGAATAAGCCGGATTCGATCAAGAATCGCCTGGACTGGCACTGGGGGTTGGCACCGGATGCGGCGGCCGCTTGCGCGAAGTGCGGCGACTGCGAAGGGCGCTGCACCCAGCATCTGGCGATCCGCGAGAGACTTGAGGCGATCGCGTCGCTGGTGCAAAAGAGTGATGATGCCAAGAAATAGCCGAGGTCGATAGAGATAAGAGAATTGGAAGGAGTGCTGGAAGGTATGCCCGAACTTCATCTGCTTTCGCCCAAGGGGTTTGTGGCGGCTGGCGTGTATGCCGGCATTAAGCGCAAACAGACGAATGATATCGGTCTGTTGGTCTGCACGACGATGGCGTCGGCCGCCGCGGTATTCACCACCAACCAGGTGTTTGCTGCGCCAGTGAAGATCGGCAGGCAGCACATCAAGACGGGATCGCTCCGCGGCGTGGTCGTCAACAGCGGCAATGCCAATGCCTGCACTGGCAGGCAGGGCGAGAAAGATGCCATTCGCATGTGCCAACTGGCGGCCGACAAGGTCAAAGCAAATCCCCATTCGTTCTTGCCATCCTCCACGGGCATGATCGGGCATCAATTGCCGATGGAGAAGGTGAGCCGGGGGATCGTGGAAGCGGCCGGGCAGCTTGGCGACTCGGCAGAGCATGCCCTGGCGTTTGCCGATGCGATCATGACGACGGATCTGCGTCGCAAGACGGCGGCCGTGCAGGTCAAGATCGGCAAGCAGAAGGTGACGCTGGCGGGTGTCTGCAAGGGATCGGGCATGATCGGCCCGCGGATGGCGCTGCCGCATGCGACGATGCTGGCGTACCTGACAACTGATGCGACGGTCAGCCCGGTGGTGCTGAGGAAGCTTCTGCAGCAGGGGGCCGATGTCTCGTTTAACAATGTCACGGTGGATGATCAGGCTTCGACGAACGATACCTGTGCGATACTGGCTTCAGGGGCCAGCGGCGTGAAGATTGCCAGCCCGAAGGATATCAAGGCGTTTTCGGCGGCGCTGGTCGAGGTGTGCCAGAGCCTGGCATATCAGATCGCGGCCGACGGTGAGGGCGCTACCAAGGTGATCGAGATCATCGTGCGGAACGCCAAGACGGAGGCAGCCGCGAAGGTGATTGCCCGTTCGATTGCCAATAGCCCGTTGGTGAAGTGTGCTGTGCATGGCAACGACCCCATGTGGGGCCGTGTGCTGTGTGCAGCGGGGATGACGGATGTGGCGTTTGACCCGGCCAAGGCGAGCTTGAGCTTGCAGGGAACGCTGGTGTTCGACAAGGGTGCGCCGGCGGAGTTTGATGCGGCAGCGGCGAGTACCGCGATGAAGTGCGACAAGGTCGTTTTCGACCTGAATTGCCGCTTGGGCAAAGGAATGGCCACTTGCTGGACTTGCGATCTGTCCAAGGAATATGTGACGATCAACGCGGACTACCACACGTAAGCGTTACGCCTCAGGGCAGGTGCTTCGCTTTGCTGACATCGACGAGGACCTTTGCCAGAGATTCGCAGAAGGCTTCAAATGCCTGTTTGCCGCTTTCGGCGGTAGCGCCGTGGGGATCTCCAGCGCCCAGGTCAGGGTGGATCTTCGTCCAGGGGCGTGGCGTCCAGACTCCCTTCTGTTCCAGGGCGGCAACGGCAAATGGATTGCGTTTGCCGGGGCCTGCGGCCTTCATGTGCACCGAATCGGGGCAGAAGTGCAGCATGAGACTGGTTTCGAGGATGCCGGCATGATCGCCGGGATCGCCAAAGAGCTTCTGCTGCAGTTCCATGCACGTCTGCCAGTAGTTTACGACCGCAATGAAAATGCCGGTTTCGAGCACCAGATCGCGGACAAGCGGCGTGAAGTTGTTGCCGCCGTGACCGTTTACGATGATGAGCCGTTCGATCCCTTGACGCTTCAGCGAGTTAGCGACATCGCGCAGGATGGCCAGGGCGGTGGTGGTGGAGAAGTGGACCGTGGCGATCTGGTCCTGCTGCTGGGCGTTGTTCCCGAAGGGGATGGTGGGCAGCACGATGACCCGCGCTCCCCGGCCGGCCGCGATCTGGGCCGATCGCAAGGCGACTCGTTCCGCGCCCATGGCGTCGGTGCCATAGGGAAGATGCTGGTTGTGGGCTTCGGTGGCGCCCCAAGGCAATACTGCGAGGTTGGGCTTGCGCCGGCGAAGTTGCCCATGGGTCGCAAGCATCAACGAGACTGGTGCATTCTTCATGTAGGACATCATACCTGATTGGTTGATGAATCGTATGGAGTTCTAATGGCCGGGGATTGCCGCCTGATAGCGCGATTCGAGAATCCCCAGCATCTCGGAGTTGATCATCCACAGAACGGCCACCTGGAGGACGCCGCTGGTGGGAAGGATTTTGACGTCGTAGCCGGGCATGGTGACGGCTGCATCGCCTTGTGCCCAGTGCATGTCGATCAGCGGTTCGTCGGGCGGGATGGCGTTGACTTCATCCTTCCTGAATGTCGAGATGGCCCAGGTGAGTTTGGCTCCGGCCTTGCGGGCGAGTTCGGCAAAGTTCTCGAAGTCTGGCCCGCGAAAGAGTTGCGACTGCCCGATGCACAGGACGAAGTCGTCCTTGGCCAGTTTCAGGTCGCGCCGCGCTGTAGCCCAGTTTCGCTCGAAGTTCTGGAAGTAGCCCGGGTCGTGGGGGTGCGGATACAGGTCCATGGTGACGTGTCCCTGCATGTAGGTATAGAGCGAGCCGCCGGCATCGCGGGTGGCAACGGCCTGCTGGGCGGTCTGGTGGATGCGGACAATCTCGAGATCGTGAATCTGTTGCAGAGTTTCGCGCAATGAGGCGAGGTACTCACTTCCGAAACGGCCGGCCTCGATCGCGACGGGCTTTTCCTCGTGGAATTTGACCTTGGCGTACTTCTTCTCGCGTTCGTAGGCGCTCGAGCCGGTGTCGTAGCCTTGGTACATCGTCGGCATCTTGCCCAGGCGCGTGTTTGCCGCGACAAATTCGCCAAGCCAGGTCCACCCCAATGCGACATTGGCGACGGAATCGGTGGGCACCAGCGGGCCGGTCAGCGGCGTTACGAACAGGCCGTTCGTCGGCGCAGCGGCGTTGGCAACCTGGGCATCGAACCAGACACCGTCGGTTTGGGCCCGGGCCAATTGTGCTGCCGAGCCGAACCCGATGACGAACTTGTTGCCCTGCTTGCGGAACCGGCGAATACGATCCATATCCTCCGCCCAGCGGCTCTCGCGCAGGCCGACGAGGATGATATACTTGCTGAGGTTGACGCGGTCGATGACCTCCTGGCCGGTGCCCGGCAGGGGCGAGGCGAGGGTCAACTGCATCATTCCACCACTGCGGTTGAAAAGCTCTCGAGTGAAATCCTGCCCGCCGTAGACGGCGATGTCGTAGTCCTTGTTCACATAGAGGTCGGCCGCCCGCTCGGCTGACTTGGTGATCGCAGGCATTTGCGCCTTGATGTCATCGATACATCCGACGATCCATTGGTAATAGGCCTGGGCGCTTGCCTGGAGCGGCGTGGCGCTGGACATGGTCGAGGTTGGGCCGGAGGCTGCATGACCCGCCGGTGCAAGAGCGACCAGGCAGACAAGCGCAATCAGGATCGTAAGGGCACGCTTCATGACGATGCTCCATTAGGCGGGATTCGCCGGATGAATACTCGCCAGGGGTATTCCGGCGAGGTACGGGTTCAGTACGGACAGGCATGACCAAGTGGTGGCCCTGTGCCGCACTCGGCCGTTTTCCGGTGCAGCACAGGGCCATCTTTGCGCGACAGGGCATCTTCTTACCGGATAGTACCGGGGCGCCCATCGCACCGCTGGACGTTTCCAGTCGGTTATGCCTCAAACTTCTTGAAGGTTGGAAGATAGGCTTTGTTCTTCTTGAGCATCTCGTTGACCATCTTCTTGATCTCGGCGAGGCTTAGGACAGCCGCCGAAAGCGGATCGTAGGCCACCGAGTGGAAGACCATGGTCGGGTCGCCCGTCAGTGCGGCCTCGACAGCCATCTCCTCGACAGCGACGCTTACCTGGTTCAGAGCCACGCACTGCTGAGGCAGGGCACCGACGTGGATGGCTTCAAACCCACGCCTGGTGGCCACCACCGGCACCTCGACGCAAACGTCATCGGGAAGGTTGGTGATCAGCTTGGTGTTGGGCACGTTGCCGTTGAACTTGAACATCTCGCCGCCCATGTAGGCGTTGATGATGCTGGCGGCGTATTCGTGGCCGCGGGCCAGGTTCATGGGAGCGCCCTTGGCAAACCAATCCTTGATGTCCTTCTTCCAGGAGGTGGCCGTCTTGCGGTAGTGGTCCAGGATGTAAGCGTATTCTCCGGGATTCCAGCCGGAACCACCGGTGCAGTACTTCTTGATGAGGTCCGGCCGCTTGCGGAACCACCAGTTGTATTCGCTGTTGTGACCGCTGGACTCGGTGACATAGTAGCCCAGATTCAGGTACATCTCGTTGCGAACCTTCTCGTGGTTGTAGATCTTCTTGTTCGTGCTGACGGCCTTGTGGATTGCCGGATAGGCATTCTTGCCGTTGCGCTTGAACTCGGTGTACCAGGCCTGGTGGTTGATGCCAGCGCAGACGTAGGTGATCTCTTCATCCTTGGCGCCGATCCAGTTGGCGAGCATGCTCGCGGTGCCCTGTACGCTGTGGCACAGGCCCGTGATCTTGATGTCCGTGGTCTTCTGCATGGCGCGGCAGAGCATGGCCATCGGGTTGGTGTAGTTCAACAGGACGGCGTTAGGACAAAGCTTCTCCATGTCCTTGGCGATGGAAACCATGACCGGGATCGTCCGCAGGGCGCGGAAGATGCCGCTGACACTGCGCGTGTCGCCGACGTTGGTGTCAATGCCATACTTCTTGGGGATGAGGATGTCGTGCTGCCACACATCCACGCCGCCGGCGAGTATGGTGCACAGGACCGCGTCGGCGCCCTTGAGGGCCTCCTTGCGATCCATCGTGGCGATGACCTTCGCGGGGTAGTTGCCACGGTCCACGATGCTCTGGACTGCCTTGCGGGCGAAGTCCAAGCGCTCCTTGTTGATGTCCATCAGGACGAGAGTTGAATCCTTCAGGAGCGGGAATGTCAGGATGTCCCGAACCAGCCCGCGCGTGAAACCGAGGCTGCCGGCCCCAATAAAAGCGATCTTTGCCATGAAGTAAGTCCTTTCCTAGACGATTGGTCTTGCGCCAATCACGTTACGCAACCGACGACGGCTGCGAGGTGGGGATGATAACCGAGATTTCCCGCCAGTAACAAATGCGAACGACTATATGTTCCTCGGAATTAGCGAGGTTTCACCTGCTGTCGGCCGCTGATGGCGTCGGCAAGGATGCTCCGATTGGCGTGCTCGATGCTGCTGCCGGTGGGTAATCCTCGCGCGAGACGGCTCAGTTGCACAGCGGGGAACTGTGAAGTGACCAGGTTCTCGATATAGAGAGCCGTGCCATCGCCCTCAACGTTCGGATTCGTGCCCAAGATCAACTCTTTGATGGTGCCCGCCTGCAGGCGCGTGGTCAGGCCGGCGATCGTCAGGTCGTCAGGCCCGATTCCTTCTAGCGGCGCGATGCGGCCCAGCAGTACGTGATACAGTCCGCGATATGTGCCGGGATTTTCCAGTGCCATCAGATCGCGCGGCTGCTCCACGACGAGTACCACCGAAGGGTCACGCTGCGCATCTTTGCAGACCGAGCAGAGTTCCTCTTCTGCGAGGTTGAAGCATTGCTCGCAGTACCGCACCTTGCTCTTCATGTCCTGCAGCGCCTGGGCCAAGCGCATGACATCCTCCTTGCGCGACTTTAGGAGATGGAAGGTGATCCGCTCAGCTGACTTGGGACCGATCCCCGGCAGGTGCGAGAGTTCGCTGATCAAATCCTGGATGCACTGGGCGTAGGCGCTCATACCGGAAGTGTAAGCCAACGCAGGGCCAAACAGTAGAGCCGGTGACCCCACCGGCGGCAAAAGCAATGGCAGAGACAATTCCCAATCCACGCCGTTATCGCCAGCTTAACCGCCACAGCATGGTCTGTGCGCGTTCTGCCCTCGTTCCACCGCCGGTGAGGTCACCGGCTCTACTTCACCGCATCGGAGAGATCCACTCCGGTTATCTGCTTTACGCGGTCGAGGAGTTCCTGGCCGCTCTTGCAGGGCGTGTTGCGCAGCGACCGCATCAGATCCGGGAGGGCGGGGCGGTTCTTGTCGAGCAGACGCAGTGTTACCGACACGCACTTGCGGCGGTAGGCATCGGCATACGCCGTCGCGTATTGCCGCTTGATCGCGGCCGGATCTGTCGGGTCCAGCAGGTTGATCGTGCTCGTCTTGATGGGATTTGTGCGCAGTTCAGCGCAGAGCATCAGGAGCAGTTCTATGCGCGGAGACCCGATAACCATTTCGGCATAGTCGCCTGAGGTCGCGCCGGTGAGCCCTATCCCCAGCCACTGCTGATCGCGCGGCAGGTCCAGCGGCCTGAAGACGACCTGAGCGATCGTGTCGATCATATGAGCATGGGCCAGGAACATCGCCCGGCCGGATATGACCTGATCGACCTCATGATGGGCCAAATCCAAGCCGCGGGCCAGTTTCGCTGCGCGGGCGGCCTGGTCGTCGGCGGGCTCATAGAACGCGGCGGTCACGGTGTCATCCATCGGCCGGTCAAGCGTCAGAGAGATTGACTTGCGATATGCAATCTCATCCGCCAGGCGGTTATAGACAAAATCGCGGCTCACCCATTGCTCGGCTTTGAGCATTTCCTTGAGTCGCGGTTCAGTGGTTACCAGGAAGAACAGCGGCGGAACAAACTCCTGTAGTTTACGAAGCGCTGGCGTCAGTGATTCATCGAGGCGTTTGGCCAGGGGCGCAGGGTCGTCAACGGCGTAGTCGGCCGCCATGTGGGCGACAACCTTTGCCTTGGCCGCCTCCAAGCGCGTGAGCAGATCCGATGGCATAGTGCTGGGCCGGGTTGTCGCATCGGCGGCCGACAGAGCCTTCTGCACCCATTCACGGTCGGCCGGCTCACAGAGGGCTTTCCCGCGGATGCCCTCTACCTGCACAAAACCGGGTGGGAGTGTCAGCACGTAGCGGGGCAGTACAGTGGTCTGCGCCGTTGCTGGTACATCCTGAGCCAGCGCCGGTGCGAACGACGCGGCGGCCAGCAGGAGAAGGCAGAGCACGCTGAAGGGCGATAGTTGTTTCATTACTTGGTCGTCTGCAGCAGGTCGAACCCGATATCGTATACGCTCAGGCGGTCGCGACAAGTGGGGAGTGCGGTCGCCCCGAGCCAGCGCATGTTAGGCGAGCGCAGCGCCTCTGACGCGAGATAAGTCTGGCGCGTATACTCGTGGCCATGAAGTACCGAACACTTGGCCGCAGTGGCATCCGCGTTTCCGAAGTCGGCGTTGGCGGCCATCGCGAGGGTGTCGAGACGCAAGGAGGCATCGACCGGACAGCGCGGTTCTTCGCTTCCGATCAGGAGCGGGCTCGCGTTATTGGCGCTGCGATTGATGCCGGCATCACGTACTTCGACTCAACGTACTACTGCGAGATCGAATCGCTCGGACAGTCGCTGCGTCTGCTTGGCCGGCGCGATGGGCTGATCGTCTCGGGCATGCGCGTGGATTTCTTCGCCAATTACCTTCACGAACGCGGGGACATCCGGGCGTATGTTCGCCGCGAGGTGGAGGGGTGCCTGCGGGCGTTTGGATTCGACCACGTAGATCAGTTCATTTGCGGAGCCATGGAACAGGGCGATCCGGTCTCGCATCGGCCGGAAATGGAGGATGCGATCGATGAACTTGATCGCTTGCGGCAGCAGGGCAAGCTGCGCCTTATCGGATTCTCAACCCATGAGCCCGACTACGGTGCGAGGCTCTTGAGCGCGTTTCCCGCGTTCGATACGGCGATGGTGCCGTATAACTTCGCCAACCGGGCCGCGGAGGGCAAACTGGCCGCCGAGGTCCAGAGCCGCACCGCAGCACTGATAGCTATGAAGACGCTCGTCTGGCACATCTATGGTATTCCAGTGACAGTGTTGCGCCACCTGCGCCCGGCGCCTGGGCGGCTGGAGCTTTGCCCCGATGTGCCGATCGGCAGGCTGGCCCTGCAGTTCGTATTGGCCAATCAGCAGATCAGCACCTGCGTGCCGGCGGTGAATAGCATCGAGTCAGCGCGGCAGAACGCATCGGCCAGCGGCCGGACGCTTGATGCGGGAGAGCTTCGCTCGCTGGAACAATACGCGGCCGCGATGGTCGCCGAGGACTTCGTTCCGCTCGCGATCGCCGCTTTGCATGAGAAGAATGGTCGGATACTGGCCAATGCGCTGGGTTTATTGGGGAGGAAGCTAAAGCTGGATCTGCCCTCGATCGACTGGGGAGCGAATGATGCCCAGCAGAAGGCTCAGCAGGTCGCGAAGAAAGTCCTGCGCGATCTGGCCGCCGATGACCAATGGGCGCCACTCATCGGTGATCGCGAAATGGCAAACGCGGGTTGACACCCTTCCGGGCGCGTGATACCGACAAGCCCGAGGAGTTCTACGCATGCGTCTTGGCGGATGGCAAGGATCGATGTCGACAGCCGGGGGATTAACCCGCACCTACGGGCTGCAGGACCACTTCAGCAAGCCCGGCCAGGAAGGACCGCTGCCGCCGATCAACAAGGCAACCATGCGCCGGGTCATGGGCTACTTCAGGCCCTACTGGCGAAGCTGGCTGGTGGTGCTGGCGTGCATTGGCGTGGCCGCGGGCCTGGGCGTTGTGCCGCCGCTGTGCGTGCGCTGGATACTGGACAAGGCCATCCCCCACGCCGATCTCTGGTTGTTGACCTGGCTCTGCATCGCCATGGTTGCATTGGCAGTTGCGTCCGGGTTCGTCGGTGTGCTGCAACAGACGGTTACCGCGCGCGTCGGCCAGGGAATGATGCACGACTTGCGCAATGAGCTGTTTCAGCACGTGCAGAAACTGAGCCTGCGTTTCTACATCACCACGCGCTCCGGCGAGATCGTCTCGCGCATCAACAATGACGTCGGCGCGGTGCAGGGCGTCGCCACCGGCACGGTCGTCACGATCGCCAACAATATCGCCACTCTGGCGGCTACCTCGGTGGCGCTTTTCTGGATGAATTGGAAGCTGACGCTGGTTGCGATTGCGGTGATGCCGGCGTTTTATGTTCCCTCACGAATCGTTGGCGGGATCCGGCGTCGCCTCTCCACCCAGACCCAGGAGAGCCAGGCATCGCTGCTGGCGTTCCTCAACGAACGTCTGCATGTCGGCGGAATTGTTCTGGCCGGCATTTTCGGTCAGAAACCGGCCGATGCCAGTGAGTTCTCCAGGCGGAGCCAGATTCTGCGTGACCTGACCATTCGCCAGACTGTGGTGGGGCGCTGGCTGTTCATGATTCTCAGTGTCTTCAGCGCCGTCGGGCCGGCACTGATCTACTGGTATGGCGGCTATGAAGCGATCCATGAGAAGCTGACACCAGGAATGCTCGTGGCTTTCGCGGCGCTGCTGACGCTGCTGTATCGGCCGATGGTGCAGTTGGCGACCGTTTATGTCGATGTGCAGGCCGGGCTCGCGGTGTTCGACCGAATCTTTGAGTATCTCGATCTGATCCCGGATGTGATCGATCGGAAGGATGCCCGCGCGGTTCCCACCACGCAAGGCCATATCGTGCTTGAACACGTACATTTCACCTACCCGATACCGCCGGCCGCTCGCGAGGCGGCCGCTGAGACGGCATCCACTGAGCCCCCGCTCGAGCCATTTGCTTTGCGCGACATCAGCTTTGAGATCCGGCCGGGACAGCGCGTGGCGCTGGTTGGCCCCAGCGGTTCGGGCAAAACCACGCTGACATATATCGTTCCACGTTTTTATGATCCCGCCGAGGGCAGAGTGCTGCTCGATGGTATTGACCTGCGCGAACTGCAGCAGGCATCGCTGCGGAACCATATCGCGATGGTCACGCAGGAGACCTTCCTCTTCCACGCTTCCATCCGCGAGAATCTGCTGTACGCCCGACCGGGTGCCGGCGAGGTCGAGCTTATCGAGGCGTGCAAGGCGGCCAATATCCACGAATTCGTCGCCGCGCTTCCACAGGGTTATGACACGGTTGTGGGAGAGCGTGGGTTCCGCCTGTCCGGCGGCGAGAAACAGCGCATCAGCATTGCCCGGGCACTATTGAAGGATCCGGCGATCCTCATCCTCGATGAGGCCACCAGCAGCCTCGATTCCACCAGCGAGGCACTGATCCAGGAAGCCCTGGAGCGTCTGCTCCGCGGGCGAACCTCGCTGATCATTGCCCATCGACTCTCGACGATTCTCAACTCTGACCTGATCATCGTCCTGGACGCGGGACGTATCGTCGATAAGGGAAGACACGCCGACCTGCTCGCCCACGATGGGCTATACGCCACACTGTTCAACCAGCAGTTTGCCCGGGCGCTTGAGAGGCGATGAGCCGCGCCGCATCACCCGATCAGCACATCTGCCAGCTTCCGTTTCGCCACATGATGTACCTGGTCAGGCGTGCGCCAGTAGGGCATCTGTACGCCCGGCCCGAAGTCTTCGAGGGACACTTTCTCTCCGGCCTTGCCCACCGACATCAACAGTTCGATCTTGGTGTCGGCCGGGAGTTTCAGGAGCAGGTGGATTTTGTCGCGGTCGATGGCACCGAGCATGCACGTCACATAGCCCGCCACCGCGGCCGCCAGATTGATCGTCTGCGCGGCGATGCCGACATCGACCGCGGGACTGATCTGCGTGGGGACCGAGACGATCACGATCCACGCGTTGGGGCGCTGCTCGGGGGTCGGAGCCGGACCGGTGCGCAGGCCTCCTGCCCAGTTCGTGCACGCATACACCGCAGCGCATTCGGCGGCGTCGGTGACGATTCGGTAACGCAGCGGCTGCACGTTCAGCCCCGAGGGGACGTTGCGTGCTACATCGATCAGTTTGATGACAGCATCCCGCGAGACAGTGGCTGCATTGACGTAGAGCCGATGCGTCCGCGCCTGGCGCACCAGAGTTGAGAATTCATCGAGCGTCATAGGGTCTTCCTCTTTACTGGGTGCGGTGGTCGCCGCCGCGAAAACTATAAACTACTCCACATTCAACTTCACCTGCGGTGCCTGCAATACCTGCAGGTTTACCTGGCCAACCAGATTGTTTGCGATCTTCTCCAGCGCCACTCGCAAGTCGGGTGTGCCCTGGAAGTTCGCCAGGGGTTCGCCGGCATCGGAGTTCACACGCAGTTCCTGGTACATGGGCAACTCGCCCAGGAAGGGGATGCCCAGATTCTGGGCCGCTTTCTGTGCACCGCCTCGGCCGAAGATGTCGGCCACGGTGCCATCCGGCTGCACGAAATAGCTCATGTTCTCCACGATACCCAGTACCGGGGCATTGAGCGTTCGGAACATCCCCACCGCACGGATGCAGTCATCCAGTGCCACCTGCTGCGGCGTGGCAACCACCACTGCGCCCCGCAGCGGCAGAAGCTGGCATAGAGATAGCGGTACATCCCCGGTCCCGGGGGGAAGATCGACGATCAGGTAATCAAGTTCAGGCCAGACGGTCTGGTCTACCAGCAGTTGTTTGAATGCACCATGTGCCATAGGACCGCGCCAGATCAACGGTTTGTCAGGCTCGACCAGCGAACCGATCGTCACCGCATGGATGCCATGGACGAAGAAGGGGATCAACCTTCCCTCCCGGACCTGCGGCGGGACGCCGCGGATGCCCAGCATCGTGGGCATGCTTGGACCGTAGATATCGCCATCCATCAGACCCGTCTTATGGCCCAGACGGGCCAGTGCCACTGCCATATTCGCGGAAATCGTGCTTTTGCCGACACCACCTTTGCCAGCGCCGATGGCAATAACATTCTTGACCTGAGGAAGGGGATTGCCGCTGGGGTTTGGGTTGGACATGCTGTTATTCTGTTTCTTCCATCAATGACTTCAGGGGCGCGGATTATAGTGACAAGCGGCACAGGCGGCTACCAGTCGCTATAATCAGCGGCGATGCCCACGGCGACCTCTACGCTACCGGATGAAGTGGTTGTGCACGTTCCCGAACACTCGGCGCGGCAGGCTGGCATTGCGCGCGGGCTGAACATCGTTCCGGGCATGGATGATGATGGCTGGGAAGTCGCGGAACCGGTCCAACTCTCGGACGGCTCTGTCGTCAGACTGCTCAAAGATGGCGAAGCGCTTCGTGCATGGCATGATGCCGTAAAGGCAGCCCGGCAGAGCATTTTCATCGAGACCTACATCTTCGCGGACGACCAGACGGGGAAGGCCTTCTGCGATGTGCTGGTCAGCAAGGCCCGCGAGGGGGTCCACGTCTACCTGCTCTATGACTCCTTCGGATCCAAGGCGACTCCATACGAGTTCTTCCACCAGATGGAGCGGGCGGGCGTCCATGTGCGCGAGTTCCACCCGATTGCCCCGTGGCGCTGCAACTTCTCCTGGCGGCCGTTCAACCGCGACCATCGCAAACTCACCATCATCGACGGGCAGGTGGCCGGCCTGGGGGGGCTGAACATTGCCAATGAGTATGGCGGCTCCTGGATCATCGGCCACACACCCGAACTGGACAACCTCTGGCGCGACTGCGGAATCGGCATTGAAGGCCCAGCCGTAGAGGCACTGGCCTCATCGTTTATCCGCACCTGGTCCTATGTCAGCCGCGGTGGGCGCTTCAATCGGGCACTGCTGAACCACAATCTCGATGGCAGTGAAGGGCCGGTCGGGGTGCTCTCGGCAGTTCCCAGCCTTGCATCCCAGATGTCGCATATGCTGGGCAATCTGCTGCAGCATGCGAAGCGGAGCATCTGCCTGACGTCTGCCTACTTTGCTCCGAGCGATGACCTGGTCGAGGTGCTCTGTCGGGCAGCCAGGCGCAAGGTAAAGGTGCGTCTGATGCTTCCGACAAAGACCGATTCGCTTACCATGGTGACGGCCGCCCGGTCGTTCTATGCGCAGCTCTTGTCGGCCGGCGTAGAGGTGCATGAGCGGCAGCATGCCAAACTGCACGCCAAGACAGTCGTGATCGACGAGGAGATCTCGGTCCTCGGATCAACGAATTTTGACTATCGCAGCATTGACTACAACTGCGAGTTGGCGGTTGTGATCCGCTCTCGCCTGTTCGCGGCCCAGATGCTGCGGCTATTTGAGCACGACGTCAGCTTCTCGAGGTGTATTGATCCGAAGGTCTGGCGACGCCGGCCTCACCGTGACCGGCTTATCCAGTGGATGGTCAACCGTTCTCGCTATCTTCTTTAGCGACCGTGGCTAGCGGCCATTGGCGCGCTTGCCGCTCCGGTATCCGGACTTGGCGGCCGATGCCGGGGCCGATGGCCGGGCTGAGCTTGGCCGCATGCTGGGTTTAGCAGGGGCGGCAGCCTTTGTCGGAATCGGGAGTTTCTGCGCTGCTACCGTGGCCCTGGCAGTGTTCGCATCCGAGAAAGACCTGGCCGCGATCGGTGGTTTGGCAGATCTGGCGGGGCCGTTTCCGGTCGCAGTGGCGCCGGCCGGCGCCCCGGCCACGCCGGTTGCGGCGCCGGCGGGGTCTTTGACGGAGCGCAGGTACTGCACGGTCTCCTGAAGGATCGCGAAGAACTGCTTAAGATCCTGCTCGAAGACGCAGATCGTGTGCTTCTTCAGTTCCTGCGTCTTGGGGTCGCGGTGTCCTTCGGTAAGGACAAGATACTTCTTCCCGATCTGGGATATCTTCACCTGCGAGGCATAGGTGCGGTTGCCGTTCTTGAAGTACTGCTGGAAAATAACAGGTTTCTCAGCGCTGGAGGTACCCGTCGACGTATCGCCGTTTTTGCTGCCCAGAGGCATGCGCGTACTCCTTCCCGTTCTTGAGCCTTGCCTTGTCAGTCGCTCTGACGTGTCAGAAGCGCGGCCGCCAAAGCATGCAGATAAGCCGGCGCCCACAGCGGATTATTTCCGGCAAGCGCGCATGACGCCGATCACAACACCTTGCACGCGGACGCGCTGGGCATCGAGAACGCGGGGCTTCATCTCGCTGTTGGCGGGCTGCAGTTTTACCTTGCCACCTTCCTTGTAGAACTTCTTGAGGGTGGCTTCGGCATCATCGATAAGGGCGACGACGGTTTCGCCATTGCGGGCGGTTTCGCGTCGCTCGATGACGACAAAGTCGCCGTCGCACAAGTGGTCTTCAACCATCGAGTCGCCTTTGATTCTCAGGACATAGACGCCGTGACGGCTCTTGAAGATCTGTTCCAGGTCGAGTTCTTCCCGGTTCTCGACGGCGAGGATGGGGGCGCCGGCGGCGATAGCGCCCAGCAACGGAAGCTTCGTGGGCCGGTCCTCATCGGGCAGGTACTTGGCGATAACCTCCAGCGACCGCGACATATGCGGGTTGCGGCGAATCACGCCTTTGCGCTCCAGAGCCTCGATGTGCTCGAAGATGGTGACTTTGCTGGTGCCGAGTTGATCGGCCAGTTCCTGCATGGTCGGCGCCATTCCGTGGAGGTGCCGATAATTGCGGACGGCGACCAGGACATCCAACTGCCGAGGTGTGAGATTCATAGGCTCAAGCTCCTTTGCATCCCGCACTTCATGCCTACGCAGGCAGAAGACGGGGTTTGGCTCATGTTTCCAATAACTAGACCCTAACCATGGCTTTTCGTCAAGGGGTTTCCGCGCATTTTGCGGATTGGCATTGGAACGCGCGGCTGCGTGGGCAGGAACAGCGCGCAAAACAAAACCACGAACAGACAAAGGGCCTGTCCGCGGCTTTGCGTGTCAATCGCTTTGGTGGATTACAGGATCAGCTTGCGTAACGCTCGGCATTCATCAGGATACTGCCTGGGCGGGTATACCTCTCCCATGACTGGCTGTGGCATTTCGGACAGATCTTCGGCGGATGAAGCAAATCTTCCGGTTCATAGCTGCAATTGCGGCACTGAACCTGGAAGACCATGGTCCGCCCGGTGGGCGGCTGGTATGGGTCAAATTTGGTGAGGCCCTTGCCTGCCATGACATGATGCGTGCTGACTGACTCCATAACCGTTACCCCATCGTGTAAGTGGTTTGGTACCCGCGTAACCACTACGGCCACGCCGAATAGAGTGTCGCAAAGCCGGTGCCACGCCTTCAGTCCGGTTGCACTTGGTGAAGAAATGCACGCATCAACGGCGTTTGGCCGACTCATCCTCGCCCATGCAAGGCGATCTGTCTGAAAGTATGGCGATTATATCGCGACAGAATGGCCTATGTGCGACAATGTGTCAGATCTCCGATCAGGTGTTGGTGCTGATGATCCCACTACGCTCATACTGCCGCAATTTCCGCTGTAAGGTTCGCACGGATATGCCGAGCCGGTCGGCGGCGTGGGTACGGTTACCCTGGCAGGAATCCAAGGCCTTGGTGATTGCCAATCGCTCCAACTCATCCATCGTCAGACCTGTCGGTAAGTCTATTTTAGATGGTGAGTTATGACCAGACTGAGCGATTCGTTCAGGCAAATCCACTTCAGTCAGAATGTCACCCTCAGTCAGTACCATCATGCTCTCCAGGGTATTGCGCAACTCGCGGACGTTGCCTGGCCAGCGGTAGCTCTGGAATCGGCGGATGACGTCGGGGCTGACTTTCTTTGCCGCGGTGTGCTTCTGCGTCGAGATTTCATTGAGGAAGTGCTCGATCAGGATCGGAACATCGTCCGGACGATCGCGCAGTGGGGGAAGGGTGATGGATACGACATTCAAGCGGTAGTACAGGTCCTCACGGAAAGTTCCGGCATCAACCATCTTGCGGATGTCGCGGCTGGTAGCGGTCAGCACGCGGACATCAACTTTGCGGTCTTCGTGGCCGCCAACTGGGGTGACGGTAAGCGATTCGAGCACGCGCAGGAGCTTGGCCTGGAGCCCGAGTTCAAAATCGCCGATCTCGTCGATGAACAAGGTTCCGCCATCGGCCTGTTCAAACCGGCCCATGCGTCGATCGGTGGCGCCGGTAAAGGCGCCGCGGACATGTCCGAACAGCTCGCTTTCAACCAGCGTTGCCGGGACGGCAGCGCAATTGACCGCGACGAATGGGCCTTTCTTACGCGGGCTGTTGTGGTGGAGGGCCTGGGCGACGAGTTCCTTACCCGTGCCGCTTTCACCCAGAATCAACACGGTGCTGTCGACCGGAGCGGTGCGCTGGATGCGGTCGAAGACCTCTTTCATCTGCCGCGATTGGCCGACAATCTGGTCGAGGCCGAATTTGTGATCGAGGCGCCGGCGGAGGCTTTCGATCTCCTGTTCTTTTTGAATGGCATCAATGGCACGGCGAATCAGCAGGCGCAGCTCGTCGGGATTTACAGGCTTGGTGATGTAGTCGTATGCGCCCAGCTTGATGGCATCGACGGCGGAACCGATGCTGCTGTGGCCCGTCAGGAGAATGAACTGGGTATTGGGTCGCTTCTTTCGCCACAGTTGCAGCAGGTCCAGCCCGCTGACGTCGCCCATGTGCAGGTCACTCAAGACGACATCGATGCCTTCCTCGATGTAGCTCAGCGCCTTATCAGCGCTCTCTGCCGCGAAGACCGTATACCCATCGATGCGCAGGAGCTGAGCGATAGCCTTGCGTTCGGAGTCCTGATCTTCCACGACTAAAAGTCGTCCTGCGTTACTCATATTCGTTCTGGTGCCTCAGTAAATGCCTGCTGCATTCTAGGACCCGTCATATCGTCATACCACATGCGCTTGTGTCTGCCAATGGACATTCGGCCAGAGTTGAGTGATGCGACAGGAAGCCCGGCCGGGTGGTTGGGTGGGGAGCCAGAGTGGGAGAGGGCGGGAGGGGGAGAGGGGGAGAGGGGGAGACAAGGGGACAAGGAGACAAGGGGAAAAGCGGAAAGCGAAAAGCGGAAAAGAACGTGGCGATTGTGGATAAGTAGCAGGTGCGCAGGTTCTGGAGCGGGGTACCCCCTGTACGGTAAGTGCTGCTAAAAAAATAGTTTAGGTGGAGATTGGGGGAGGAGGTGCGCAGGTTCCCGTGGGAGAAGTCAGGAGTCAGAAGACAGAAGTCCCGCCACGGCGGGTAAACTGCAGTCAGAGGTCGCGTGCTACATGTAGCAGGGGTCGAATTCGGGACGGTTGGGGCGTAAGTGGCGTATCGGACAGGAGTTGGAGCAAGTCACGGCGGAGGGAAGGGGCGCGCGAATTGGGGGGGGTGTAGCATGGGCGGCGGGGCGCGTCGCGCTAAGTACAGGCAGCGATGGGACTTAGAGCAGTTCGAGCTGCCTGTTAAGGTGTAGCACGGGTGTAGCAAAGTGTAGCGTTGTGTAGCATTTGTGTAGCAAAGTGTAGCAGGGGTGTAGTCCCGGCGCCGCCGGGATTTCGCTTCGCTCAACAATGGCTCTGCGGAAATAGAGTGGGGCACTATGGGGCATTTTGAGGCATCGCCCTATCCATGCGCTGCGGCGGTATTCGGTTGAGAAAGAACGGGCCTCTACCTATACAGGGGGTGTCGCGCTTTTTGCGCGCAAAGCGCACCACTGGGAGAGAGGATTTGCGTTTTTCCATTGGTTTTGGGGGGTCGGGGTCGAGAAATCGGGAAAGATTGCTGTAAGTCGCGGTGCGCGCCTGCGCGACACATGCGCAGCACTCCATGTGTTTAGGAGGAGATGTCTCACGCCCGCCCGCCACGGATCGCCGCGGCGACTCTTCGAGCGGGTAAACTCTGTACCGCTGACGACGCGACTCGACTGTCTTCGACGCTGAACTCAGACGAAGCGAGCTCGCCGAAGTCCACGAACGCCA
>CAIQIQ010000084.1 GCA_903871935.1 uncultured Phycisphaerales bacterium
CATCCTTGGCGGGGTGCTGCCCAGTGCAGCCGGGACTTTTGCCGACGGGACGGATATCGGCACCCTATCGGCGCGATAGCTCCGTGAGAAACCTGGGGCCGGTAGCTTGCCTGCGCGGCAGGCTATCGGCCCCGAGTGCATGCGCGCAGTGCGTAGATAGCCCAGTTCAGTTGCTGACCCAACGCCGCACCTCCGGGCGATGGATTGTCACGGAGGATGGCCGTCACGTGCGTTGCAGGTAAACTGGATGACCAACATGCGACGGTTCAAGCATTTTTTCGCGGTGCCGCCACTTGAGACGCGGCGGTTGACGATTCGTGGGATCGGGGTACAGGAGGCCATGCCGGCGTGTGTGGTCGACCGGCCCCGAGGTACCGGCGACTACCTGTTGATGTACTTCCATGACTCGGTCTGGGCGGCGTGCGCAGAACTGCCGACGCCCCAGCCGGCAGGGACGCTGATGATCTGGTCGCCATCGCGGTGGCAGTATTACGGAGACCGCGACAAGCCCTTCAGCCATAGCTGGATGCACTGCGATGGGGTGATAATCCGATCGTTGCTAAAAGAGACGGGAGTGCCGGTGGATACGCCGGTGCAGCTGGCTGATGCGTCAATCATCGAGCGGCATCTTCTGGATATCTACGATGAACTGACACGGCAATCACGGCCGGATGCGATGATCGTACGGAACCTGCTGGACAACATGTGCCGGCAGATAGCCAGAGCGTTGCGGGAATCGGGCAAAGAGCGGCCGATTCCGGAGTCCATGCTGGCGGTGCGGCACCTGCTGGAGTCGGAATACGAGCAGTTACTGCCACTATCGGACCTGGCAGAACGGGCGGGGCTGAGCGTTTCCCATTTCAACGAGTTGTTCCATCGCTATTTCGGGGCCACTGCCCACGAGTATCTGCGGCGGCACCGGATGCATCAGGCAGCGTACCTGCTCCGGGACCGGAATACCGCCGTGAAGGAGGTGGCCCGGCGCGTCGGATACACGAACGCTTCCTCGTTTTCGGAACTATTCAAGCAGCACTTTGGCGTTACCCCTACGGCCTTCCGGAAGCAGGAACCCGACGTCGTGACCGTCTGAGATGTCCGGATATAGACGTTGTTAGATAGAAGAGTGACCGCAAGGAGAATATCTGTGAGCAGGGCTAAACAGCCGCATGTCATTGTCAGACAAGAAATTGACTTGCACCCCGCCGATGGTATCGTGAACCACGAAAGGATGGATTGTTGCCCGGCGAACCCGGGTCTCTGATCGGGAGTTTGTTGGCGAGGCCGTCGGCTTTGGAAGATTTGTGATTCAAAGCGAGGGTTGCATGGACCATGCTGGGCGGCTGAAGGGCCGCTGAGTATGGCTGCAAAGACGATTTCGCTTGCGAATGAGCTGCAGCAGCCGGGAATTAAGGCACTTCGGGGTTTTCGCTGCGGTGCCAGGAAGTACGGATGGTTCGAGGCTTTGTCGATATGGGAAGTGCATCCGCCGCGAGTCCGGTCGCGGCAGGACCTCTTGTGCGCCTGCAGACGGGCGCCGCCATTCGGATGGACAGTGTATTGGCCATGCGAGCGGCGTGGCGTGCTTTGGCCGATCGTAGCGAGTTGCCTACGACGCAATTCGAGTGGGCGGTCGCAGCAATGAACCAGGTGGGCTCTAAGATTCAGGCCCATGTGGGGTATGTCACAGACGGTGGATCAATGCGGGCAATTCTCCCGCTCTTGATCAAGCGCCGCTTGGGGATCGATCACCTGCATTTCATGTCGCCCGGCATCACCATGCCGATTGACATCGTGCACACCGATCGGGCATCTTTGGAACAACTTTTGCGAGCGACGATTCGGCTGGGACGACCGATTGTGCTGCAGAATCTCCTTGAAGAATCGATGGCGGCGGTACTGCTGAAGGAAATGGCCAGCGAGCGCCGTGCCATGATCACTATCGAGAACGCGGAGCCCGTCACCTACCTGCCGATCGCTGATTATCAGTTGCAGGACAAGTTTCAGAGTGCCGCCCGGGTCTCGATCCTGGCGACGTCATATGGTCTCTCCGGCGGGCCCAACGATGTGATCTTCCAGTGCGTGTCGCCATCGCTGGAACAGGTGATGCAACTCTTCCATGAATCGATGCAACTGCAGGCGGCGCCGGCAGCCGAGCCGGCCGCCCGGAAGAAACGGCGGGCTTCGCGCGAACTGGATACCTTTGAGTTTCTCAGGACGTATGCATACCAGTGTGCCCATCGCGGTGAAGTGCGGTTTTCGTGCCTGCGCATCGGCGGGCGGCTGCTGGCGGTGCAGATGTTCCTGGTGCGCAAACAGACGGCATGGCTGCTGACGTCAGCGCATCTGGATCGTTTCCGCGGTACGACGCTGGATACTCTGCTGATGGCGGAGACAATCCGGAAGATGCAGGCGGACAAGATCCAGAAGCTTGTGGCGCCCTCGAGTGAGAGCGTGCGTGAGGTGGGGCAGTGCCGGGAGATGTCCTGCGTAGATATCAGGATCTATCCGTGGAGTTCGCGCTCGCTTATGGCGAGGATGATGGGCGCTGCCGGCAACGCATCACGCCGGCTGCTGAGCCGGCCCAGCCCTGAGCCCCCCATCCCTGATGCTTCCTGACCCCTGGCCTACATGCTGGCAAGCTGCCAGTCGATGTTGAGCTGGTCACACAACTCCGTCAGTTTCTGCCGCAAGCGGCTCAACGGGACATCGCTGGGCACGGAGATAGCCATCTCGATTTCAAAAATCGGTGCGCCGGTGTAAGGAGCGGCGGCCAGGCTGGTCTGCATGCTCTCGATGTTCACATCGCAAGAGCGAAGGAGATGCGCCACGCGATGGACGAGGCCCGCCTGATCGAGCGAGGAGGCGGTCAACCGGTAAGGTACCGCGGGACGCGCCGAAGCTTGCGGTTGGTCGGCGGGCCGGATCTCAATGTGCAGGCCGCTGTGGCGGATCAGGGCGGGCAATGCCGCCTGCATCTTGCGCGATGAATCGTGAGGCACATGCACCAGCAGCATCATTGCGAACTGGCCGTGCAGGTTGGCCATGCGGCTGCCTTCAATGTTGCCGCCGTTCTGGAAGACGAATTGTGACACCTCATCAACCAGCCCGGGACGGTCAGCGCCGATAGCGGTCAGGACGGCATAATCGCTCATGATTCCTCCATCAGAATCGCTCCCAGTGGGCGACCTGTTCCAGTGGCCGGCGCTGCGACTGCTCGCCAGGCGCTGCCGGGTATCCGATCGCCAGCATGGCGATAAGTTTGTAACCAGAAGGAACGCCCAGCCGCTGCAGGATCTCGGGCGCGTACGACTTCTTGTCTCCGGCGATCCAGCACGATGCCAGCCCCAGGGCATAGCTGGCAAGCAGAATGTTCTCGGCCGCAGCGCAGCCATCTTCAAGGTAGTACTTGGTGTCGCGGGCGATGACGACCACGCAG
Organism: uncultured Phycisphaerales bacterium; assembly: GCA_903871935.1. GTDB lineage: Bacteria > Planctomycetota > Phycisphaerae > Tepidisphaerales > Tepidisphaeraceae > CAIQIQ01. The sequence goes on from CAIQIQ010000084.1 coordinate 3,437, forward strand.
GCACCCGCCTGGCTGAGGAACTTTCCGTACGTGGTGAGCTCGGCGAGGAAGTCGCGACTGGACTGCTCGGTGAGGACAACAAACTCGACAGGTTCCACCTTTCTTCCCGAAGGAGCACGCCGCCCCGCGTCCAAAAGCTGCTCCAGAAGCGGGCGCGGCACGGGTTTGGGAAGATAGCTTCTACAGCTATAACGAGTGTTGATGCAGGCGATAGCGTCCATGGAATACGTAAGGTACCTAGAGGGGCTGGTTATGGGAACGGGTTGCACAATTGAACCAATCCCGGCAGCCTGCCCAGGCGACGCGGTCCGCAGGGCTACGCGCTCTGGTCTGCTCAGACCCGCGCGGGGAAGACCTCATCCGCCGTGCCTGAGAACATGCGCTCCTGCTGAGCCGCGTCTACGCCAAGTTCGGCAAAGATCTTTCGATCTCCCTCAAGGATCTCTTTCTGGTAGTTCAGGTTTCCACCGGTCGTGGAGTCCGTACCCCACATGATGTGATCGGCGCCGCCGCAGAAACTCAGGGCGTTTGCGATCGCCTGCTTGCGAATGTGCGGCGGCGTCCCGGGCGTCAGGTCGATGTAGCTCTGCCAGCCAACCTTCTGGTAGTGGACCGCCGCCTTCATCCGGCCCATCACGGCCAGGCATTCCTCGCACCACGGCCAGGAGACATGGGCCATGGCAAAGCGAATGTTGGGATACTGCACGAGCTTTTCGAGATACTCGGGATGACAAAAACGGCTACCATCTTCAAATCCATAGAGAGTGCCGGTGTGAAAGAGGATGCTCGCTTTGAGGGCATCCATCTTCTCCCAGAACGGCTCAAGCCGAGGTTCGTATGCATACCAGTGGTCGGGGATGATCTTCAGACCGCTGTAACCCATCTCCGTCAAGGCCCGCTCCGCCAGTCTGGCGGCGCCGGGGATCGTGGGATTGATCCACGCCAGCATTCCCAGACGCGCACGGTCGGCCGATGCAAACTTTTGCAGGGCGCGCATGTTTTCCAGCGTCTTCCCGGCCGAGATCCGCTCCGATTCCGAGAGAATGAGCATCCGCTGGACGCCATTGGCATCCATCATCCGCAGCAGACTCGAAGCATCGTCCAACTTACCGACATGAACGTGACAATCGACAATACGCATGATTAACCTTGTTCTAAAAGATGCGTTCTAAGGGGGTCCCATCGCCACCGACTTGAGTGTAATCCAACCGTCCGGCGATTCCAGCCATCGCCCAACTCTGGACGCACTGTTGCAGCGGTCAGGACGCTGCGCTCCCTTGGATCACTGCCCGGCAGCCGCCTTCTGCGTCGTGGGATTGGTACTCGGGGCGGAGTCTCGCACATAGACCGTTTCTTCCGTCCAAGCGCCTTCATCGCCCGCGTGCTTGATCAGGAAAGCCTGGATCTGCTCTGTCGATGCGCTGATGATAGGATCATGTTCGCTCTTCACCGTTGCTATCTCGTCCGGATGCGCTGCCAGATTCTCTTTGAACCAGTCCGGCTTCATCACCTTCACCGCCAGTTGCGGGGCGGTTTTTGTCACCCGTATCGCCATATGCACCGGAATCATTAGCGCCACCTGGGTCCCCGAATTCTCCGACGGCTCGGCCGGCATGACGTCGGCAATCAGCATGTCCCCCACGCGTCCAAAGCGCACGCTGAATGTGCCTGGCTCGCTCTTTTCATTCACGAAAACAACCTTATAGCCATCGTCGCTGGCCGAGACCTCAAGGCTCTGTTTGTCGCCCTTGGCGGAAATCCACTTGCCCTCAACTTCCGGCACCTTCACCGCCTGTTCCGGCTTGATCACCGGTTCCAGGCTCCGAACGCACCCCATAAGCATCAACCCAACCGCCAGCAGACTCGCGATACGCATCATGGCTCGCTCCTTCGGAATCACCACCATCACTATACCACAAAACATGATCGCTGATCTGCTCAAGATTGCACTGCCCGCGTCCGTTCACCACGGACTACCTGTGGCTATACCGGCTCCGCCGCGAGGGGGTCTGCGGGTCGATGAGCTTTTGCTGATGGAAGTGCACAGCGCTGGCTCGGCTCTGTTACTTTTCGCGTCACCGTATCAAGTCCTTCAACTGGCTGAACGGTTGAGCCATCGACCTTAATAGGCGATGGACGGATACCACACGCCAAGCGGTTCTTCGTACGGCCCCAGCGCCATGAGATGCAGGCATCGCACGGTCCGCCCGCCGGCCTTGAGTAACGCCCGGAACAGCGCCCCATTCCGCGATGGGCAAAGGATCGATGCCATCGCCGTTGCCAGATTGCCCGGCCGCTGCGCGTGGGCTGCCTGTAACGTCGCCAGCAGATCCTCATTCGTCTCCGCCACGCCATGCCCCAGGAAGCCGGGGATCGCGTACGCGATTACCCGTCCCTCCCGCTCGCGGAGATATACCGGCATGTCATGCTCCGCGCCCTGGGCGATGTGCCCCGCAAGCTCATTCCGTCGCGATACGCGATAGACCCGCCGACACAGCTCGTCGAGCGGATCCAGATCAGCCATCGTCGCCGGTCGGGCAGTCACATCCTTCGCTCCAGTTGCCGGAAGCTTCACCAGTGCCAGTGGCTCCTTCACAGCAAACCCCAGAGAGGTGTACAGCGACAATGATGTCGTATTGACCGCATCCTGCACCAGCCGCACCTGCGGCCCATGGTGGCCCAGGGCATGCTCGATGACATCTTTCATCAGCGCCCGGCCGATGCCGTTGGCCTGTGTTGCCGGGCAGACGGTGATCGGCCCGACCCCGGCGACCGGATCGGACATCTGCAGAAAGTTCGACCCCACCAGCTTCCCATCCACATTCGCTGCCACGCCATAGACGTCCGGCCGGCCCAGCATCATCCGCAGCAGCCCCTGAGCCGTGGCCGCATCTGGGAAATCCGACTCCAGTCCAAACCGGGCAAAGAAGCGTCCAAACGCCGTATAGCAGATCTCACCCAGAACATCCGCATCTTCCGGCCGGGGCCGGACCAGTTCCATTGCCATGCGAATCCTCTTCCTTGATACGATCCTAGACGCGGCCCATCAGAATGGGCAACTCGCACATTCCAGCAAGTGTCATGGGGGCATGAATAGTTGGAAACCGACCACGTCCCCGTATCTGCCTTTCAGCTTGTGCTAGGCTCTGTCTGAGAAATCGACACCCATCGTGGGGGTGTCGATTTCTCAGACAGAGCCTGGCAGTATACCGCGGAAGCATGATCCCCGACCTGCCCATGTCGCATTGCTCATGTGCATTGACCAATACCATGCCTGGCCATGTCGCCCGCGCTGCGGTAGGCTGCTGTGGTATCAGCAAAGGGAAGCTATATGCCAAACAGGATCAGACTCATGTCGGCCGCCTGTATCCTGGTCGCGATGATGGGTACGGGATGTGCTTCAGAAGGAGGAAAGTCCATGACAGCAGCAACTGCGCAATCGACGGCGCAAACAAGCAAGCCGGTCGGATTGAAAGAGGATAATGGACGTGTGTGGCTTGAGGGCGTCGAGGGATTCAGCTTCGCCCAGAAGGTGTGCTCAACGCTGGCCGTGCAGGCTGAGGTCATGCGCGTCAGCGGCGAGAAAACGACCTATGAGGATCTGGTGGGCGGCAGCGGGCTGGCATTTCGCGTCCAGATGTACAAGTCCGGCATGTGTCCCAGTGCGCCGCACGCGATGGTGGGATATCGCTGCGTGAGCGATGCGTTCCGGCCGACGGCGTTTAGGGTGTACTGGCTCAGTGACCTCAAGGCCGAAGACCCCGAGACGGCCGGGAAGATCAAAGCGGCACGTGATGCGGTTGTGGCCAGTATCAGGGCCGGTGTACCGGTGATTGGCTCGTCCGAAGAGGATGGACTGATCGTCGGTTACCAGAAGGGTGGCCAGGAATGGCTGATGCTCCACCCGATGCGCGACGGCGGCCACAAGGTCTATGTGGAGGCAGGCCTTCCCTGGTGCATCGCCGTAGCGGATGGGCGGCAGGCGAGCGTGCTGTCAAACCGCGATACCGTGCTGGCGGCCATGAAACAGGCCGTTGCCATGTGGGATGTGGATTCGGAGAAGTATTACGTAGGCAAGAAGGCATGGCAGGAGTGGATCGACCGCCTTAGCTCAATGAGCGAACATCCTGATTGGGTGAAGAATGATCAGATGGGCAATGCGTGGATGTACGATTCGCTGGTGGCGCATCGGCGCAACGCGGTGAGTTACCTGCGAAGGTACGCCGCTCAATTGGACACATCGACGGCCGACCACATGCGCAAAGCCGCTGACCTGTACGAGCGTGAGGTGAAGGATGTGCTGCTTGGCCAAGATCAGCTTCCAATGACTGTTGCTCCTTATCCAGGGGACAAGACCCCTTGGACGCAAGATCTGCGCGACGACCAGGTCAAGCGCATGCGCCAGGCCATGGCGCTGGATGGTCAGGCGGTGCAGGAACTGCAACTGGCTCTAAGTCAGAAGTGACTTGGTGGTCGGTCTGTGAAACGTGGTTCGAACGGGCTCTATTCGTAACTTCCGAGCTTCTTCGCCAGTTCCACCGTCCTGCGGAATGTCTCCAGCGATACCGCGCTGGGGACCGAGTGATCGGAAGAGCAGATATAGCCGCCGTTCTGCTTCAGAACGGGGATCAGCCGGCGCATCTCCGCCTCAAACTTGTCGAACTCGTGCCAGATGGCCGCGTTCAAGCCGCCATGCAGGACCAGCTTGTCGCCGTATTGCTTCTTGAGGGCCAGCGGGTCCATGCCTGCTTTCACCTCAAGAGGATTGAGGCAGTCAATCCCAATCTCCACGAAGTCAGGAACAAAGGGCATGACATTGCCGCAGGAATGCAGGCGGGCATAGATCCCCTTTGAGTGCGCCCAGTCCACCGCCCGCTTCATCACCGGCTTCAGGAGCTCTCGGTACATATCCGCCGACATGAACTGATGGTGCTTGAATCCCAGGTCATCCGGCCAGTTGATGGCGTCAAACGTATAGCCCGCTTCCCACATCATGTCGAAGACGGCGATATTGAGGTCGAGGAAGGTGTTGAACATGTCCACGCACCATTCCGGGTCTTCAACCAGGGCCATGAGCATGCGCTCGGTGCCGATGGTCCAGGAGTGGGTCACATCAAAGCCAAACCAGAAGTAGCCCTCAAGCCATGCGCCCTTTTCCCGCCAGGTCTTGTAGTTGGCCTTGAGGTGATCCCAGTTGACACGCGAGCGGTTGAGCGTCATGCGCTTCTTGGCAGCTCGCCATGTGTCCGGGTCCGTTATGGTGAAATTGAGGAACTCCGGCACGCCGCCGGCCGACTTCCAGTTCTTGATCGTGGCGCCCCACTCGGTGGTGTGCACGCGGTATTCGTCGGTCTCTTCGATTACCTTCGTCGGATACTGCGGGCTGGCGTCGGTGAAGATGTAGACGTGGGGATCGGTACCGAAATACTCCTGCCAGTCCGCATTTTCCGGCATTCCCTCTTTCTTCCACCGCGTCAGTGTGGCATTCCACGGGCCATCCGTGATCGGCACCCGGTCGGCCAGTTGATGCCGGTACATTCGCAAGTAACGCTCGTGTGGTGTCATCTTTGCCATGTTGGTATCCAAAATTCGAGCCGCCCGAGCTCATGAATCGGCCGGAAGGTATTTTAACCATCCCCTGAAGACAAGAGCGCCCCCTTCCCTGGCGCGCTCCAAGGCGCCTCCCTTGTATTCCTGGCCGCCCGATGTACATTATCCGCCCCTTCCTGCCCGATGTGGGTGGGAGTATATACGGCTAGACCGGTCTCTGGCATGCAAACGCTGCTGGGGGCCAGGTGACTGGAGAGATTTTATGATTTCGCCCGAGAACAAGTCTCAGATCGTTACCGACTACAAGATCCACGAGAAGGACAGCGGCTCACCCGAAGTGCAGATCGCCCTGTTGACCAAGCGGATCACCGAACTGACCGACCACCTGCGGACCCACCAGAAGGACCACTCCTCGCGTCGGGGCCTGTTGAGGATGGTCAGCAAGCGTAACAGCCTGCTGAAGTACCTGACCCGCGAAGATCGCAATCGTTATCTGAAGCTGATCGGCCGGCTGGGTCTGCGTAAGTAAAGCACGACAACTTGTCATCAAGAAGAGCCGCATTCCTTGTAAGGATGCGGCTCTTTCGTTTTACATCTCGTACCGCTGATGTGATTTCCTCAGGAGTCCGTGCGCGGAAATCATCCGTTCCGTTTTGGCTGCCTGACGCCTCAAATACAGGGATGGCGGGCGTCGCCCGGGGGCGTCGTCCGGGGGGCGGCTCGGCCGCAAAGTAGTGGATGACAGTCCCATCCAATGCGAATCGGGACAGTTACCAACTTTAACGTGAGGGGAGGCACACATGCGATCCCGTACCTTGGCTCTGGTGGAAGCTCTCGAAAAGCGTATGCACCTGTCTGCAACGCTCAAGGTGGCTGGCACCACACTCTCGATCACTGGTGACAATGGGAACCAGATCGTCCAGATCATGGATGACCATCTGCCACCCGATCGCGTCGCAACAGTCGTGCGGATCGATGCCGACGGGAATGGCAGCTTCGACGATCCAGGAGACATCTCCGGCCAAACCTTCACGGGTATTGAGCATTTCGCCGTCAAACTCGGCGCTGGCGATGACGAATTGGATTTCCATCTGGACGCCTATTTCTCGGTCAAGAAGACGCTCAACGCGGACCTGGGCAACGGCAACAACACCTTCAGCTTTGGCTTCGGGCTCTCTCAGTCACTTAGCAGCAGCAAGTTGACCGTCCGCCTGCGCAGCGGCAATGGCAACGACAAGGCCACCGTGGGACTCAATGATCTCAAGAATAGCTCGGTGCTCGATATCCGCATGCACCTGGGCAGAGGCGACGACACCCTCGCGACCAACTTCTTCGGCGATGTGGCCGATGGATCGATGCTGAGGCTCGATGCGGATCTCGGTCAGGGCAATGACACCTTCCACAGCAACGTGGATTATGAGAGCTTTGATATCTTCGGTCCAAGCCGGGCGATCCTGGATATCGACGGCGGCAGCGGGAGTGACACATTCGCGATAACGGCCGGGAACCCGGAAATGGGTGACACCGCACATACCGATGGCGAGTGGGGCATCAATCTCAAGGGCGGAAGCGGCGACGATACCATCACCGTAGATTTGCCGTCGGCGGATTTCGCGGGATCGGTATATCTCCATGAGGTTGGAGGAAGTGGCAAGGACACACTCAATGCCACGCTCGTCGCACAGGCGGGCAGCAATCCACGCTTGAACATCGCGTTATTGGGCGGAACCGGAGATGATGTGCTCATGGCGGACGTCAGCGGCGGCGGCAGTTATGTCCCGCGGAACGCCGTGTTAGTGAATGGAAATGCCGGGCACGATGCCTCCACTACATTTGGCGACGCTCCGTTCATCGTGAAGTAATGCGGCAATACTTGATCGCGCCCAGACCAGTGGTACATTGCCTCCTGCTATTGGAGGCATGATCTTCGAGCGAGCATAAATGAGTTGATCCCCGGGAGGCACATGTCGAAATTCAGCTACACCACAATGGCCTCGCCCGACTGGGATGGCAGGACCGCGATCAAGAAGGCTCGTGAGTATGGGTTTCAAGGCGTCGATCTCCGCATTTCCGATCATCTTGGCGAGCTCAAAGTCACCTCTACAGATGCGGAAATAGGGGAACTGAAAACCGTATTCAGGGAAGAGGGAATCACTGCATCCTCCCTGCTTGCCTATAACGAACAGGCCAATGCTGATCCTGCCTCATGGAGCAAGCTCAAAGAGTCTGTGCTGAAGAATCTGGAGATAGGGACTAAACTCGGAACAAGGCTTGTCAGGATATTCATAGGTAATCCTGATTCAGCACATGATCATGATGCCTTCATCAGGCGTTCGGCCGATGTCCTTGCCGAGGTACTCCAGACAGATGCATCTCCTACCTCCCTGATCATCCAGAACCACACCGGCGGAGTCGGTATTCACGACATCCTGGAGATCATGAATACCGTAAGAAGTCCCCGATTGCACATGGTTCTTTGCCCGGCAAATGCCTCATGTATGCAAGAGCGATTTGACGACGTTCTTCCCAAGATCAAAGACAGTCTCCCCCAATTGTATATAGCGGACCTGAAACATGGCGCCCAATTCAAGGACGGGCATGGGACTGCGCTTCCCGGACAGGGTGACATTGATTTCGGAGCCATCTACGCCGGGCTTGGCGCAGGGCAATTCGGCGGATGGATCTCCTTCAAATGGGAAAAGATCTGGTCTCCGGAATTACCTGGGCCTGAAATAGCGCTTCCGCATTTCATTCAATACATTAAGAGACTTACACAAGGGTGAAGCCTGGTGCGCTTTCACACGATGCGCGCGGCGCCGGCGACAAGGTCGACGCTCAGCGTCTCGCTCCCGTCCGCGCGCTTCAGGCGAACCACCACGGTCTTGCCGTCGCTGCTGATCAGTTCGGGCTCGATGTCGGGAGAGGCGCCTTTGTAGAAACTCGCGAGTGCGACAAAGGTCGCCGTCTTTGACTTCGTGGCCGGGCTTATAGAGAGCATCGTGCCTTCCTTCAGTTCAATAGGCGGCACAAAGGCAAACTTCTGTCGCGTGACCTTTGACGTGAACTGGGCCGGCGCCAGCCACACGATCCGGCCGCGTGCTTCGTTCTTGGCGTAGTAGAAGCGATTGCCCTCTTGGAGCATCTCGTCTTCAACGTGAAAGAGCCACTCGAACGAGGATGGCTCGGTTGCGCCGAGTTCGTCGATGATCAGCATGTCGTGAGGCTTCAGGAACACCACGTGGCGGATGAATCGCTCCAGTCCCGCCTGTGGCAGGTAGATCCCTGACGCATCCGCGCGCATGTAGTCGAAGCGACCGTTGGACTCAACGTGGGTAATCGCGCAAGGTTCCGCGGTTAGGGTCTTTCTTCCGTCGAACCACATGCTGTCGCCGCCCAGTTGCCCCTGCCCGTTAACCAGGACCGTGTTGTGCTCCGCGGTCAACTTCCACACGCTGTAGCCCGAATCGATCGCCATCCACTCTCCGAACGCGTAGACCTGGAAACTGGCCGCGTCCGGGTGGGCATGGCCTGTGCCCAAGTCGCGGCCGGGGAATGCCTTCTTTGTGTGCTCCGTATGGTTGGGAGTGCACTTGAATCCGAGCATGGTCGCGTCGGCATCCCAGCTTGAGCGTGCGAAGACGGTATGCAGTTTGTCGAACCAGCGCAGCGTCGGCAACGCCTTGAACGACTTGCGCTCGATTGAGGGGTTGTACCACAGCATGTTCATCCATCCCTCGTTCGCGCCGATCTGGTTTTCCACCAGGTGCATGGCAAAATCCTGGGCGAAGCCATCCTTGTACTCGTCGGCGGACCGCAGCAGGAGATGGACAGGCCCGGTCCAGATGCGCCGTCGACCGTCGCCGAAGGTCATGAAATGGTCCTGGCTACGCATGACCGGCGTGACCGTGTAGATCATTGCGTACGGCGCGTTGCGCAGGTAATCGCAGTCCCAGTGGTCGATGCCAAAGGTGCCGCGCGCAATATCGAAGTACCGCAGGATGTATTCCCAGGCGTAGACCATGTATGCCTGCCCCTCTTCGCAGTTGCCATCCGCTGAGAGGGCATCCTTGGTCTTGGTGAACGTGAAGTCGGCCTGGCGCATCCACTGCGCGGCTTCCTCGACCTCTCCCGATAGCGCTGCTGCGGCATAGGACAGCGCGGATGTGGGCACGTGGCACCAGTTCTGCAGAAACATATCGTGCCACCACACGCGCTGCTCCGATGCCATGGTATAGGTCTGCCGCGCAACGTGGATCATCTTGTCGCGCATGCGTGCCCGTTCGGCCGGCGTAAATGTGTCATGGAGCCAGTCGTAACAGCAGGCAACGCCGGCCATCGTGTGGCCGGTCACGAGCCCGATGCCATCGTGCCAGCTCTGGGCGCGAAGCATCGGCTGAAGGAAGCGGCGCACCTGATCGAGGTACTTCGCCTCGCCGGTGAGCAGCGCCGCCATGGCAAGCTCAACCAACTGGTCACCATAGCCGCGATCGTTGTCACCGTGGCCAATGGTCTCGGGTAATTCGACCGCTGCGCAGGCGTCGGCGTTCTGGATGAGTGTCGCGTAGAAACCCGCGTGCGTGCCGCCCGCGGCCGCAGCCGCCCTCAGGCGGGGCACATCCGCCGCCCTCAGGTGGATACGCGGATGGGTCTTCACGATCGCTTCATAGTCAGCCATGGTATGCAGTCTCCGGGTGACAGATTGCTAGGGGAGTCCCCCGCGCGCCTGTGGGTCGGGCAGCAGCGTACGAAAGGGTACTACTGGCCGCAAGTCGTTGCTCGATCGGCGCCTCTTTCCGCGGAGGATGCGCGGGGATCAGTGTCGCTCGGGGGCGAGCGACCCACCTTATGAAACGCGCTCAGGTTCGCGTCGATGTCGATGCTACATGTAGCAGGAGTCGAGTTGGGGGCGTTCGGGGCGTAAGTACCGTGTTTGGAATGAGTTACGGTAGTGCGCGGCGGCCGGAATGGCCGCGTAATTTCACATGTGTAGCATGGGCGGCAAGGCGCGAAACGGGAAGTGGCGGCGGTTGCTGGAGTTACAGCAATTTCTGGCGGCTGTTAGGGTGTAGCATGGGTGTAGCAAAGTGTAGCATTGTGTAGCAGAAGTGTAGCAAAGTGTAGCGGAAGTGTAGCACGGGCAAAGGGCCGAGAGCGGAGGGAGGAAAAGACGCGGCGACACGGACTTCGGCGAGCTCGCTTCGTCTGCCTTCGGCTCTGAGGCTCAGGCTCGAAGAGAGCTGAGCGTCGAAGACAGTCGAGCCGAGACGCGGGGACGCGGAGAGCCGATGGCGGAAACGAAAACGGGCGGCCTGTCCCCGCGGAAATAATGTGTGACAATTGGTGACAAAGTGTGACATTGGTCCGCAAGAACGTAATACGTGATACGTCATGCGTTGAAGACCAAGAGGGGCGGTCGTTGTCCTGCGGAAATAAAGTGGGACATTTGGGGACATTCTGGGACATTGAGCGGAGAATCGGCCGAGCAAACCTGATGCCAGAGTAGATCCAGTTGTCAGAGAGCGTGCGTGGGGCACGGAGAGAATAGGTCTCTCTATATATAAGGGGTGGCTTGCAAGATTCGATAAGGAGAGATTGAGGTTTGACAAGGGTTTATGAACGACGAGAAAAATTCGCATTTTTTTAGGAGCGGCGAGGCATGCGGATTGCTGGCGGCACACCCACTCGGATTGTCACATAGATGGACAGGATAGGCAGGATGGACGAGAAAGGCGCAGCACGAGAAGCGGATCGGCGTTCAGGGTCGTTTGCTGCGGGGGAGTGGAGTGGTGTGGTACGTTCGCCAGACTTCCCTCTTGGACTCGACCGGGGCAGCGCACGCTTGCCGGGTGCAGTACTGAGTAAGATAATCGCGGCGTTATGGCTCCCTGCCGTGGCGAGACACTCTCTGTTCCTTCGGACGTTGTGGTGCAGCAGCAAGCGGATGGCGTCCGCTACATCCTGCCGCGGCATCGCATCGGAAAACTGCGTTGGTTGGGGTTAGTGCCGCTGACTGTCGCGTTGGCGGTCCTCTGTTGGTGGTACGTGTGGGTATGGCTGAATGTATCCGGGCAGAGCGGAGGTCTGCAGGCAATCGGTCTGGGGATGATTGCCATTGTGTCGCCGCTGATCGTAGTGTTCGTGGCGGTGGGTCTGTTCATGCTCGTCGGCCACAGCGAGATTGCCGTATGCGGCACAACTCTGCACGCCACCGAGGCCGTCGGCCCGCTGCGCTGGACGCGGCGCCGGCCAATCGCTCGTATCGCTCGATTCACCATCTTTGCCGCAGAGCCTGAAGGGGCGCAGTCTCCCAAGCGTCCTGATATTTCAGCGCTGATCGCCGAAGGTGTGGGCATCCGCCGCCTGTGGCTCATGGTCGGGTATCCGCGGCAATGGACGGTTCAGATCGGCGAGGAACTCTCAGTCCGCTGCTCGGCAAGCCTGCACATTGAATCAGGACGCGTGCCAGCGGAAAGCGGCTCACGGACTCTTGGCGCAGCCCTCCTTGACGCAGCGGCGTCTGCACATCCGCCGGTCTCTCACAGTGAGGACCTGGTTGATCCACTTCGCCCGCCCAAAGGTAGTGCTGTTACGTTGGAAGGCCGTGCGGATGGACTTACGTTGAGAGTGCCATGCAGCGGAATTCTGTGCAAGGGTAACCTCCTCTGGCTGGGTGTCGGCGGCGTACTGTTGCTGATGGAGGGAATGACCCTGGCATCGATGCTCGCAGGCGTGAGAGTCAGTGGCAATCTGGCTCATCCGCTGCCGATGCTGGTCATAGCGATTGGCGCTGTGGGCATGTTGTTTCGCGCCTGGCAACTTGGCCGCCGGCAGACAAGTTTTGAAATCCATTCCGGAACACTGACAGTAACCCAGGTGGATCCATTGGCTCGGCGTCAGTGGCAGTGGCAGCGAGCGCAGCTCCTGGGGATCGGGCGGGTTTGGGAGCACTCCCCCGACGATGACAAGGATAGTGGCGCCATGCTGGAGATCCGTGCTAAAGATGGGCGATCGATACGCCTGTTGCGCATGCACGATCCAATCGAGGTGGATTGGCTGGTGCAGGTTCTTCTCCAAGAGTTGCGGTAGCCCGGGAACAAACGGTGGAGACGATATGGTAAGAGTCTTGTCGGTTCTGGTGGTCCTGTGCATGGCAACGACGATCCTGGCCACGGAACGCAAAGCGGCGGCCAGTGGAGACTGGTCGGCCAAGGCAACGTGGGTCGATGCGATCCCGGGAGATGGAGATACCCTAAACATCCCCGATGGCATCACGGTGACGGCTTCGGATGCCCGCACCATCGGGTCCTCCGGGGAGAACGGAAGCCCGGCCATCAATCTGAACAAGACCGGGGCAATCGTGCTCGTGAAAGGGAGCCAACTCAATGTGCGCGGCGATGTGGTCTACACGGGCGGCCAGACCAACACCGCACCGGCCGTCACCGTGCAAGCGGGCGGGCACTGGCGCTGGGATGCTTCCAAGGCCCCCAAGGCCGCCGAAACGCACTATCGCTTCCGCCCATCAGCAGATTTCGGCTTTCGGCCGTTCATCCTCGATGGTTCGGCCGATGCACCGGCACTGCTGGATTCGCATGAAGCCGGCGGCGCTGGCGTGTTCAGCCGCGACGGCAAGAATTTCGCCGGACCGTTTCGAGCGAAGTTCGCCAGGATCTCGCGAATCGGCGATGACAAGACAAGCGGCTGGGACATCTTCTGGTACAGCGGCGGCGCTCAACACGAGGTGACCTGGGATGTGCAGGACTGCACATTCAGCGACTGCGGAGAGATCACGATCACGGGCGCGATGGATGCCGATGGGATGTTCCGACACAGCCGCAACGTTCACGAGCGCTCGCGCGGTAAGTCCGTGTTCTACGCCCCGCCCGCCCAGAAGCCGCTGGGTAAGGGTGTACGAGAGATCGTCAGCAATGTCTTCGATATCAGCGCACTGACGAACGAGAAGGCATTTGCCGATGGCTATACGATCACCGGCAACTATTTCGGGGGAGGTTGTCCGGTGGTATGGGCGTCAGAGCCATGGGCCAAGTGTGAGCGAAACCTGTTCCGCATCTTCGGGCAATGGACCTGGGTCGCGGGCAGGCGGATGGCCGACTCGTTCGTGCTCATCGACCGCGACGTGGATAATCCGCACGTCATCTTTGGCGCCAAGCAGTATCCGATCGAACTCGAGGGCCTGATCCTGTCTCACGCGGGAACGGCGAACATGGACAGTGGCGAATGGATCTTCTGCTTGCCCGGATGCCATCACTGTATCTTCCTGCCCAACATGTACGGCTATAGCAGCGGCGAGATCACCGCCAGCGGCGGCGGGTTCTCCGGGGGATACATCTTCGAGCACAACACATGGTTCGGCGGGTATGGCAAGGGCAAGCCGGCCGGGGAAAGCTCGCCTGGGTTCTCGGCGTTTCAGTATTCCGAATCGGGCAACAACAGCCCCGGCGACCTCAAATCCTTCCGCTCCAACATCATGTGGAACCCGCAATTGCCCGGCCGGCAATCCAAGTTCGTCAAGCTGTGCGATGTTCACAGCCTCTACCAGGACCAGAAGGCCGGCGCTCCGGTTCAGGATGTGGGCGATCCCAAGAACATCGACCACAATGCAGGCTGGAACTTCGACCAAGACAATGAAGTCGATTTCCCAAACAAAGCCCACTACAACAACTGGGGCAAAGGCTACATCGGCAACTGGTCCAAGACGCCCGGCGAGCACGATGTCGATGTCGATCCGCAATTCGTGGATTACCAGCGCGACCTGCCGCTGTATGCAACCAAGGCGTTGAACAAGACGGCGTCGCGCGGCAACTGGCAGGCCACGCCCGATAAGCCTTACGCCATCGGCGATACGGTCCTGAACAAGACTGGAATCTACTGGGGCCTGCCGATCCTGTACCGCTACATCGGCGCCGGCGAGAATCCCGAACCAGGCGCGGGCACGCGCGAGAAAGGTGATGCCACCGAATGGCGCAAGAGTTGGGAATGGGCCAGTCTCTACTACCTGCGTGAAGCCATCCGCACGGGCGAGAAGTTCGGCGACGATGATCCGGTGCTGCATCTGGTCAAGTGGGTGCGCGCTGGCTACGCCCCGACAAATCCGAAGCTCAAAGGTGCCGCACATGATGGTACGGACATCGGCGCTGTGCCATGGCAGGAGAAAGGGAAGTGAGATGGGAACAGCACACTACCCCGGCCGGGCGGTGACAATATAGTGTCCCATGTGGCTGCGGGACTGGATCTCGCAGTGGATGCGCATGCCCAGCAACGACTGCTGGCCATGGGCAGGCATGAAACTGGGGCGCAGGGCGCTGACTTCGTTGTTGACCATCTTCACACGCTCGGTCGCGCGCAGAGCTGTCGCATAGGGACCGCCGCTTCGCTCTACCGATACTTCGAAGGTATCATCAGAGACGATCGAAACAATCTTGCCTGTCAGCCAGGTGCTCATAGCCGGGCGAGTCTAGGGCGAGGCAGAACAGAAGGGAAGAGCAGACATGATGACCATCGGCGTTCCGCGTGAGATCAAGACGGATGAGTATCGGGTCGGCTTACTGCCGGTCGGGGCGGAGCTGCTGACGCGGGCCGGGCATCGTGTCCTGGTCGAACATCAGGCCGGCGTGGCATCGGGTTTCGGAGATGAGGATTACCGACGGGCCGGAGCGACACTGGTGGAGCCGGCAGGCGCGATCTGGGCGGAAGCCGACATGATCATTAAGGTCAAAGAGCCGCAGGAGAACGAGTTTGCTCTGTTGCGGCGCGGCCAGGTGATATTCACCTATTTCCATTTTGCCGCGGATCTTGGGCTTACTCAGGCGTGCCTTGACCGCAAAATCGTCGCTGTGGCCTATGAAACGATCCATGACAGTGCCGGCCGGTTGCCGCTGCTGACACCGATGAGTGAAATCGCCGGAAAGATGAGCGTGCAGGAGGGCGCGAAGTACCTCGAACGCCCGATGTCCGGTAGAGGCATCCTGCTGGGCGGAGTTCCCGGCGTGGCGCCCGCGCATGTGCTGGTACTCGGCGGTGGTATTGTCGGAACGCATGCGGCCAGGGTGGCCGCCGGTCTGGGCGCAAGCGTTGTCATCATGGACATCAACCTCGATCGCCTGCGTTACCTTTCGGATGTGATGCCGGCGAACGTGCAGACGGTCTATTCCGACCCGCACTCGGTTCGCGAATACCTTCGTCACGCCGACCTGGTGGTCGGGGCGGTTCTGATCCCCGGTGCACGAGCGCCGCGTCTGGTCACGCGCAAGGATCTGGTGGACATGAAAAATGGCAGCGTCATCGTCGATGTCGCCATCGACCAGGGCGGCTGCACTGAAACCAGCCGGCCGACCACGCATCGCGACCCAACCTACATCGAGGAGGGTGTTGTGCACTACTGCGTGGCGAACATCCCCGGCGCGGTATCCAGAACCAGCAGCCTGGCGCTGTGCAACGCCACGCTGCCCTATGCCCTGCGCCTGGCCAACATGGGATACCGGGCGGCGGCCGATGCCGATGCCGGAATCGCGGCGGGCATCAACATGATCGAGGGAAAACTGACCAATAAGGCCGTGGCGCAAGCAACGGGTATCAAAGCATGACCCGCCCTACTTCTCGACCGGCCGCACAAACTGCTTGACGTCATCGGCCAAGAGTTCGATGCGTGTATCGTTCTCACTGGCCTTGATGCCCCCGAGCTTGGGCACAAAGCGAATCGGCCGGACATAATCGAGGTACTTCTCACGTGTGGCAAAGCGCTGCCGGTCCAGGACCTTGTTCTGCTGGCTGACCTTCGCCCAGCCGCCATTCTGGAATTCGAAGTACCAGAGCTCCGCCCGCCAGATCACCTCACCCTTACCCGCGTGGAAGTCGCGATCGCGCACAAGCTGCATCAGCCCCACCGCCCGATCCGCATCGCCCTGCAATAAAAGTATCTCGCAGCGGTCATAGAAGGACGGCACCGTACAAATCTCCTGGATTGCCTTGCGATCATCGTCGGCCAACTCGCCCGGCTTCGCCTTCGCTTCGGCGACCGGCGCATACCAGGACATATCCACGCCGATCAGCCGTGTGCCATCCTTGAGTGTCGCCGACAACGGCTTGCCCTCTGCCCGTTCCGCCCGAACCGCCTGGCCATCGGGCATGACGATCGAGATCTCACCTGCCAGAAGTCCCCCAGCGCTAGCCATCGCGAAGATGAGCACGCGTATCCGCATCGCGGTTATCATACCCGCAACGCGCCCGCACCGTCACCGCCCTTCCCATCCACGAGTCCCACCACCAGCTCGCGCACCAGGACCTCCACCTGCGCCAACGCTTCCTGCGGCGCAGCGCCGTCCAGATCATGAACATGCCAGTACTCGACGCGGCTGGCGAAACTGGCGAATCTAGTCTCGACCAGCGGCCGGTGCTCGGCTTCCTTCAACGCGATCACCCGCGCGGATGAACGCAAGTCCACCTCATTCAGTCTGATGGGATACCGCAACGGCTCCGGCGGACTGATCCCGCGCTCGCGCAGCGCCTCCAGCGTATGGCTCGACATCGGCCCGACATTCACGATCCCGCGCTCGATCGCCAATGCCCGTGATTCCGCCCGCCACGGTATCCCCGCAGCGCCCGCGAGGTGGTTGAACAACTCTTCGGCAAAGCGGCTTCGGTAGTAGTTGCCCGTACACAAAAACAGCACTTTCTTCATAGAGGGGCAGGAGTATACACACAACGGCCGGCCGGGGGACTTCAATTGACGCTCCCAAACGATTCCGGTAGGTTACCCACCGCTCTTGGAGAGGTGGCAGAGCGGTTGAATGCGCCGGTTTCGAAAACCGGTCTGGCAGCAATGTCAGCGTGAGTTCGAATCTCACCCTCTCCGTTAAGGTAAAGGCATGGTCCAGAAAGCCATGCCTTTCAGCGTTTTTGGAGCATTCGCCGGCCGGCGGATGCCCGTGGTCCCCAAACGGTCCCCAGCCGTTTCATTGCCTGAATTGGGCTTCCTCTGCCCCATCGTTGGCCGCTTCCAGCAGAACATTAGCGTGGACTGTCGGAAACAAAGCGCGCATACCGAAGAAAGGGGGGTAACGGCCGATCAACCGAGGTCATTGACCTCCGTCGGCGGTGTAAAGCTGAATCCTACCAAGGTTCAGCCAGTTCGAAGGGGGCCAACTATGGCCAATAACTCCAAGGATAAACGCACTCCTCTGACAGCGGCGGAAGTGCGTGAGGCGTTCGAGCCGCTGCAGAATGAATATCCGCCGATCCTGAATCTGCAGGCGGCGGCAAAGCTGAGCGGGTATTCGCCGCTCACCCTCAGAAAGAAACTCTCAGAGGGATGGTTCGGGAGCAGTGCCAAACGGGGCAAACCAGTTCTTTTCTGGCGAGACCGTTTTGTCATCGAGTTGATGGATCGTCCGATGGCAGTTCGAAGGAACAGCCCAATCAACGGAGGCGACCATGAAACTCATTGATCGCCATCCGTGTGAGGGCACAGCTCCGGTCATCTATATCGGCCACCGCCAGTATCGTCGCCGGTCTGGTGAAATCTATACCAGCCGGCGCTGGTTCGCCGAGTGGTGCTTGGCCGGTCGTCACTTCCATAAGGCGCTGGGTGCCACCAACAAGCAGGTCGCCATTCGAGGCGCACAAGAGATATGCCGGACGATCGAGGCCGGCCAGACCCCGAAGGTGTACAAGCTGACACCCGGGCAACTGCGAGATGGGTACCTTGCCCAGAAACAGAACGAGGGCCAAGCGCCCAAGACGATCGAAAAGTATACCAATGGGTTGGGCCACTTTGCGGCATGGTGCGAAAAGACCAACCGCACGTCGATGGTTCGCTTCGATGAAGCCGACTTCTGGTCCTACAACCGGGCGATGACCGAAGAGGGCCGCACGGCGAAGACCTGCTATGACCGGCTTGTTCTGATCAAACAGGCCTTCAAATGGGCGGCCAGGCAACGCCTGATCCCAGAGTATCGGCTGCTGGGCATCAGCATGTCGAAGCCAGCTTCGGCGGAACAACCGTGCTTCACGCTCCAGCAGGTCGCTGCGCTACTCAAGGCGGCCGACCCCCACGAAGCAGGAATTTACGCAGCGATGGCATATCTCGGCCTGCGCTTCGGGGAAGCACGTGATCTGCAGTGGTCCAACCTTAACTTGGAGACCGGATTCGTGACGATTCGACGAGGTGGGTCCCGGCCAGACAGGACCAAGAATCAGAAAGCACGGCAGATTCCGATCCATCCGGAACTCAAGCCGTACCTGCAGACGATCCCACGAAAGTATGACCGAGTGTTCACGTCACGCCCCTCACGCAAATATCCCGAAGGCGGCGGCCCGATCTGCGAGCGCCGCTTACTGATCTCGCTGAAGCGACTTTGTAGGCGATGCAAGTTTGACAAGCCGGACCAGTACAAGCTGCACACATTCAGGCATGCGTTTGCGAGCATGTGCGCCCGGAACAACATCTCGCAGCGCTATGCCCTCGAATGGATGGGGCACGGATCGTCCGAGATCCTGAACCTGTATTACACGATGTATGACGATGTGGCGCACGCCGCCATGCGATCGATTTCGTATTCCACTCCGGGCGAGCAACAAGAGAAGAAGGGCTGATCATGCCGCCAACTGTTGTACTCCAGTGCGTGGTGACACTTCAGGACACCGAGGCGGAAGTGCCGGGGATGACCCTCAGGATCGTCTCCGGCACCTTCCGCCTGGTTGGCGCCAAGCCGGCTCTGTCATTGGTTGGGACGCTATACGGTCGGCCCGGTGATGGGTGGGTAACTGAAGCGGTGGAAATGGACCAGATCGGCTTCAGGTCCACGGACGCGGGAAGAGTCGTGGCGGCGCTGCATCGAGCCGTCGGCGGGGAGGATGAACTCCACCGCATTGAATCCCACTCAATCACGCGCTATTTCGTGGTCGCCGATGGCCCATGGGTCATGAAGATTATCGAGACGTTGAAGGATCGTTCGCAAGTGTGAGGTCTGCCATGCGTATTGAGTGTTCATTTCTGATTGGCGAGTCAGTCTCACCCGGGGATGGGGATTGGACTGTTACTCCTATTGCACTTTGCGTAAAAAGCGGTGGCCGCCAAGGCAGCGTGCGCGGCCAAGTGTGGCAGAGGTGGGACTCCGCTCGGCCGGACATCCGGGTGTTCGCTCGCGACGATCTTCAGCTTCCTCGATCCGAACGACGAGGGCTCTTGATCGCGGCGTGCAGAGCATATGGTGGCCTACCTGATCACTACTGTGCAGATGAATCGCAGGTCATGATTGATGATCTGGCGGTTTGGCTGGATGAGTACTTCGTCTACAAGCGTTCAGCGCGCCTGCTTACCTGCATTGAAAAGCGTCTCCTGCAGTACGGACAACCCGTTCAGAGCAAATGATGGAGGGTCACGTTATGTCAGACACCGAGGACAGAGTGATCGAGCAACCGGAGATCTCCTCGACTTTCGCGGTCACCGATGAGGCGTCCGCCAACTGGGTCGTCCGCAAGATCATCGAATGCCGTGCCTATGCGCAACACTGCACCGAATGGTGCGAGCGCGAATGTGCCAGAGCCGAGCATGACGAGCAGTTCCTCCTGATGCGCTTTGGGGCGCAACTTCGCGAGTTCCTTCAGACTCGTCTGGCAGATCAAGGCAACCGCCGGCGGTCGGTGGGATTGCCGGCCGGCACGATTGGATTCCGCAAGGAGCCATCCCGGCTCGTTATCGATGATGAAGATGCTGTTCGCGCCTGGGCGAAAGCACATCACCCGGAACTGCTCGTCGTGACTGAGAGACTCAGCAAATCAGCCCTGGACGAACTTGTGGAACGGACCGGAGAGGTCCCGGAATCCGGCGTTCACGTCCAGCCGGAACAGGACAGGTTCTACGTGAAGTAGCTTAACGGAAAGGTACTACCATGCGCTCTATTCAACACGCTCTACCCGCTAGCCCTGTGACAGTCGCGGCAGGCAGTCTTTTGGCCGCCCCCGACGAGGCGCGACAACCGCTTTCACTGCCGCAGTCAGCGTTTCTCGCCCAAGCGATGGGAGCCCTTTTCAATGGGGGGCTATATCTTTTTGGCGGCGCACCAGCCAGCGGCAAGTCGCTCCTTTCGATGCAGATTGGCTTGGACCTGGCAGAGCAAGGGTACCGCAGTCTATACATTCTCACGGAGCAGACGCCGGCAGCTATGAAAGTGCGAGCGATGCAGATGCTGTCCCGGTTAAGCCCGGCCCGGCGTTCAGAGGCCATGGATCGGATCGAGGTAGAACAGAATGTTCGCGATGTGACGTCGCTGCCAATGTACGCCGCCCGGGAGATCCTGAGCCCGGCCGGGCGGCGCCACGGTGTCAGCCTGGTCGTGCTCGACAGCATCCAGGGCGACGGCTTGTCGTCGGCCGCCACGAAAGCCTATGGAAAGGTCCTGGAGTTTGGCCGCATCTGTGCTGAAAGTGGCATCGTCACCATTCTCGTCTCGCACATCACGAAGCGAGGGGAAATCGCGGGACCCAAAGCACTGGAACACGGCGTCGATGTGACCGTGGTTTTGAGGCGCGCCATGCTCTACACGCTCTTGGCAGTTCGCAAAAACAGGTTCGGGCCACCTCTGCTCCGGCCCATTCCATTGACGATTGACGCGAGAACACTGCGGATGGCGCTGGCCCCGCACGCACATGCCCAGCCTGGCGCAGCGCGGACGTACTGCCCGTCATCAGGGGCGATGCAGGTGCAGGCCTCAGTTGCGGTACCGGCCGACGGCCGGCCCGGGCGGATGACCGCACCGGGGCTGCCAAGGCACGAGATCGAGCAACTTCTGAGCTGCATCGGCCAGATCGATGGACTTGACATGTCGGACCTCGACTATCGCATTCAATGTCGCCTTCCCCGCGGAGGTCAGTACCTGACCTACTTCGGTCTGCCCATGTGCATGTCGCTGATCGCCTCGTACTGTCGCAGGCCGCTCCCTTCGACCAACCTGTATCTGGGCGAAATAGACCTGTTCCGAAATGTGCTGGACGTCTCGCCAGATGTTTTATCTGGCCTGAGACGAGCAGTCGATAGCAGCGAGTTAGCATTGCCGCTGACCCTCTTCGTTCCACCTTCCGCCAAACGGCAAATCGCCGGTTCGGGACGGGTACAGGTCCTGGCCTGTGGCACACTTGAGGAGGCCATTCGACAGACATGGCCAGAGCGCCCTGACGAAAAGCGAGCAGATTGAAGAAGGAGATATTCGCCCCATGTTGAAGAAACAAGAGAAGCCAAAGCGGCTGACAGTTCAGGCCACCGTCCGAGCGGCGACACCTGAGCAGGAACGCCGCATCGGCGAGGCCATTGATCTGTTTCTGACGGAATGGGTTCGTCGGCGGATGGGCCATAGGGAGGAGCATGTTCAACAACAAAGAGAAACTTCACGGACAGCCGTGCGTGGTGCTCAAGCGATGCAGTAGCGCCCCTCAAGTCCGCACAAGCATGGACAATCAGGGGAGGACGACGGAGCAGTCCATCAAGGATCTTGAACTTCGAGTGGTTCATGAGGAGCTTCTGGAGGGCGTCACCGGCAGCGTGCCGGGCAACCGGTCCGATATCGATAGAATCCTGCTCCGCAAGCGCAAGGACAACGACTTCAAGGTGCTGCTGGTGCAGGACACCAGCCGCTTCACACGGGCCGGCCAGGGACACGGCCAGAAACTGCTGTATGAACTGAGGGCGGCGGGCATTCTGGTGTACTTCGTGGCCGAGGACCTGCTGGTAGACGACGAAATGGCCGAGATGTATGTGTCGTTTCTCTTCGCCGCCGCCCGCCATGCGGTCAAACAGCTTTCATACAACGCTACTATCGGTTCCACCAATAGCTTCCTCTCGGGCCGCTCCCCGTACACCCGCCGGCCCCCGTTCGGACTGGACCGTATGTACTGCGATGGTGGCATCGATCGCCACATCATCCGCAACCTGTCCGATGGAACCCAGCAACAGTTGACGCCGGCCGGAGAGTTCGTGCGTTCCTTCGGCAGGAACAATAAGAAGGGCATCCCGGAGCACTACATCAAACAGAAGAGCGAGCGGATTCGGCTGATCCCCGGTGATCTCAAGCTGATGGCAGTGGTCCACCTGATGTTCCACCTGCACTATGTGGAAGGTTTGAGCTATCGGTTCGTGGCTCGTCGGCTCAATGATGCTGGCACGCCGTCGCCCATGGGTAGGGAATGGCATACTGGCAGCGTCCGCCAAGTGCTGTTGAACCCCGTCTACATCGGCCGGGGTATCCGCTGCCGGACAAAGAATGGCATCTACTATGTCTCGTCGGAAGGCCGGCCACAGCCATCGGAAGTGACGCTGGAAGAACTGGCCAACAATGCCCATGTTAGGGGACGGATGCGGCCAAGAGAGGAGTGGCTGGAGAGGCCGCAGCCGCATCTGGCAGACTTCCTGCCCGAGCAGTTGGGGAAGCTGGCGACCGTGGGCATCGAGCGCTACCTTGACTCCATTGCCGAGGCCAAGCCGAAAGAGGCCAACCGGGATCGTCATCGCAACAGCCTTTACATTCTCAAAGGTTCCCTCCGCAGTAGGCAGGGAAACCACCCCATGACCGGCCGCCTCGGTGGCAAGGAAGGAAACGAGATCCGCTACTATGCCGTGTCCAGAGGGCATACCGTACCCAAAAGCAATAACGTCCTCAGCGGCCGCATCGCGGCCCAGCCACTGGAATCAGCGATCATCGGGGTGCTCAGGCAGGTGCTGCTGAATCGGCCGAACATGGAGGAAACCATCAAGCGTCTGGTGGCTCAGCAGATGCTTGAGCGCCGGGAAGATGAACACAGCCCCGAGCGATTAGAGCGGGAGATTGAACGTAAGCAGAAGCAGTTAGTCCTGCTCAGCGACGATGTAACGCTGGAGGACGATGATCCCGTGGCCAGGAAGGCGACGGCTCTGAAGGCCGAAATCAACAGCCTCAAGCGACGGCGCGAGGCGCAACCTCCCCAGCAGCGTCCGGCCACCGATGTCGGCACTATCGCCGCCGAACTGGCCAGGGAACTGGAGGAATTCGGCCGGCAGATCGACCAGCAGGACGTCCCCCACATGCAGCGGCTGCTTGAGCTTGTCGTGGCAAAGATGGAGGCGGACTTGGTGACCAAGGAAGTCGATGTGGAACTGTCGCTACCGTCTTGGCTGGGCGAGGTATTGCAGCGGCATGGAGCGGTGGGCCTCGATGAGCTATCTGCATACAGACCGTTCATCGAAGCCCACCCCGAAAACCGGCTGATTCTGGACACTTTCCGGTGCGATCGACACGGACAACCGGTCTGTTACACCTGTCGGCGGCGGGCGGCCTGAACTGTCGGCTGCCCGATGGCCGGCCGCTTTGTTCTGCCGACGACCTTGGCCATGGGCAGCGGAGACGAACAGGCCTGACGCCACAGATAAGCGGCTGACGCTAAGTCATTGGACGTGCCGGAAGCCGGTGAAGCGATGCTACGCATGCTCACGCACTGGTCTTGCGGCATGAATTGCGTGCCTGCCCTACGGCCCGGCGGTGGCCTGCGGCCCGAGGCTGCTGCACCCTGTTATCTTCTCGACTTAGCCGCCTTCAATCCAAGTGCCTTCAGGTTCGGCTCCGGAACCGTACTTCTCCACCTCACGTAATCAAAACTCCAGTGGTAGTTCTGGCTGAACTGTTTCCCGCCCCACGCGGCTATCCCCGGCCAGCCGAAATCTATCCAGTCCTTCCAGACCTTGTCCCCCGCGTCGAGGAAGTACTGCTCGCCCGTCACATGCCAGAGCCACCCGTACAGCGGCACGATCAGCAGGTTTATGTTCCCCCAGAACTTCCTGGGTTGGCCGGTGTTGGCCATAAAGCCGTGATTCTTGTCGCTGTATAGCTTGTCATACGTCAGTTTTGCCAGGTCATAGATCTTCTCAAGGATCTTTGCCCTGTCGTCTTCAGAGGTGTCCTTGCGTTCATAGACACGGATCAACGCCTCAGCGGTCAGCGCGAACATGAATGGCTGATACTTCTCCGTCTGCTCCCCAGGGTATGAAGCGTTCGGGTATGCGCTAAGGTAGGCCTTCCAGATATCCAGGTGGCTATAGGCGGTATCCAGGTACGGGTCCCGGCCGGCGAACTCCGGTGCCCCAAGGTCTCTCGCCACGTGCCAGGCGTTGATGCAGTAGGCCACCTCTCTGCTCATATCGACGTCCTTATCCCACTGCCTGATATTCGCGGCATCCACTATCTGAGAGAATTTGCTCTTCCTGGCCATCTCGATGGCGGTGTCCTTCGAACGCTGATCGTGCAGGATGGTCCAGTCGTAATAGAGCCCGCGGGTGAAGTTCCTCCAGCCGTCCACGGAGTACTTCTGGCACCCGATGACGTAGCTGTCCCTGTAGAACTTCCTGCATTTGGCGGCCACGTCGAGCCACTTCTTATCCTTCGTATATTCCGCGATCTGGTGGAAGACAAAGATGCCGTCGTAATACCAGATGTAGGCCTCGTCGATGTTTCTGCAATCCGCTCTCTCCGGCTGCGCCGCCACAAGACCGGCGTTGTCCTTCATACGCTCTTCCCACGTGGATAAGCCGGGAATGGGCGCAACCGCCTCCTGGGCAACAGCACTGGCGGCTATAACCATCACCGCTGCAAAAGCGCACAACATTCTCATAAACCTCCAAAGGCCATCAGACGTCCGCGAGAACGCGTGTCCGAGTCATTATCTCCGTACCTGCTTAGACCACCACCTTCGCCAGCGTCATCATCTTCTCCTTCCGCAATCCCTGATCATCTTCGTTACGGACTAACAAATAATCACTACCTAAATCTCCTCTTCCTCTGCAGCTCTGCGCCTGCGTGAGACCTCTCTAGCATGCATACTATTTGCGTCCCGGTACCGCTCCCTGCAGTTTACCCGCCGCGGCGGGCTGTCATCCTTGTCTCTGCGCTCCCTCCGCATCCCAACTACCTGTTGCGAATCAATGCACCCTTCTCATCGGCCACAAGATTGATGCCAAGACGCATATCCCTAACATCCGTTCCCTTAGGCCATGTAATGTGGTAACGAGACTCGGTGTTCTCCGGATCATTGAGCTTGTACTGATGGACCTTTAGTCGCGTGTCCTCAACCAACCGCGTTTTCTCGCCTTCGCGAACGCGGAGCTGGAAGACAACGCTCTTGGGCACCATCAGTCCGTCGACTGCTTCGAAATCCTCGGCGGTGATCCAGACGTTGCCTGATCGCACTGCAGTCACCGCATAGCCCAGCTCTGGCTTCACCGTCCATTGCTGGACCTCTCCTTGATCGTCGCGCCATGTCAGTGTAATCGCTCCGTCTTGGGTGTTCTCGGCCTCCATGCGGCTGATCTCATCGACCGAGAAATAGCTATTGCGACGGCGGGGCCGAATGCCCAATGCCGCCTCAAGCACAGACGGCTGGAACATCGCCCGGTCGAGAATCATCCCGCCTGGGCCGTGGTTGCGGGTAACACTCAGTTGCTCTTGACTGTCCCCGGTGAAGGAGTAGATCTCCTTCTGGATGGGGTTATGGCGAAGATTGCTGAAAGGCGTTCTGTCGGCGTCCTCCGGCAGAATCCAGTCAATGTCCCATCGAGCTCTGAGACCTAAGCGGGAGAACGTACGTTCCGATCTTTCGGTGCCGGTCTTAGGAACCAGCACCGCGTCACCTCCGATATCAGCCGGTTCTTTCCGGCTCGGGTTGTAGGACGACTCCACGCTGTAACTAGCCCAAAGGTTGTTCAACGCTTCCAACCGGCCGCACATCGCATGGATCGCATCTTTCGTTAGTCCCGGCGTCGTCTGACCACTGCCAGCGCCAGTACCAGTCTTGCTGGGCGCCGTCGCAGGCTGGGCCGCAATGGCTACCCCAACCGAAGCCGCAACCACAAGAACGGCAACCGTCGCCACCTTCACCTTCGCCAGCGTCATCATCTTCTCCTTCGGCAATCTCCAATCTCCAATTTCCAATCTCCAATGCATCGACCGCAAAGATCCCACCACCTCATACCGCCTTGGTTTCGCAGCCGGCCGTCGCCTCTCCAGCCGGAATCGCCATCCACTGCACATTGTTTATGACGAGTGGCCCCTTTTCCGAGGCAGCACCGGTGCGATCGCTTCCCATTCCGACGCCTGTTCCATCACTTCTGGACGCATTCTGCCCACCTCCTGCTCTCGCCTCTTTTGCCGAACCATCTGCCGCTTCGCTTCCCGGGCGCAATACCGCAGCGCCCCAAAAAGCCAACCCCTCAGCTTCGGATGCCCCGCCAGCCGCTTGGCCTTCTTCGCCAGCAGCGCAAACACCGCCTGGCTCACATCCTCGGCCAGGTGTTCATCCCCCAACTCCCGCCGCGCTGCGCAATACACCCACTCCCCATGCCGCCGTACCAGTTCTGCAAACGCCGCCTCATCGCCCTCGCGCCCATACCGCTTCAGCAGTTCATTCTCTTCCATATCATCGGCCATCCTATCTACATATGGCCGCCAAACCCCAAACCCGACAAAATTCCCGCCAGATTTCCATTTTGTTTGTCCCCACGCCTTCCCGATCTTCGCTCTTCGCCTCCAACCCAGGCCAATCCCTGCCGGATCACCCACCACTCGACCAGCCCAATCTTCAGCCGCAAAGAAGCGTGAACGCAGATCCGGATCACTTCGCGTCTTCGCGTGGGATAACGTAAGGCCAATCAGCGGCCGACCGCACGACCGGCTCGCGAACACATCGTAACTTGATTGCGGCCGATCCGCTGCATTGGCGGGTTGTGCGACAACTGGCCGACTAAACCTTCAGACGATTCGCGCACCAGCCATCGACCAGTTCCGCGATAGTCGCAGCCATGTACCGAAACTTCCTCTCGATCGGATAGAACGCCCAAAGGCCCGAATGGCCCTTGCGGTAACCGAAGTCAATGCCATCGCAGCCGGAACGGCCAACGGCGAAGAACTCGGCCTCGCGATCCTCGTACGCGCTGCTGAGCGGTACCACAACCAATGTCTGAGACAGTTCGTCAAAGTGCCCGCGGACCGACCAGTCACCGGCGAAGTAGTCCTCGCACGGATAATCGCGATACCCCTCTGGAATGTCTGTCTGTCGCATAACGTAAGGCCAATCAGCGGCCGGGGCCGCGCCCCAACCATCTTCGAATGCGAGAGAGTATGCCCGCGGCCCCGGTTGGCTGCAGCGGCAGGTTATGCCATTGTACACGTACACCGCGGGACTCCACCCACTCCGATTCACATCTCGGCTCGTTGTGACTTGAGGAGGACTCCCACATCCGCGAACACGATCGACAACGTACTATGATGCGCTCGCCGCCGCTGCCATCATCCTCGTCCCAATGGATAAACTCTACCTCCTCAAAGTCGCGGTGTCCGCACGCGGGGCAACTCGCAGGGCGGTCGTAGTTGGGGGCTGTATCGAGCATAACGAGCTGACGTTACCGGCCGGGGCCGGCACCATACCGGCTCGCGACCGCCAATCACATGATACCCGCCGGCCTGGTCCGCTCCAGCCGTGGACTATATGGCGGTCGGACCGCCGTCACGTCGCAACGGCGCCGCAATGCTTGCATGTTCGGCGGTAGCTTGGCATCGCCTTACCACAGACGGCACAGCGCCGGTCGGTGATCTCTGCATCCGCCTCCGCTTGACGATCGAGCTGCTCCTGACGCGCACGCTCTTGCTCCGCCTGCTGCTGCGCGGTCTCGGCCGTGATCTTCTCAGGGTGCAACAATCGCTCCAACCCCACCTCTGCGCGCCAGCGGATCTCTTCGGGATCTTCTCGCACTGACGCCTCGAACACCGGGACCGCCCGCGCGTCCTCCACAACCGTCAGCCCATCAATCGCCCAGAGCCGTGTTCCCAAACGTTCGGCGCGAGCGACCGCTAGATATTCGTCCGCGAGCGATGTCCAATCGGGATTGTAGATGGCCTCGAACGTGTGGCGTAGACCTCGCATGATCTCGCCGGGGTCGCCGTAGCATGCTCGCTCCAGAAATAGCCGGACGGCGGGCTTGAGCCGCCGCTTCGCGGCCACATCCGCCAACGCGAGGAATGGATACGCAGCGCCGCGCCAATACTCGTCGGAATTCCAGCAGGCGTCCGTCTCGTCCGCCAGCGGCGGCAGCGACGCGATTGCAGCAAGCACTTGATCGTCGCGTAACACGTCGTGGACCGCCGCCAACCGCTCGATGATGTTCACAGGCTGGTTGTCGTCGGCCATGTCTTCCGCCATATAACCATTAACCTGACCGGCCGCGCAAGATAACGTCGGGCCGGATTACCGGCAGTATACGGCGCAAGTTCAGCCAACCCAAGGGTTTCGCATAGACAACCCCGCGGCGCAATGGGACGCAAACCCGATCACCAGCCGGGCCAGCACGGCTCGCGACCAATACCCCGCGGCCGGTTCACTGCAGCGGCGAGTTATGTGGCAGCCGCCTGGTGCACTCGCGGCAAGGCCTCAATGAACGCCGTTGGTTCTACACCGGACTCGATTACAGTGAACAAGTGCGGCAGTTGGTCCTTGAAGATCGGGCCCACGAATCCCAACCCACCCTCACTTGAGGGATAGTACTCGATAGATGCGAGACCGTGCTCGAAGTACACATGCAGGACCATCCCGCGCTCAAGGATCGTGATATGTCCGCCATTCCTCGTCAACCGCTCCAGTGTCGCCGACAACTGTTTGACCGAAAGGGACTGAAAGCCCGAATCGACACATTTGCCTCCACCGCGCGTGGGCCCGTGTACGTAGCGTGCGTTCATGGCTGCCACATAAAGGACTGACATTCACTGGCCGGCACCGCGCCGACCCACTCTCAGTCTACCAGAATCTTCGAAGAGGTGCCGGTCCGTTGCAGTGCGGGGTGATCCTGCCGCCCGCACCGCCCCTATTCAATGATGAATGAGCCCTGACGCGTCAGACCCGCGAACTCGACGAGCCGTGCCCTAAAGCTCTCGACCTGCTCGCGCGTCAGACCACCGTTGGTGCCTATCACCGCTTCGACAAAATCCGGTGCGGCGATCGCGCTATCCAGCGCGGCTGTGAGCGCTGCGGCATCTTCGGCCGTGACTTCCTGCCCCGCGTTCATCCAGTACTCGTCCTCCCAGGGGCCGTACTCTTTTTCGTCCCACGTCGTCGGCTTCGGAATGCCTGCGGGTTCCCACCCGTAGTGACGCGCCACCGCGAGAGCGAGATCCCAGCCGGAGCCGGTGAACCGCACGTACGTACCCGCAGAATTGGAGAGGTCGTACCCCATAGCCGGATAACCTCTGATCAACCTGACCGGCCACTCAAGACAACGTGCGGCAGGATTACCGGCAGTATACGCGCAAGTTCAGCCGACCCAAAGGGTTTCGCATAGACGACGCCGCGGCGCTATGGCTCGGCGGCCCGGATAAGGGGCCTGGAATCATAAACTGAGGGGCGATAATGGACTTGGAGTCGCAAACTTCCCAAGAAGCGTTCCAGATTGAATCCAGGCCATCTTTTCCAGACCTAACCACCACCACCGCCGCCACCTTCACCTTCGCCCACACCATCACCTTCTCCTTCCGCAAATCCGAATGCATCCATTCTCGTGCCACGCCGCCACATGGATCACCATTTCCACGTGTGACGGCTTGATGGCCGCACGCTATTTGCCCCCGCGCATTTCGCCGATTGTCCCACCGCCAACAGCCGGCACCGGCTTGCCGTCCTTCCAAACAAACTCGGCCGTGCCGAAGTCTGATGAGTAGACTCTTATTCCATTGGGAAAAACGGGTTTGAACGCACCCATCGCGTCAAAGTCTGGGCGCATGCGAACTTGGGTTCGCTCGTGATAACACGTATCCTTCATGGTTTGGCCGCCGGACGTCCGGTACGTGGCGATATAGTCTGCCGCCATCGGTACCCATGCTTCGCCTTGTTTCTCCAATCGCACATTCGTCAACGAGAGCGTAAATGCGATGACGCGGCCGCCTTGAAACCCGGGGTAGTCCTTTGCTGCGGACGATGGGCCGGCAGACATGGTGACGCCATTGAACGGATCGCCTACGCTCTTCTGAACCTCGGCCTTGACAATATTGTATCCGTGGTCGGGGTCCATCCAGATCGTGTACTTGCCATGAGCCGACTTACTATCCAAGACATGGCATGCAACGCCGTTTACGACATCGGTCGTATCACGTACGTGGGTCTCCCCTTGCTGCAGGATATCATGCAATGGCTCCAAGTCGCCCATAAACACTCCATCGAGCACGGCTCCCGCATACACCCCTGAATATGAGTTCGGTAGTTCCTTGGCATCCTTACTGAGATGAACCCGGTTCGCTGCCGCAGGTACGCCAAGCGCTGGTCCATAGGCGTCGTAGATGTAGGAGATCTTTCCGTCCCAGACCATCTCTTTCGTATATGCCCGATCAGGAACAGTCTGTTCATCACGAGTCTTCAGTTTCACCCAAGACTTGGTGATGATCTGAAGGCGTCCTTGGTCATCCCGACGAAACTCTTCTGTTCGATGCGTCCATTGAACTCCCGTTGCGCCGTCCTCGGACTTCCTCCAGGAACTGCTGGATATCGCGACAGACTTTAGGTGGGAGCGATTCGCCTCGTACCGCTCCAACAACTCCGGCACGGTTGGCTTCCCCACCACCACGCCGGCCATCGCCAGCACCATCACAACCGCCGCCACCTTCACCTTCGCCATCACCATCATCTTCTCCGCTCCTTCGCTGCATCCAGAATGCGTTTTCTTCACAACGAGCAAACAGAGGTAACAGAGAATGCGAATCCCTCTGTTCTCTCCGTTGCCCCTGCGGTACGCCGTCCCGATTACATCGGGGTTCAAAAAACGATTCTCCGCTCTTCAACTCTTCATTTCCGCTTGGAGTTTATCCCGGCGCGCCGGGACTCTTTTCTCGCCGCCGCCTTCACCTTCGCCATCACCATCATCTTCTCCGCTCCTTTCGCAATCAGCCCGGCCGTCCCATTCGAAATCCCACCCCCAATCCCCGCCATCACCTTCTCCACCAATCCCGCCGCCCCGCCCCCCATACCCCCTACACCCTCCACGGCATGCGCCAGCACCATCG
Source organism: uncultured Phycisphaerales bacterium (assembly GCA_903871935.1). Taxonomy (GTDB): domain Bacteria; phylum Planctomycetota; class Phycisphaerae; order Tepidisphaerales; family Tepidisphaeraceae; genus CAIQIQ01. Next base: position 35,056 of record CAIQIQ010000084.1, read on the forward strand.
CCCCCAGACTCCCCGCCTACGGCTTCCCCTCAGCCGCCTTGAGCAGTTTACGGAACGCAGCCTCGTCGCTGATCCGCTCGCAGTGCCCATCTGCAAAGCCCACACCAACCCCTTCTGTTGGCCATGCGTCGAACGCCTCATACAGGATCAGCGACTGCGGATTGATCGGCACCGCAGGCTTCACGTAGACATAGCCGGTAATCGTTCGCGGCAGCGACGGGCCCAAGAGCTTCGCCAGATCATCGAGCTTGTCGGGCCAGGCACCCTTGTGGTCCTTGGCGTACATCGTGATCATTACGAACAGTGTCTGCATCTCGTGCCATTCGTCTACCGTCTGGCGATCGTCCTTCGGCACCGCATTGCCATTCCTCCACACGTAATCGATGCCCGGATTCAGGTCATCATCAAAGCGGGCCTTCCAACCATCGCGAACCGCATGCGTCGTGAACACGTTGGCGTCAAATACCGGGTTGAACGTGATCTCCGTTCGCTTCGCCTTCGCAGACTGCACATTGTTATTGCCCTCATAGACATCCTTTACTTCATACGATCCTTCGCTGATCACATATTGTCCGTTTACCTTAATGACCTTGGTGGCCTCGAAGACGACCGACAATGGAGTATTGCCTGCGGAGTCCGCTTTTTGCTCCAGCGTGTACCTCACCACATTGCTGCCCTGTGTTGGCGAAATCCACATGCGAAGGTGTCCCAGTTTCGTCTGTGCATCCAGACGGTAACACTCGACCCCGCCAATCTGCTCCGTCCACACCGCCGGGTCCACAGTGCCGCTCTTCGCAAGGTCCAATATCGATCCGGAAGTATTGCTTGTCTCGTAGAAATCCTCCAGAAAGTGCGCGTGTCTCAGGCCGCCATTCCTAAACCCACGCCAGCGCTCCATGTTCTCTTTTGACCGCATGATCTGTACATAGGCATACGCGGGATCGCTTGGGGCCTCCGACCACAGATAGTATTTCTCGTCAGCGGCCAGAAGGAAATCGAGGCTGAAATCCGACTTGACCCATTTTCCCCGATCCAACGCCTGTGTGGGTCGATACACGATATGCAATCGACCATCAGAACACTGATAACGCTCTACAGTGCTGTCGGTTCCCACCTTTGTCGATCCGAGAGAAGCACGCAACTCAAGCTGCACTTTTTCTGAGAACGACTGTTTTGTCCATGCAACAGCCTGAGATACCTTTTGAAGCAGTTGGTGGGGATCCTCAGCCGCCCTGCTAGCAGGCAATGCAGCCCAGGGCGCCGCGGTCATGGGCGCAGCCGACACGGGTCCCGTGCTCGACTGGGCCGCAATGACCACCCCAACCGCAGCCGCAACCATAAGAACAACCACCGCCGCCACCTTCACCTTCGCCATCACCATCATCTTCTCCGCTCCTTTCGCAATCAGCCCGGCCGTCCCGTTCCCACCCCCATCCCCAATCCCCGCCATCACCTTCTCCACCAATCCCGCCGCCCCGCCCTCCATACCCCCTCCACCCCCTGCCGCATGCGCCAGCACCATCGCCCCCAGACTCCCCGCCTCCACCTCCACCCCTTTCCCGGATAGCTTCTCCCGCAACTTCCCCACCGCCCGCTCCACCCGCTTCCGTGCCGCCTCTTCGCCTATCCCCAGGGACTGACCCACCTGCGCAAAGCTCATCTGCCGGTAGAACCGCAGCAGCACGGCCGCCCGATCCGCCTCACCCAGCCGATCCACCGCCTGTTCCAGTTCCGGCGACACCTCGTTCCACGTCGCCGCGCCGCTGCCTCTGTCTCTCAACCCGGCCATTGCCGCCTCCCTCTCATGTCGCTCCCGAATGCGTTTGTCCCGCAGGGCGTCGGCCGCACAATACCGCACCGCCCGGTAGAGCCACCCCGTCACCTTCAGTTCTTTCCCCAGCCTGCGCCGTCTTCGCCAGAACAGGATAAACACTGCCTGCGTCACATCCTCAGCCATCGCCTCATTCCCAACCCGCCTATTGGCGCAGGCATGCACCCACTCCGCATGCGTCCGAACCACCGTTTCTATGTCGCCATGTTCCGGAATCTGTGGCATCGTTCCATCCTTCTACCACTACATGGCACGCCGACGGGCAAACCGGACAAAATTCTTGTCGGATTTCCTAGCCTGACATCGTACTCCGTGTCTTGATCGAGGATTACCGCGGGATGGCCGGCGCAGTAGACGGCGCCCCTGCACGCACTTGGATCACGTCGTTGGGCTGGAGAAACCGATCGGGCTGGGTGTCGGCGAGAAGCGAGTCAACATCGACGGTGATCCTGCGTTCCTGATCGTCCGATAAGCGGCGAATCAGATCGATTTGGTACCCTTTGACGACGTTGATGTTCATACCGGCGGAAACCAGTGCCTGCTTAAGGGTGATCTGCCGCGCGGTAAGAGAGTAGCTACCAACGCGTGCGACATCGCCGCTGACCAAGTATTCGCCATCGCCGGGGTTGTCGGCGGCTATAATGCCGAGATTAATCTTGCGGGTATCCACCTCGGGCTTGGTGATACCCCCAGACTTGGTGGAGACGTTGGCCGCTGCCGTGGCCGAGGCCGCGGCATGTACCTGGATCACGTCGTTGGGCTGGAGAAACCGATCCGGCTGGCTGCCGGCGAAAAGCGAGTCAACATCGACGGTGATCCTGCGTTCGTGATTGTCGGGCAGGCGGCGGATCAGGTCGATTTGGTACCCCCTGAGACTGTTGAGGTTCGCACCGGCGGAGACCAGTGCCTGCTTGAGGGTGATCTGCCGCGCGGTGAGAGAATAGACACCGATGCGTGCGACGTCGCCGCCGATGTAGTATTCGCCAATCTCGCCGGGATTGTCGGCAACGATGATGCCCGGGTTGACCTTGCCAGTATCCTGTCCACTCGTCCGTGTGGCGCTGGTTTGCGCTACGACCGCCACTGAACCGCCAACCGCCGCCGCGACGATGATCACCACCACCGCCGCCACCTTCACCTTTGCTATCGTCATCATTTTGAGTGCTCCTTTCGCAATCAGCCCGGCCGTCCCGTTTCCACCCCCACCCCCAATCCCCGCCATCACCTTCTCCACCAATCCCGCCGGCCCACCACCTTCGAGCGCATGCGCCAGCACCATCGCCCCCAGACTCCCCGCCTCCACCTCCACCCCCTTCCCGGCCAACTTCTCCCTCAGCTTCCCCACCGCCCGCTCCACCCGCTTCCTCGCCGCTTCTTCGCCAACCCCGCTGGCCTTCCCGACCTCCGCAAAGCTCATCCCCTGGAAAAACCGCATCAGCACCGCATCTCGGTCCGCCTTTCCGAGCGTCGCAACCGCATCATCCAGCAGCGGGGAGATCTCCTCCCACCCAGCCTCCGGCAAGCGTTCTGGTCTCATCTGTGCCGCCTCCTTCTCGTAATGCCGCTGCCGCGACCGCTGCCGCCGGGCTTCATTGATGCAGAACCGCAGTGTGCCAAAGAGCCATGCACCGAGGTTGGATTTCGCCGAGAGCCTCCCCGCCTTGCGGGCCAGCAGCAGAAACACCCCCTGGGCCGCATCCTCCGCCAGGTGATCATCGCCAAGCTGCCTCCGAGCCGAGGGATAAATCCATTCCCCATGTCGGCGGACCAGTTCGGCAAACGCCTCTTCTTCGCCCCCGCGACGGTAGCGTTCCAGCAGTTCAAGGTCGTCCATGCGTATGCTCATGCTACTGTATAATGGCCGCTCAACCCCAAACCGGACAGAAATTCTCGCCGGAATTCTGCTTTCCGCCCTCAGCTCTTCACTTTCGCTCTCCCGTCTTCTGATGTAACTATTGCGTCGGCCAAGTGTGAGTCAGGCGGTAGGATGCCGATGAGCAGCCCACCCTCAAGGAAGGTTAGCCGCTCTGGCCATTGGAGGTGTAGGTGTCGGTGAGCTGGCCCAGGTCATCGTAGAGATGAAGGCGGGCAAGCGACTCGAAGCCGCTCCTACGCTGGGAAAGGACCGTGAACACTGGTGAAGATGCCGGCGTCTTCCAATGCCTCGACGGCCGCCTTGATCAGTTGGCCAAAGGTGAAGAAGTGGTAACGATGCAGTCCCCAAATTGGTCCGCAACCGCAGGTCACGAAAAGCTCAGCTCGCTATGCTAATGGACACCAATCATGCGACGGCAGACGCACGTTTTGGCCGGTAGTTACCGTCGAAACTCGCGATCTTGAGCCAATTGTGGGAAAAATGGAAAAATGCCCTTGATTACTCTCACCCTCTCCGCTAACGCAAAGCCCGGTCCTGCCGGGCATTGCGCGTTTTTGGCCCGCTCCGCGCGGGCTACAGTTACGTCGCCGCAGTCGCCAGTTGGGCCGGGATCGGCCGAGCCAGTTTCACAACGATGTTTCGTCCGCCGCGTTGCCCCAGCAGTTCCGACTGGGTTGTCAGCGTCACAGTCAACTCGCCCTGCCGGATGACCAGGCCCGCCGGGGATTCCTCCAGCGTCACGGCCGCCTCGACCGGAGCGTCCGCGTCGGCGGGCACCAGCATCGTCAGGAACCGCGTCCGCCGTCCGCCGTCCGTGGGGCTCAGCTCGACGCGCCACGCGCCCTGGGTTCGCGGACCGGTTCCCCCGGCGTTCGGCGGGTAGTTCTTGCCGTCTACCCAGAAGTCCTTGCCCTTGCCGCCGATCAGTTCGATCTTGCGCGCCTGAGGCAACAGCACGGTCGTCGTCAGCCGTCCCTTGCCGCCGGTGGACGCAATGCGGCTACCCTCCACCACCGGTTCCGCCTCGGTGTGCAGCAGCCATCGCGGGACCAGCCCATCGCGCGCCACCTCCACCTCGTCCAGCACGACCAGCGACACACACGCTGGCGCCGGCCAATCCTGCACGAACACCACATGGCGCACGAACGCCTTGAGCTTGGCGGGAGCATAGCAGTGGGTGGCATCTCCGCACACGTAGCTCCAGTCGCGCCCTTCGCGGTACGCCAGCACCTGCCCCTCGGCAAATTCCGGCCGGAACAGGTCCTCATAGGTCCGCGGCTGCCAGTAGGGATCGTTGACGAACCGCTGCCCGCCGTCGTTGGCATACTCCTTGTCGCGGCTGATCATCTTCTCTTCGGGGTCGTGCACCACGATCGTGTTGTGGGCGATGCTGCGGATGTAATAGTTATGCCAGTGCGATGTCTCGTAGGCATCGTACGCGCCGGTGTCCAGTGCCTGATCGCCCTTGTGATAGATCGTGAAACTGTTGGCGTCGCGGTGGCAATGGTTGTGCAGGTAGATCGGCGAACACTTGAACGTCGCCACCGTGCCGGAGGCGAAATCGCCGCGCGCCACGGCCGTTCCCATGCGGTCAAAGAACTTCCGGCGCGGCAGGGCCTCGGGGTCCTGGGGCTCGGGAGCATTGGCCCTCTCCTCGAACAGAATCCGATCCACTTCGTTGCCCTGCTCATGGAAGCGGTTCACCCACCACTGCGCCTGTGGGTCGCGATACTGCGAAGCGGCGGCCGCAAACACGCGGAAGTACGATGCATTCTGCAGCAGCGGCCGGCCATTAAAATAATCGCCGAACCGTACGAAGCTCTCATCATCGCGCAGGGCGTAAGTCCACCACGGCACGACATTGGCCATCCATCGGTTCTCGGCGAACAGACGCGTCCCCAACGCCACATCCGAGCATTGGAAGAGATATGGCAACTCCTCCACGTAGGTGCAGGTATAGGGGTAGCTCATCGGGAAGCACGAGGACTCAAGGAAATAGCGCTGCCCGGAAATACTGCGGTTCAGCCGCCACACCGCGTTCTGCAGCAGCCCCAGACTGTTTGGGGCCTGATACTCATCGGCGATCGCCAGCCCGCACATCATGACATAGGGGATCTGGTTGAAGTAGTGCCCATAAAAGTATTCGCGCGGGTCGACTTCCTTCGACAGATAGACCGACCGGCACCATTGCAGCGCCCGACCGGCCACCTGTTCGCGGGTAGCATCATCGAGCACATCGTGCAGCCAGTCATAGGCGCAACCCATCGCCTTCATGTATGGCCCTGCATAGCCATACCGCCCGTTGACTGTAACCTTTAGCGAGTTAGCCAGGGTAGTGGCTGCCAGCTTGCCATGCGCTTTGTCGCCAGTGAGCAGATACAGAAATGCCAGGCGCCAAACCAGGTCGGCCGGCACTCCGCCCCGTCCTGCACGTCTCGTGGTCGGTGCCGTGGCTGGCGCAGACGCCGGGGCTGTCGCCGCGGGCGCCGCGGCGGTCTTTTCCGCAAGCTGCAGCAGCGAATTGAACTCCGCCTGGTGCGTGGTCTGTGCCCGGCGCCGGATCAGCTTCAGTTCCCCAGGCCCGACCAACACGCGCGGGTGGCCGGCGCGGATGTTCAATGTTACCGGTTCCTGCTCGGGCTCGATCTTCTCGATGTCCATTCCCAGAGACGTTGTCGGCTGGGTTGAAGGCTCAGTTGTCTGAGCCCGGGCAGTAGCTGACAACATGGCATGTCCTCCAGCAATCAGCCCGGCCGATGACAACAGGGCACCCTTAAGAAACGCCCGCCGGTCGGCGGCCGTGCGCATTTCGTGTTCGTTACTCATGTGAACGCCCTTTGTACTATCACCTTGCCCCAAGTTCCATTCCGCCCCGCCAATTTGCACTGCGAGCGCGATTTGGGTTCAATACCGCTACAACATTCAGAAAGGACCCCATGCCCCACGAGAAACTCTCGGCCGATGCCGTCATCGAACGTGTGATCAGCCTGCTTCAGTCGGACCCCGCCGCCACCAAGGAACTGCCCGAAGGTTGGCAGTCTCCAGGTTACTGGCAAGCGCTGTTCAACAAGAACGCCAAGACCCGCCGGTTCATGGAAACCTTCCAGGAACTGCCCGCCTTCACCAACCAGATGCCCGCCGCCACCGACGCCCAGCAGTGGACCGCACTGATGGACCGCGACTTCAAAGGCCCCGCCCACGCCCGGCCAAACCACATCCATCAGTGGGTCCAAGGCATCCTCAAAGCCGCCGAAGATGAACCCGCGCCCAAGGAGATCAAGCGCTGGCGCGACCGCTTTGGCAAAAACCAGGGCGTCCAGCGCGTCCGCCCCAAGGAATGGAACGGCTACCTCCACAACCCGCACCGTGGCACCACCACCTTCCAGCGCTTCCAGGGCGACGACGTCTACCCCGACTGGGTCACCTCCGACACGCACGGGCCAATCGAGTTCCAGCCCGATGCCCCCACCAAAGACAACGTCAAGTATGCCCCCAAGACCACGCTCACCTACTGCCGCTGGCCGTGGGCGCTGCTGGAACCCAAGAAGGGCAAGTTCAACTGGAAGCTCATCGACCAGACGCTCAAGACCGCCCACAATCGCGGCCAGACCGCCCAGCTTCGCTTCCAGCCGTACACCCAGCGAGTGGACTACAAAGCCGCCCCCCCCACCTCCAAGCGTCATCCCCCGGAGATGTCCGTCAACGTCCCCGACTGGTACTGGGACACCGGCGCGCCCTGGGTTGATCAGGGCGTCTATGCCAAGAATGAGCCCGACTCCAACCACCCGCTCTACCTCAAGCACTTCGGCGATTTCATCCGCGCCTTCGCCAAGCGCTATGATGGCCACCCGGACCTGGAGAGCATCGATATGGCCTATGCAGGTTTCTGGGGCGAATCCGGTGGCAACTCCACGCCCGCAACGGCCGCCAAGCTCACCGACATCTACCTCAAGGCGTTCAAGAAGACGCAGCTCCTCTCGATGCTCGGCACGCCTGGCTGCGCCCATGCGGCCGCCGTCACCGCCAAATCCAAACTCAACATCGGCTGGCGGGCTGACTGCTTCGGCGATCTGCGCTCATTCCCCCACCCCGACGTCCCCACCGACCAGCTTTGGACGCACACCTACGACCTCTACCCCAAGGAGATCGACCAGTGCGGCACCAAGGATGCCTGGCAGAAAGCCCCCGTCACCATGGAGACCTGCGGCAACGTCGGCACGTGGTTCATGCACGACTACGACCTCGACCTGATCGTCCGCGAGGGCTACCGCTACCATATGTCCGTCTTCATGCCCAAGAACGTCTTCTTCCCCGAAGCCTGGGCCGAAAAGCTGGCCGAGTTCGACAAGAAGATCGGCTACCGCTTCGCCCTGCGTCAGCTTCTGCTGCCTTTAGAGGCCAAACCCGGCAAGAAGATCAACCTCGAATGGTTCATCGATAACGTCGGCTGCGCCCCGATCTACCGCCCCTATGCCCTGGCCCTCCGTTTCCGCCAGGATGGCAAGAGCAAAGTCGTCCGCCTCAAGCGCGACATCCGCACTTGGCAGCCCGGCCATAGCTGGTTCCAGGAGCAGATCACCATCCCCTCGGGCCTGAAGAAGGGCGAAGTCAGCGTCGACATGGTCATCGTTGACGAGAAGGACAAACCCAAAGTCTGGTTCGCGATGGAGAATCGCACCGAAGATGGCTGGCACCCGCTGGGAATGATGGACATCGTGTAAAGTCTCGTCGCCCCGCGGCGAACAATTACACAATCCCACCACCGCCCGCCACCCGGCGGGCGGTGCTTTGTCTGCGCACGTTGGGGCGACGACCTACTCGTCCTCTGCCGTCTGTCAGATCACCCTCACCAATATGGTTGGTTTACATCCATAGCCCCTCTACCCGAACAGCCCCGGCTCCTGCTTCTTCCCCTGCGGCGGCTCCTCGGCAAAGGGCGCAATACACTCTGCGCGATCATTGGCCGGGCTATTCACCACCCGACTCACCGCCACCTTCTGCATCGTCCCCGCATACGGCCGCAGTAACCCCGTCAGCCCCTCCGCCTCCGTATCCGGCGTGCGAATCCACGTCGTCGCCTGTTCCGGCGAAAGAATAGCAGGCATCCGGTCATGCACGCTCTGCATGAACTCGTTCGCCGCCGTCGTAATGATGCACGCCGTCCTGATCTCACCTCCGCCGCGATCGGGAGTATCCTCCCACAGCCCCGCAAACAGCATCGGCCGTTTCGTCGGCAGTGTGATATAGAACGGCTGCTTCCCTCCCCCCGTCCTCTGCCATTCATAAAAGCCGCTGGCCGGCACCACACACCGCTTGTGCCGCAACGAACCCCGGAACATCGGCCGGCTCGCCACCGTCTCCGCCCGGGCATTGATCATGCTCTTCACCTCCTCTGTCTGCTTCGCCCAAGCGGGAACCAGCCCCCAGATCGCGTGCTCCAGTTTGCCGCCGTTGCGGTTGCTGAGCATCAGGATCGGCTGCGAAGGCGCGATGTTATACCGCGGCGCGAAGAGCTCCGGCGGCGCCACCCAGGGAAACAGCCCGATGAATTCCGCCAGATCCAGCAGTGCATAGCGTCCACACATAACGCCCTAAGTATACCCCATACCCACGGCCGGCGACCCCGAAAGCTCAAAACCTCAAAACCCTGTGATATTGATGTGTTTGCGATCCCAGCAATGCCCCATTACACTCGTGGGTTCTTATGAAATCGGAACGCCGACACGAACTGCATACTAATTCGCTCGCCCAGACGATCAGCCGCACTCCGGAGTTTCTCCGCGAGCACGGCTCCAAGGTGCTGCTGGGTGTCATCATTGCTCTGCTGGTGGTGATTCTCATTCATCAGCGCATGCGGCGGAACCTGGAGCAACTTGATACAGGATGGACCAGCATCACCTCGGCACGGTTCTCGATTGGGCGCATCGGGATGCTGCCAGCGCAGATCAGGAACCCAACGGATATCGCCACCGCACGCCGGCAGATGACTGAGAGCGCCAGCTCGGCACTAACTTCGGTGATCGGGTCGGATAACCCGCAACTGGCGGCCGAGGCATACCTGCTGCGCGGCGACCTCAACTGGACGCTGGCTAACCTGCCCGAGCTTCCCGAGGCTGCCACCCAACCCGCTCTGAAACTCGAAGGCTCCAGCCAGGAATACCTCGCCCGGGCTGAGGAGGCATATCAAAAGGTCATCCGCGTCTATGCCGATCAGTCCACCAGCGTGGCCAATGCCCGCTTCGGCCTGGCGGCCATCGCCGAGAACCGCCACGACTGGGCGGGCGCCAAGAAGATCTACGAAGAGATCAAGAACGATCCCAAGACGATTCCATCGTACAAGACACTGGCCGACCTGAAGATTGTCGCCCTGTCCGTGATCGATACTCCCGTGTACATCGTACCGAGCTCTCAGCCGGCCGTGCCTGCGGCGCCCGCGCCGACAACAACCCCAGCCACCGCACCGGCCGCGAAGTAGTGTGTGCTGACGAGCCGCCAAAGACCTTGATTTGCGCAAGCGAGCATACTCGGCTCGTCAACGCACCTGTTTGCCACATTCAACCGTGTCCCAGGACAACACCATTCTGCCCGATGATGAGTCGGAGGTACTGGAGACCCCGGAATCCTCCGCCGAGGAATCGGACATCGTCCAATACCGCTTCCGCGTATCCAAGAATCTCACCCGCCGGGTGGATCAATACCTCACCGATCGCGTCTCCTACCTGTCCCGAGCCGGTGTGCAACGCCTGATCGATGGTGACCTGGTCAAGGTCAACGGCAAACCCACCAAAGCTTCCTATCACCCGCGTACCGGCGATATCGTGGAGATGGTCGCCCCGCCCAAGCCGGTATCAGAGCTGATCCCCGAGCCCATCCCGCTGGACGTCGTCTATGAAGATGAGCACTTCATGGCGATCAACAAGCAGGCCGGCATCATGGTCCACCCCGCCCGCGGCAAGTGGACCGGCACGCTGGTCAACGGCCTGGTCTACTACGGACAGAAGTGGAGCACCGTCAACGGCAACTGGCGGCCGGGCATTCTTCATCGCCTCGACCGCAACACCACCGGCATCATGCTCATCGCCAAGAGCGATGAGGCGCACTGGCGCATGGCCCGCCAGTTCGAGAACCGCACCATTCAGAAGACCTACGTCGCCGTCACCCACGGCATCCCGCCGCTACATAGCGATGTGATCGACATGCCCATCGGAAGAGATCGCTACATCCGTGAGAAGCAGGCGGTCCGCAAGATCGAAAACGGCGGTCGGCCCGCCGTCACCATCTACGAAGTCCTACAGACCTTCGAGCATCTCGAGGATGCCGTGCTTTCTCCGGGAGATCACGCCAAAGACCAGAAGAACCCGCCGCCGCCAAAGAAGTACGCCTTCCTCAAACTCACGCCCAAGACCGGCCGGACGCACCAGTTGCGCGTCCACTTGACCACTCTGGGCTTCCCCATGGTCGGCGACACGATGTACAACGGCCACATCTTCACCCGTGGCGAGTTCAAGTTCGAGCGCCAGGCCCTGCACGCCGCCGAGATCACCTTCACCCACCCGGCCACACTGGAGAAGATGACCCTGAAGGCTCCTTTGCCGCCGGACATCACCGCTCTCCTGCACCACCTGGGCGCAACGACCATCAACTACTGACCTCCGCGCAACTGTCACGGCAGTGGTACAATCCGCAACAGACACTCAAGGAAGGAGCAAATCATGACCACCTGGATCGCCCTCGCAGCTTTACTGCTCGTAAGCACCGTAACCGCAGTGGCCGCCGACCCTTCACCCATGCAAGCCAGAGAGAGGACCTCGGCCGGTGACTTGCTCATCGACCCGATCAACCACTCCGCCCTCCACTTCGAGTTCGGCGGCAAGCAGTTTTATGTTGATCCGGCCGGCACCGCCAACTGGGCCTCAATGCCCAAGGCCGATGCCATCTTCATCACCCACGAACACCGCGACCACCTCGACCCGCAGACCATCAGCACCATCCGGAAAGCGGGTACCGTCATCATCGCCAGCGCCCCGGCCGGCAAGGCCGCCGGCTTCGGCGATCTCATCAAGCCCGGCGAAACCAAGCAGGTCCTGGGCATCACCGTCGAAGCCATCCCCGCCTATAACGTGTCGGCTGATCGACTGAAGTTCCATCCTAAGGAGCGAGGCGACGTCGGTTACCTCTTCACCTTCGGCGGCAAGCGTGTCTATGTTGCCGGTGATACCGAAGGAACCCCGGAGATGCGGGCGCTCAAGAACATCGACATCGCCTTCATCCCCATCAACCTGCCCTACACGATGCCCCCGGCCGAAGCCGCCGCCGCCGTCCGCGCCTTCAAGCCCAAGGTGCTCTACCCCTACCACCAGGGGAAATCCGACCCGGCCGAGATGAAGAAACTCCTCGCCGACTCGCCGGAAATCGAGGTTCGCGTCCTGCCTCTGCCCTGAGTTTTCGGGAATAGGCTGGAATCTACCCAAACACCTTGTGCATCCGGTCACAGTAGTACCGGACCAGATCCCACTTCCCATCCGGCGCGATGCGGTGATCCGGACATGGAATGTAGCCGCCCAGATCGACCAGTTTGCGAAGCCGTTCCACCTCCGCGTCGATGGCCGCCCGATCGCGGCCAAACACCACCTTGTTCATCCCGCCTACTCCGCGGAGTTCCTTCCCATACTGCTTACGCCATGGTTCGATGCTGGCATTCCAGGTTCCCACCTCGATCGGGAACATGGTATTGACGCCGTTTTCAAACCAGATCGGCACCAGCGCATCAATGCAGCCATCGCAGTCCAGGCTGACTATGTCGATACCATAGCGAAGCAGCAGGTCGGTCATCCGCTTGTAGTGCGGGCCGACCTTGGCGCGGAACACATCCGGCGCCACCAGCGGACCGGTCTTGAAGCAGATATCTTCCCAGTAGTGCGCGAAGTCGAACACACCGCCGACCCGCGTCAGGATGTATTCAATATTCCGGTAAGCCAGGTCGGCGTACGTGTCGAGCATCTCATCGAACAGCGGCTCATCATCCATCAGCAGATACGCCGTGTTCTCCACTCCGACGATGTTGCGGAAGCTGCCGTAGAGCGAGCCGCACCAGATCCCCAGGAAGAAGTCTCGCTCGTTTCTCTTGAGCCACTCCATGCCGCCGTTCTTCCACTGCAAAGCCTTGTCATCGCTCACCCGCACCCATGCATCCGTGATGCGCTGCTCGCTCCACTGCAGGCGCGGCTTGTAGTGCTCTTCCCAACTTGCGCGATCTTTCAACGTGTGCTCGATTTCCGACTTGATCGACACCGCCCCGGGTACATCCAGCTCAATGACCCCTTCACCGTTCATCACATGCCGGGAACCATCCGGAAACTCACGAATCACCTTCGGTTCAAACGCGGGACTCAGGTTCGAATGCCCGCCAAACTGGCAACTCCAGTCGCAGTCAAACCCGAGCTTCTTCGAGATCGCTACATCAATCGTGTTGCCATCGCCCCAACCTTTAGCCTGCTCCTCGGTGATGTGCCCTTCATTCGCCCACTTCACCAGGGTCTCATACCAGTACCCAAAGTGCACAACTGGCAGGCGGTCGTACTCCTCGTAGTGCAGAACATGTTTGATGCGTTCACGATTGGTCATGGTGGGGCACAATCATCCTGAGAGGCAATCAAGAGTCAATGCGCCATCCGCATGGAGGATGCTTGTGCATGCTGCATGCGGGGTCAGGATTGTGCCTCTTCCCGCGCCAACTCCGGCACCACCTCTTCCAGCATCGCAATTCGGCGCGTTGGTAGCGATGCCCGCACCAGCCACCCCAGAAACGATGCCAACAGCGACGCCGTGCCAGCTCCGATAGGCAGGATCACAAACCAGATCCACGGTGGCCCAACCGATCGAAAACCATTTTCACGTGCAAACCAGCCGACCGTGAACGCCGTTCCCATACACAGCAGGGCCACCGACACTGCGCCCCTTCGGAACACAAACCAGGTCAATATCACCACGGGCGGCAGTAAGCTCATCACTTCAAACGGATCCACGCTAACCACGGCGCCACCCCTGCCCGCCAGCCAGGAACTATGCCGGATTATCTCATCCGCCCTGCTCACCAGCCATATCCACATCACGGCTGTCGCAGGCATCCTCACGGCCACCCAGAACCCCGCCCATACCGATTGAGTCAAGCTTCCTACGCTCAGCAATGCCCCCAGTGCATCCGACACGCCGCAGTGTTTTCCGCAGGTCGGGCACGTCACCTGCTCAAGGCGACAATCGCTACATGTACTTGAGGTCAGCGCCGGCAACTCCGCAGCACAGTGCGTGCAATACATCAAGTTTCGCGCCGGCCTCATCTCAACGCCGTGTAGAAGCCGGTCGCTCAGCGCACCTTGATACGCCCGCGTCATCAACATCCGGTCTTCATCCTTCGCGAACATCCACAGGATTACCCACCCGATCACCTCCGCACCCCATGCTCCAATGCCCGCGCCGCCCACCACATATGCCGCCAGTGCCAGCAGACAGGCCATTTCCGCACGAACATTGCCCCATGCGCAGAATTCTCCAAGAGCAAACGGGATCATCACAAAGGCCATCGCACTGCCGGCGGCCGTTAAAGCGTTTCTCAAGTGAAAAACCAGCAACCTCACCAGACATGCCGAAAGGACCGCCATACCGCCCATCACCAGATGCCCAGTCAGATCCATCTCCCGGCTCGCCGCTCCACCCAAGAATCCGATCGCGGTCCACACGACGCCGATGATCACCAGAAAGATGATTTGCGACCCCTGAATCCACCCAGGCAGTTTCGCCGCCCGAGCCCGCATCTGCAGCAGAAGGCGATTTTGCGCCTCATTGGCAATCTGTGATGCCCCGCACTCTGGACAGCGCAAATAGACATGCCCGCAATCGCCGCACTTCCGCGCAGGCAATCCACGCAGTGCATACCCACACTTCAGACACCGCAAGCCAGCCTCTTGCTCCATCATCTCGCCTCCCGCGCTATAGCCGGAGTCAACACCTTGCTATTTCATGTAGAAGCGACTTTGTAGTCGCTGCTGGAGGGCGCAAGAGCCACTGTCTATCCAATGCCGCGCCATCCAGACCAGGCAGGCACACCTGATATTCCCACAGCGACTGCAAAGTCGCTGCTACTGAGTATAATGCCCACCATGGCCAAGAAGACTCAACAGCCTCCCAAGACCTTCGAAGATGCCATCCAGGAACTAGAAAAGATCCTCGCGGAGATCGAATCCGGCGGCGTCGGCCTTGAGGAAAGCCTCTTGCGCTATGAACGCGGCACCTTCCTTGTGCAGCACTGTCGTGGCGTGCTCGCTCAGGCGGAGAAGCAGATCGAGCAGATCACCAAAGGCCCCGATGGCACCCCCACAACTCAGCCGCTGGAGGAGAAGTCCGAATGAGCGCGACGTCTCCCTTATCCCCCCCACCCGATGCCGAGGCGCTGCTGACGCGGCACAGCACGACTCTGCACAGCTATTTCCAGAGCGCACTGGCACGCTACACGGCCGCCCCGCCGCGGCTGATGGAATCCATCGCCTATAGCCTCTACGCCGGTGGCAAGCGTCTTCGCCCCGCCCTGATCCTTGAATCCTGCCGCGCCTGCGGTGGCGATGCCTCTGCGATGGAAGCCGCCATGGCCGGCGCTGCCGCCATGGAACTGATCCACACCTTCTCCCTCGTTCACGACGACCTGCCGGCCATGGACAATGACGACCTTCGCCGCGGCCGGCCGACCAATCACAAGGTCTACGGCGAAGCCATGGCCATTCTCGCCGGCGATGCCATGATGACTATCGCCTTTGAACTCCTCGCAGAAACCGTCCCTTCCCCCACCTCCGTCTCGATGATCCGCGAACTGGCCGCCAATTCGGGCCCCTGCGGCATGATCGGCGGACAGGTCCTGGATATGGACGGTGAAACTCGCCGCCTCAAGCTCGATGAACTGCAACACTTGCACCGCCTCAAGACCGGGGCTCTGCTCACCTGCTCCTGCCGCCTGGGCGCGATCGCCGCGGGCGTTGATCAGCAGATGCTCAGCCGCCTGAGCGACTTTGGCCGCCATCTGGGTCTGGCCTTCCAGATCGTCGATGACATCCTCGATGAGACCAGCACTCCCGAGCAGATGGGCAAGGCAACGAAAAAGGATGCCGCCAAAGGTAAGAACACCTACCCAGTTCTACTGGGCCTGGAAGGCAGTCAGGCGGAAGCGAACAACGCACTGGCCGCCGCCCTGGACGCAATCACCCCGCTAGGCGATCGAGCCCGGCCGCTCGAAGCCATCGCCCGCTTCGTTGTGGAACGGACGCACTGAGTTCGCCGTACTATCGCTTGAGCACCTTGCGGGCATTATCCCGGTAGAGTTTCCGTAAAACCCGGTCATCCAGCCCCAATCCATAGTAACTCCAGTGGTACCCAAACAGGGGCGCATAAAAGTGTTCGTCGAGGCTTTCCAGCATCCGGAATGTCAGGCGATACATATCCTCGCTGGGGTTATTGTCGGTGCCATAGAAGAGGCGATCCTGGTGATCCTTGTAGAATTGCGCGGTGAATCGTGGGGTCACTCCCACTTCGCCATACCGGGCGGAGATATCGAGATACAGATTCGGGCAGCGATCCAGCAGCGCGCCCGCCCGCGCAAGATCTGAATCCAGATTGGCAAAGTGACAGGCGATAAACGTCGTCTTGGGGTGCCGCCGGGTGGCGCGTTCCAGGCTTGCGATCAGATCGTCGTAACCCATCTGGTTAGGCTTGTTGTCCAGCCGCCAGGTGAATGCATTCATCAAACCATCGTTGGTGAGATCCATGGGTTGGTACATCCAGATCGGATCGGCCACATGGACGTTGACGGGCAGCTTTAGGGCAGCGCATTTCTCCATCAGCATATCCATGCGCGGATCATCGATGTGCATGGGGGTCGTCTTTTTCGCGCTCTGGGTCGCGGGCGCGGGCGCCGTTGCGGCTTCCCGCATGCGTACGCCAAAGCCCCTTCCCTTATCCACCATCTCGCCTACACCGGTTGCGCCGGCTTTCACACAGCGTTCCAGCTCAGCCACGGCCGCAGGACCATATCCCGGATCATTGCACCCGGTATAGTCAAAGCCGCACCATACTTCAAAACGGCCCTTGTATTTGGCATAGAGGGGATACAGGGAATCGAATCTTGAGCCGGTTGCGCCAGACAGAATAACCACTTTTTCTATCCCGGTCGCATCCATGATGCGCACCCACTTCGCAACATCCTCCTCTGTCTTCAGGTATGGATGCGAGTGCATATCAATGACCGGGTACTTGCCCTTCGTAATGGTAGTTACGGGTACCTTGTGTATGGCTTTGGGCTGATAGTCCTTGAGCCGCAGATCATCAGGCATGGTCGTGGGCATCTTCTCCTGTGCATCGAGGTGAACGGCGAACAACAGGAACGTCAGACTGCTCAGCATTAACAATGAAGTGTGCATACCAGCTCCGTCTATAAGTGGACGCATGGGAACAAACATGCCAGCGCAAATGACGCCATCATGATACGAGCCCATCTTCCCCCGGCAAGGAAATAGTGTCGCAAGCGCCCCACATCGGAAACAGTGCGATCACTGGCAAACACCCGGCACTGGAATATATTGGTCAGGCGAAAACCACTACAAAGGAAAGATCTATGACCAAGACGGTTGTTTTGTCGGCCATCATGTTCGTGTTTGCGGGCGCTAAGGCCACATTCGGCCAGCAATTGCCACCGGGGAACTCAGATACGAATCTCAACAAGCTTCTCGACGCCAACATCATCGCCACCCAGGCCTACCAGATCCGGCTTGCCCATCGGCCGAATGTGAAGGCCAACGCGGAATGCTTCGCGGCCGGGGCACTGACCGATGAACAGCTTCAGGCCCTGGTAGATCACCAGAAGGCGCTGCTGGCCACGCCGGCCGAGGAGATCAAAGCATGGGTCGCCGGGCAGAGCTCAAAATTCAATTCCGCCACGGATCTTCAGCCGATCCTGGATTCTGGGCTCAAGGTGTCCGAACCGAGGCTTCCGGTGAACGCCATGACCGCGTGGTGGAAGGGGAAATCGGCAAAGGCCACGGACCTGCAGATCAAGGCCCTGGCGAGCATCTTCCAGATGATGCTGGACGTCGATCGCGATGGCGATGTGCTGCAGAACATGTTCCAGATCTACCAGGCGCTGGGACTCCCGCTTCACCCGGGGCAAATCGACATCGCGGCGGCCACCGACGAGGAATTCCTTGCCTTCGGGCGGGAAGTCTCGCCCAAACTGTGCGCCTGCCCCTTCCCGACCGATTCCAAGACCCTCGAGATGATGTTCCGCAAGCTGCACAACTGGGGCTGCCGCTACACCGGAGAGCGCGACAAGACCGTCCTCGCCCGCGAATTGCTCGCTGAGCCGGAGATCAAAGCCCTGATCCCACTGATAGAGAAAGCTCCCGCGCAAAAGATCGCCGTGATCGGCCACTCCTTCACGATGGGCGTGCATTGGGCCTCGCCCTCTGCATTCGTCCCCGTCGTGTCGGAGATGTTCAAGACGCTCAACCCCAAAGTTGATATCCGCCAGTGGGAAGCCGGGGGGCTCTCGGCAGCGCGGGCCTACAGCGGCGAGAAGTTCTATGAGAAGGCCCTGGCTTGGAAACCCGATCGCGTGCTGCTGGTCGTGGTCGACACCGGACCGGCCAATGAGCAAGCCATGAAGGCGATGGTGGACGGATTCACTGCGGCCGGAATCGAGATCATGGTCTTCGACCGCATCCGCAACTCATCGCGCCCGCGGCCTACGGCCACCGCACCCTCGCTGGCCGCTTCGCTCTCCGCTCCCACGTCCGCGCCAACGGGCGTACACGTCATCGAGGTGGGACAACTGCTGGCCACATCGCCGGATGCGTCCAAGTTCGTTGCCCTGGACGGCATCCACATGACCGAGCCATGGCACCGCCTGATGGCCAAAGAATGGCTCAAGTACCTGATCGGTGCCCGCAAGGCCAAGCTGGAACCATAACTCGCAAACATCTACCTTCACGCAGAGCGACGTCCAAACGAATCGTCTCCCGTTCTTTCTTGAGGGACATATGAAAGAGATCAAGGTTGGTGTCTTTGGGGTGAACCGCGGCTACGTGTTTTCCAGACATGCGCAAGTGACCGGACTCAAGCTGGTGGCGCTGTGCGATTCTTACGAGAAGAAGCTCAACGAGGTCTGTAACGATCTCAAGGTACCCGGCTATACGGATTTCGATAAGTTCCTTGAACATGACATGGATGCGGTGATCCTCTCCAACTATTTCCACCAGAAGACGCCGTATGCGATCAAGTGTCTCCGCGCGGGGAAGCACGTAATGGCCGAGACCATTCCCTGTTTCACCATGGGCGAATGCGTAGCGCTCGTCCGTGAGGTAGAAAAGAGCAAGAAAATCTACATGTTCGCCGAGAACTACCCCTACCTGAATTACAACCAGGAGATGCGCCGGCTGTTCAAAGCGGGCAAAGTCGGGAAGTTTATCTACGGCGAAGGCGAGTACGTTCATCCCATTGCCCCGACCAGCTACAATCTGATGTCTCCCGGCGAGAACCACTGGCGCAACTGGATCCCCGCCACCTATTACTCCTCGCACTCGCTCGCCCCCATCATGTACATCACCGAAACGTGGCCCAAGAAGGTCAATGGTTTTGTCAGTCCACACTCTGTGGGTCTTTCCGATCGTGCCGTCCGCATGACGGCCCGCCGCAATGACCTCGGCTCAATGATCGTCCTGCGCATGGACAACGGGGCGCTGGTAAAGCTTTTGCAGTTTTCTCTGCGCGGTCATGGTATCTGGACCCGTATCCATGGAAGCGCCGGGCAGATGGAAAACACCCGCATCGGCGAGTGGCACTATCTTCGCGTGCGCAAAGAGCAATACCTCCAGGATAAGAAGGAGCCCAAAGAGCATATCTACATGCCCGATTTCCCGGTCCACAATGACCTTGCATGGAAACATGACGGCTGCGACTTCTTCATGGGCTATCACTTCGCCGAGGCCATCCAGAAGAACAAGCAGCCATTCCTGAATGTCTATCGGGCTGCGGCCATGTCGGCCGTCGCCATCCAGGCCTATCGCTCGGTCCTGGCCGATTCCTCAACCATGGAGATTCCTGACTTCACCAACGAATCGGTGCGCCGGGAATACGCCAACGATCACTGGAGCCCCGATCCAGAGAAACACACCAGCAAACAGCCCTGGCCGAGCATTGAAGGCAACGTGAAACCCAACAAAGAAGGCCTGGCCTTCGCCCGCCGCCTCTGGAAGCAAAAGGGCAGGGAATCCTACCGAGTGCTGGGGGAATAGCTTCACTCCTCCACCAGGATGCGCTGGCGAATAAGCTTCCACCCGGGACCGTTGCGCTGAGTGGCTCCCAGGTCCGTTCCGACGCAACTGCTATCGTTGGTTAGTTCGTTAATTGGGTAGTCGGCCATTCCACCGTGCGCATGGAGATGCGTCACGCCGATATTGTTTTTGCACTCCTTCGATGGGTATTTGGGGTCGGTAACCGCGGGAATGTACACATGATCGCTGAAGAATGCGGCATCGGAGCTGCGCTCCGTGCCATCCGAGAAACAGATGCCATAGAAACCCCACCCGTTGGGCCTGGTCGATTTGACGATTGAATCGAGGTTACAGATCTCCCCGACTTTGCCACCCGGATTGCCCCTGAACTCCAGGTTCGATGTCCCCGACCGAGCCACATATTCCCACTCGCTCTTGGTAGGCGCCCGGAAAACCTTGCCCGGGTTCAGCTTCTGCAGTGCCTTCACATAAGCATCAAACATCTCGCACGACATATTCGCCGCCGCACCCTCGGGATGATTCTTCGGATTGCGCATCTTGTCTCCGGTAACGGCTGCGTATTCTGAATTGAGGATGGGGTGATCCGACAGGTAAAAACCCTTGGCGAACGTCACCATATGCTGGGGGCCCTCCTGCCAATGCGGGTACTGCTCAAGGGCACATCCCATGTAGAACTTGCCGGCCGGAACGTAAACCAAGGTATCGCTCAGCGTCTCGCTCAGCTTCACGACCAGCCCGGGCTTCGCGGGCAGTTTCACCAGCGGCTTGTCGGGGACCATCACGCGAGCCGGATACGTCGGCCCGCCGTAGTTGCCCGTAGACGAGGCAGTGATCCATTTCTTCCCGTCAGCATCCACGCGCACCACGCCGGTAACCGAAATCGGCGTACCCCCACCGTAGTTGTCCTTCTCCGCCATCCCGGCCGCCAGCGGTCCGTCAATGTAGTAGAGCAAGTTTGATTTGAACTGCTTCTCCAACACCACCGCCGCATCGGCATCAAGATTCTCGCGTGGATGAAACCCCGCCCAGATCCGGTCCACTTCCGCCTTGATCTCCGGCGGCCCATCATGAACGATCAGGAAAACAAACTGCTTCTTTCCCTTCCCCGCCCTGTTATCCCAATCGGCATCGTCTCGCATGTGGCTCTCGCTCATGCGGATGCCCTTGAGGGTCACCGTTGCCCCACTGATTGGGCTATCAGCGCCGTATGCGGATGGCAGAGCGAGAGTTACCCCCATGGAAACCAGGAGAAGAGATGCCGCCGTTACCAAGCCAGTTGTTGTCTTCATAGTCACTTCCTTCTGCTGTCCACGATTCTACCCACACCTGCATCATCACGCGGCATCTGACGGAGCCGTCTTTGCTCTCGCCCTCCGGGCACCCATTGGGTAGCATACCGGCATAGTCATTGTCTCTCATTACAGGAGCATCCTCATGGCAAGCGATAGCAGCACCCTGAAATTCCGGACTCGCAACTATAAGCACGAGCTTCGCCTCTCGGCCGCGGGCGACCGATCCATCCTGAACTACACCGATGAGGTATGGGAGACGATGATGAGCCAGATCGCCGCCCACGATTTCACCGGCATCGTCTTCTACGCCGGCTATCACCCCTTTGAGTACTTCCTGGACTACAGGGAGATGCCCGATGTCGCCGACCAGCCGGCCGATCACCGCGATGCCGTGCGCCAGCGCCTTGCACGCGGCCTGGAGATCGCCCACAAGCATGGCCTGACGACTTTCATCCAGCACTATGTCGGGCACTTCAGCGAGGCGCTGATGCAGAAATACGCCATCAAGCACCTGGGCCGACTCTCGGATATCGATCATCCGGAGGTCGAGCGCTACACGCGATACTGCTACCGCGCGGCATTCGAGCAGTTGCCACACCTCGACGGCCTGTACTTCAACTATGAGAGCGCTGCCAGCGGCTGGCGACATGTGATCAACACCGCCATCCCCGAATTCAACGCGATGGCTCGCAAGCCGATCATGGCCCACCGCCTGTGGGGCTTCACGGATGTTGAGGGGATGCGGAAGATGATCGAGACCTACCAGGGCCGCGTCATCCTCGGCCACAAGATCCCCGATACCAACGACACCTATTACCTGCCTTGTGCCGACAGCCGGGTCATGGAGTGGAAGAAACGGTTGGGCAAAGACATCGAGTGGATGTTCCTCATCGGCCCCTGCCACAACTGCGGCACGAACCTCTGCGATCAGCTCTGGGGCGACTACGAGTTTGTCCAGGCAATCCTGGAGGATGCCCGCCGCAAAGGCGCGGACTCCTTCTCCTTTCACACCATCAACGAGTTCTTCTCGCCTGACATGCCTGCTGGCGTCAAGGTTTTCAGCGACCGTGAAAAATCGCTGACTCGCTTCAATCGCATGCATCTGCAGGCGGTCGTCGATTATGTGCGCGGCGTCAGCAAGTCGCCCGTGCAGCGGGCCGCCGCCCTCGCGCAACGCGTTGGCGTGGACGAGAAAGCCGCGCCGGCGCTGCTGGCCACGGTTGAATCATCCAGCCAGCTCGTCCTGCTGGCATACCAGCAGTCCTGCTTCACTTCCTCCTACGAAGGCTATCGCAACAGTGGCTATCGCAACCACATCCAGGACCCCTTCATGTTCTTCCACGCCTCCGAGTTAAGCCACCAGGCAAAGCGGCCGACCTGGGGCAAGTATCGCCTGGAGGAATCGTGGGTCAGAAAGAGCATCGACACGCCGGTCGGCCCGGAAAACTTCCTGCAGTACATCATCGATTACGTTGATCCGAAGAAGCGCAAGACGACTCGCAACCCCAAGGTCCTGGCCGACCTTTTGAAAAAGAACCTGGTCGCCAGCGCCACCGCGCTGCGGCAGTATCGCAAACTCGCCGGCGCAGCCGCCGCCGATCAACTTGAGCCGTTTGTCCGCATCAATTCCACCAACGGCGAACTCGCGATGCGCGAGATCACCGCAGCGCTGGACCTTTACAAGGTCTACTTCGCCGCCAACAAAGCGGCCGCGGTTAAGGCATTGAAATCCGGGCTCAAGGAGCTAAAACGTCTCCAATCCCTCGTCAACACCACCGATAAGGCCTTGATGCAGCAGGCCAAGCGCGTCTACATGTTCACCGACGGCCCGGATTACCAGGCGGAGATCGATCTCGCGGAAAAGGCATTGGCGAAGATCACCAAAGCCAAATTCCCCTTCGCCGCCTACCAGGCATACATGGAATCGCGCCGGCTCTTCAACGAGATCCGCCGATGGATTCGCCCCGGCCGGTCCTACGACCGCGACGGCATCGATCAGGCCGCCGAACTGCTGGAAAAGAGCCTCGCCGCAGCGACCCGCTGCATCGCGATCCTGCGAAAGAACAAACTGCTCGCCCTGGCCGACAATGTCCGCACGTGGCTGGACTATGTGGCCATGGAACTGGCCTTCACCCGGCCGCCCGCTGCCACCTGCGCAGCCCGGCCAACAGAACAATTCCT
The DNA here is from genome assembly GCA_903871935.1 of uncultured Phycisphaerales bacterium. Lineage (GTDB taxonomy): Bacteria > Planctomycetota > Phycisphaerae > Tepidisphaerales > Tepidisphaeraceae > CAIQIQ01. Next base: position 58,564 of record CAIQIQ010000084.1, read on the forward strand.
CGGCTTCCATCGCAACCATGCCTTCCGCTTCGGCGAGCCATTCACCGAGGATTTCCTGGGCTTCTTTGAACCATCCAACTACCGCCGCGACACCGGCTTATCCTTCCAGATCTGGCACACGGACGATGCCCTGGTGGTCCAGGTGCGCGAGCAAGGTGTGGATATGGCCACCCGCCTGGCATGGTGGGACAAATGCAAGGGCGACTCCAGCAGCCTGTCATTCATCACCCGCGTGCTCGTGTCCCCCGATGGCAGCAAGCCGCAGGTCTTCGTGATCTGGCCCCAGGGCAAGGGCGTCAGCCAGAACAAGGTCCCCGATGTCGCCGCGAAGAACGAGTTCTCGCACACCGACACCGGATGGCAGGCAACCGCCACGATCCCCTTCGCACTGATCGGCCAGCGGCCGCAATCCGGCGAATCCTGGCTCCTGAACGTCACGGCCAATCCGTCCATCAATGGCAACCTCGACTACTCCTGGTCGCCACAATATGACGGCAATGCCGTGAAGCTGTTTGGAACCGTGAAGTTCGAATGAACGTCACTAAAGAGGTCCTATGCCCTCTGTGATGCAGAACCGGTTCGTGTCTGTTTCCCTCGACAGCCGCGGCCGGATCACCAGTTTCCGCAACAAGGCAACCGGCACGGAGCTAATACGCCACCCCGCCGCCGCGGAAGCCTGGCGCCTGGTCTTTCAGACCGGGCGGTACACGCTCGACTTCGTCTACGGCTCCAGGCAGAAGCCGCAGAAGATCGAGACCCTGCGGCAGACCGGCCGGCAGAGCATCACTTTCCATTACGCAGAAGTGAAAGGTGCCGCCGCCTATCGCATCCGGGCAAGCTTCACCCTCAGCCTGGACGACGATTCGCCACAACTGCAGGCCAGCGCCCGGATCGACAATCTTGCCAGGCACGAACTGCAGGAAGTGGAATTCCCGCTGCTAAACGGAATAGGGGATTTCTCTGAAGGGAAAAAAGAACGAACTGGTTTGATCGCGGCCAATGACCGGGGATTCTTCTACCCCAACATCTTCCACGAAGGTTTCCCCGAACTCACGCTTGAATCCGACCAGTTTTCGCGCCGCGATGACACCGCCATGTTCATGCACGACAACCTGAACGGTGTCTGGTGCGACCTGTACAACTCCAAACAAGGGTTGTACGGAGGTTATCACTCCAAGAGAGAAGACATCTTCTCCATAAAGCTGATCAGGTTCCCCAAGGAGTTCCCCAAGTTCGCCGTCCATTGCTACCCCAAAGGCACCCCGCGCTGGCTTGGCATCAACGCCGTTCACGTCCCGCGCATCACTCCCGGCAAGAGCTGGCAGTCGGAAATCGTGCGTATTGCGCCCCACCGCGGCGACTGGCATTCCGGCGCTGATATGTACGCCGCCTACCGCAACCAGACCGTCAAGGTCGGCCCAAGCCCCGACTGGTTCAAGGACGATTTCTACGGCTGGTCCGCAGTGCTCGGCAAGATCTATATCGGCGAAAAAGCCTTCGACTTCCGCCAATGCGCCAGGGAGATGATCAAGGAACAGAAAGCCACCGGCATTAAGATGGTTTTCTACTACGGCCATACCAAACTCGGGGCCGAGGGCACGGATTTCGACTATTCGCCCTCGTCCGACCTCGGCGGCGCCAAAGAATTCGGAAAAATGGTCGATACGCTACACAGGCATGATTGCCGGATCATCCTCCTGGACCACTTCCACCGTTGGGTGAACAAGGAAGTTCCCGAATACCAGAAGTACAACCTGAAACAGTACGAAGTTTTCAATGAAAAGGGGTTGCCGGTCGAGGATGCCTGGGGAAAAGAAACCGTCCTCTCGCTGAAACACTTCAAAGGCCCCACGTCAGTCTGGAGAGAGATGTGCCCCGCCGAAGAAGGCTGGCGGCAGATCTACTATCGCCACGTGCAAAAGATGGCCCGCCTCGGCGTGGATGGCCTCGAGCCCGATCTCTTTGTCCCGTCGCTGCGCTGCTTCAACCCCAACCACAACCATCCGGTCGGCGCACGGCTGATGCCCTACAAACTCGAACTCACCCATCAAGCCCGCGAGATCGCCCGCAGGATCAGCCCCGATTTCATATTCATCGGCGAATCGCTCTACCCCGAGAGCATCGGCTGTCTCGACAGCTTCTTCTCGCGCTACGCCGAAGAACGCGAGAACATCTTCCGCTACATGTTCCCGCAGATCCCCGGCCAGCAGGCGCGCGTGGAGAACTACTCCTACGACAACGTGAACAAGTCGCTGATGCTCGGCGTCGCCGTTGATATGGAGATCTGGGGTGTTCGCGAACTCAGTTACAAGGCCTGCCCGAAACTGGCTCGGTACGTAAAGGAAGCCAACCAGTTCAAGAAGAAGTACTACCCCATCATGCTCAAGGGCCTGTACCGGGACACCGTCGGCGCAAAGGTATCCGGAAACATTCTGTTCTCCATCCTCGACGGCGGCGCCAGCGGCAAAGCCCTGGTCCTACGAAACCCCAGCAAACAACCCGTGCGCTGCAAAGCCGCATTCGCCGGCGCTACGCCGAAGAACCTGATCCTCTGGCAACCCTTCAAAGGCGAGAAGCGGATTAAGAAGCTCCCCCTGAAACTGACCGTCCCCCCCTGCGGGGCGGCCGTCATCCTGGCCCAGTAGCTCCTGTCCTGCCCGTTATCGTCCCGCTATCCCGAAAGCCGCCCACGCCGAACACCATTCCTTCTCCACCTCGCTTGCCGCGTACCCCTGGAACGTCCACAACAGCCCCGGGTCCGAAGGATCAATACATGTCGAGGAGTAATTGCTCCAGTTGACCGCCCGCACTCCCGGATACCGATAATAGGTTGTCCCTTTCATCGCCGGCACCGGCGCCCGCATCGTTCCCGCCGCATCTCCCGCCGCGTGCATCATCACATAAACCGATGGGAACTCCGTCTCTGACGTTCCCGTACATCCGATCCCGACATTCCCTTTGCCATCCACCGCCAAAGTCGAGTACAGGTAATCGCGTTTCGCATCCTCCACAAACCCCTCCTGCATCAAGTTCCCATCGCTCACGCGTACCTCGTACCACAAGATCCCCGGCCGTCCCTCTGCATTCACCTTCGTCCCATTACACCCAAACACACTCCCCTCATATGCAAACACGCTCTCCGTCCGCCGGCCCCCATCCGCCCGCAGTTTCACTCCCTGATCCGGCTGGGCGCAATCCATCAGATGCGACCCCGCATTCGGCGTCAGATAGATCTTGCCCAGCTTGATCGTCTGCTTCGCCGAGATGCTCGCCTTCCCGCCATTCCACGTGATCGTATACTTGTACAGTTTGTCGCTGCTCGTCCCCGTGTAGCAGTCAAAATTGAGCAGCACCTCCGGCGCATCCCCCGCCTTCTTCGCATCCACATCCACCGCAGGAGTTGCGGGGTATTCCAGTTTCTCAAACCTCTGCATCCGCGACAGCACCGGCCCGCCGGCCGCTATCACATCTTCCTTCGGAATCGCGAAACAATCAGATGCCTGGTGCAGGTCCTTCTCCCCGTTGTACGCGCAAATATAGAAGCCGTTCTAATCCACCCCGATCTTCACCCCCGGATCCGTCGGCACCATCGGCACCACGACACCCTTCCAACTCCCCGTCGGATCATCACTCGAGGACACCGCCAGATACACCTTTGTCGCCGCTCCGGTACCCGCCTCGCACGCAAACCAGCGCTGCGACAGCGGGTCATACAGGATCCGCGGGTCATTGCACTCTTTCTGTGGATCAAACGACCCCGCCGGCTCCACCTTGTTCCAGAACTCCCGCGGCGTCATCTTTTGCAGCACCTTCCCCGTCGCCTTTTCCTGTACCACGAACCCCGCCTCATCCAGAACCGCCAGGTGCTTTGGTCCTGCCGCCCCCGCCAGGTCCGCCCCCGGTTTCCACCCCGGCCCCTTGTTCACCGCAAAACTCCTCACCACCGTCACATCCTGCGCCATCGCTGCCCACGTCATCGCCGACATCGCCAGCCCGATCGCCATCATCCACCGTTTCATGTGAGACCCTTCGTTGGTTGTTCACCAGATTATCCATTTCCCTTCCTCAGAGGAATGAACCGAAATCGGCTTCTGCGCCAGTTGCAGGCCCAGCGCCTTGCCGCCAACGAACCGCAACCGCAGAGGTCATCCAACGTAGCCTTCCATCACCTCACACAACATCAAAGATCCCCGGCCGTCCCGTCTTACCCGCCTTCCAACTCCCGGCCGTCAGCACCGATACCCCGCCCATCACCGGATTCAATGCCGTAATCGTCAGTGTGCCCGTGTCGGCCAGCGCATGCACCTGCACCGCCCCGTCCGTACTGTCCACATTCGCCAACTTCAGCATGCCAATGCTCGGCGCCGAGACATGCACCCCGCACACATACGCCGGATAACTGATTCCCTTCGGCAACTTCCGCCCCGTTACGGTCAGGCTACCCAACTTCGCCGTGGAGTTGATGAAGTCGTCATGCCCGGCAGACTGCCCTGCGAAGTCCGCCGCCACTCCCACCAGGACGTCGCTATTCACCAGGGCAGTCGCCATGAACTTCCCAATCGGCCCAGTAGCGACGATCCGGCTGTCAGAGACCATGCCACCCACCGTGATCGCCGACACCGGCATCCCCTGTACCTGCACATCCGCATCACTGATCGTCCGGAACTTCAGAGATACCGACGCCTTGCCTGCGCTCTGGTTGAGGGTGTTGATCTGAACCTGCCCGGAGAGGGATACCGCACTGGCGCTGATCCCTTTGAGCGGACCATCCGAGGTGATGCCGGAGACGTTGAACAGGCCATCGCCGCCAGCGATCTTCCTGACAGTGATGGTCAGGACGGATTTGGCCGTAGTGCCGGTGAGGGTAATCGTGTAATCGGACCAGAGCGTCGCCTCGCCGCCGCCACGGATGGCAAACCTGACGTTATCATTGTCAGTCTCGAGAAGTGTTAGTAATTGGCTGCCACCAAATGTGCCTATTTCGTAGGCAATCACCTCCGCTTCATACGCACCCATATCTACCGTACCAGCGATGATGCGTGGATTGCCAGCGAGATCCGTAGTGCTACCCACAAGGCCCGAAGCGTCATTGTTGCCAGCGTTAATACAGGGGCTGTTCATTTGCAGTCGCAAATCGCCATAATCATCATCGGCCGTGCCCCACACACCATCAGCCCCAATTGAGGGACTGCGGACGAACAGCGGATTGGCGTTTATGTTGTGGCTTCCCTCATAACCGCCCTGAATGTCGCTGTAGGTGATCACCGATTCCGCTAAATCGTCAGCACCGATGGGACGATTACCATTGTCCCAGGCAATGCAGTTGATGAGCGTTGGAGAGGAACTATTGTTGTACATCCAACCGCCGTAGCCGCTAGAGGCGCTGTGACTCCTGCCCGTGTTTCCGCTGAATGTACAGTTGGCAAGCGTCGGTGATGATGAGTAGTTGAATATCCCGCCGCCATAGCTGCCGACACTGCCGCTGCTGCTGGCCGTATTTGCGCTGAATGTACAGTTGGTAACTGCCGGAGATGATGAGTAGTTGAACATCCCGCCGCCATAGCTACTCTCGCTCCCGCTGGTGCTGGTCGTGTTCCCGCTGAATGTGCAGTTGGTAAGTATCGGAGATGAGGAGTGGTTGTATATCCCGCCACCGTAGCTGCTGACGTCGCCAATAGTGCTGGCCGTGTTTCCGCTGAATGTGCAGTTGGTCAGTGTCGGAGATGAGGAGTAGTTGAGCATCCCACCGCCATAGCTACCGTCGCTCCCGCTACTGCTGGCCGTATTTCGGCTGAACGTACAGTTGGTCAGTGTCGGAGAAGACGAGCAGGAGTTGTACATGCCCGCACCGTTGTTCGCCGTATTCCCACTAAAGGTACAGTTGGTAAGCGTCGGAGATGAGGAGGAGTTGAGCATCCCACCGCCATAGCTGCCGTCGCTCCCGCTGCTGCTGGCCGTGTTGCCACTGAATGTACAGTCGGTAAGTGTCGGAGAAGATGAGCCGTAGTTGTACATTCCACCGCCGCAGCTACCCACGCTGCCGCTGCTAACGGTCATGTTTCCGCTGAATGTGCAGCCAGTAAGTACCGGAGAGGAGGAGGCGTTGTACATCCCGCCGCCGTAGCTGCCGCCACTGCCGCTACCGCTGGCCGTGTTTCCGCTGAATGTGCAGTTGGTCAGTGTCGGGGAATAAGAGCTGCCGTTATACATCCCGCCGCCATAGCTGCCGTCACTCCCGCTACCACTGGCCGTGTTTCCGCTGAATGTGCAGTTGGTCAGTGTCGGAGACGACGAACAGCCGTTATACATTCCACCGCCGCAGCTATCAGTCGAGCCCCCGTCGGCATATCCGGCCGTGACCGTAATACCATCGACAAGCGTGGTCGGAGAAACGCCGTAACTGGCGATGACGTGGTAACTATTATCCGTATTGTCACCGGCCGCGCCGATGTCACCGGAAAGGATGGTCTGGAACAGAGCGATATCACGAGCATCCGGGTCGGCCGCCCCGTTCCCGGCATATCCGCCCAGAAGGCTCACGCCATCCTTCAGTTCGAACGAGATCGTCCGATCCGTGGTGGCGGTTGGCTTACACGACCCGCCCGCAATATGAATCTCATCCCCAGAAACCGCCTGGCCCAACGCCACTTGCAGATCCGTAAATGCATTACCCCAGCTTGAACCATCCCCGCTCCCCACCGCCGAGTCATCCACGAACAGCACGGCACTGAGCAGCCGCCGCGCCTCCAGCCCCTCCACCACCGCCCCGGCCGCCCGGCCAACCGCGCAGCTCAACCTGCCAACCCGACGCTCTACAAAGCTCCGCTGTCCCATAGCTCACTCCTCACATCCCTTATCCATCCGGACCCACGCGCCCGGCCAATCCCACGCCCCATATCCTGCCCCACAAACCGCCACCCCGCAATCCCCTCCCACGCAATTCCCACCATTCGCCCTGCTCTGCGGCTGACTGCGATCTCCCGTTCAGAACCTGTCAAGTCGCTTCCGGTACCCTCCAAAATTCTTGATGTTTTTTGGAGGCCCTCTTTTTCCGCCTTTTGCGTACAAAAACCACACGAACCTACCCCATATATAGAGGGACATGTTTTTCGTTCGTAGTTCAAGCTTCAGCTTGCGTTTGTTGTTCAAGCTTCAGCTTGTCTTCGTCCCACGCTATTTGAAAACCGAATACGCTTACTCCTGCCGGACGAGTGGGAGATCTACCCATGCCGTTAGGGAAGATGCAACGCGCGACACTTTCACATTTTCCGCACACTAACTTGCACCCAAACCACTGTCTCACCAAGACTTAACCCCGCGCGACACTCGTGCATCTATGCGCGCGACACTTTTTCGCGTTCCCCAACTTCCGTTCCCACCAACACTTACGACACACCCCCGCGCAACGGATTTCACCGTATCATCCCGCTGTCGCGCGCCGATGTCCCGTCACTCATCACTCATCCGTTTCCCTCAAGCACCAAGTACCAGGCACCTCCCTCCGTAACCGCCACCCCATATCCCGGGTATCACCCCTTAGAACCTCAACAACCCAAAGGAGAACCCAATGTTCAAGCACTGCCTTTTCGCGATGACCCTGATTACCGCGGCCAGCTCAGTCGCCATGGCCGACCCTTTCGACGCCAAGATCGTCCCGGCCGATGCCAAGTGGATCATCCACATCGACGTTGACGCTGTCGCCAAGAGTGCGTTCTGGCCTATGGTCGAGCAGAGGATCAATGGCAACCCCAACACCCAAGCCGGTGTGCAGAAATTCGAGATGATCGCCGGCATGACCTTGCCGCACGATCTGCACTCCGTCACCCTGTACGGCTTAGGCTTCAACGAGTCTGAAGGCATCGTCGTCGCCAAAGCCAACGCCAACCAGCAACAGCTTCTAGCTCTGCTTCAGATGAACCCATCGTTCAACAGCGTCACTCACGGCGAACACGAAATCGTGAGCTGGGAAGACAAGGGCAAGACCATGCATGGGGCGTTC